>PLXC01000102.1 GCA_003151275.1 Candidatus Melainabacteria bacterium
CGTCCATCTGCTCCCAGATTTTGTCCCCACTGCGCTCAGGTGATGTTGTGTTTGTTACTACTAAATTCGACAAGTATTCTGCAATTGTGCCCTTCTCATTTTCTGGCGCTTTCATTACCATGTCGAGCGGATTTATTCGCGTCGAGCTCAAGTCGCCAGGACTGAAATAGTAAATTGACTGCCCGCTTGCAGCCCTCCATCCCGATGTCTTGCTGTAGAGCTCAGGTGTCCGACCTTTCGGGTAAGCCTCAGTGACGATCGCGCTGATGTCAAAACGTGCAATTAAATTCGGGATAAAAAGTCCGCTGCTTTTCCCTGTTCCAGTTGGTCCACACACAAGTGTGTGCTGTTGCGTCAGCCTGGGCGGCACTGACAAAACCTGACTTTCGCCCCAGGGCGCAAGCAATAAACTATTTTGGTTGATGTGATCTGAGATGTATCCTCCAGCCTCTAACTCAGCCTCAGTTGCCCATTTAGCCTTGCCATACAGCGTCGATGCTTCAATTGGCGCCACCTCTCTTTGAGACAACCCGACCAATGTTTCTTTGATCAAGTCGAGGCGTTTTTGACAAAATGGCAATGCCCACTTATTTTTGTCGTCGCTGACAGTTAGCTTGCACTGAATGCCTTCAGCCAATTGCTCGTAGTCAATGACGATGTTGTATTCAAGATTCCAGTGATTTTTGCCTGGATAGACTTCAAATGCCGAAGCTGTAATTTGCTGGTAACGTCCCTGCAATCCACCCGTGATTTTGCATCGCAACCTCGTTAAGGCAGCTTGAACCAGAAATTTGAACTCCTTCAAATCGGTCATCTGGACTATTACTTGGCCCTGCACTTCTGGCATCAATTCATTCCAGTCGGGTCGAATGTAAACTCGTCAATCTTGTGCGCCTCCCGGCGGGTCAAGAAGTGATGGTGAACCTGAAACATAATATACTTCCGACTGGACACTTATTTTCGCAGTAATACTACAGGAGAAGGCAAGGATGAAAAAGGTTTTTGCGGCTATGTTTGCAATGCTCAGCATGCTCAGTACATATCAGTCTGAAGCACAATCAAAAACACAATCTGTGATTGTACCTCCAGGCACCGACCCTATAACCTTGGGAGCCCAGTCCGTAGGCGCTATTAAATGTCAGGCAGGTCAGCTTGTAGAAGTGAAGACCGATGGGAACTGGAGTTATGGTGGTACTACCAGCGTGACTGCCGACGGAGAGCCTGCTTGGAAGCAAGAACTGCTCCCACCTGCGTCTAACGCGGCTCCTGCAGGTGCGCTAATCGGTGTCTTCGTACCCGATGCTTACAGCCAGTTTGTGACTGATCTCACTACTGCTGCTGATCAGCCGAATATAGACCGATTTATACGGCTTATGCCGAGATCGATACTACTTGGCTCACACTGGAAAGGAATGGCTCCCAATGATGGCTACCTTATTTTCCTTATGAATGACCAAGTTTATCGTAGCGGCTACCATGACAATTCTGGCAGTATCAATGTTCATGTGACATTTCCATCGAAATAGTTATTTAGAGCTTGCACTGCCTTTATGACTTGATCGGACTATCGTTCCGTTCTATGACTTCGACCCAGGCACCGTTGATAAGGCGCTTAGTGATTGCATTGCTCTGACCTGGTTCAGTGAGCTTGTGAACCGTCATCAATCGGTCATAGTCCGGCGAGCCAGGTTTGCAGATTCCGGCATCATGACCGGGTGAAACTTTGTCCTTAGTGTTCAAGTAGCCGGATAGCCATTTAATGCTACGGTCAGCAAGCATTTCTGCGCTCTCGAAAATCATCTCATCGGCCGTTTCTTCGGTCGAATCTAAATCGTCTACCATTGCTCTCTCCTTAGTAATTCCAGAACTTTCGGGAATCGCGTAACCATGTTGTGTGAGAATACGTTTGACTCGTGCGGTATAAGATTCTTCGCGTGAGCGCTGAGATCTGCATAAATCTCGTCTGTCATTTTATCGCCGCCAAGAGCCTTGAGATACATCTTGTATGAATCGAACTGCGGGATCTTTGCCCAGTCTTCTTTGAACGCTGAAATGAATTCCGGTCTGTTTGAAAAGCAGCTTGGGTCAACGATGACATTGCGAGCATGTCCGATTTCATGATGGAGCGGAATGTCACATCTTCGTTCTGAACCCAACTACCGCCATGCCAGTGATTTTCGCCGACATAGATTTTGGCAGGCTCCGTTTCGGTTGCTTCTTTAAAGGCTGCTGCCGCTCTTGAGTGTTTAACTCCCAGTTCATCGGCGACCCGCCCACTTGGGATGATCTCAACATTTTTCAAATCGTTTGCTTCGCGGACACCGATTGTCTCTTTTGCTTTTTCGACTGCCTTGACGAATTCAGGTGTTGGTTCGACCCTTGGACCAAGCTCCGGAAACCCGTCACCATGCGGTAAAAGCTCCGAGTGCTTAATGGATGACTTTAGACCATTGCGCTCAGCCAATCCAGCCATCTTTTCATTGAGATCCGCTATTCTGGAACTCATCGCTGTTATTTTTTCTCTTGCGGTTTCAAAGACAGAGCCGACTTTTCCAATCACGCCTTCTTCTTTGATAACGGTTCCGACTGTCGATACCACTTTGCCGCAAGCCGCCGCCGCTGCACCTTCTGGTATCAATTCAGGAGCAATGATTGTTCCGATCACTGTTGGTGCCACGTCATGGCCGAAGATGTATCCCTTCTCTTTGGCAGTCAAATGATTGAAGTGATCGACCGATTGAACGATACCGGCTTTGATAGCTTCGCCGGTGTGTAGTCCATCGTTTGCCATTCCTGCATAGTCGCCATGGGAGACCTTCTCGCCAACATATGCGGAACCTGCAATGACTGCTTCAGTGGTTGCCTTAATGGCGCCCTTGGTGCCTTCGACTGCACTGTGAATAGTCTCGCTTGGATGAGTAACGGCTTTACTGGCTGTCTGAGCTGCGTCGGTGACAAAGTGAGTAATGCCGTCGCCGAAGCCGATGCAAAACTGACCGAATTGATCCATTGCATTTGAAGGTTGTTGCCGCTCGGGCCTGGCGGCTCCTGGTCCCCAAGTTTCTTTATGCACTTCATGCAATCCACTGGGAAGCGGGCAAGGATGCTGGCTTCTATCAGTGGTCTGATGTTGTTCGAGGGCTTGCATAGTAAATGTCCCGCGTTGGACCCTATGCCCGCTACTTTAGCGGCGAGTTCTGGCAAGCCTTTGGCATTTCAAATTAAGTCGGCGGTCCAGGGGCCTGTTCAGCAAGCTGTTTGATCCAAGATGTGGTGGCACGGATAATTTGGTTTGTATAGAGCCCGCCTGGCGGGACTTCGTAGCTAGATAGTCATATGTAATTGTGGTGCCATTCTCCTGGGCACCAACCAGCCAAGTGCTTAGCATGTTGAGAGCTATTTAACTCCTTGTGAGTGTTGTAGATGATCTCCGGCATATGAATAGCTAAGCTTTTGGCAGCTTCCCAAATTGCCTTACCGGCCTTTGCCGCCTTCTCCGCAAAGTCATCTGCTGCCACCTTTGCAGCTTTCTCTCGTAACTCCTGAACGGATGATGACGATCCACCTGTATGGCGCTTCAAGGAAGAAGATAGTAAGCCTAAAAAAATTGCTGAAAGCTTTTCCAGTTGTTTAAACAGTCTGGCAAAAGTCGAGATCGAAGCTTCGCCAAGGAAATTTTGATACTATCTACGTCTGACAGAATGGACTGGCTGTGGCAATGATCAAGGTGATGGCACCCAAGTTCGCCTGGGCGTTTGATTTACTGGCGCCGCTTCTGTCTTTTTAAATTCTTGCGAAAGTAATGGACGATGGTGAAAGTCCTTGAAGAAGCGCTCTATTAGTGGCTCGGCAGAGGTGTATTTATCTTGGGCCAAATAAAGTCCAATTAGATTACTAAGATCGTCAGCGATTCTCTTACTGTCAGAATCTTCAATAGTTTCGTTGATATGCAATGCCGTTAATAAACTGTGCTCTGCTGAATCCCATTCGTGACGCTGCGCTTGCTCAATTCCCAAATCAGTCATCTTCGCGGCAATCATTCTCATTCGTAAAATGTTTAACGATGGCGATTCGTTTAGTTCCAACATCTCTTGAAATTCTGCCGCGTAGCACACAGCCTCACTCAAAAAAACGGGACGGGGTGGTGTTGCCCCGCAAGGTGCATGCAAAATGATGAGAGGGATAATCGCCACAACTAATCGACGTTTCATTGCCTGGTCCCACCATTCGACTCAAGCCCTTTATTCCCTAGAATGTGCAGGGAGCACTATTCGCGAAACGAGCCTGATGAACTTCGGGCCCCGACATTTTTTTGGTCAAAATCCCCGCTAAGCTATTTGACAACGCGAAATAGGGGATTTTGTCCCGCTAAGGTGCTTGGCAGGCGGCTCGAATAGCATTGGCGCTTAGTGCTGACCACTGAGAAGGAAAGATTTGATACGGGGATCGTCAGATACCAGATGGTCAAGTATGTGAAATGCTTCGTCCTTCAGTGGGTCCTTCAAAACTTCCGCCCTTGTTAATGCCTTGCCCAAGAGCTTCTCGTCATCCCACGGCATTTTGGAAGCGTCAACAATCATGAATGAAGGGCGATCAGAACCCATTCGGCAGTCGACGCCAACTCGCCGCCGCATCTTACCGGAGGTCCCATTACCCCACTGCCCGATGCTCAAGAGAATTTGGATGCCCCGTTCAAGATGCTTATCCGTCCATCGAGCCATATAAATTGCGGACGCGTTGTTGTCGTTATACACATAACCCGTGGCATACCATGTCTTGCTGCCGCAGTCCGGACAGATTCCCGTCTCCTTGCTCTCACCTGGTTCTATGCTTATTTTTCCCATACCTGAGACCTCTGTTACTGATGTTGTTGTTTCAAGCGACTGACTACGTGAGTCTGGCTGTGCAATTAGACGAGTGTTGGTACAGGAACACAACAACAGAGTGATCAGAAGAAAGCCACATTTACAAATTGATGGAGTCAAATTTAGAGTCTTCATAATGCCTAATAGAGCCCGGACAACGCAACGCATCAGTACCTCAAAAGATTAATGGCTCTTCGCTTATCATCAGGATCTACAGCCAAGTACACCTGAAGATCACTTAGACTGGCGTGCCCTGAAATTTCTTGAATAGTTCTTCGCAAATCATGGATGCAGAATTTTACGCCGGATTGCTGGATAACCATCTTTTGCGCTGCAAGCACACGATTAGAATGCGTAGGCGAGTCAACAAGATGATTTGGAAATATATATATCGTGCCTCAGGGCGGGCACGAGCACGGCGGGCTACCATCATCATCAATGCGTAGTTCGAAATCGGAAATATTCGGTCGTCACCATTTTTGGTATCACGTAGAGTTATCACGCCAGACGACAGATCAATGTCATCCCACTGCAGCTCGAGTGCCTTAAGTTTCCTCATGCCTGTAAGTACAATCAAGGTGAATAGGTCGCGAGCGGTTGTATCCACAAGAGCCTGGACGGCACCATAAAGACTTCAAAAAAACAATTGCCAAAAAGGCTCGCCAACTCGGGAAAATTACAAAGAGCAAAGAAAAAGATCCCCAAAATATTCTAATTAGTTATTGTGGCGATGAAGAGCGCTTTCAGCCCGTCATACCGTTTGTGAAAACGATGTTTGATGCACCCGATCAGCCTGATGAAAAATGGAATTATTTCCTGAAAACTGTTGGGCCAGAATTGCTTCAGTTCATTGAAACATCCATCTCAGTGGAAGAAGACGACGAAGCAAATAGAGCTTATGAGATCATGCGAGATATGGATTAATTAGGGAACATCACAGAACGACCGGGATCAATAATGCCCACCATGCGCGAAACATCATCGTTGCCAAGCTGGGATGTTCTTTCTTTTTCAAGATGTCAGCGAGTTTTTATGGGATAATTCCTGCGAGCGTGGCGCACACGCAATTTATTGGGGAGCATAGCTGCATGCTCGTGTCTTATAAAACTGCTGCAACTGCACTAATTCTAGTGTCTGCTTTGTATTGGAACTCACACAACGGTTGAGCTGCTTGCTGTTGCGAGCTTATGTAGGCCAGTTTGTAGTCCTACATAAATCGTTCGGTGGTATCAGATCGCGGAAACGCAGGCGTGAGCGCTGGAATGCTGTAATTTGCCATTGTCTACTTGTAGGTGATTTGTAGCGCCTGATGTCCAATTATCTCTGGCGCGTGATCGGAACTTCTTTTCCTTAGCGCCCTATTATTAGCATAGAGAAATCTGTAAAAGTTGACTGTGCCGAACTGCAATCACGAGTCTGCTCTCATTCAGCATTTCTATGATAGGAGCAAAATGGGAATGGTCCAGATACTGTAAACGCTGGTGATGTAAGGTCTTCCAGCAGCTGATACCACTATGCAAAATTAGGACTTTGTAGCTTAGAAATGGCGCCTACAAGATATCTACAAACGCGGTTGTAGAAAACGTCGCTGTGTTTATACCTATCGCAGTCTTATGTGATTATGCCACCAGGTCATTAGCTTCGACGTTTACAAACACGCCTACACGGTCCCTGTAAATGACGCCACATCACGATTATGTGAGTTCTAGTACTACTGAGAGCCGAATTTAGCAGGTTGACCGGATCGGATCAGTTTCTACAAGGCTCCCCTTACACAAAAGAAAGAGGATCGCATGTTTCAAAACTTCGTAGGAGTCGACATCTCTAAACAGTACTTCGACGCCTCCGTTGAAGTAAAGGGAAAAATGAGGCACCACCAATTTCCGAATTCGGAAAAAGGCTTTGAAGAATTTCGTGCTTGGTGGGAGAAATGGAATGTTACGGATGCGCACTTCTGCATGGAGGCGACAGGCGCGTATTGGATGGAGCTCGCCACATGGTTGCACGGTGAAGATATGGCTGTTAGCGTGGTCAATCCGACGTGCACCAAACGGTTCGCCCAAAGTGAATTAAAACGCACAAAAACGGACAAAGTTGACGCCGGGATTATCGCACGCTTCTGCAAAGCAATGAGTCCGATTTTATGGCAGCCACTGCCGGCAGAGGCACAAGAACTTCAACGGCTAGTCCGCCGATTGTATGACCTGACCAAGATGCGACAGCAGGAACGCAATAGACACTCTTCGAAAAGTCTCGACGAAGTAACCCTCGAGTCAGTTGATCGCACTCTTAAATTTCTTGACGGGGAGATAGCGAAGTTGGATCGACTGATCGAACGACTTTACAAGAAACACGAAGTCCTTCGACGGAAGCGTGAGATTTTGCTCTCGATACCTGGGGTCGGCGAGCAGACCGCCAATGTCGTGCTCGCAGAGGTGCCCAGTCCAGAACTCTTCGGCAGCGCCAAGCAATTGGCTGCTTACGCCGGACTGGCACCGAAACAAATCCGATCTGGTGATACCATCCGCGGTCGCACCAGAACGTCTCAAACTGGCAGGAGTAGGCTGCGCTCTGCTTTGTACTTACCAGCCGTCTCCGCTCGGAAATACAATCCGATTATTAGTGCATTCTGCGATCAAAAATGGCAAGGCTCCGATGAAAGTTGTTGGAGCTTCAATGCGTAAGCTTTTGCACATAATCTTCGGAGTTCTAAAATCCGGAAAGCCTTTCAGCCTAGACTTCTTAGCAGCTTGACGTCAAAGACGATATCTGCCTCTGGCGAGGCGACATCATAAATCAAGGCAGCAACAACTCCAATCAACGGAGCGACACAAAAAATCAACGGAGCAATTTGTTCAATCAAGGCAGCCAAATCCACAATCAACGGGGGCACCGGATTCAATCAATGGAGCAACATCTCGGCGAGATCCAACAGCCCCTGCGGGACAATAATCAACGGAGCAAGATCAACAAATGCGTCACCAACATATTCATGTTGCGCCATAATAGTGATTATTGACTCCCAAAGAGTATGTGATGTATCAACCACTTCAAAAGCTGCTTTGTACGGTCAAGCGCCAGTTAACTCCGACTAGTTACGACGTGCTTATTAAACATGACAATCTTCCTGCAGAGCTGATCTGTATTTTTCAACTTCAAGAAGGGGAGGAAGTATGGACACTCTTCGGAACAGGTTCGACTTATCCAATGCTGGCAATTGCTGAAGATTCAGAGATCTGGTGCCGACCTAGACATTCCTCGGACAAACAAACCTAACGAACCTTAAATTCAATGTCACTAAAAGTCAGCGCTACGGTAATCGTTACTTTTGAGATGACTGATTAGTCGAGGATATCCAATAAGTCATGAATGATGCCGGTTGAGAATTGCAACATAATCTGTATAGACGGATGCTTAGTGCGCAATCCAATTTTTATATCGATCGCTCGAAAACGTATCTAACTTACGGATTGCCTCTCGGTTGGAATCGGATGGGAAAGCAAGCAGCTTCGTATTTCCGTCAAATGACTTGATGGTAGTTATTAGTAAGTCATCAAATGACGCATTTGAGCTCGATCGCGATATTTGCACATTGATGATGCGCCCTTCTTTTGTTACAGAGTACTCAGCGACTGCGACGAGATATGGATAAAACCTCAACTCTCGGCGCATGCTCATCGTCAAATGGGCATTCACAGCCTTAAACACCCGACGATCCCAAGCCTCCCAAGCAAACCGCATCTTCGCGGTGGTGTCAAAGCCGTCGAATTGGCTCGTTGTCTTGTGAATGACAGGTTTAATCAAATTCTTAAGTTGAGATGAGGTGGCTGGAATGGGTTTTTCCACCGCCGCCGATCTGTCTTGAGAAAATGGATCTTCGGCAAAGGCAGGCACTGCCGAAAGGAAAATGCATGACAGTAGCAGTAACGGTTTCATCGCAAGGACTCGTCGTAGCCAGCGCGTGACTCGTCGCTGCACAAAATAAGCCAGGCCTTCGTGATGGTCTGAAACATTGCGGCGTCGCCCGTGTCTGGCGCGTCTGGATGGTATATCTCTGCTAGCCGACGGTAGGACGCGCGAATAGCGTGCACATCCGCAGCAGGATCAACTTCCAACAACTTGTAGCAGTCTAGTTCATAGGAAAATGGTTCGTTGGACATAAGCTCAACCTTGGCGATCTTCGAGTCTTGCATATTATGATTATGACTCAGGTGCTAACCGAGGTATAGTCTCAGCTGGAGCAGTATCGTGAATGCAGAATTGATTCTGAACAATGTGAAGGAAACCTATTTTCGCTTCCAAGCGTATTCCGATGTTGGCACGGCAGATCGTGTTCCGTCGATTGGAAAGACTCCAGTCGAATTCAAGACTTACTTCGTTCGTCCTGGGAGAGTCCGTTTTGAGTGGCGAGATTGGCATCCGTACTTTGGAAAGGAGCATCCGGCAGACGAAAATGCTATATGGTCCAATTCTCATCATACTCATATGTGGTTTTTGAACGAACTTAAGGAGAAGGGTGCTCTAGATTTAGCTATTGCTGCGGCCACCGGTGTTTCCAAAGCTTCCGTGCACCGAATACTGACATTACTCCTTCCAGGTTGCGTTGACTTACGGAGCAGCTGGTTTGACGCGCGCGGTCTGAGGGAAACTGAGAACGAAGAGGTGAATGGTTTTTCTTGTCATCACCTCGTGGGCACATCAGAGAGTCCGGATGACATGGAAGTTTGGGTTAGCAAGAACGATTATGTCGTTCGTCGCATTAGAAATTACGACAGCACCATAGCACTTGGTGCGCTCGTGCGCTCAATTGACACGGGAGAAACCGGATCATCTCCGGACTTGATTTTGCACCGAACATTTCCAGATTCGCAATACTACAATGAGTACAATTATCTGGAAGTCGCTGTCAATCAGACGCTGCCAGATCATTGGTTTGATTTTGATCCATCCAGACCACCGACCATGGCTGGCTGGACATCAGGCTGATAAGCGTAATTAAGTTTCATTTTCTGTTTTGAAAAACAAAGAATGAGCCTCAGGAGGCAGCGGAAGCTTGTCTCTCTTCTACTGCAGTAATCAAACGTTCTCCAAGTGCATCCAATATTCGTTGCGCGCGATCAAGACTTATACCGTGATACTCGTTGCTTTCATCCCGAGAGACCTGCGAAGTATTGACACCAAGTCGATCCGCCAATTCTTTCTGCGAGATCCCGTTTGCAATCCGCAATGCGATCAGGACACGACCTACGGATGTTAAATCATTTATTGTGCCAAAGTCTCTCCGGCGAACTCTTTCATACCATTGCACTTCATCTATTAATTGCTGGTTGAAGCTAAGCAACGGGTCTAGTGCTCGCTTCATCTCTTCTTTTGTGAGTTTCATTTTCTTAAGTTCAGTGCGCTGCCTTTCAATAACAGCCTGATCCTTTTCTATCTTCTCGCAGCACTCTTTGTATTCTTTTTCTGTCTTAATCATGATTGCTAGCCTGCCTTAAGAGAACGATGCCTTTCTGTTGATTGTCAGATCTTCTTTGCCGAAAGGCAGATGGGAACACAAGATCATTGCCATAGCGATCGGTGAGTCCCGTAATTTGTCCGTAGTGCGGATACAGTTCTATCCGATACATCAGCCACATCGGCAGCTGTCTCTTTGCAAAATTGCTCACGTTCTTTTGGCTCCCAGGATCCCAAGTCCAAATTTTATGCTCGTTTAGTAAGTTCAAGTCTTTGTGCAACTTGCCGCAGATGAAATATCTCATTTCAACATCAAAGTAACCGTCAATGTCGTTTGGATGTGCCTTTCGTTCGACAAATGAGCCGTCAATAAACACTCGCTCGATACCGACAGTCCATAATTCTTTGGTCAATCTTTCAAGGTTGTCGACTAAATGCGAGCGCCAGAACCTGTCCCACTCCGGAATGTCGCATCCTTCACCTGTAACCAGGAAGGAATCTCGTAATTCGTTGAAGGATAGAAGGTGATCGCCAGGCGGAAGCAATCCCTCGTCTGTAAAAGGGGGCAGTGTCATAGTTGACTTATAGCTCAATCTTAACATAAATGTCAACACTTAAGACTCCCTGCTGGTACTATTGAACCTTCAAAGAATTTGCAATAACGATGATCCATAAAAACACAGCAAAAAATCTTGACCGCAAACATTCTGCTTTTCACGATCGGCCTATCGAGAACTTCAAGCAGACAGATCGCGTAGGTACCTTTCCTTTCGCGCGTCAACTCGCCGAACGCTTAATGAAGTGGCCTCTTGATCAGCCCTACGCTTTACGAAGCTGCCGAGTGCAAGTTTTCAGCAGATCCACCAAGACTAGAGTTCCGAAACCGATTGAACATTCTTCTTTTTCC
>PLXC01000003.1 GCA_003151275.1 Candidatus Melainabacteria bacterium
GACATTTAAATCGTCAATTCACACCCGAGGACGCGCCTGATCAACCAGCATCGACAGATTCTCAGCCAGCAACTCAGGACCGCCTTCCTTGAGAAGAAACTCGACAGTCCTGTAGTTGCGTTCCCGCTTTGCTTTCTGAGCATCAGACTGATAGCGTATGCCATTGCCGTAGCAAAGCTTCTTACAGGTAGGCGTAGCATTGATGCAAGTCTTGCTTCGAGGAAGACTGAATGCCCAACCCACTTTGCTGTTATTAGTCAGCTCCAAACCGTAGTCGTGAGTGTTTGCCATATGACCTCTCCTTTGTGCCGGAAGTAGGCAGCAAGCGCTGCTGTGGCAACACCAACCGGCTCGGCTCCGCGTGCAAGCAAAAAAAGGAGAAGTAGCTAGTACAAGAAAACCCGCTTGCGCGGCGGTGGCGCCGAGCCGGTACCATGGAAAAACACAGCGCGGAGGTACCACCACAGATCGGCAGGATCAGCGGAACGAAAAGTGGCGTTAATTGCTAAAGAGAATTCAACATCTTCTTGTCATTTTCAGAAGGTGCTTTGCAGTGAAATCGTTAGCCAGCACTGAGAATTCGAGGAATCAGAGAGCAGGAGTCCGAAAGTGACAATCAGCTTTCGGTGCTGAGGGAAGCATAGGATTTCCAGATTCTATTTGACAAAAGCCCGAGGCAATTCAGGTTTGGGAAACCAGGTCCTTGCTCTAACCCAGACAGCATCGGAAGATGCAGCTTGGGTTCAAAGTCTTTCACACTGAGATCTAGTTGAATTGATGCTTCCAAACACCTGACGAACCATTGATTTATGTCTCTGTTGTTTTGTAAATTATCTCGGAGGAATTCGTCTCTATTGGCAGCTAGATTAGTTTCTAATTCTCGGCACGTGTCAAGTCCCTGCCGTCTCTCAACCGCTTTTAGGAGCAATTCGCAACTAGGATCGAATTGCTCTCTAGCAGATTGAATCAGGCGCTGGCGGCTTTCAGAATCAAGAATCTTCATGAACCACAAAGGGTCAAAGCCGACTGCGACGATAACCATAGCGTAGCGTATCTCTTCTTTTCGATCGAAGCGGCCCTCCGTAGCCAGCACTATGTCACTTCCGGACGTTCCTACCCAACTGATTTCGGTTGAAAGAAAGTACCTTACGTTACTAGAATTTTCCAGCTTTTGTTTGGTAGCCGGCGAAACGACACCGCGATCAGCTCGCCTAATAATCCCGCGTCTCCATGACACCGGCAATCCACGCCATGAGTAGAAATCCGGGTCTGCAAAATATTTGAGATCGTCTACCAGAAAACTTCGAGGTAAATAGGAAGGCTGTTCGGAAATAAGGTCTATCTGTCGCCCACCGGTTGAATCTCTGTCTACAATTGCAGAAGCTATGGCAGCTGCTGTTTCACCTGTTCCGACTACAGCTATGCGAGCCCCGGCTGGCAATTGATCAATTTTGTCTAAATTCTTCCAAAAGGTTAGCCCATCTAATGTTCGGTCATTGGCATCGAGTGGTTGCCCGCGAAGATATCTTGGAGTTCCATTGCCAGTAATTACAAGAGCAGTTCCGCTGAATTGTTTTGCTTGTCCTAGATCAGAGTAGTGCAGATTCCACGTTGAATTACTGGTGTCGATTTGGACAGCATCAGCCGTTGAAATTTGCATTTCGGCTTTCTTCGCCGCCCAGCTAAGATAATCTACAAACAGACGATGTGTTGGTCGGACTAAACCCAACAGCTCATCAGCTCGTTGTCCTTGCTCGCTAAGAAAAGCCGACCAAGAATAGGAGAGCATGGACTCATTGATTTCTTTCAACTGGGCAGCTTTCAAGCCCAGAGGGGCCAACCAGTCGGTGGTGTACGGGAAACCGAGGTCCTGTTCTGGCGGTGTAACTAGTTCCTGGTCACCATCGGTAAATCCGTGTTGACCGTCCCAGTGAGCTGCTAAGGTCGCTCGTTCAATGACAGTGTAGGGAGGAAGAGAAAGACCTTTTTGTCCGAGTACGCGATGCTTGGTAGCCAGGGCCACAGCTTTAGGTCCAGCTCCGAGAATCAGAATCTTATGCTGCATCGAATGCACAACCTCTCTTAGCAGGCTATTATAATCATATGGAAGGAGGTGACATTCATGACGTCAGATTATAAAGACCCAGATGAGGTACTTGTCCAAGTATCTGTGATGTTACCCATCTCGGTCCAGTCCACTTTAGTAGCGGCTGCGTCTGGTTGCGGAAGTGCTCCTTCTGATTGGGCTGTCACAGCGTTGCGGTCCAGCATTAGTCCAACAACGCAACCGGTAGCAACGGCATCGCCAACAGTATCGAGAAAGAAAACCGACGCAGACCGACGAGTACCACTGAATTTGCGTATTCCAAAAGGTCTTGATTCTGCATTACAGCAAGAAGCCTTGAAAGAGCAGAAACAGTTCGGCGACGTAATCGTTGAAAAAATTACGAATGCATTGACTCATGCCACAGACGAAAAAAAGTAATTCACAGAAGGCGCGAACGCGCGCGCAAGTTTCAGCTGTTCTGTTTTGAGCCCGTGAACAGGACTTATGAAATTTTTTGCAGTCGACTTCCGAAACTGACATTTCTCAACAAATATAATTGCCAAGAGCGTACAATTTCTATTGGTGGGAAATGTCCGATTTTTTCGAAGCGCGACAAAAATTTCTGGCTCCCGGAGCGCTTCTTGCACTTTCAGAAACCAGCTAGTAAGCGAATGATTTTAGTACCGCTTACGGTGCCAATATATTATCACTAACAAGCCAAAGAAAATAGATCTAGCCACTAAAAAGTAGTCGCTCCGGACCGTGGCTGCGCGAATTCAGCTCTAGTCTCAAGCTGGAAATGTAGGAATGGAGAAGCACAGCATCTTCTTCGTAAGGCGCAAGACTTAGATAATGAGCCAGAAGAACGAGCAGCGACTTGAGCCTTCCTACAGGCAGCTCTGAGGGCGTTTCTTTGGTCAGGGAGGTAACTTCGTCCCGCCAATGCGTTTCAGACGCCTCAGAGGACCGGCGAGCCGTCTTCTGCTTGTTCTGGATATCTCTCTTCGATCGCATGGATATCTCATAAGCGACCCGGCGGGCAGCCAGCAGCCCCGGCGGCGTAATTTTTTCTACAGATGTGGAAGGAGGCTTGCTTTCCGGACAAGCAGCCTCCACCACAGCGTTATATTCGTCGGTACAGATTGCAAAGAAGCCAGCTGCGAGATCTTCGTAGTCCTGGCGCCAGATATCGGTATGGTCATAAAGGGTCCGCCTTGAACACCCAGCGGACTCTTGCAGCTCGACTGTCGTAAACGATCGATTGAATTTCTTGAGTCCGTCCAGGGCGTCCTGTATCCGCTTACGGGCACCGCTCTTGCGGTTGGCGTTCTCACGAATCCAGGAGATCGGCTGCGTGGGTGAATACTTCATGGGTTCTTCAGCCATCTTGTGTGCTGGGCGCCAATTAGCAGCGCGGTCCACTTGGGCGATAGCGTCAGCTCGCCCTCTGTTTATGTCCTCGCTCTGCCCATTGTGACGCGCTTCTAGAAACCCGTGGATAGCCCACTTGCGCTCTTCTTCATAGCCGTAACCCAAAGCCGGCAGATCGCGGCCGGGGTCACCATAGAAGAAGTAGTGACCCACACAGAAAATAGCTTCAGCCCGCTGGGATGGTCCAGACAGCCCTTCGAGATGGAACACCCGGCCCTTGTACCAGGAGTCAGGGTTGATACCAGGTGGCAATTGACCGAAGGCGGAAGAAACGAAGGAGCTGAATTCACTTGGCAGTACAGGCTTTTCAGGTCGGCGAAGAGGAATGACATTATCGGAACGACGAGCAACTCCATGATTGGCAGCGGCTGTCTTGCGTGCCTCAAGGTCCTGGACGTGCGCCTTGAGATGCCGGAAGTCCTTGAAGGAGTTGGCATCGGATTCAAGGCAGTCAAGAAAAAACTCGAGCGCTTTGGTGGCACTCATCTCTTCGCGGTAATGATCAATTTCAAGCGTCCTCTTATCGAGCCAGGCCCAGCCCGCCTGGAGAGGTAGCCGGAGACCCATGCCCAGCGAAGCATTGCCGGGATGAGGGAAGACTTCGAGCGTGCCCTTCGCGACTTCGAAGTCATTCAATGTTAGGAGCCGAACCAGCTCGCGGCGAAGGTCCGCGCTGCTGATCGGTTCATCGAAGAAGATATAGAGATGCCAGCCACCACTAAAGCTCGATCGATAAAGAGATGATCGGCCAAGACCGGCCTTCGATAGCACAGCTAACAGCCTGTCGAGCTGAGCTTGATTGTGGTACTTACTTTTGATGTCGATATCTAGCACCGCGTAGCGGGTCGTCTTACCGGCACGCGTGCCTAAATATAACGAATGGGCACAGGAGATAGCCTTGATGATCTCAGTGTCACTCAGTTTCCACTGCTCATTGGCCGAAGACCAATTGCCATCATTTAGCGGCCGATAAATATAACCGTAGCGGTGGAACAGCGCCAGAAACAGCGCCAGGTAGTCTTCCCAGCCAGCCGGGAAATATTTTGCACGAGCAAATTTAGTTTGCACGCCAGTTGAAACTGAGCGCGCTTGAGCGTGACCGGTAATGATCGTCTCCCCGCCTTAATTTGGGATGAGTTGACCTATCCGGACTAATCGCTTATTCTTTGATCAATTCAGGGGATTCGACAAACCTGATCTGAACAATTGAATAACAAAAAGGCCGCAAGGTCTTTGCAAGGGGCACTGCCACAGGCAGTGTTTTTTGTTTTTATGACTTAGAGCTGACTTTCTAGAAGGCGCCGGCCTTGAATATATGCTTGCGATATATGGCGAACATACACCGCCCGTGATACCGCGAAAGCTACTATAACCGGTGTCTTAATTGCGTGCAATCCCATAATCGATCAAACGCGGCTCAAGATCCTGATCTTTAAAATTGCGGAGGCTCCGGAGGCGGCAAAGCTAAAGCCCCGGAGGTTGCCGGGGATATAAGTCTAGCAATGGTTTTCAGTTTTGCGAATTTCCGGAGCCGTAAGGCCAGAATCTCCGCAAAACCTCCGGCAAAAAATTCACGCCACTGAAAATTCACCATATTTGACACCATAGGGCACCTCCGAAAGACCTCCGGAGGCAAACGTAAAAACCTCCGGGAACATCCGGAGGCAAGCGGAGGTAAAACCGCCCACCTCCGGACCTCCGAGGGTTCCGCCGGAGGTCAGCCTCCGGAGGGGGCAACAAATTGCCACCCAGAGGGCTGCGCCAGACAACAGGACCTCCGGAGGCGAGAGGCACCAAAATCAATTTCCATAACAGCCTTTCCGTGCAGTCGCGAAAACCGGCAGATATAGAGCCTCCGCGTACCTCCGGAGGTATCCAGACAAAGGCTCCGGAGGGTATCCGGAGTTTTCAAAGTGGTGCGTCCGGAGGTAGTAGATTTAGCGTATAATCCTCACGGGTTCAGGCTTTCCGGGTATATCGCCCGGATATAGGGAAAATAGATGCAAGGATCATCGATGCTGACGGTTAAGCAAGTAGCGACTGCGCTTGGGATTGACGAACGGTCCGTCCGTGACAAGCTCTCCCTGGGTACGCTCAAAGGCACAAAGAAAACTGTCGGTCAAAAAGACCAGTGGTTTGTTCACCAACGTGACCTGGATGCAGAGCTGGCCAGACGAGGGCAAAGTCCGATAAATCAATCATCACAGTTGGCTGAGACCACTGCCGAATTGGCGACGCCTCCCGTTATGCCGCAAACTTTTTATCAGCCTAATCCAATGCCTCCGCAGGCATTTGCAACACCTCCGCAGCAACCCGTTATGGCTCACCAGTATTCCTTTTCACAGGCTCCGCAGCCTCCGGAGGTCAACGCGGGAGCGGCGATGGCTTTCCAGCCACAAGCGATGCCGGCGGCGGGAGCACCCGCACCGGCCGCGCCACCAGCTCCAGGGCAGCCACCACAAGCGACTGCTCTCATGGAACAGCAATCCTACGAAGACGTGACTGACGCCACTGTCCTGGAAACCACGGCAGATGGGTCTATCTTTGATAACGAAGGTGCGGAGGTACCAACCTCCGGAGGTACACCTCGTAATTGGCGCAATGAAGACTTGGAAAGCCAGGTCATGGCGACAGCCGAAAAGATCATGAAGCCGTTGATGGATCGAGTCGAGGAATTGACCAAGGTAATAGTGCTCAAGGATCTGGAGATCGAGGAGAAGGACAAACAGCTTAAGCTGTTGCCCGATTTCGAAGCACAGAAAAGGAAGTTGTTGGCAGACATTGAAGCTGAGCGCAAAGCCTCAGAAATTCAGTTCAACAAGATCAAGGAAAAGGAAGAGGAAACCAAAGCCCTCGAAGCCGAAAACGAAAAACTGAAGCTGAAGGCTGAGGAAGCAGTTCTGAGCGCGCAAAAGCTTGAGGAATTGGAAAAAGTAGTTCAAGAGCTGCAAAAACCCAAGCCCTCATGGTGGCGTAAGCTGTGGATGCCCAGCACAGGACAGGATAGCTAGGTCGACCATGAGAGCACCGAATTAGTCATGCCTTAAGCAGGGCAATGGTTTAAGGTCTGGACGAACCCTTGCATCGGTATCGGTCATTCGCAGCAGCAAATAATTTGAAATGGCCGCGAAAAGAGAAGCGCTAAAGTCTTTGACTTCCTGGGAAGCAACTATAAGTGAAATACCATACTTCCTACATTCTTTGCCTATCCTTCATTGGATTCTTCGGTTGTGGAATTTTCGGCTTGCCCTTTTCAACCGTGGGTTATAACACCCGGTTATTTGCGATGTCAGGAGCGCTTGGAGATGAATAAGTTTATACTTTACCTTCTGCAAGTAAACTAAGCCTAAAAAGGGACTACAGATGGCTAGGTTAATATCGCTTGGCGAACCCGTAACTCGCGGAGAACGAAAGACTCTTGATTACCTACAAAAGAACCTGCCAGATGACTGGCTGGTTCTAGGTAATCCTCAAATCACGACTGGTGAACTGACGCGCGAAATCGATGCCATCGTCATCGGCGACCGATGTGTCTGGATAATCGATGAAAAAGGATTCGGCGGACGCATCACTGGCGACGAACATGTGTGGGTGCTAGAAAATGGTTCAGCTCGGGAGCGAGTGCTCTACAATATTTTGCACGCAGCGTCAATGCTGGCAGGGAAGCTAAAGGCGGCAGATAGCCGTCTTTCCGGAGTTTGGGTAGAGGGACTGGTACTGCTATCGCCCGATGATGCAGAACTACGTGTCGCTGATGCCCGCATTGCCCATCATGCTAGACGGCTCTCCGGATGTGAAGACTATTTTCTAAAGGCAAACATCCCCCGGGCTCGCAAGCTAACCACGGGAGAAAGTCAATCCGTTCAGAAACTCTTATGCGGTTCCGGAATACTGCAACGACTGTCCAAGAGATTTACCCAAATCGGTGCCTTTAAGTTAGTCGAAGAACTTTCGGCGACGTCCTTGGTTCGAAGCTTCCGCGCACAAAGAGAACGTACGAACGATTGGGTTGAACTCAAGGTCTACGATTTATCCGCACTTCCCGACAAACGAACACGTGAAGAAGTTCGCAAGAAAGCGCAACAAGAGTTCGAGGCCTTATTTAAGTTGCGCAATACTCCAGGAGTGGGGCGAAGCGCTGCCGATTTTCAACCGGACACTCGTTACGGAAGTGAGCTTTATTACTGTGCCTTTGATTTACCAAATGGTCCATGCTTAGCATCACGTATTTCCGAGCAATCATGGTCGTTTGAAAATCGGCTTAAAGCTGCTCGTCGCCTTTGCGAGATCCTGCAGTCGATTCACAAAGATAAGATCATCCATCGCAACTTGAGTCCTTCGTGTGTTCACTTCTGGCAGTCTGATTACGATTTTCAATTGACGGGTTTCGAGTTCTCGAAAATTGTGACTGGTTCGTTAAGTAGTATCCATTTCACACCGGGTGACTTCGTCGCGAGCCCGTACACTGCACCTGAGGTCTCAGATTCGCCGCATAATGCCACTGAAGCATCAGACCTCTATTCCTTGGGTGTAATGATTTTTGAAATGCTTTCTGGGGTGAGACCATTCGGGAATGCGCCTCGTTCTGCAGATGCACCGGATCCTAAGCTTCTAATTAAAGATGGGACGCTTACTGAGAAGCAAATTGCAGACTTAGAAACTCTGCTACACATCATGGTCGCCTACGAACCGAACAACCGCCTTCAAAGCATTACAGATGTTCTTGTATTGTTTGACGCCATCAGTGAATCAAATGTTGGACTTGCTCCGGCACCGATTGCGGTGCACCCGTTACCAGAGGGATCACCTTTAGGGCAGTTTATTGTGCTCGGATATCTAGGTTCAGGTGGGTGCTTTCACGCTTATCGTGTAGCCCAGCAGAGCGATAATACACGCGAATATGTCGCGAAAGTGGTTCGTTACCCAGAGCTTCTTAAGACAGCAAACAGAGCATTCGCAGCCCTCAGCCACCTCGATCATCCAAATATTGCAGCTGCACAGGAGGTGAGCCTCAGACCAGATGCGCCTTATCACTTGCTTGAATCATATGCAGCATTGAAGACCGCAAAGGATTTCATAATCAAGGGTCCTACCCCAAGTAACTTAATCGCAGGATGGGCCATGTGTTTAGCAGATGCTTTAGCGTACATGGAGAGTCGAAATCCTCCAGTATTTCACGGCGATATCAGCCCACGCAACATATGTATCGATGATGATAAAGCCATTCTCGTCGACTTTGGCTTGTCTTACTTGGGAGGTCAGTATTCAGATTCTGGTGTTGTCGGCACTGCACCGTATAGACCTCCTGAGCGTGATCAATCAGGCACCTCATGGCCATCGTCTGGAGACGTTTATTCATTGGGTGTTGTACTTTGCGAGCTTCTGTTTGGCGAACTGCCTTACGCTATTGATTCTGGTACATGGCGAAAGTCATCATTGAGACAGGAGCTATTTGAGAATGCTTCTTTCGGCAGCCAACCATTCCGGGCAATTCTCAAAAAGGCAATATCGCCAAATCAGATTGACCGATATCAGACTGCAAAAGAGTTTCAACAGGCGCTGATCGGCGTAGCCGAACTCATAGAAGTTACAGAAGTGCCACGTTTAGAGCGTCGGATCAATTTGTATGTAGATCAGGTCCTTAAGCTATACAACAAGGGAGGGTGCAACGCTGAAAATCGCGGGTTGGATTCACGCATTTCAAGAGACCTTTACGTAAAAACCGAGCTGGACACTGAGTTATTGCCGCGAATTTTGAACCATGAATTTGCGCTCGTCGTTCTCGCGGGTAATCCAGGGGATGGTAAGACGGCTTTCTTGCAGCAGCTGCTAATTGCACTTGGTATGAAGCAAGACAGTCTTCCTCTAAATCATTGGCTTCAGAAAGATGAGTCAGGCTGGACATTTGAATGCGTGCTTGACGGTTCTGCTGCTGATACAGAACGGGGACTCTCAACAGCGTTCGAGGTTCTAGACAAACTATTCGATCCCGTCCGAATGGCAAGGCGCTCTATTTCACTGGCTTCAGACGTACGCAGAACGCAGCTTTTGGCAATCAACGATGGGAAGCTCTTAGAATATCTCAGTGAACGAGAGACGGAGAACAATTGGGTCGTTCAAGATCTCTTGAAGCTGCTTGGTGAGGAAGAGGGCGAAGCCCATCCACAAATCATTTTGGTCGATTTAAATAGGCGATCCTTGGTTGGCGGAGTTGAAGGCAGGCACGATGCGTTCGATGCGATCCTGTTATCACTCCTCGAAGGAGGTGCCGACACCAACCGAGAACACCAGGAGCCATGGCAGGCCTGCACTGACTGCCGAGCGGCGACGTCGTGCCACGTGCGATTTAACGTGGACACGATGCGAAGTGCTTCTCTAGGTCCGCCGGTGCGAGATAAGCTACGGAAACTTCTTATGCTCGTTCATAGTCGGGGCCGATTGCACATTACAATCCGAGAACTCCGCTCTTTTCTAGCTTACTTACTGTTCGGCGACCAGCATTGTGAAGACATTCACGCAGAGCTAGAACAAACGTCAGGACAGGACTTAGAGGAGTCTGTCGATGGCGATGATAGTAACTTCGGCAATTTGCAACATCGGAGAATCTATTACAATCGTATCTTTGACACTGGTGCAGCTAGTGGAAAACTCTTCGCAGACCTCACTAATTTCGATCCGGCCATCATTGATAATCCGACTTTCGATAGGCGAGCAGTTGCACTTTCGAAGTCCATTGAACATTTAGAATCGCTATTTCTTGAGTCTACGCGGCTACCACATACCGCAATGACATGGCGCCGTACTGAACTTGAATCTGACAACTTGAACTTGCAACACTTGCTCTCTGGTATTCGGCGGAGGGCATTTTTTGAGGGACAGCTTTCCGATACAGAGGGAACTAAATGGAGTTCCATGATTGCTTATCGAAGCGCGGATTCTTGGATCGAGTTCTTGAATGATTTCAAATCGGGGAAGCGTCAACTGCCGAAGGAATTGTGCGAAGTTCTAGCAAGAGCAATTTCAAGAACTGATAATGTTCCTGAGAAACTGGTGCAGGATTATTTGGCAATCCAAACAGCAGTCAATTCACGAACAGATTTAGTTGTCGTTCGATTGTTTGATCCCAAAGACTTCAGTTTACGATGGGACGTCGAAGACAATCAGGCAACAGTGTTTAGCGAGATTCCGTCAGCAATGGTGCTTGAATATGTTGACGGTGATCCTGCGTTGAAAATATCAGTCGACTTATTCGAAATTCTTATGCGCTTTGGTCAGGGATATCGGCTGGGTGTTGAGGAGCTTGAGGGGATAGCAGGACACCTACAGCTGTTCAAAAATCGATTGTTAGCTATGCCAGCAAAAGAGGTCTGTTTAGTGCATCCAACTCTCGGGGTGTATAAAGCGATTCAACAACTTGAAGACGGTGTTAGACAAATAAAGTTGGAGGCGCTTGTATGACTGAATTGAACATTCCAAATGAGCTCAAGCGTTTACGCGGATTGAGTTTCCCTCCCGCAATCCGCCTCGACTACAATAACGTTGCGTTAGAGGACGTTTTGCCTGGTCTCTTTTATGTCACCCGCCTTGGTCGTCGGAGAGGAAAGGGCGATTGGGACATTAAGGATGAATCCGATCCAAAACACAAATATCGATCACGTACAGCTGGTGAGGTAGCTCAAGAACTCGCCGACAACAAGACTCGATTTGCAGGTTTTGATGAAGATAAGGATATTCGTATTCTTGAAGAGTGGCTTAAGACCAGCATCTTTCGGCTAAAAGACAGAGGAGCTTCAGACAAAGTTCTAGGCATTCGACCACTTCACTTCATGACTTATAGAGTTGATCTACCGAAGTGGAATAACTTGAGAAACATTCCTGAACTTATCGCGGCTATCCTTCACCGCGATTCTTCAGGTGAAAGTTTGGTTAGCAATCCTGACGAGCCTTTTGCGCTGCAATCACGTAAGAACTTACTTTGGACAAGATTTGGTAGAGGCATCATCAACGATAGTCAGCTGGGCAACGCTGAAAAGGACAAGTACGATGATCAGGTTGAATTGGATATTGAAGCGCTGCTCTCCGTTCGTGTCTGTGAGCTTCTAAAGCCGCCCAAAGAAGTCACAGTTAAAGTTGGAGCAAAAGGAGCGTTGATTCCTGGATTCGATCCGCTGGCTCCTCGACAGGCTCGCATATTTCGCCAGGATTTCTCTGCCTTTCTAAGAGGATATTCCTCCGAGTCGATTCCTGTAAGAGTGTTTGGGGATTGTGTTTTGTGTTTGATGTCGCTTAACCTAACAACTTACTTTTTATGTCATGCGGCTGCCATGAACCACCTCTATGAAACTGGGGAATGGCTTGACGACTCACGAATAAACGAAGGAAAACGGCAATGGGAATTAGGAATTTATGCTGATCTCACTGGTGGCAAAAATAGAAAGAGCCGTGAACTTGCAAAGTTATCCTATGCACGTCACAGCGAGTGGATGGCCAAGCAGCTGAGGTCTATGATTGGTTTTCGCTTGCTCGATTACTATCTGCGAAACCGCCAGGATCTTCCGGAACTCAAAAATCTGAGGAATGCGAAAGGGGTTGAGCAACTAAAGCTCCTTGCCCTAGGGCACCAGCAATCTAATCATCGAATCTATGAGGCTGTTCAAGGAGTTGCAAGCACAGATTTGTCATTCTTAGAAGATAAGCAACCGGACAACATGTGGACTGAGGATCTGCTAACTATTGTTGCAGATCCTAGCCTAAGTCCATTCGATAGGTTGGTCGAACTTCTTGCAAGCACGCAAAGGAATCCTAGGGAACAATTTCAGAAATTTTTCATTAGTGTTTCAAGACGTAATCTCGACTCTGGTTTATTGGCAGGGAAGTCCGGATCTACTGAGGATAACTACTACACATTAGGAACACAACTTCTTGAGACGCTGGTTCAGTTGCTTGTCTTGGATCCGAATAGGCCGACAAATTTGCGAAACCTGGATATCTATGACTTCGTGGAACAATTGAAAATAAAATACGGAATTTGGATTGATAAACCACCACCCGGGTTAGACAACAGCTTTGAAGCGAATTCAGCCGCTCAGGCGAATCTCGAAGCACTAAAAGAAAAATTGCGTCAGCTCGGTTTCTTTACAGCTGTTACTGATGCCAGACGAATGCAGAGATTGAAGCCGCGATATTCCCCAGCAGGTGCAGACAAAGTAATGGAGGAACAAACCCATCATGAACCGATGGTTGACTCTACTCGCAGATAGAATTAAACGACAGTATTCCGAAACACCCGCTGGCCATGCTGTACGTATCAATGGTCTAGAGCTTGTTCAAGCCAGACATCTTTGTACCCTGTTGCGCCAATCATTACCTGTCTCATGGGATGTTGTGGTGGTTGCAGATCATCCGCAGTCAGACCTTGAGGTCATCTGCGATATAGCTCTTCAGCGCCGAAACGATAAAAGCAAGAGTCGCTTGTTTATTGTTCCCTCTGCGTTCGTTGCTGAAGCCGCCGCTTCCTTGGATGATACTGATTTCCACGACGTGACCGAGTTTTTAAAGCCGATTTGCGACCGCTTGTATCGACAACTTTTGCCCGATACCAGAGACTTGGTTAAGGAAGCAATGTTACGTGTTCCTGTTAGCAAGCGACTCGACTTTTTGTGCTCCCTTCCCGACACAGATGTCACCATCGAGCATTGCGGCAAAGAGTTCTGGAGACTAGGACTCATTCCTGACTGCTCGCCCTCAAAGGAAAGCATATCTAGAAATCGATCTTGTGTCAGCAAGATTTCCGACTCGATTGGATTAGGAACATCTATTCACCAAAAAGTTGAAGCTTTGGGCCTTGGCGACTCAAACCTTAAGGACAATTTGACTGAGCTGCTTCGCACTTCATCCCTTGCGCAATCGAAGGAATGGCTCGAAAGAATCGGTCAGAATGTTTCGATGACCTTTGACAGATGGACATTCCCAGGTAAAGAACGAATCAACCTGAAAGCCATAGACGTTCTTTCATTTAGAGACTCAAAGAAAAACAAAGCTTATGCGTGGAGCGGATTAGCGTTAGAGGATGACAGTCATGGCAACGTTACGCTAAAGGCTTCTATCGCGGATCCAAAATCAAAGGTCACTGTCAGATGGACAACCCAGCCTTTGGAACCAACTGGTGAAGTGATTTATGAAATCTCTCTGGAAACGTCAGAACCGAATCCGGTGCCGCTTCCAGCGGCTGGTCAACAACGCCATAAGGCTAATAAGACTCAAAGCTGGAGTTTCACACCATACGATTTGCCCGACTTGGAAGAAGGTCGAGTTCGGGTTGTTGTTCGAGCGTATTCGCCCGACACTGATGATTTCATAGTCGGGGAAAGCGACGAGTTCTTATTAGTTAGCGATGATGTTGAAGTAACAGAGCAAACAGCCATACCGCTGATACGTTCTATTCCAGACTTTTTGCTTGATCGCGCCACTAGAACCAATGGAATCCCGGCGCTTACACAGGCACTATACGATGGACCGTCAAGCGTTAAAATAGAACTCGATGAGCGGCAACAAAAACGTGTTCCTATTAATCCGTTATTGTATTCCGCCGAACGAATGTTGTTACTGAACCCAAATACAGCAGGTGCACTATGTCTGCGCTTACCTTGCGATGTTCGATGGAACGATTCACAACTAAAGTTTGACGAGGAACGACTAATACAAGAAACGCTAAGTCGCGAATGGTGGCAGATTCGTCGCAAGCTTTTTGCCAAGATCGCGGACGGATGTGCTTCTAGAGGTGTGGTAGAAGCTGTTGAGTTAAGCGAATTGAGCGATGATATTCTCACATATTGTCGGGCTTACGCCAACGCAATTAAAAATTTGCAAGAGGCGAGTGGCAACAATAGTAATTCGCCACAACTCAACTGCCTAATACATCTTGACTCTATTCTTTTGAAGAGAAGCGATGCTCTCGTCGGCAGTCTCTTGTCACCACTTCATCCGCTTCGCTTGTTGTGGCATCTCATGCACGAATCGCTCATTAAAGATTGGATTCACACGGCTTTAGATTCTGCCACAAAGTGCGTACTTCCCGCGCCTGATATAGCCCTTGAACTAGACGGAGGTAACTGTCCAGCATTCTTAGGCGATGAACACTCTTTGTTGTACCATCTTGATTCTCCGCTCTTCCATTGGCCACTCTACATTAGTGCGGATGAACAAGATCCGCACAGGCTTGCTGCGATGATACGGTGGGCACTTGGTCTAGGCACTTTGGAAGCATTGACGCTGGGTCAGGAAGCTGCAGCAGCGGCTCTATCAGAAAAGCTTTTCGCATATCGAGAACTTCATCCATACGTAAAGACGCTGAAGGTTACAAGTGTGAACGCCGGTGACGGTCAATTTCTGGTTAAGGCTCTCAGCAATCTTGCAGATAGGGACGCAAAACAATCTGCGAATCCCGACTCAGATATGGGTGAGTCAGCGTTCGAAGTTCGCTTATATGGCACACCGCCAGAGCACCAGATCGGATCATTTTTGGACGAATGTGCGACACGGCGAAGAGAACCAGGGCTTCCGCGAAAATTGGACCGACTATTTAAACCCGGTGGGAATTTCTTACAACCTCATCTGTTTTGGGCCAAAAGAGATCTGGCCGAATTGGAAGACGAAACCAAAAGCGAATTAGAAGAGGCGCATGTTTCCTTTGTTATGGAATACTTCAAACCAGACGCTGATTTGGTCGATGATGACACTGCAGATAGTGCGGGCGGCGTGTCATGTTACGGGCTACAAACCGACTTAGCTGGAGAGCTTTCCATCATAGATGATACATTGACATGGTTTCGAAGCGCCAAACCACCTGAAGCCGCTCGTGTTGCACCTCACCCGGTAAATAAGGCGTATACCGCTGAACTCTTGAAAGTACATCGCGCTATTTTGAAGGGCCTCGTGAAACTCCGTAATGGTTCCGAAAAGCAATGGCCTGCAAGTAAGGTGACCATCCAAGCACGTCAATTTAACCTATTCTCACGCTTACATCGTGCAAGCGATTGGGTCCTCACCGTAGACCGTCACCTAGGCGTTGAATTATTCGACAGTCCCTATGGTGGTACCGGAGAACTCCAGGATAATGCGACACGCTACTTGATTGATTACGCTCCCGACCAGATTGGTGGTACCGGTCAGCAATTGATGATCTCTACCGCATGGTTGGAAGAGGTCAGAGGACTTCTGTTGGAATGTCTGAGAGAAATGAGTATTGCACCCAGTGACTCGCCATGCGAGGAAATTCTTCGCCTACTCAAGACGGTTTCGGGTCGACTTGTGATGAGAGTTGCGAGATACCCTCACGTTGCCAAAGAGGCCGTGAGTCTCGCAGTCGTTTTGGAATTATTGAGAGGAACAGAACGGCTTGAAAACGCCTTCATTGTACCTATTGATGATCACATTGGGCTTTTTGGTTCTCCACCGAGAAAGAAAGGCGATCTGGACCATAGGAGACCGGATCTGCTGTTAGTGAGTTTTCCAAAGAAAGATGTCTTGGCGATCGAGATCATCGAAGTTAAATATCGCCGCCATAAGTACATGGCATACGATAGCGCTCTTTGGGATGATATGAACGAATCGACGAAGGCCGGAGAACGAAACTTCAGACGCTTTTTCTTCCCTGCGGAAAACGAGAGACGCCTCGACTTGCCGCTCGGTAGGCGAAAATTAGCTGTGACACTGGGCTTTTACATAAAGAGAGCCGTAAGACATGGACGTTTGGAAAGAGCATCGGCCTTAAAGCTACAGCAAATGCTAGAGGGACTGCAACGGGAAGAAATGTCTCTATCCGTTCAGCATCAAGGATTCATATACTGTCCCGAACTAACCTTTGAAACCGAGAAACATTCACTCGGGGACATGGAGATAACACTCATTGGCAGAGAGGCTGTGCCTCGTTATACCTCAATGCACATAAGCGACGTTGGACCAATTGGTCCTCCTGTAGCGTTTGAGGAAGAATGTATTAGTGCTACCTCCTCTGATGAAATCTCACAAGACAATCTTCACCCCAAACCAGGCGCAGCAGCCGAGCTTTCGGTTGAAGAAGCACCATCGGTTGAGAAAAACGAAGCACCCTCGTCCACAACAGGCGAGCGTCCCGTGTACGAGGTCCTTCTTGGAGTTTCCTCTGGTACGTCTCCCCAGTTCGGTATTTTGGGTGAAGTCGGCGGACGCAAGGTTGCTATTGATCTAAACCAAACTCATACCATCAGTCTTTTCGGCGTACAAGGTGGTGGCAAGAGCTATACTCTTGGCACCATTGCAGAGATGGCATCGCTGCCGATCCCTGGAATCAATTCTCTTCCACAACCATTAGCGACTGTTATTTTTCATTACAGCCCAACCATGGAGTACAAACCTGAATTCACATCGATGCTTTCTCCAAACACCGATAAGGATCAAGTAGATCAGCTCGCACGCCGTTTTGGTGCCAATCCACAGGGTCTGAACGACTTATTGATCCTTGTACCGGAGAATAAGCTAGACGAAAGGAGAGCTGAATATCCTGGGATACAGATTCAACCATTGAAATTTGCTGCTTCGGAACTTCAAGCAAGTCACTGGCGTTTTCTGATGGGCGCAGTCGGCAATCAAGCAGTCTATATTAGGCAGCTCAACCAGATTATGCGCAATTTACGCCAGGACCTAACGCTGGTACGTTTTCGACAAGAAATTGAAACGTCTTCATTGCCGGATCACCTCAAGGAACTCGCCCGGGTGCGGCTTGGTTTGGCTAGTGAGTATATCGGAGAGCAAGGATCTATCGGTAGCTTAGTGCGTCCAGGCCGTCTAATCATCGTTGACCTTCGCGATGAATTCATCGAAAAGGACGAGGCGTTGGGTCTTTTCGTGGTATTACTGCAACTATTTGCGGATGCCCAGTTTGAGGGGCAACCATTCAACAAGCTAGTAATTTTCGATGAGGCTCACAAGTATATTGACAGCCCGGACTTAGTTGCCGGTTTGATCGAAGTAGTTCGGGAGATGCGTCACAAAGGAACAAGCATAATGGTTGCGAGCCAAGATCCACCATCAGTTCCGGTGGCATTGATAGAGTTGTCTAGCCAGATCATTCTCCACAGATTCAACTCACCAGCCTGGTTAAAGCATATTCAGAAGGCCAATGCAGCTCTGACCTCACTCTCGCCTGAAAAGATGGCTCAACTTGGCCCTGGAGAAGCCTATATCTGGTCGAGTAAAGCAACTGATCCCTCTTTCACGCGCGGAACCGTCAAGGTCAAATGCCGCCCGCGTGTCACCATGCATGGTGGCTCTACTAAGACTGCAGTTATTTGAATCTTTTCCTCGCAAGATTACTGGTAGCCCAGACTCGCAGCAGGGCGCTCGATCGAGCCGTGCCGCTACTGCTAATTATACGGAAATACGTATAGGCGATCGTGCCGCCCAGCCGCTCTGGACATTGCCGATGCAGATGCATTGGTGGCTCGCCAATTATTTAATACAGGGCTGAGCGCTTTCTTTGCTCACTGCATATATCTTGCAGTCTCGTTGGATATAGTCGGTAATGCCAAGAGGTTGCGGAGAAAGCAAATGTCGTACGACAAGGCATCAGAGCCCACTAAACAAGTTCAGCAAGCAGTTCGAACTAGTCAGGACCTGCAATCGAAATGCCAGGCTGACAGCGAACATGTAGAAGTTGCTGTCGCGATTCGGGAGTTTCCCAATACCGAATACACTTGGCTCTACAGCAAGCACGACATTTCAATCGCGCAGGCGAAGATGGCTATGCAAGGTTACGCAGTCGACACCAAAACCGTTATGGACAGTAAATGCAGTACGCTAGTCTTAATCGTTGACAAGGATCTTTGGCGAAAGAAGGAGGTATCCGCAGAAAGGCTCCCTAAAGAACCGGAGCTTCCCAAAGAATCAGGGCTCCGTGAAGAATCGGGCTCGCCAAAGAATCGCGGCTCGCCAAAGCGCCTGATGGAAAGGAATTTCCTAACGTTGGTCATGCGCTACACGACATAGGCTTGCGAGTTGCGACGATGAAAGAATTACTGTTTGATATATTTGCGATCTTCTTCGCTCTGCAGTGGTTACACCAGGCAATCGAGGACTACCTGGTTCATGTTTATGGCTGATTCCCGGCTGACGAAATGCGTTTTCGGAAGTTGGCGCTAACCGGCGGCTTTTACTCTCATCACCGTTGTTTTGCTGATTCCCAACTCGGCGGCTATGGTTCGAACACTTCGCCCGTCAGCTAGAAGACGCTTTACGCGTTCAGCACGGTCGAAGCCTGGTCTTCCTATAGCCCTTCCACTTTTAGTTCCCTTAGAACGGGCGTGGGCTATCCCAGATTTGATTCTTTCTTGCAGCAAGTCACGTTCAAATTCCGAAATGGCGGCGAGCAAATTCAACATGAGTTTGCCCTGGGCGGTTGAAATATCTAGGTCTGGTCCATTGAGGGCTCGTATGGCAACCTGGCGCGCCGCCAGATCCTCAATTGTGGTGCGCAAATCAGCTGTACTCCGGCCCCATCGCGACAGCTCGGAGACGAGCACCAGGTCTATTTGACGCTTCCTGGCTAGATCCATCACCTTCTTGCGTTCGGCTCGGTCATTTTTCGCCCCGCTTGCTGTCTCTTTCACGATTGCCACAATTTCGAAATTGCTGCGACCGGCATAGGCGGTCAGCTCAGCCACCTGCCGCTCACAGGATTGGTCGGCCGTGCTTACCCTTGTATAAAGAGCTACGCGCTGTACCATAAACCCTCAGAAAAATGACCGCCACGATGGTCTGCCCAGGGCAGCCGTTTAGGCACTTGCCTAACCGTACCATAAAACTAATGGTATTAAATACAGTGGCTACCAAACGTGCTTACACGCTGATGGTTCACTTACTCCTCCACATGGGTCACCAGCGGTATCTGTAACTGAACATCAGATTTCTTCATTTGAATTTGCGCTAACCATTTAACGACCCACATTGACTTATAGACTCTAAAGATCAAGAGAATCAGCATAAACACGTTGGACATTGAGATCCACATGTTGGGATGCTTGTCAGTATCTGCAATCAGAGATATCAAAGACAAAATCAGTCCACAACCAAGCGCTAGCGCTGCTTGACGGTAGATTGCAAAAACATCGTAGAAATCGCCAGCTTTTTTCAAATCGGTGAATGCTTTGTGATCTATAAATCCGGCACAGAATGTTGCCGCCGTGATTACAAAACCGAGTAGTGTTCCATCCACAGATAAAATTGCGCCGTAGAGAGATGACCGATTGCCGTCAAGAAGAGAACTAAACCATTTAGTCAAATGCCAATACTTACCAGCTAATTCAATTGCACTAAATATAGACAATGCAAATACGAAATCCCACCAAAGATGCTGATTCCAGTAGTGTTTTGTTAGCGGGCTCTGGACGCTTTCCACGTCAGTCATCAAGTTCACCCAGCTTTGCGTAAACCGCTTCGTCAAGTACGGGTTGTAGTGAAGACTTTTCTTTGATTATGGTTTCAAACCATCGATCTGAATTGATGTACTTACTCTCCTCATCATCTTCAAAGCTGATTGTGCGACGCATGCTAATTTCCGAACTGACGAGGCTGAAGGCATAATCAGTACCGTGTTCGTCAATAGCCTCCACTTTAACTTTTGGCTTGCGGAATTTGTCTTTTTCATCAGTGACTTTGTACCCTACGAGACCGGCTATTAGCTCCTTCGCACGTTTCGTCCAATTACTCTTTTCATTGCGAGGATCTCGAAAAATAATTTCAATTGAATCCGTATCCATTGCTTGCATTGCACCAATAAGGTGGTCACGAAGATTGTCGCCCACGGCAGAGACATCGGAATTCCAAATCCGTAAACCGACTTTTCTGTAGACCTGATTTTTTTGAACTGACTCCAATGTAGTTCTGCGAACGCAGCGTAAAAAACCAATTACGCCTAGCTCATCGCCAAATTTGCTGTTTACTAGCAGTTCAAATTGACTCATTTTTGGCCCATTTTGATTGAACTCAATACCAAGATAACCATCGGGAAAAATGCATAGATGCGCAGTTTCGGCCAAATCTTCACCCTCTTTGAGTTTCAGATCCTTAATCTCGTTACCCGCCTGAACCTTCGACCAAAATCGGCGCATAGTTGTAAGAACCAATTTGTGGATTCCGTCTTCTGTAACTCCCACGTAGATATAAGACAAACGATTTCGAGTTCGTGGCAGCAGCTGTGCGCGATCTTCGAGTCTATCTAGTGCGTCAATAAGCCTGTCTGGAGTAAGCTCAAGGGCTTCCAGTTCCGGTTGATCTAATCGATGCATTTTAAAGAAATAAAGTAGACGCTCGTGTCGAACACTATCTTCAGACGGTTTTAACTCATTCACGATGGATGCAGTTCCTCACTTAGAACTAGTTTTTTGCTAGCGATGTTTCTTGAACGGTTCATTATAATCCCTCAAGCAGTATGCCCGTGGACTAAACAGCGATTCATTTCTCATTGGATTGCCTAACTTTGTTTGCTGATCCAGATATCAAAGCGGAAGGCAAGCTGATTTAATCACGACTAAAACCTTTATACCGCTTCGAATCCAGCTTGGTATAGAGCACAGTGTGCTGAATAGCTTTGTGACCGAAGTAACCTTGGATTGCTCGCGTGTCTTCGCCTTTTGATGCTAGTTGATAGCCTTTGGCGTGGCGCAGCATGTGCGGGTGGACTGGAAATTTTATGCCGGCGGCTTCGCCGGCACGAGCAATTATTGTGTGCACCTGGCGAGCAGAAAGAGGCCCCTGGCGTTGCGAGTTGAAGACAAAATCGGAGTCGGGGTGATCGCGGCGAAGTTGCCGGAGCGCTCTTAACTCTTCGCCCTCGAGATAATGCACTGACGGATCGCCATTCTTCAACCTGTTTACATGAAGCCTGGCGCGTTTGAAGTCAACCTGGTCAAAGCGCAAGTCGCAAGCCTCGCTAACACGCAGAGCGTGGGCGTAGATGATGGACACTAACCAGCGATCGCGAAAACCGTTCAGGGGAGCCTTGGAGGCAGCGGATTTAAGGACTTTGATTTCAGACGCGGTCAGATATTCTCGGCTCCGCACATCTGAGTTGTGAGGTTTGATCGGAGGTAATGGTTTGGAAGGTTTCTTCTTTTTGGCCAAGATCGCCGAAAATGTTTAGCGGGGATACCTGGCAAGCATATCGGAAAGTGAGACGGTGTCAAGAACCAAAATCAATAGATAGCCGAAAAGGCATATTTTAGGCTATCTTGACACACAACAAAACAATTCTACTGCAATACTGGCTAGTAACGTTTTTCTTTCAGTTCATACACATCACAATTTTAAGGCAGATCTGGAAATTCAGGCTGTGGATAATGCAGTGCTCTGTCTTTTAAAAGTCTTTTTGAAAAACCCAATGCGTAATATCCGCTGGGAATATTCGGATTACTATCTTGGTCAAGGTAGCGAACTGCGATAGCGTCTGCCTCGTTTTCTCTTTCCAAGTTCACCAGGATTATAGCGAGAGAGTTTGCTGCTCGACGGGTGTAAACATGAGTCGTGCCAAATTGCAATAAACATACCTCTAGTGCCTCCTGCGCGATTTGTTCTGCCTCTAAGAAGGAATTCTTTTGAACGAATCTTCCAGCTAAATCAGTCAAAAACTCGCCGTACAACTCAGGATCCAAACTGGCATTTGTTCTATGAAAAAGTAAAGCTCTTTGCGCTAAAGCAGTAAACTCTTCCCCATCGATCGAGCTTATTAAGCATAATCGCTTCAAAGTATTTAAATGGGTCGAGAGAGCTAACTTGTTCGGGCTTGCTTCTTCAACGAGCGACTGGGTAATTGACAAACACTTTTTGAAAGAATCAGTTGCCTCTAGTTTATTCTTATGGACATGTGACATAGCCATAGCAAAATGTGTTGAAGCCACTTCTAGGGACTGTGTGCCGTAAACAAATTCTCGAACCGCTAACAATGTGATAAGTATTTTTTGAGCTTCTGAATACGATTTTGTAGCCATGTGAGTCATCTCAAGATTTTCGAGAATCTTCTCTTGCCTTTCCATAGGTATCTGTCTTAGCAAAGCTTCGGCTTGGTCATTCAATTCACGAATTTGATTAGTTAGTTGTCCTTGTAGTAGACTCACAGACAAAGATAGAAGCGAGGAAATCTCAGCCAATTCGAGTGGGTCTGCAGCCGCAACACTAACTTCTTTGTAGAGAGAAATTAAACAATCATATGCTTCTTGATTCTGTCTTCTGTTCAATTTTTTCATAGCTATAGCAATTTTTTTTTGAAAGTTTTCTATCATAAAAAACGTAGACCCCGCTATAAGGAAAGAGGAGGAGTGCCCAAGCGGCACTCCCCAAAGTAAAAGTGGACTGAGAATGCTTTTAGCATCCTATCTTATAAAGTAAAGCTCCGAATTCAATTACCTTGGTTTTCCTTCACCCAAGCATCCCAGAGCTTCCGTGCTGCGTCCCAATCCTTGTTCCATTGTGCCAGCAGCAGTTCATACAAAAGTCGTCTATCTAACTCTGTTAATCCTTTGCCGTCATCTCCTTTGCCGTCGTCATCTCCTTTCTTGTCCTTATCATCTTGTTTATATGGACCACCACCTGGTCCTCCAGGTCCTCCTCCTCCTCCAAGTTTCGGGGAACTTTCACCGCCAGGCGTCAGCGTCATTGACTCGTACTGACCGTTTTGATCCACAGGTGGATCGTTAATAGCACCACCTTGCTGGAAATTTTGACGCTTCTTCTTGTTGGAATTAGGCGGTGTTGTCGTCGTTATGTTGCTAGAACTGCGAGACGTCTGTTGATAGAGCCCTAGTGGGTCTACAAATTGGAACGGGTCATTCGACACATATGCAAACAAGTTCAGACCATCGATGTACGGGATTGGATCCGGTTGCAAGAACCTACCAATTGCAGGTGAATAGTAGCGGAGCTTGTAGTAGTACAGGCCTGTCTCAGCGTCATAACGCTGACCAGTGAAACCAAATGTGGTGCCGACAGGAGCGCCTTCGCCGAAGGGAGAATACTTACTCTTGTTGGTCACAGTGCCAGTTGAGCTGGTCGTTGCGATGATCGAGCCGAGTCTGTCGGCATGCAGATAAGTGAGAACACCTGCGCTGCTCACCTGAACGAGGGGTTCATCTAAACCAACGCCGTAGACATAGCGATTTTGCAAGGCGTTTGTCGCGCCGTTGTAATCAGCGATCCGCTTCCAACCAGCATAAACGTAGCGGGTCTTGGTAGAGCCGACAGTCTTCTGAACCTGACGATGAGACGGATCGTAGACATAGCTTGCGCTGGTGCCTGTTTTGTTCGCCGTCAACAGATGGTTCTCCGTGTCAAAAGTGTACGTCCAAGTACCGTCACTCTTGAGGTTGGCATTGCCGTCGTAGAGATAGCTGCCACCACCAACGGTGGGATACTCATTGACGGTGTTGGCGACACCGTAGTTGACGGTGCTTGCTGCGGCAGGGTGCCACAAGAAAAGTCCGTCGCTGACATTTTGGCTCGTCAGCTGGTGCACTTTGTTGTAGCCATAAGTGAAAGTTGCGTTCGAACCAACAAAGGTGTCGACGAGAGTCAACATATCGTCGTTGAGCTGATAAGTGTAGTCAGTAATTACGCCATTGCCCAATGTGAGCTTCTTACGGCGCGAAAGTGAGTCATATGCGAAAGTTGCTGCGCTGGTGCTCGCCCCGTTCAACTTGATGTTGGTGAGCCTGTTATCCTGGTCAAAGATTCTGTCAACAAAGTAACCGTCTGGCCAGGTGGTCTTAGTGATGTTTCCAGTCGCGTCCTTTATGTGCACGACGGTCTTTGCGTCAGGATACTGTTCTTTGTAGAACCGTCCTGCCGTATCATAGAACGCTTGGAAGTCGCCTGTTGAAGGGTCTCCGACCACGACTGGTTTGTTCGCTTTGATCAGGCGACCCGCAAGATCATAAGTCAGAGTGACTGTTGGTTGACCTTGGGGAGCTTTTGTCGCCAGGCGATTGAGTACATCAAATGTGTTGACGATGGTGTTGCCTGATCGCGTGCGATATGTGAGAACGTTGCTGTTTGCATCGTAGACTTGGTTCTCTTCATACGTAGTATCAGCAAAGGTAGTTCGATCGCTGCGATCGAAGCCGTCATATGAATAAGTAGTGGTCTTCGAACGGGAATCGCTACGCTGGAACAACTTGCCGTTGTTGGTGTAAGTGCGCGAGTCGCTTATTACCAAAGTTGGGTCGGTGACTTGGAAAATACGGTTGAGCTGATCATAAGCGAATTGGTATACCCGCATTTCAGCATCAGTACGCTTCCAAATCCGATCGGCGGTGTCATAGTCCAGCGTCAGAATAAAGCCATTTGGATCGGTAGTTATCCTTCGCTTGTCGGTCACCGAATAGGTGAACGATGTGGTCTGCCAGGGGTTCATAACATCACCGGTCTGATGTTGAACGGAAGTAACATTGCTGTTGTCGTCATAGGCGAACTTGGTGACATAGCTAAGCGGTGCAGGATCAGTGACTTGCGTCTTCCGGCGCAAGTTATCAAACTGAATTGCCCACGTGTTGTTGCGCGGATCCGTCCAGCTCGTGATATCACCAACGGTGTTGTAACCATACTGAGTCGTTAAGTTCAAGTGCGGGCTACTACCAAAATCGACCACTCTGGTAAGCAGTTCTTCTGTGATGACGTCATACGTATAATGAATCAACACGCCAGTTTCATCAGTCTCGGTAAGAACTTGTCCACGTCCGTTGTACGAATAAGTGATTTGTGGGACTAGACCACCAATCAGCGGACGCTGCACATTGAGCAGATTGCCCGTTGCCGCATCATAGTTGTACGTAGTGGTGTTCCCACGCCCATCCTGGAATGTGTGAACCTTGTTGTAGGTGGCATCATAAGTGAAGTTTTCAACGATGTTTGCCAATCCAGAGCCGGATTTAGCAATCGAAGTTCTGACGAGAACATTGTTTTTGCTGTCGTAGACCCACTGGAATTGGTTTCCTTCAGGCAATGTCTTTGAAATTTGGCGCTGTAAGCCGTCATAAACATAGTCTCTCTTGAACCCCAAAGCATCAATAGTGCGAACAGTTGACCCAAATCTATTGAAGTACAAGATACTGCTGTTGCCAGCAGGGTCGACCATTTCAGACCGGGCGCCAGCTAAATAGAGCGTAGTTAGTTGGCTTAGAGCATTTGTTTGTGACTGCACCCTGCCAAGACTGTCGTAAACGTTCGTGGAGACAGGCGTAGTGGGATTCGCCGGATTGAAATACTTGGTCATTCTGCCAGGATTATCATACAGATAAGTGGTAAGTTTCGAGTTGGCGTCAGTAACTTGAGTAAGGTTCTTGCTACCATCGACAAGATAACCGACACTACGGCCGGTACCATCAGAGACTGAGGTCAGCCTTCCGCTGGTGTAGTTCAAGGTCAGCGTGCGTCCAAGCCCGTTAGAAACCGAGGTCAGAACACCGGCGGTATAGTTGAAGGTGATGGTGACACCATTCGGATAGACCCAGGTAGCGACATTGCCCGCCGTGTTGAAATTTATAACTATTTGCTGAGGGGTTGTGTACTTGTACGTACCGTCGACGTTCTGAATCAGTGTGTCAGCGCACTTAGGCTGCGGATTATAAGTCAGATCGGGAAGTTTGGTGAACGTACGAGCGCCGTCCTGGAAAGTGACTGTTACGACGTTGCCAGTGAGCTGATCAACCCACCACTGGTTGCACAACGTAACAATCACAAGCTTATCGACCGGCAGCGTTGTGTCGCTGAGCAAATCAAGGCAGACAAATATCTCCACAATCGAGGCCGTTCCATCGATGACCGAGTCAGAGGCAAGACCTTTTAAGCCATCACTACCGGCAGTGGCAGTGACGCCATAATTGTGGGTCCAACCGAGTCCGAGCGGACTATCCTGGAGGTGTTGCACAGAGTTGTACTGTCTCGTAAAGTCAAGCCGGTAGGGAGGTTCGCCACTGCCGATGGTGAGATCGGTTCGTTCGTAATAGAAGGAACCATCCACGAGGCTAATCGGATCAGGCGTCTTAGGGGGTTTGGTAGGAAGCTTAGGCGGGTTACCAATTGTCGGATGAGGGTCAACGACGCCAGCATACGCTCCGAGAATAACGCCGATAGCACTGTTACTCCCGAAAAGTGTGTAGCCAGTTAGTGTCCAGTGTCCGTCAAACGTTTGACCAGCACTTTGAGCCAAAAGAACATTCGAGCCGGAACTGACATTAGAGTCGATGTTGCTAAGGTCAGAACTGCTATAGCCCGTCAATGCTGGACGAACAGTGCTCGTCCAAGTACTCGGAGTCCCTTTCCAAATCTTTGTGCCCGCAGTGTTTGCGAGGTCCAAATCTCGAGTAGTCGAAATCGCATGCCCTCCGATGGTAGCAAGTTGCTGGACAGCCAACATCTCCAGGGCATAACCATGCATGCCGCCGTTAAGGCCGGCACTGGCACCAAGGGGATTAGCGGTGCTATTTAGGTCGGCTCCACCGCCAACACCGCCTGACAGGTTCATTCCTGAGAAATACGGCGTACCATAAACCGTATATACAGCCAAGCCAATCGTGTGGAGGTTGTAACTTACTTTATCTGTCATGCGATCAGAAATCTCAGTCACACGTGAGACTTGAGCTGCATAGTTAGACCACATAGCCACCAAACGCTCACCAAGAGCCGGCTCATCGACAAGGGTTGGACTCCAACCGCCGGCGTTGAACTCGTTCTGTAGCTGAAGAGCATTGTGATAATCGAACGATCCTTTGCCGGTTGGGCCAAAGGAAGACACAATCGCGTAGTAATCCTGTCCGGTAACGAAGTTTTGATTGGGACCAACGATATACGGAGCGGACGCTTGAACAAGCGGAGTCGCAAACGCGTTGTGCGTAACCGTAAGATCAACCGACCAGGTAATGTTGGCAGACTGCGCCGTGCCAGTGGCAACCGTTACGCCATCCAAAGCTATCACAGGAACAAAATTACTTCCTGACGGAGTGAAGAAGAACGTGAGCCTATGTCCACAGAGTTGATCCGAAGTCAAAGTAACGTCGATACCACCGAACGTGTACTGAATGCGGACTGTGATTTTGTACGCCGTCGAGAAGTCACCCGTGAATTCCGTAGGCACATCCCCGACCTTCTGATTAGGCAGCGTGGCCGGGAAGGTAATTGGCAGAGTGACCGGAATGATTTGTCTTCCACCGATGATATCGTCAGTGGTGGCGCCGGGATTGTTGGTTTTGATCCAGCTGGCCAGATTGCCAGAAAGAGTGTTTAGCTGGCTTCTAGTGTTCGCCCGGTTGACATTCTGAACCCAGTTTCCTGAACCATCAATGGTGTAGCCGGAACGAGCCTGCGTAAGAAGCGTAGACTGCGAGTAGCTCATCGCCGTTGGCAGATCGATTCTCGTTTTAGACGTATACGTCTTGAACGATGGGTCCATAACAACCCAATTCGGGCTTGGAACCGTGCCGATGTTGACCCGCAGCCAACAATGAGAGAAGACGATCTTCGGATTAAACAGATCAGTGACTGAGACCGGTATGCCGGCAGCGGCGAGGATGAAATAAGCCGTAAAGAAGCCAGTGTCGCAGCCCAGCCAAGCAGCGGCTTGAGTGGGATTAATTTGAACCTGTCCGATTTCATAGTTTGCGGTAAACCCAGCTTGTCGAAGCAGTGCCGCCAACAACGCGCACTGGTCAAAAGATGAGCCAGCGCCGTCGAGTAGAGTGCCCAGGGCGCCTTTGGCAAGTCCATATCCAGCCGCATGCTCGATGTTGTTGTAGACGAACTCGTAAATCAGCTGTGGGTCGTTTTTCAACGCTCTAGCCATTTCCACGATCGACGGCGCACCTTGCGTAGTGTTACTGGCCAAATTCGACACGGGATGCTGCCAGATTTTTGGCATTAGCCGGCTTTCAATTATCGGCTTGGCGACATCCGGGTGCACGGGTGGCGCGTTATAATGCTTGTAGCCCGTAAGCGGACTGGTCAAATCGTGCTGTTTCTGCGCGATTTGGAATGGGTCTGTAGGTTGTTGTTGCGTAGTCATTGGGATTCCTTGTTGTTTGATGTTTGCTCGACGACAGAAGGTCGATAGCGCCTTCTGCGTTAGGTATTGAACAACTGACGTTGCACTCTATCGAGAGAACTCGTTAGGTCGAAACCACAGAGGTGCGGTTGCCAACCGAATCGTATGAGTAGGTGATTGTTTTCCCGCTCAGATAAGTGACGGTTTTCAAACGCCCGAGTGAGTCGTATGTATAGGTGGCGCTGTCTGCGGCCATGGTTTTTCTCCTTTGAGAGATTGCGTTGATGGATGGGGATTTGATCAGAAGTGATCCAAGACGAGATCCAGGCTAAGAGCCAATTAGTAGGGGCTCGTCAGCTAGAATCAGGCAAGAAAAACAAACTAGTTATCGATTGACCGGGGCGGGTCGCGGCAACGATAACGCATGCGGCTGCGCATGTCGCACTCCTCTCACTCATAGCTGAGACGTTTAACCGTGTGCTGCTGGAGGTCTAGATAAAGGCACTACAAGCAGTGGCTATGCCACCATGCCCAAGTCGATGCGGACAATATTCCTCTCATCGATATGAGCGTTGAGCAGATCAACTTTGACAAGAGAGCCAGGAGCAAATGCAGTAAAGGCGCTCAATGAAGCGGCGCCGCTCCTGCACAGGTTCTTCGCATGCACCAAGCCGCGCCGGCCTGCTCCTGGACCGTCGCACAGTTCAACAAACACGCCATAGTCGGCCGCATTCACAACTCGTCCCGTGAACTTCTTCGACTTCTGCAGCATGAGGCGCTCGACAATCACCGCGTCTTCGACATTAGCCTCACTAGCCCAGGTCTTGCGAGCAGAGTGCTCACCACTGACCAGCAGCTTGACCGTCAGTTGATCGCCCAACTTCAGGTTAGCCAATCTCAAATCTCTGTTGGCGCCGATCATCTGCTTGCGATGCAAGAGCGCAGTCTCAGCCTTGCCGTCAAAACTCAGCACAGCGCCCATCAGCTTGCCATCTTGAATAAACGGTTTCTTAATTGTGCCTGTCAAAACCTCGCCGTCGATAAGAAGGTCAGTGATGATCAGGGCTTCGATTGCGGATTGGGTATTCATTGTCTTGCTCCACCGATTGTCTTGATTGATGTTGAGCCGCACGGAATCGTGCTGCAATTCAGACTTCTTGGTCTCGTCGTCAAAGGCAAGCGCACTGCTTGCCTTCTAGAAAGTGTGTTGCCTTGTCTGTCGATTTCAACTCGCGGTCGGCGGGTTATCCAGACTAAAGATGATTTCTTCTTGTCCAGGTGTATGGCAAATCACCTCAGTGCGATAGCCGGTCCGTAATAAAACCAGATGCACAAGTAAAGCTGCACCTGTGATCAAACACTCGCTGCTTGTTCGTATCACGTCCTCAGGTTCAATCAAATAGTGCACTGTGCCCGCGCCTGCACAATGTTCGATCATGTCAGGAAGTGCTTCAAGAAAGTCGAGCGCATCTTCGAAACGATTGGAAAGCGCGTTATTGTTCACCACACATCGTCTATCGACTGCCGACATTTTCTGGTTCCTTAGGATAAGAGGATTTATTTGAAGAGGCGATTGAACAATGCCTGAATCGAGCTTGTCATGCGCTCGATCAAAGTTTGATTCACTACTTTCTTCCGCAGTTTCTGCAAGTCATCGGCAGCCGCGTCGGTCTCGGAATATTGCCAGAACAACCACGTTGCGAATGGTGCCGGTACTGTCGGTGCCTGCGCCTGAGTGTAGTGAGCCACCCACAGTTGATACCTTTTGAGGAACTCTGCTTGACCGAGCTCACCTGCAAACGAGGGGCTCATGTAGATGATCGGAGTGACGCCCAACTGCTGCTCAACAGCCACAAGCCAGTTGCTGGCGCGCTTGATCCGCTCCGCTACGCTTATGCCTGACCAGTCCGGCGGCATTTCAAGATCAAGCACCGGAGGCAGATCTCCTGCCTTCAACGGACCGACTCGATGGACAAAATTATCCACTTGTTTCGCCACCGAATCAGCGGGCTGAAAAAAGTGATAAGACCCACAAGTCAAACCGGCTGCTCTTGCTCCTGCTATGTGCCGGTCATACCAAGAATCCACGTAGCCGGCGCCTTCTGTCGCTTTGACATAGACAAAGTCAACGCCGGATGCCTTCACTTTTTTCCAGTCAATCAGCCCTTGCCAGTGCGACACGTCTATGCCGAATACGACTTTTGCTTTTGTTTCCATGTTCTCTTTCCTTTTTCCGTTTTCGCGTCTCTGACTGCGCTCAACGAACCTCTTAACAGTTAGCTATGACTACTGGCTCACACAGCTGCACGGCGATTGTTCGCATAATAGTCAAAACACAAGCATTGACTTCACTGGCAGAAAAGAAGATGTCAATTAGCCGAGAGCTCCTTGGCTGCATGCCGCAGACAGTCTCAAGGTTTGTCTGCTTTCGCGGGCGTGTTCTTATAGCCGAAACCCTCGATCACGGGAATGATCAAAGTCACCAAAATCAGACAAATCGAACCAAGATACGGTTTGTACCAGGTGAAAGTGGCTGCAAAAGGTCCGCCAAGCGCAAATACCCAGGCGGTGAAGGCCAGACAAGAGGTAACCCAATGGAAGATCTTGCTCGTCATAAAGCCCTTGGGATCAGTCTTGATGTAACACACGTAGAGTGGCGTAAGCGCAAGTAGCGCTCCAAAAACAGTCCACGTCAGCCACAAAGGCTCGTTGCTGTTCGTGCTCAAAATGCCGGCGATCGCCACATATGCACCGACGATGTCCGCGGGAATTAATTTGATTAGCTTCTCGAAATAGGAATCAGTGGTCTTGGTATCCGGTGGCGGGTCTTGTGGCGTCAAACGCCACTTTAGGATATTAAACATTGTTCTCTCCTGCGGTTGATGTTTGGTGCGTGGGCAAAAATAAGGAACGGCTTTGTATGATCCAAGTGTCTATAAACAATTGCTCGACGACACCCGCCCAATTGAAATTGGATGGATGGAGGTTTGCTGAGTGCTTATGGATAGTGGACGGAGCCGGTTAGCGGAGTTCCTGGTTTTTTGGAAAAATCAAATTATGCAATCACACTAACTGTTCGTCGACATCGATATTGAGTCTTGTACTATTGTGTACTTCGTGACGTTTTGTTGTTCGCGCTGGTCAAGCCAAAACCGTGTGACAACTCCTCCTGAGTCCCGTCAGGCAAGCAGTTTGCCAGGCTGACAAGTGAAAGCGATCACATGCTCTTGAATCATTTATTGTGGTGCGAATATGGTGGAATAGCTTTCGCATGAAATCACTTTTCCGATTATCTTAAGTTTCTCAATCTAGCATCGTTAGCGACTCATTTTTGAAAACCAGACTGAGTCGACATTCTAACTAAAAACGAAAGCCTATCGCTAAGATCTAAGTGCTATTTGTTCATCATCACAACAGGCGCAAACAGCATGAATATGATCAACCCTTTGTTCTGACTCGCTATAGGTTATCAAGCAAACTCTGACATCACCAACAACTTTAGGTCGTTGTTCGCGCTAGGTACATCCGACCGCTTGTCTTATCCGTGTTGGCTGTTGTTGGCTCTACGATGCAACTAAAATCAGGCAGCAGCCCTAAACTCAGACTAGTGTTGCGTTATATGTCCTAGGTCATTTTACATTTCGACTTCGATAGCGCAGAGCTCTCATAGAAATAGCTTTAGATTTGCGATTAAAAAAAGGCTTTGTTATCGCTAGACTGGCTCAAGCTCATGGCGACAGAAGCGACAACGAATAGCTTCTCGCCTGATCCATTCTGCGCAGACAGGACATGGTCTGAAGTGCAACTCAGATAAACCTGCCTGACAAACCTTACAGACGGTCGCTTTAATCGAAACTTGTTCGCCGCAGCTCCTACAGTCTTGAACGTAGATTGTTGTAATCGGTTGATATGGTTTCCATGTTTCTTCGCTGCTTGACTGATCCATTGAGGCTTCAAGAACTGCTTGCAGCTTGACTAAATCAACTTGCATTATTTTTAAAAGTCGAGGAGCTCGGCATTCTTCTTGCGGCAAATCATAGTCATCGTCATCAGCGATCAGTCCCAGTAGTACGTGTTCGGTGCCTATCTCGGATTGCTTATAGCGAAGGGCTTCCGTTCGTGCGACGTCGAGCGCCTGTTGCGCACGCGGGGTAAAGATGATTTCGCTGAACGAGCCACTTTTTCGCACCCCTACGATTTCTCCGAATTGAATGCGTGCATGCTGAATAGATACCTGATTGGCTCTCAGCGCTTTTGCGCACGCACCTTTCGTTCCTGCTGCAATTAAACCTAGCAACAAGTGCCCTGTCGAAATTGTATTAGGTACGAAGGTTTGACATTCAATCAACGTCTGCTCGTAGGCATTTGCTGCTTGTTCATTGAGACCTGGGTGGTGCTTAGTCATCACTTAACTCCATATCAACCGCAGATCATTGTCACACCTATTTTCCTCATTATGGGACGTAGAATTCATCCTCCTCCTCTTCCCGCACTTTAACCGAATCTGGCTCTAATTCATCATCTTCGCGTTGTTCTTCAGTAGTAGTTGCAAGGTCCGTCGCCACGACTTGGCAGGGTTGCTCTGACCTATTCTCATCTGCCTGATCATCTGCAGACTCTTCTTCAACAACTTGTTCCGCCGGCGGAAGTTCTTCAGCCAGCTCATCATCGTCAGCAAAGGGAGCTTGCTGCTTACGGTACTGAGCCAACTTTTGCTCATGGTCGAGCCTTGCTTTGCTAAATCGTTCGCTTACGGGGTGCACAGGTCTCTCAGGAGCGGGATAACCATCGGGTACAGGGAAAGTCTCATAGGTGAACCGCGTGCATTTGACTGGGTCGCCTGACG
>PLXC01000142.1 GCA_003151275.1 Candidatus Melainabacteria bacterium
AGCTTACTTATGGAAACCGCAGAATCCTCCTGGTTGACAACGGATCGTCAGAAAAAGACGGGGAAAATCTGACAAATGAATTTCCGCAGATTTCACTACTTCGCCTGACTGAAAACTTTGGATTTGCCGGTGGCTGCAATCGTGGCATGGAGTATTGCCTTGAAAACAACGCCGAGTACATCTGGTTAGTCAACAATGACGCGCGAGTCGCAGAGGATTCGCTGAGCAATTTGGTGCAGCAGGCGGTGCAAAAACCGGAAGTCGGAGCATTGAGTGGAGCGGTCGTCGACTCTCTTGCAGCCGACAATAAACGAATTCTAGCGGGTCCAGGAACAATCAACTTCCGCAGCGCGAAAACAAAAGTGACCTCAGCTGCTGGATCCGAACCAACTTTCGCAGATTGGTTGCACGGGTCAAATCTATTGCTGCGATCAACCACATTGAAGGAAGTTGGGCTGTTCGATGAAAGGTACTTTCTCTATTTTGAAGACACTGAACTTTGTCATCGCATCAACCTGAAAGGCTGGAAATGCTTGTTTGTGCCAAGCGCAATGATCGAACATCTGGGATCGGCATCCACCCAAGACTCACGCAAACACTGGCGATCTTACTATTACANNTACGCGCGGAATTGCTCGGCACTCGAGACTTCTTCGAAAAACGTTTCGGTAAAGCCACCTGTTTGCAGTGGTGCGAGCCCGGCGCAGAGCCTAAGCAAAGGGATTAGCTCTATTGACGACGCGATGATGATTGTCAACAAGATATCTAAAATAGGATTCCCACAAACGTAAGTGGCGCGAGTCGATCAAGATGCCACTGTTGTGTGGAAAGAAGAATTTGCTTCCGACCACAAACAGTCGAGTCTTACTGCGAGTAATCGCGACGTTGAGCCGATGCGGATCGTAAAGAAACGGCGCTCTATTAATCAAGTATCTCCTGTCGGAAGAGCATAAAGAGAATATTGTCACTTCGCGCTCTTGTCCCTGCATTCTGTTAACCGTGTCAATTACAAGCGCCTCTATATCAACGTTTGCCGATTCATCGTCTTCAACAAGCTGTTGCAACTTCTTGCGAATAAATTCATTGTGCCTTTTAAAAGGCGACATTACGGCTAAATTAACTGGAGCAACGGCATGATATTGGATCAGATCCTTCGCTAGTCTGGCCACAACTTCCGCCTCTACCTCAGAGCAATCCACGGCGTTACGATGATCGAGTTCTACGAAAGTCACCGCTTCTCGACGACTAATCATGTCATAGTGCTCACCGCCCCTGGTGCCAGCGCTTTTAAATTTTCTGGAAGACACATTGGGAGCCGAAGCCAAATCTTTCGCATAAAAAGTTTTACTCGGAAACTCGGTGATTTCACTATTCATTCTGAAGGTGGTGTTCAAAGAGATCGAAGCCGAAGAATATTGGTCGTGCAAATGTTCGAATAGAGAACATCTTAGATGCTCCGGATGCATCATAGGGTCCTGAATTATGGGTGCAAGCTGGTTATGATCGCCAGCAATCACGCATTGCTCACCATGCAATAGTGGAGGCACTCCATGAACAACAGGCATCTGTCCGCGAACGTAGTGTTGCACGTGCATGAACGACACATGCACACCACCGTTCCCAGCGCCGTGCGCTACAGACTCTATTAGGTTAAGACCGAATTCGCACATCTCTATGTGGAATTACACAGTGACGCTATTTTCTTTGCCGGCAATTCCCACTGGCAAAGAGCGCGAAGATGATCACGTCATTCGCGTCGCAGAGTTCACGCTTCAGCTACTTGGACTTTTCTAACTTATGGGGAGGACTAGCGCGCAATTCTGCGGGTCTCGGCATCACTTGTCCGCTGACGTTATGATCAGCGGCTTTTTGCGATATGGCCTCGAGCACACTTTGGTTGATAGCATCGCCCAGTTTTGCGGCGGTATCGGCTTCAAAATACTTCCCACCGGATTCTTTCGCAATGCACTCCAATTGCCAACCTTCGGCTATTTTCGCTTTCTTATCAACGCCTATAACGTCAACACGCATTTTGAAGCCGAGCTCGCGCAATTTCCTGATAAAGACACATGGATCTTGATGACACGTATCAGCACCATCCGAAATGAGAATAATATGCCTTTCTCCGGGCAAACCTTCAAAGTCTGCAGCAGCTTCTTTCAGAGCATAAGCAAGTGGCGTCAAACCTCTCGGTTTGAGCCGCTCTGCCTTGGCTACGATTTCGCCTCGATTGTGTAACCCGATTGGCACCAACAGAAAAGTCTGTTTACAAGAGTCGTCCCTTAGATTGCTATTGCCAAATATGCGCAATCCAACTTTTACATCTGACGGAATCGTTCGCAAAGTGCCCTTCAAGACGTTCTTCGCGGCAGCCAGTCTCTCTTCAGGTACTCCAGTGGATCCGTCCAACGCCAGTTGCATTGTGTTGGAACAATCAAGCAAAATCAGAATGTTGGATGGTTCTATTTTTCGCTCAATGCCGGTTTGCAGAAGCGTACCGGCAGTTCCTGTTTCAAGTTTAGTGGCATTCGTACCCATCTCTAGCAAGGTGGACTTGGTGCCGGTCTCCAATAGTGTGGAATTGGTGCCAGTTTGCAATGTGGTCGACTTGGTACCAGTTTGTAGTGTTGTAGAATTTGTGCCTGATTGCAGCGTCGTAGACTGAGTACCACCCTGAATCTTCCTGGACTGTTCCTCTGGTGGTAACGGATTACCGTATGGATCGCGGCGAATGTTATCCTGAGCCAAAGCTTTCGGTACAACAGTGATGGTGCCAGAGAGAAGCACCCCCAAAAAAAGCAGAAAAAGTAACGATTGACGAGTAAACAGAAAGCACCCTTTTGGTTGCACTTTCGAATCTAATGCGAAGATTTCCATTCTGCCTCAAGGCTCTGTACATCAGACTTTACTCTATTGCCAGCAGTTTTGTAGAACTCACCAACAAAAAATGAAGTTGTTAAATGAATGCTCCCAGTTTGCCAATTTATGACGACTGCAGGTCAAACGACATATTCCCTGAGTGTACTCGCCGCGGGAATGATAGACCCCGCCATCTCTTATACCTCCATTACCGAACTCGGCATATTCAGAGTTTAACTCAAGTTCAAACTTCAATAGACTCGAATTCATAGGGATTGGCACAGGAGGAAAGTGAGCTGCTTTAATAGATGCAATGGCCGTTGAAGTAACTTCGCGGGACTCGTTGTCACTGACTTCAAAAGTAAGCAAGTTGAGCAGGTCGGCGTAATCAGCATCCACCTGCGCAGCAGAACAACTGCAATAGGGTCGTTTTAGCCGAATATTCTTTACCGACCCATTTTTATTCAAGCTGAACTCCAAATATACGCTTGGGTGAGGCGAGCGAGAGAATATGCCACCGGCTCGTGGATGCTTAGGATGCGGATTATCGACAAAGTGTCCGACACTACCTAGCTTGTACCAGCGAGGCGCATAGACGCGACTAGCTTCTTCAGCTATTTTTCCCAGATATGCGTCGCATTGCTCCATATCGACACATGCAAAATGCGGCGGCACAAATCGTTTAACCAAAGGAGCATAGCGCTCCTCAGAAGGGGCGGGATTGTTTGCTGCCACCGGACCATGCGCCACTGGTTGCTCGACATCCTGACTGCTGGTTGTTTCAACTAAAAAGCCAAACCAAATACCCGCGATGAAGAGCGCATTGATCAGCGTCGCTGCAATAACAAACATTGAAGAGGCGCCTAGCCCCCGACCTAAAGGCATGGTGATATCTCCTGTGGTGGCACAAACTATGAGAATATGGCGAATTGCAACTTAGTAAGGGATTCCAGAGCCGCGTGGCATAGTCAGCCTACAGCAAAGGATTCAGCGATCTCAAGGTGGAAAACCCTGACTTCACATCAGCTACGGTATAATTGCGCGATGACAAACACCGCTTCACTGCTACATCCCACGGTTGAAGAATTTCTGCAGAGATGCGGACTCATCTACAAGATATTCAATTGTGATCCTGATTTTGCTGATACAGCACCGTTTTGCGAAAAGTATGGTTTCGCGGAAGGACAGACTGCAAATACAATCGTTGTCGCCGGGAAAGCTCTACCTACCAAGTTCGGCGCATGTGTGATTCTGGCAGCGACAAAAGTAGATGTGA
>PLXC01000026.1 GCA_003151275.1 Candidatus Melainabacteria bacterium
TGAGCCCCGGCACATGAGCGAACACGGCTTTCGTGGTGTCAACAGGCACGGCTTCGTCCCGAAGCTCGGTGCTGTCGGCAATGTCCAGACTGAGTTTTTCGAGCAAGCGTCTGGTCATTTTGAAAGAGAACTGATCGAGATAGATCAGGTCATTGCCGGCGTGAACCCAATTGAGGATTTGCTCGGCTTCGAACTCCGCCGGTGATTGTGACGGAGCAATGATCACCAGCATTCCATGTGCTGAACCCAAATTGCGATAGGGCAGCAGCCAGGGACGGGCACTCAGACCCACCTTCTTCAAGAGTTCTGACAATCCGCTCAACCCGCTTGGCTTTCTGTTGAAGATAGATGAGAGCACGCGCTGCTCAGGAAGATAGTTTTGAATTTGCTCGTCAAAAGCGCTGCCAACATAAACTGCCAGAGCGCTCACCACCACTAGAATCGACAGCTGCCACCAGATATGATGCCGATTGATTTCCTTAGGCGGTGTTAGTTCAGTCGAGTTCATTTCAAGCTCGCACTTTCACGAGCGGTGTTCTCTTTGATCAACTGGCATTCTTCTTCCACTCTCGTCAATTGAGTGGTGCAAGCTTCGTAGTCTAAATCGGTCGCCAGTTTGTTGCCGAACCAGATCAGCTCAACTTGATTGGCAAGACTTTTAAAGCTGCGGGCTAGCGTTTCGCTTCTCGGCGCTAACGCGTACCAATACTCATAATTTGTTCGCGTTGGCGCAAATTCGATGACTGAGCTTTCATGCAGTGTGCGAAGGGACGACATGTAAATGGATCGGCAAGCTTCTCGCCAATCTTCTTTCAAGGCCAACTGAGCCGCTTCGTTTTTCCAACCTGCGGCGTCCAGCATGCGGTGCGCCGCTGACTGCCCTTTCTTGGCCAGTTGAGATTGGGCGTTCAGCTGACTCATCCGCTTCATGGCAAAAAAGACAATGGCAAACAAACAAACCGCGCCGACCAGTAAAACCAAAACCTGCATGATATTGCCCACCACATTCGTGTCGGACATTCCAGGCACATGGATTCTCAACGATAAGAGCAAATCCGTGAGGAAGCGCCAAGCTTTGTCGATCCATTCCTGCATTTGCACCAAAATATCCGGCGGTTTTTTATAGCTGTAGCGTCCAGCAATGGCTGCAATTTCTGGCGCGATATCTCTGGGGTTCATCGTCTAAGCACCTGTTGTAGACAGTTGCTTGAGATTTTGAATAACGTCCAATCCTTCTTGGCGAACCTTAAGGTCACGATAGAAAAGACCGGCGGACATGAAGCTAATTGGCACCAAAAACATATTTATGATCGCCTGCCAAAATTGACTGAGGACGAGACAATAGAAGGGCATTGCCGTGGCGGGATCCATATGATTGGCTGGGAAGCCGCTTCTGAAAAGCTCAAACACCGCCAGTGCTACCACAGGCAGTGACAACGTCCAGGAGAAGATCGAGATGATGATCGAGAGCAGAATGGCAAATCCACATGCGCGCCAGACATCGTGTCTGATTAAACTGAAGACCCGTCCAAGCAGCGAGCTCCAGCGCTGCTCCTCACACGCTAAGGCAGAGGTCATCAGCAAGTAATAGATGCTTAATAGCCCCAACGAGAAAATCAGCCCGAAAGTGCCGAACAGCATGCCCACCGCTGCCACTGGCAAAAGTTTCGCACCCAAGAAACCTGAAAGTACAATCTCGGCTCCCCAGAAAACAACCAATCCGATGCCAAAAAAATAGGAAAGGAAAAATAGTCCGATAATCGTCCACTTCTTCTTATAGGCGAATTGACAGCCTTGATCATAAGTTTCAGACAGTCCATTCGCCAACCGGACAAAGGCAAATTGTTTGATCGTCAAAAGCCACAAACCGATCATCGAAACGACCATGCCGACGCCAAATGCAGCCATGCCCATAAAGAGCAGACCCAAGTCTTTTGGATTTTTCATGCCGTAAGTGGCAGCCACTTGAATGATGATGTGCCCGCTGGCCATGACGATGCAGGGCATTATTTGGGCGCGCAAAAGAAGCGGCACGTTGCGCCTGAAAAGCCTAAAACCACGACCGATAATGTCGCCTACAGATTGTGGGTTTTGTGGAGGTGGGTCGAACAAAAATAATTCTCCAGGCCAAGTATTTTAGCGGATTGTCAATCCCGACCACTAAAGATTGGGGCAACCCAGGCACAATTGCTAAAGTAATGGCTCTTATTGTCTCGGTCGTGTACCAATGATTAAACCCGACATTTATTCGCCGCATCCGCTTCCTGCCTTGCACAATATTCCACGCCACTTCACTGCAAGCGCGGTCGTCCTTGCTGATAATCACATTTTGCTGGTCCACCATCGTCGAATCGGAGCCTGGCTGCCTCCAGGCGGACATATCGAGCCTGACGAGATGCCTCACGAAGCGGCGCAACGAGAGACGCTCGAGGAGACTGGCGTTGAAATAGAAGTAGTCAGCGTACCGTTGCCTTTGACTGGCGACTCGGACGCTTTCATTTTGCCGTCACCACTTTGCATTCACAGCGTCAAGGCAGTGGAAAAGGGCGTCGCCTACTACCATATTGATTTTGCATTTCTCTGTAGGCTCAAAGATTCTCCTGTCGAGCTTCCGAAAGTTGCCCACTCAGATGAGGAGGTTTTTTCTGCGCGCTGGTTTGCGTTAGACAGTTACAAGGAAGTGCCGCTGGCCAAGAATGTGCTTGAAGTCGTCGCTCTAGCCATCAAGATGTCTTGCCAATAGCCCGGATTGCAGCTGCTGTATGTTGAGCGGTTTCCTTTCGCCTGCCAATGGCAGCGCTCAAAGCGTGTTGAACAGACGACATTTATCTTTCTCCATGGTAATTAGGTTATTTGTAGAGAAATTTGGGATACTAAGGTTAGTAGCGGTCCCCGTAGCGGGGATTTGGTGATTCGGCAATATACCGCTCTAGAGGACGGAATCGCTCCACATGAGCAGTGACTTTCGCAGTGACTTTGTTCAACGGCTTGCAGGAGTTCGAGATCTGAAGAAGATCTTGGAGACCACGGTCAAGGAAATGGGAGACATATTTGGCGCTGATTGCTGCCAAATAATGCTCAGCAATCCCCTTGATCCAAATGTCACGTCCATCTGTGAGTTTCGCGCGGCGCCGGATGAAGACAGCCGAGGCATGCCCGGTGTCACCATGCCGCTTGTTTTGCACGGGCGCACTTTTGGCTCGCTCAGTCTGTCGCGAAGGTCTGAAGTCAGCCAAGACGAAGTCAACGCGATGAGAGTGATTCTTGGCGAGCTTGGCGATATTGTTCGCCACGCCCAAATCAACGATATCGTTCAAAGAGATACTTTCCGCGACACGTTTCTTGTAGAAATCGGAAACGTCATGGCATATTCGCTGGGCATCGGCGATGCGCTATTCATGGTCGTCAACATTCTAGGCAAGGTTTTGCAAGCCAGTCGATGTCTGTTCGTTTGTACAGACGACAGTGCCGCTGGTTGGAAATGCTATGAATTTTGGCAACAAGACAAGGTGCAGAGCTGCCAGGAATACCTCTGGCCAACGACTGATTCGCCCGTAATAGCGCAGACGCTTCTTTCGACTTCGCCGCTTAGAGTTTACGAAGGTCAGCAAAACTCCTACGTTTCTCCTGTGCAAGAAGAACTTCAATTCATCGGTGTTAAGTCACTTTTGGGAATTTCGCTCAAGAGTTCCTCCGCCACTCACGGTTGCGTGATTTTGCAACAGTGCGACTACAGGCGGGCCTGGACACGCAATGAAGTTGACATGGTGCAAAACGTGGCCGATAAAGTGGCAGATGCGCTCGTCAAATTACCTGCTGAAAAACGGGCCCGTGAGCCGATCATGCAACTGCACCAACGGATAGTTGCCGTGCCGGATTCAGCACCACATGATGGCAAGACATCCTACGATTCAGTGCGGAAAGCCCTAAAGGGCGCGCTCGGACAGCAAGCGATACCAAGTGCGCGAGCGACGTCGGCGCCACCCCCCAGACCTGCCCCTCCGCCGCCACCACTCGCAGTTCCAACACCGCCAGCGCCAATTGAACAACCAGCGCAACAGAGTTTTGCGCCAGCCAACCCAGCTGCCCCTTCCCTGCCAACGATTTCTCCTGTGCAATCGCGTGCGCAACCGTCGGCGGAGCCAGGCAGCAAATCACTTGGAAGTATTTTAGGCAACCAAGGCTTACCACCAGTTCATCAGCCACCTACTGTAGCGCCTGTTGCAGAAGCGAAAGGAACAACCGACGATCCATATGCAGATCTCGATTTCGGAGATTTCGGCGACGCTACGCCTGAGCAGCAAGCCGCTGCCGCCGCTGGCAGACCGGTTCCCGGACGTCCGGGATTAGATAAAGAGTTGGACCCGGATGCCACCTGGGGTAATTTGGATGCAATTCAACCGCCGGCTGGGCAATCGCTGCGACCCGAACCGGTTCAGACGGCTGCCCAAGCGCGAGCTCAGATGGAATCCGTCGGCATGCAACAGCCATCCGTTCTCAGTAACGCAATGGCTCTACCGGTAGCCTCAACAGCAGCCTCCACAGCCTCCGCAGCCGCAGTCACAGCTGCACCATCCGCCGCAGCGCTCCCTGCCACTGCTCCTGCAGCGCAAGTTGCCGCGACCATGCCTGCAGGCAGCCCGTGGGGAGATCTCGATTCAATAGTCACACCAACAGCCGGTCCTGCCAAAGCTGGGTTGGGTGGGGCTATCATGGGCAAAGTCCGAGCCGCCGCTCCTGCGGCGGGCAGCGCACTGATGGCTTCCTTTCATAAGGACAAAGCCAAGTATGCGCAAGCGGCGGAAGTTACTCCTGAATTTGTCGCCGGCCCGGCTGTGCAAATAGACGACGCGGCAGCACAAGCCAAGATTGAGGAGCTGCTAAAAGCGAAAACAACAGAAACTAGTGACTATATTTTTGCTACGCCTGGTTTGGACATGCGTATGCTTGGTCGCATTGATGGCTGGGTTGCTCAAATTGAGCAGAAAGACAAGTATCTAGATGGACATGCCAGACAAGTCGCCGAGTTTGCCTGTGCGATCGCCCGAGAAGCTGGTCTCAGTTCTGCTGACGTCGATCTGGTTCGGCAAGCAGCTTTGGTGCACGATGTCGGCAAACTTGGATCTGCGTCGCAAATTCTGCGCAAGCCTGATGAGCAGCTGTCTGACCCAGAACTAATTACGGTAATGAAACATCCACTCGATGGTGCCGAATTGCTCGAATCATTCCCTGATCTGCAGAGACTCGCACCAATTGTGCGCGCCCATCACGAAGAATATAACGGAAATGGCTATCCGCAAGGTCTGCGCGGAGACGAAATACCTGTCGCTGCTCGCATTATTCACGTTGCCAATAGCTATCACGGCATGACCAGCGCCAAGTGCTATGGACCTGGCATGAAGGTTGGAGACGCGCAACAGGAGCTCGTCAAAGGCGCAGGCCAGCAATGGGATCCCACTTTTGTGCAGATGCTTATCCAGGCAATCATGGGCAAAAAAGTACCGGCCCTTCTTTAAGCCTTAAATTGTTCGCATAGCGAAGTGGGCGAAGTCGTTAGGCAGTATCTGAAAGTTGCCAAAGCGCCACGATTCCACAGTTGGAAGCGCAAAGAGCAGCGTCAGAGCTAAGGCCAGCGCGAGCACCACCAATAGTGCCACTACATAAAGTTGTGTGGGACCAATAACTATGTTCGGTTGGTTGTCCGAGGATAGTCTGGGCAACAAGTTGCTCGACTTATTGTATGTCATTACGGTCATTTAGGTTCACCTCCCGTGGGGTCTGATCCTGGTAACCGAGTCGATTATGACGGGGCTCCAGTTGCAAAAGTTCCTAGACGATTCGAAGATGTTTATGGGGTACGAGTTATGTCCCTGCTTTTTTTCACCGTTTAATATGTTAAGCAAAAAACGCAGCTTTTAGCGATGCTGAGAAGTCTTTCTAGTCGTGTGTCTACGGGATCACGAAAGCCTGGAGAGCCTGATGTAATACAACTTTACGTGAATGCAGTAATTGTTTTTGAAGAGGGGTCCCTGCTTTTAATCTGAATCGGTTATCGAGCATCAATCGCTTTATCAAATCTCTTAATCGCGCTTCCTCGTACGACGAGCGAGCAAAAGCACCAATCGCCTTATCAAAATGTCTGATCGTGCTTCGTCGTACCACGAGCGCGCAAAGAGAAAGGCGCCACTTTCGAGGCGCCTTCATTACTTTCGAAGTACTTACTTTCGAAGTACGGATCGACTATGACTATGAACCGATCAGGTCGCTTACATCCATTCCTCTTAAGCTCAAGCTGATCTTGTGCTCTTTTGGAGAGAATTTCTTGATGATTGCTTTGATACTTTGACCAACTTGCACAATCTCTTCCGGCTTGATGTTTGGCTGTTCCGACATTTCAACGGTCGGCAGCAAGGCATCAACGCCTGGGTAGATTTGAACGAAAGCACCGAAGCTTTGAATCTTTCTGACGGTGCCGTTAACGACTTGTCCGTCTTGGAATTTGTCTTCGATTTCTTTCCATGGGTCAGGCTGCATTTGCTTGAGGCTCAAGCTGATGTGACCTTTGTCCCTGTCTACCTTCAGTACTTTGGTTGTGATCACTTGTCCAACTTTCAATACATCTGATGGATGCGAAACGCGTTCCCATGAGATTTCTGAGATTGGCAAAAGACCATCCAAACCGCCGAGGTCGATAAATGCCCCGAAGTCTGCGATGCGCACGACTTCGCCGCTTACCACTTGACCGGCTTCCAGAGTGTTCAAAATCTTTTCACGTTGAGCAGCTTTCTCTTCTTGAACAGCAAGACGCTGGCTCAGAATCAATTTGTTGCGCTTGGTGTCTGTTTCCAAAATCTTCATCGGAATTTCCATTCCAATCAATTCTTCTGGTGTCGTTCCTTTGACGCGCAATTGGCTGGCTGGTACGAATCCGCGCAAGCCATAAACATCTACGACTACGCCACCTTTGACCACTGCCGAAATTTTGGCGCGAATTGTGTCGTCGTTTTTCTTTTGTTGTTCGAGCAGCACCCAGCCTCTGGCTTGCGCGACTCTCTTCAACGAAAGAGTGAGTTGACCATTCTCGTTTTCTTCTCGCAGGATATAGAACTCAGCTTTTTCGCCAACTTTAATAACGTCTTCAACAGAATCGATTGGAATGTTGGAGACTTCTTTGATTGGCACGAATCCTTCGGACTTTCCGCCAACATCGACCAGAATGCCGTCACGCTCGATGCGTACAACAAGTCCTGTGACGATGTCGCCTTGTTCGAATTTGAAGCCTAACGTCTCCTCCAAGAGCCGCTCGAATTCGGATTTCTGTTCTAACTGCTTTTCTGTCACTGAGATGGTTTCTCCTTTGACCTCTAATATTTTTGGCATCGGATCGGTCAATTCCTTTGGGGTGAGTGAACCCGCGAATCCCGTTTATCCATCATTTGATGGTCGGTTACGGGCTACTGTGAGTAACTCTGATCAGGGAATCCTAATCAGTCGCTCAAACAGCCGCCAGGTTCTTGTGTTTCTGTTCTGGTTAGGTTCGAATCCCAACACGCTACAGCTAACGCAAAGTTTAACGTGAGTTTGGCGAAACTACCAATATAAGACAAGATGGATTAGGACTTCAAGACAAAGGATGAAGCTTTAACTGAACCTTTAGAGTTCTGGAATGGCTGAACTGTTATAGGTTTGCGACCAGGAGGGCGCTTGTCATTAGGATTCGGACATGTTGCTGTACGTTACACGCACGTGGGCCGGGCATCCTTGCTTCTTTGGTTTGATTGCTTCCGGGGTCCATTTCCAGTTATAGATCTGGACTTGGGTCCTGAATGCCAGTTTATTGCAAACGCTAGCTCGAAATTGGGACCAGTAATTGTTTTCGGCGGTCTCTTCCAGCAAGGCTGGAGCTTTTCTTCTTCGAGTGTCTCGTCAATCACCGGACGTATATCGAAAAGGATTGTGTGACTGCGTAAAGGTCGTCTTGCAACCGGGTATATGCATTGCGATCATTGCGTAATCGTTTTGTATAAACATACCGGATCGGCTGTATATGCCGATTCTGTAAGGGTTTTCATATTTATCATTCACTGAATTTTCTGATTATAATGCCGTTAGTCCAGCACTAATGCGACGTTTTTCGTTCTCACCGAGTAGAGGCAATTTCATGAAGTTACATACCCTCCTAAACCTAAGCCTTGCGGCTGGCTTGCTTTCGCCCGCCTATATTTTGCTTTCTGCCACTAGCTGCGGTGCTGAGCCGCTGTCGGCACCAGCCACAAAGCAAGAAAAAGCTGCAGTAGACAAAGCTGCAGTGGAAAAAGCTGCAATAGAAAAAGCAGTAGACAAAGCTGCAGCAGACCTTGATCCAGCCTCACAAAGAGTTGATCAGTCAAAGATCAAATTGGAGCAAGCTCGGGCCCAATTGTCTGCCGCTCGTTCCATGCTCAAAGCTGCAGAAGCTGAGTTCAGAGCTGCTAAAGCAGACAAGGAAGCTCTTTCCGCTAGAAACGAAGCGACCAAGTTGGCAGACGCTTCCGGTCTAAAGGATGACGGCGTTCAACCAGTTCAGCCACAAGCTGCAATCACATTTGGTACCAATCGTTTATATCCTGCGGCCTCCGCTGCCCCTGCACCAGCTGCGACACCAGCACCGGATATGTCCAGTACCAGAATCCAACAAGCTGATTTCAACGCTCCACAGAAAGACGGCGACGGCGCTCCTGTTGCCAATCTGCGTCCAACCAAAACGGCTGAAGAATCACAGCCGGCTAGCCCAGTCCAATAGGGAAGGCTGTCAATCAAGTCTGATTAGTTCGGCGCGGCCAGCGATGGTTGCGCCGAACTTTTGTATATCTAGATCGCTTGTCACTTTGCACGACAAATGCCACAGTTTTGTCCGGGACAAAAATCGTCCGGTGCTGCCTCTTGAACTATCGTCTAGACCGACTCTGCAATTTGGCCACCTTATGCGATCCTCGTGGGATGTGATGTTTCGTTGTAACGTGCAGCGCCGCCGGGCTGGCAGCCTGGGTTTTGTACGGCTCAGCACTCTTTGAACTGGCGAGAACGCTACTTGAGACCGTCAAAATACCTACAACGATAATTAGCGCGGAGAACCCAGTGACGAATGAAAGGTTGAACGGCAAATCATAATTTTTTTGCGAATAGTTGTGCCCGACAAAGAAATCTAACCAGTCTCCACCCTGCGCTATCGTCAGACAGGTGCCGACAATTAGGATTAGAATGTAGAAAATATTAATATAGAGATGCATTGAAATGCCGGAGCAGCTAACAGGCCTATTATCCGCCTTCGGTCTTTACAAGCCTCGTTCATTTAGCATGTCTTAAGGTGCCCTGGAACGCGGCCGGTACCTGCAGAGCACCAAACCTACCGCCCGCTTTCAAGCCGGTCCCTTAGACTCGTTAGCGCACCATATTTGGTGCTAACACAACCGGCTTGCAAGTGACTAGACGCGCTTGAACTTCAGAGTTGCTATTGCAGATCAGTCTGTGTTAAGCCAATGTCTTCAGGTGTCGAAACTTTTGGCGATGGCTTTGCTTTCTTCTTGGAAAGCTCTTCTAGCGCTGCTTTGGCAGCTTCTTGTTCGGCTGCTTTTTTGGAGCGTCCAGAGCCTTCTGCAATCACCGTTCCGGCAATGGAAACATTGACTGAAAAGATGGGATCGTGTGGTGGCCCGTCTACTTTCGTCACGGCATAGATTGGCACGCCTTGAGCTTTAGATTGCGTGAACTCTTGGAGCTCGGCCTTAAAATTGTCTTTGATGTCGTCTCGATCAACGCTGGTGGCTAGATTGCCAAACAACCGAACGACCAAATTTTGGGCGTGAATCAAGCCAAGATCTGTATACACCGCTCCCAGCACGGCCTCGAAAGCCTGAGCAATGATCGACGGACGCATTTGAACTTGACGTCCCAGAAGAATGTATTTGCTTAGATTCAGCGTCTCGGCAAGTTCAGCTAATGTTTTGTCGCTGACCAGAACCGCTCTTATTTCGGTGAGCTGACCTTCATCATATTCAGGAAATCTCTCGAGCAGGTATTCACTAATAACGAACTTGAGAACCGCATCACCGAAAAATTCTAGTCGCTCGTAGTCTTTGGCGCCTGGAACCTCAGCTGCGTAGGAGCTGTGGCAGAGTGCCTCATGCAGAATCGCCATGCGTCCAAAGTGCATGCCAAGACGATCGCACAATTGCTCGAGGTCTTTCAGTCTTTTTAGAGGAATTGTTTGAGGGAATCCAGTCATGTGACTTGCGGAGGACAGTGAGTGTTCAATGCCAGTATGCAACATTTTCGTTTCGGTTTCTTCTGAAGAGGAGCGTTTTCAAAACGTTCCGAGGATTGCCTTTAAGCGGCTCGACTGCGCAAGCTGCTTTGCTTCTCAATTAGACCAAGTCTTTGTTAACCAATATTTCCTGATCGATTGATAGCGCTAACTAACAACTTACAACTACTGAGCTTGCTTGTAGGTGTTTGCGAAGAATTGTGGATTACCAAGAGCAACAAGAGCGTCACGCCACACGGGCTGGAGGTGCGCGTCAGCTTGTGTTCAGAAGTCTCATTCTGGAAGTGGGGCAGAGACTAAGTTTAGCCAAAAGAGTTGTTTTGATTACTTGGCTATAATTTGAAGTGAACGCCACTCCGCGTGTGGCCTGCTATTCTTTATCTGTCGTCAAAGCGGTTGCAAACGGGCTGGGCGGAGGACATAAGTCGAGCAGCTTGCTGCCAAGACTATCCTAGGATAAAGAGGCGCCATGTATCAATTGCAGTTAGGTCAAATCGGACTATTCGTGCTCGTGGGGTTCGGCCTGCCTGCTGTCGGAATGGTTTTGCTTGCCTGGGGTTTACAACTGTTTTTAGGCTATCATCGCCCAAGCCCGACTAAGAATCAGCCTTATGAGTGCGGCATGAAACCAATGCAAGCGGCGCATGTGCAGTTCGATATTCGCTATTACTTGTATGCATTGTTATTCATCTTGTTCGATATCGAAATTGTTTTCATCGTGCCCTGGATACTGGCAACTGATGAAATTGGTCAAGCGGCTGGCTGGAAGTGGCTCGGTCCAATCGAAATGTTGATTTTTCTAGTCATACTCGCATTCGGACTTGCGTATGCCTGGAAAAAGGGAGCTCTAAAGTGGGAGTGAAATCATGACTGATTCAAATCCAGGCGGTCCAGAATCACCGCAACAAATTCCTTCCATGCCTGTTCCTGATGAGCTGAAAGACACGGTCACGCTGACAAGTGTCGAGCGAGCTATCGAGATGTTGACCAGGTTGATCGATCCAATTGCCAACTTGGCGAGAGCGAATTCTGTTTGGCCGTTAACTTTTGGAACCTCCTGCTGCGCTATTGAAATGATGAGTGTCGGTATGTCGAGGTTCGATATTTCGCGCTTTGGTTCGGAAGTCTTCCGCGGAACCCCTCGTCAAGCGGATTTGATCATCACGGCAGGAACGATCACCAGGAAAATGGCGCCAGCGTTGATCACGTTGTACGAGCAATTGCCTGAACCAAAATATGTAATCGCCATGGGCGCGTGCACCGTCACTGGAGGCATGTTCAATGATTCCTATTCCGTCGTGCAGGGCGTCGATAGAATCATTCCTGTTGATGTCTATTTGCCAGGTTGCCCACCCAGACCGGAAGGTATCCTCGATGCTTTGCTGAAACTGCAACAGAAAATTCGTACAGAGTCTTACAACGATCGGCGCAACCGCGTTTATGCCCAAAGCGCAGTTCGATATGTAGATTACGACTCAGGACGACCGCTGGAAGATCTGGTTGCTGAAGCGCAGCATGATACAGCGCTTATTCTTGCTACCGGAGAAGGCGCCAAGGAAAATCCAACCGGCTCAGCGACGTAGAGAAAAAACTCAATGACAGACGAACCTACAGACAAACCATCTGAACCGGAAAAATCAATTGAGCCCGCGAAACCAGCTGATGCGGCGAAACCAGCTGATGCGGCGAAACCGGCTGAAGCTGCGAAACCAGCTGAAGCGGCGAAACCAGCTGCCGCGGCTAAACCTGCTGAACCGGCTAAGCCTGCTGAACCACCAGCAGTGGGTCCGTCAGGTCAATTCTTGAAAGAACACGGCATCACTACCGTGCCGTTGCCGGATTCAACTGGCTGTGAAACGGTTGAGATTGATGGCAGCAATCTCGCTTCAGCTCTGCGTCTTCTTCGCAGTAGTTCTGAAATCGCTCTCGATTTCTTACTCACCGTATCTGGTGTAGACAGTTTGGATACTTATGATTCTGTCTATCACTTGCAATCGTTTTCGAATAAGAACGAATTGGTGATCAAAGTGCGTATAAAGAAATCCGATGTGCCAGAAGGCAAGCTGCCCAACGTTCCAAGCATCGCCAATTTTTGGCAAACCGCTAATTGGCATGAACGCGAAACATACGATCTAGTCGGTATTCGATACAACGGTCATCCGTATTTACGTCGCATCCTGAACACTTGGGATTGGGATGGTCATCCGCTTCGTCGCGATTACAAGCAACCGGTGGATGCGTTGAACGATAAAAATCCCCACAGTATGCGCTAACGGATCAAGCAGCAGAGGCTAATTTATGGCAACCGAGCTAAAAACACATTCGCTAAAAACAGATGAGATGATCATCAACATGGGACCGCAGCATCCTGCCACCCACGGTGTGTTGCGCCTCATTGTTACGCTCGACGGAGAAATGGTCAAGCACGTTGAGCCGGTAATTGGTCACCTTCATCGTGGACAAGAATGGCAAGGTCAGAACCGCACCTGGTTCCAATATCAAGCATTGATCGACCGCGTCGACTACCTATCCGGGATGTTTACTTCTTGGGCCATGGCACGCGCTGCAGAAAAGATTGATGGCTGTGTTGTGCCTGAGCGTGCGGAATGGCTGCGCATCATCGCTTCAGAGATGAATCGAATCACATCACACTTGTTGTGGTTGGGAACATATTTGATTGACCTTGGTGCGATGTTCGGCTTTCCCTTCTATCCTTTTAGAGAACGTGAAAAGCTGTTCGTTCTTCTTGAAGAAATTGCCGGTCAACGCATGATGTTCAATTACATCAGAATTGGCGGCGTCATCCGTGATCCAAAGCCAGATTGGTTCAAGCGACTGGCCGAATTCACGAAAGATTTCCCGGATCGCGTGGACGAATACGAAGCGATCGTCAGCGAAAATCCAATCTTTTTGAAACGCACTCAAGGCGTTGGAATTTTACCGAAAGCGACTGCCATCGATTATGGTGTCACCGGTCCGACCTTGCGTTGTTCAGGTGTTAATTACGACTTGCGTCGTTTCAAGCCTTATTCCATGTACGACAAACTGAAATTCAATGTTCCCACCTTCGCGGGTGATGGAGACACGCAGCAGCGTTATATTGCGCGCGTTCAAGAGATGCGTGAATCGAACGAGATCATCAAACAGTGCATCGACATGATTCAACCTGGTGAAATCTTAGGAAAGAAACAAAACGCCGGAATGCGCGTGAAAGCTGGAGAAGGTTTCGAAGCGGTTGAAGGTCCTCGAGGAGTTCTTGGCTGCTACATCATTTCCAATGGAAGCGACAAGGCATTCAGATTCCGCTGGAGAAATCCTTCTTTCAGTAACTTGTCAGTTTTGCCGGAACTTCTGGTGGGGCATCCGATCGCGGACGTGATGGCAATCTTTGGTTCGATTGACGTAATCATTCCTGATGTAGACCGGTAAAGGGAGCAACTCAAGCAATTAACTATGGGAAATGCGGCAGAGGTTTTTAAGTTTGTCAGGTTGAGCACAATTTGGTTGTGTTTTATCTTCATTCCTGTTTGGATTGCAGCCTGGCTTGTAGGGATTTTCATTCCATACTTCGTCATTAAGGACTCATCGAACATCTGGTTTGATGTCTTCCAGGCAATTGTGCCGATTCTGTCTGTGCTGGTTTTTATCCCAATCAATGCGATGTTTATGGTGCTTCTTGAACGCAGAGGGCTGGCACTATTTACGGTGCGCAGTGGACCGAACAGAGTTGGTCCCGATGGTCTGTTCCAAACCGCTGCAGATGCTGTGAAGCTGCTTTTCAAAGAAGACATCACGCCTAAGGGCGCGGATCTTGTCATGTTCACGCTGGCTCCGATTACCTTTTTTGCACCTTCCGTCTTCGCGGCAATTCCGTTGCTCGCTGTCGTTACTAACGACCACCCGCTGTTCCATATCGTCAATTTGCCGACTGGTATTTTTTATGTATTAGCCGCTTCGTCTGTTCCAGTCGTTGGAATCGTGATGGGAGGCTGGGCTAGCAATAATAAGTATTCGCTTGTGGGCGGATTGCGTAGTGCTGCTCAAGCAATCAGCTATGAAATACCTTTAGTTCTTTCGCTAATCTCGATTTGCATGATGGCAAAATCGCTGGACGTTGTGCAAATTGCCAACCAGCAAGTCGGCGGCATTTTTGATTGGAATATCTTTGGCGGCGGCGCGCTGCGCGGAATAGATAAGTTCATCGCGCTAAATCTGACCGGCAACCACATCGAGGCCAAAGCACTATTCGATGCTGCCTATCCTGCAGGCGCTCTTTCCATCGTCGCTGCGATCGTCCTAATCATTTGCACAATCATTATGTTCTCCTTGTATTTGACTGGAGCCTGTGCCGAAATCAATCGCATTCCTTTCGACTTGCCGGAAGCTGAAAGTGAACTAGTAAGCGGCTACAACACCGAATACAGTGGCATCAAATTCGCCATCTTCTTCTTGGCAGAATTCACCAACTTGTTCATCGTCAGCACAATCGCTGTGGTGATGTTTATGGGCGCCGGCGGTAATCCGATCCCGGCATGGTTGATCGATCCGTGGTGGAATAACTTTTCGTCCACCGTGGGACCTTGGTTTGATTGGGCAACAGCGAAAGGTCTGATGATAGTTGACGAGCACACCCTCTTCCCCGCCCTGTGGGTAATTCTTAAGACCTACGCTTTTGTCTTCTTTGCCGTCTTGATTCGCGGAACTTTGCCGCGATTCAGAATTGATCAACTGATGGATTTTGGCTGGAAGCGCCTGATTCCGCTGTCCTTAATAGTGTTTCTGGTGATGGCATTTGCAAGAGTGCTAGTCAACGTACACGTCGGTTTGCCCGTGGGAGGAGTTCCGTAATGTCTAATCCGATCTCACGAGCGTTCGACAGTCTGTATCAAGTTTTCCGAGGTCTTTCGACGGTTGGTGGGCATACGTTCAAAGAGCCAATCACCGAGCAATATCCTGATCATGCTCCAAATTTGCCGGCTGAATTCAGAGGAAGATTGGCGCTCAGCGTTAATCCCGAAACAGGCGAGCATCTTTGTATTTCATGCCGTCAATGCGAACGCGTTTGCCCTGATAAATGTATTGAAATCATCGCCCACAAGAGTCCCGAAACCAACAAGTTAGAGTTGATCGATTTCAAAATTGATCACGGTCTCTGCATGTTCTGTGGGCTGTGCACTGAAGTTTGCCCAACCACTTGCATTATCAATACCAATGATTTTGAGATGGCGGACTACACACGAGAGTCTTTGATCTATGACATCAAGAAATTGACTTTGAGTCAGGAAGAATCGGCGTATTACTTTGATAAGAAGGAAATCCCGATTCCGAAGCCAAAACCAGCTAAGGCTGCTCCTGCAGCAGCAGGCGCAGCTAAACCGGCCGGCGATGCAGCAGCTAAACCTGCAGCGGCGGCGGCAGCGAAACCTGCTGCGGATGCAGCGAAACCTGCTGCGGATGCAGCGAAACCTGCTGCGGATGCGGCCAAACCTGCGACGGATGTTGCAGAAGCAAAGCCCGTTGAAGCTGCGAAACCAGCTGATGAAGCCAAAGCAGAAGCGAAGCCAGCTGAACCAACAAAAGAAGAAAAGCCTCCAGAAGCTGCAGCCGAAGCGAAGCCCCCGGATGATAAACCAGATGCCTAGTAGTAAGAAAATGCCGGCAAGATGTCGGCGCTCCCAGGCTAATCCCACACTCATGAACATTGCACTAAAAGTATTTGGCGAGGAATAAAGAGCAAAGAAATGGAAAACCTGTCAAATTTGGCGGACATCAATGCCCCATCAATTGAGACCTGGATGTTTTATGTGCTTGCCGCACTAGCCATTCCCTTTGCCTATGGTGTGATTCTGGACCGTGCCATTATCCGCAGTGGCTTTCTACTGATTGGTGTGTTTGGAGCAATCAGTGGCTTGTTCTTGATTTTGCAAGCCCAGTTCATTGCCATGGCTCAAATTATGATCTATGCAGTCGGCATCACCCTCGTGGTCGTCATCGCTCTCATGCTCACAAATCCTCGAATGGACTTAGACTTGAAGCCCGCAGTTGGCAACACCAAGCTGCTGGGATTTGTTGTCTCGTTTGTTTTGTTTGCCGTCATATATATGGCAATTCGTTCGGAATATTGGCCCGTAAAGGCTGAATTGCCGTCTGGAGCCAATGTGGCGGTAATAGGCACTGCCCTGACAGGACAATACTCTTTGCCTTTTGAATTCGCCTCGGTGCTTCTGCTTGCGGCGTTGATGGGAGCGGTGATGCTGGCCAAAAACGAACCCGTGGAACCCGACCTCCTTGAATATAGCGAGGCCGCTGGCATTTCGAGTGACGCTGAATCCCCTGAAGCATTGACGACGTCGAGGTAAGACTAATGCAGAAAACAACCACTCAACCAACAACTTTAGGCATTGCATACGCCGTCGTCGCCGCGATAATAGCCGCTCTTTATTTCAACGGTACGATCGGCACAGCATTGCTTTCAGCGGGGCTAAAACTTCCTCCTGATGTCGCTTCGTTTTCCGCAATCGCACTTCTGGCGGCTGCTGCGATATTCATGAACGCCTCCCCGCTCGTAGTTCTTTCGATTGGGACGTTTGCTGGATTTTTTGTTCTTTCGATCCATCAAGACGAACCACTAGTTCGATATCTTTGTCTCGGTGCCGTTCTTTTCGCCATTGGCATGTATGGCATGGTGGCATCACGGAATGCGGTTCGGGTCTTGATGTCAATTGAGTTGATGCTAAATGCAGTCAACATCAATCTAGTCGCCTTTGCTCGCTACATCGATCCAACTGAAGTAAAAGGGCAAGTATTTGCCATTTTCATTCTTACTGTGGCCGCAGCTGAAGCCGCAGTTGGTCTAGCTATTGTGCTTGCGATGTATCGCAATACGGCCACTGTTGATATGGAACAATTCAATCTACTGAAGTGGTAGCTTGTCCCTAACGAAATTCAGTTCAGACTTTCAGTACGCTCGAAATGGAAACTAGGGGTATCGGCGAGCAGGTTTGTCGTCAGTAACTCCAGCTCTAGAGGAGCCTATTAGTTATGACCAACTTTTTGCCTGATCAAGTGCCGGATCACCTCGAGCCTAGTCAATATTATGAGCTAGGCTTGCGATATAGGTTAGGCGGCTTGGTGGGATTGGCGCGTGAGGCGCTCACGCGCGTGGTGGACTTAGCTCCCGGAAGCGCTATGGCAGGGAAGGCTAGTCTCGTGCTGCGTGGACAGTTGCCACGCGCGCCGGTGCCTCCAGCTGCAGAACAGAGAAACATCGAAGCTTACAATTTGATGTCTTCGAACCCTGCTGCTGCCAAAGACAAATTTCAAGCTCTCATGCGCGAGTATCCAGATTTTGAATGGCCCTTTTCCAATCTGGCTTGGCTGTATTTCGATGAAGGCAAAATTGATGAAGCGCATGGGCTAGCCAAATATCTTCTGTCAGTAAATCCTGAGCATGTTCGTTCGCTTGATCTTGCAATGAAAATTGCTATTAAACAAAAGAACTTTGAGGAGGCTCTGGGCTTCGTCAATAGAGGACGAGCGATGCTGGGAGATTCAGATCAGGAATTTCGAGCTACAGGACTTCTGCTCTCTTGCCAGCTTAACGGCTCGCCACCAGATACGATACCAGAGGGATTGCCAGCTGTGCGCTACTTCGAGCTGGGTGAAACATACCTTCTGCAAGGACGCCTGTCATTGGCGAAAGCAGCACTGGCTCTAGTGATTGGGAATTCGGCGGAGGAGCCTCCCGACAAAGAAAAAGAGGTTCTGATTAGAAAAGCGAAGCGAATGCTTGACTTTGAAATTCCAAAAGAGATGCCTCCTGAAGCGACGAAGCAGGTCGAGGAAGCCAGCAAACTGTTAATGACTGATCCAGAAGGGGCTAGGCGAATTCTGGAACAGACTGTGACGCAATTTCCAGACCTTGAACTTCCACCTTTGAGCCTCGCGATGTTGTGCCTTATGAGTGCCAACTTGCCCCGAGCAGAACGGTTTGTAAAAATGAGTCTTAAGCGAAATCCCAACTATCGCAATGCTAAGTTACTGCTGGTTCAAGTCCTCTTGGGTCAGCAGCAATTTGATTCAGCGCTAAAAATTATCGACCAGGAAATTAAGTCGGCCGAGCCCAATGACATGATCTTCGATCTTTTGCGAGCTGAGTGCCAGCTTGCGCAATATCAAGCCGGCAAATAAGTTGACGCGGCGAATCATTTTAGCGATGTCGGATGCGTTTGCCCAATATCAAATGCAAATAAAAATTACTCCGCGGCAACTTTGATTATTCTTCTGAAAACTGAAGCGCTGCTGGAATAGCAACTTGCAAATTGTGCACATGCTTGGCCAGACGGAGTGCGCGTGGGGAAACCAACAACAACGTCAGGCAATTCGATACCAGTTTATGAGGCGGCAGGATACCTAGTTATCGGTGAGGCACCTATACCGCCCGACATGCATGCACCGATGGTGGTGCTATGCTCAACCGGTGATATCTGGATTGTCTCAGCTCAAGACTGTGCTGGTGGAATGGGATTCGTTGATTTTCAAAATTGTTGGTCTAGCCCCGACGAATCTGTCCAAGGCATTTTAGATTTTTACTTCGGTAACCCTGAACGAATGGCTAAAAAAGCTGCGCGAATAGCAGAAGTCGGTGGTTGAATCGCTAGTCTCCCAATATGACCAACACTGGAAGTCCAGCTGGGCTGGAGCCTTCAAGGTCTAGAGTCCGTGCGGCCGCCCGAACGTTAGGCTCGGGCGAATCGCCGGCTTCAAAAAAACCATATGAGTTCAAACCTATCTACTAATGGTCGCATCCGCAATTAGCCTGTCAGCGCTAAGTTTCACGTCCTCTTCAATGGTGCCCAATTTGTGATCCTTTGGATCTCTTAATTCAGTTGACTGATGAAATGCGTGAGGATTTTTGCCGATATCAGTGACGATATGACCTGTAACTAGCAGGTTTCCGCTGCCGTCTTTGACAGTCTCGTCAATTGTGGTGATGCCATCTTTTGTTTTGCAAGTGCCGTCGATGACCTTCAGATCTGCACCATTGGTATTTACGTGAAACTTCACATCAGAGTTGAAAATGGACATACTGAATTTCAAATGAGCTTGTTCTGGAACAGCGGCATTATCAGCGTTTACAACTGTTGCGTCATATTCTTTGGCTGGATGTCCACCCAGAACTGCCATCAACGGAAGTTTCGCATCACTAAATTTGACAGTGACAGCAGGCTGATCCACTCCATCCAAACTTGAACGGCTGACTGCGTTTCCTCCCGCATCGATCGATACGTCGGCATGCACTTTTGTGAAAGCTAGGGTCCGCCCCTGACCTAAAAGAGTATCGATAGTTCGCTTTTCTACATCAATCCCCAAAGCTGTAGACAATTTGTAGATGTTTTCCACCGGGCCCGTTGCAGCAAGGTCTCCCATACCGGTCTCCTTTCACACATGTATCCGCATGTCCTTAAGCATCTTGCGACAACTCCATGGCAAGTATGTGACGCGCTTGTGTCGAAAGCGTGACGGTGGCTAAAACATGGAGATCGGTGGCGTGACTTAGACGTGAGCGAACTTTTCCGAGTGGGAAAAGCAAAGAGACGTCCATCGCGGTAGGAGGTGCGCCGCCAGGATTCGGTCAACTTTCAATCGTAATATGCGCACAACACCCCATCTCGATCAGTTTCTAAATCCCATTCAAAGGTGTTAGACGTGCCACTCCCACGCCTGAAGACATGATGGGCGATGTCACAGCATTTTTCAGTTACATGAGGTAGGTAATGATGATTGTCTTCGATGGATTTGAATTTACGGGAGGCACCAATGGCAATGCTTTGGAAAAGACTGCAAAACAGCGAAATGTCCCCTACGATACCCTCTCGGCCAGGATCTGGTCTGATGTATTAGCAGAATCGATGGACCAAAGGCGGTCTAACAGGACTGCTAGCCCGGTGTTTGACAGGCAGGCAGGGTCTATCGAAATAACCCCTCTTGGATTATGCCGTTTGGATTTTGCTGCGCCAGTTTTAGAGCAGTGTAAGGGCGCTGCAGTAGACAGGACGGAGTCGCTGCCTGAGCTGCGAACCTTCCTGCGGCGCAGCTGGCCGCCAACCGTAGGCAAGGACACTCTGCGCGACATGATGTTACAAACCAAAAGCAATGTCAATAACGTCGCTTTCCTTGCGGCTCTATACGATAACTACGATGGTATCCATCAACTTAGTCAACCAGCGCACCAGAATATGACTCGTGAAGACGTGCACCAGTTTCTCGGGCTCCTGGATAGCCATGCTAACAATGAAAGCCTAACCACTGCTCAAACGGAATTGGTGAACAAGGTTCTGGCTTCCGCTCGTTCCTACCAGGAGCAGTATGGGCGATACTCAACCGAGCTCTTTGCTAACCGTGATCATCCGCAGGCTAGCATCACGCCTCAAGGCTGCCTGCAGTCCTGGACCATCGGCAATTGTTATTTGGTATCTGCGATCGCGTCGCTCGCTCGATTCAATCCTGCCCTAATTCAGCAAATGATTGAGAAAGAGGATGATCACACCTACCGTGTCACATTTCCGGGAAGGGAGCCAGTTACCGTGGCAGCACCGACCCTGGGAGAGCTTGCTTATTATGGCATCGGCAGCCCTCAAGGTGTATGGGCTGCCGTACTTCAGAAAGCGTACGGAAAGCTGTGGGCTGCCAACGCCCCCCGCCCGATTGAAGGTGGTGACGGTGGCTCTGTTTTCAACGACGGACTGCGCAAGCTGATGGACAGGACGACTTTCAGCCAGTGGAACTGGAATACTTCCTACAGGGAAATGACCTATTACTTGATGCTGTCTTTGAGCAACAGATCTCCTGTTACTGCCAGCATAATTGACATCAATCCGTTTTCGGATGATTACAATGCCAGTGGATTGGCAAGAAATCACGACTATGCAGTGACCGGTTTCGTTCCAAATCTCGATGATGCCAGGATGGGCACGATCACTATCTATAATCCTCATGGGCGCCAAAAATGGACAAATGGACGCACTCCTGTTGGTATCACCGACCTGGGACCCGGCATGTTTAGCATGTCGTTGGAAATGTTCAACTCTGAGTTCTCGCGGCTAAACTACGTTAAACGCTGATGTTCCCGAGACCCAAATTTCCTGATCCGGAATCTTGCTCGTGTGGCGGACGCCGCCCAGGAGATTGAGGGCTCCCTGCAGGTTCGTCAAAATGGAAGAAAAATCCTTGCTCCCTTAGCCTCTGAATTGCTTCAGGGTGGAAAATCCATTCAACTTGCCCTGGGCGATCGTGAATGTCCCTCTTTCTGAGCAAAGGCAATCTTCCTACATCCGGGGGAATCGGTGCTCCAGTTTGCGACCTCAGTTGTCGTGCAAGGTCCGCTGATATCGCCACACCGACTATTGTAGGGGTGCCGCCAGCGCCGTGTTCGCTCGCCGTTGCCAATTGATCGGTGGTCATAAATTGACCGCGGTGCCTTCCGCCGGTCGTCGAAAGGGTCCCACCCTGTTGGCTGACGTACTCCTGCGCAGACATGGGAGTGGTGCCGTGCAAAAACACTTCAAATTGTCCTTCTGGAAATCTTGCTCTCAACCCCGACATGTGTGCAGCAACAGCCAGTCTGGTGTCCGGATAACGCCACTATCGGTGGTGTGAAAGAAATCTGCCTCTACATAACCGGCTTTGAGCCACGCACGTATAAGCTCACGACCGGGCAGTGATCCGATGGCTTTCAGTATGTGTTCGTGTGAAATTTGGTCAAAGGCACTTTTAAGGTCGGCATCTAGTATCCATGGACGCCGACTGTTGCCTTTCAAGTAATTCCAGCAGTGTTCAAATAGCGTCGTGAATACTTCTTCCAGGTCGGAAGCCATAACTGTCCACGATTTGCGATTGTAGTTCTCGTGTTAGTGCATGATTAGTCGATTGTAGTTATGCCAGGCTTGATCAAAGAGCGCTTGCGGAATTACTCCGGTTTCGTGCGATCCGTCAGGTTTAAAGTTAAATTCATGCAGAAAGCTTCCATCGCCAGCCCGGAACCTGAACATACTTCCGTCAGAGTGTTGAACTTCGACTGAAGAATGGTGAGCATCTCGCGAGCATCGGAACGTATCAGTATGCCTACCGGTCGGGTCCAATCGATATAATGTGCATGTGCCTCCGTTGCTAGTTCCCCGCTCTTCACTTGAACCATCGGAATAACGCCACGACTCCAACGTGCCGCACACGTCTTGTCTGGTCCAGTCTGCGATGGGTCTCGGTTGACCAGGGTTATAGTCCAGGGGATGCACCTTACGAGCAGTTTGTCGGACGTCCTCATCTCTATCGCTGCACAGACTAATTATGTCCGCAAGCGGTATGTTGCGATTGTGAACAACGGTAAATCTGACACCACTATCTGGATCTGAAGCGAGTCTGGTTAGATCCGCCAGCGGTGTATGAGTATTTCCAGCAATGCGGCATCTCACATCACTTGCTGGATCTGAAGCGAGCCTGGTTAGATCCGCCAGCGGCGTATGAGGATTGCTGGCAATGAGACATCGCACCTCGCTATCTGGATCTGAAGCGAGTCTGGTTAGATCTGCCGGCGGCAGTGTACGAGGATTCCGCAAACATGCACATCGCACTGATGCAATTGGATCGGCGCTAAGACGTGTCAGATCGGTGGGGAGTATATTGCAATTTTGAGCAACATACTCCCTAACATTATGGTTTGGATCCGCGGCAAGTTGCGTTAGAGTGACAGGAAGTGTACGGTAATTTGCAGCGACCGCGCCTCTAACGTCCAGATCTGGATCGGTGGCAAGCCGGGCTAAATCGGCAGACATGGTACGTTGGTTGCGGGCCACCTGATATCTAACTGCCAAGAATTGGCTGGTGACAAATGAACTCAGATAGGATGGCAACACATTGCGGTTAGTGACCTCGTCCAGTTGCATATTTCGCCATTTTTCAGGGTCTTGTCGCCATGGCTCTTTGCCATCCACGGTCGACGCGCTTGCTTCTTTATCCGTGATTGCCGCATCCTTCGCCTGGATTGGCACCGCCGAAGTCCGCCTGGAGACAGCTGCAACGTCCATGTTAAAAATCTCGTCAAACATTCTGCCTGCTACCTGAGCCGCCAAGCTCTCATCAGTAACCCTGGTGCAGTGTTCCTTAGCATTAAATTGTTCGAACATTTTTAAGACCTCGCTTGGAGAATAAAAGTTTTTGTATCCTTGTCGTTCCGATTCGTTGGCAAAACCAATTCTCGACTTTGCGCCTGACCAAGTCCTGACGGCTCTGTTGCAAAAACTGCTAAATTTCTAAGTTGCGAACAGCTTTTTGGTAATCGCCCTCAATGGCTGCGAGTGAAAGATGTTGGTAAAGCTCAAGGAAACGAGTTTCGACCGCCTGAGTTCACCTCTTGGGTTAGATTCAACAAGGCAGCATCAGTGTCACCCGCATGAAGCGTAATCGAATTTCCTTCGCTACCGCTTTCGTGTCCAATCATCCTGGCGATCACCTGATTGGACTGATCACGAATCTCATATTCGGTTTGACCAGCAGATTTTCTTAAGCCAATAGTGCCAGGGCCGGAGCGCCAGGTGTCGAGAGCAAAGCCGATCAGGCAGTCATATGCTTGTTGAGACAGGGCGCGCCCTGCTGGGCTCGGCTGAGCAAGAGTGTTCCGTTCTGGTTGGTCCGGGTTGTCGATTCTTGTCATTGATTCATGATCCGTCGCAGATGTTCTACGAACGATCTACCCTGTTTATTGTATTGAGTCATGCCTATCGATTTAACTCCCAGTGGCACCATTAGCGGTGCCACTGTCCGACGGGAACTAGCGTTTTTGGGAACCAGGCCGACAGGCACGTGTTGAGTTATGGATCAGCCGTGTATCTGGTCTTACAGACCCTCTAAGGCTGAGATCATCGGTCCGAATCCCACCAGGTTGTAGCTTTCAGTGACCAGCTTGCTTAGTAAAGTTTGGCGGTTCGACTCTGTGCAGACGTCTGCCAGGTGCCAGATCAATTGCTGAACTGCCGACTCTTCTCTTGTCGTCTCGTGGGCATCAACCAAACTGCCTACTATGGCAAGGTCAGGAAGTGTAAAACTTGTTTCTGCCGCTATCATTGTCTGTCCTCCAACGCTCAACTTAAGAAGCGTATAGAGAATCTCTGACCAAATCCTGACCGAGGTCAGTATGGTGCATCAACGATTGAACCAGGGCACGGAAAAATGATTTCCTTCGTGAATTGACGCTAGAGTCACAAGTTCGAGCCGCCACCACCGGCAGAGCCATCAGGATCTGCCCAGTTGGGCGGCGAGCCAGGAGCGCAGAGTGAAAAAATCACTCTGCGCCCCTGATCCGGACATTATATTACTGATGGTCTAACTTCGATTCTAGACTTTTCTTGAGAGGACCGAAGTGGATGCCCTGTTCTGGCAGCATGTTGTCACTCACCTTCTTAGAATAGTTGCGGTCGAACTTGGGTGAGAAGTAGGTGTCATATTGGATGCGCTGTTGCGATAGCGCCTCCTCGAAGATCCCCTGACTCTTTTTATCTAGGTTCCGCGCCAGATCGCGCACATCGTGAAATTGTGGATGATCGGCGTAGGGATTAACGATATTGGGATCGATGCGCGCTATGTCAGCAAGTTGATGGGCCATCTCCCTAGAATCTCCACTGGCACCACGACGGTTTAGGAAGCTTGCATAGTCCAGCCGGCTGCGTACAGCAGTGTCACTGATTCGCTGCAGGTCACGACAATCTCTGTTGGCATTTTCACTGCGATTGTTCATACTGTCGCGCTCAATTACCTGTTGGTATATCTCGGGGTATAACTTGAGCAAAGTGTCCCTTTGTTTTGAACCAGGCTCACTGTTCACGAGGTGGTTGACGTATTTCATTTCTGACGGTTTAAGATCATTGATCATGTTGTCAATCTTTTTTTCCTTAGCTAACAGATCTTCTTTTCTTTGCGTCACTGACGTTCGAGCCTGATCGATTTCATCAGCCAGATTCGGATGTGCGCGCATTGCCCGATCGGAGGCCCCGATGCTCCTAATGAAATTGTTTTCCCACTGCGGATTGTTCAATACGCGTTGAGCGGCTTCCGCCTGTGCAGCCGTAATGGCTCGCTCAACTGCGCTGTTTGGATCATCTGCGTTGGACTTGATTTTGAAATCGCCTGTTTTGGCCAAAGCGCCGTCAAGCGTTACGAAACTGGCCCCATCTGCAACAATTCCGAATTTCTTTTGCTTCTCAGTTGCCTCTGGCTCGGTGAACATCTTTACACCTCTGGTTTCTGCCGATTTTTTGCCGCTTACCCCGAAGTCAAAAATCGGACTCATTACTAGCTCGGTGCTGTTGGGGCTGCCACTGGCGACATCCGCGCGAACGTTCTTTTTTGACCAAGTGTCCCTAATCACGTCATCAATCGCGGTCGGATTTCTGATACTAGCCGCGGTGCCATCCTTTACTGATTTGATGGACTGATTTTCGAGTGACGGCACGTTTGTACTTTCCAATGTCATATTCAATTCCTCCAGACGGTCTTAGTATTTCTGCGTGATCGCGTTTTTACGCACCATGGATGACACCATAGAATTTTGCTATTCTGTGTGCGATTATTCTTGCCCGTTGCGTTCCACCTGCAACATCGAAAGCCTAACTCCATGACCTGACCAATTCTTGACCAAACAGTCTATCCACTTCATTGCAGTTAGCTTTTTGGCTTTACTGGCTCGATCCAATGGCGTAAACTGTGCGGACCTCAAAGGTATTTGGGTGTCATAAGATGAGCACTTGGCGCAGCGGTCAATCAATTGTATGGCAAGGGGCGATCCTGGTTTTTGTTCCGTTTTCTTTGGGTCTGCTTACTCTGGCCACGCTCACTTGCCTCCTCTATCAGGCGGAAGTGGAAACGAAAAAGGAAGCCCAGCAGAGAATGATCAGCTCTATGACCAGTACCCTGTCTGCTTCATTGCTCGACAGTTTGCAGGCGCTTTCTTGCTATTTGTATTTTAAAGACAGCTCTTATCTGAGCAGATACGATCAGATAGCCAACGAAGCAAGCCAGACACGTTCTAAATTGGCGCAAATGGTAAGCGATCAACCTGAGCAGGTTGAGACTCTCAGGCATCTGCAAGATTTGCAGGAGAAAGCATTTAATAGCGGCAAGATCATCTGTGCTCTCGTGCAAAGGGGTCTCACCCCTGATTCGTTCTTCCAGCAGGGATCGATGATCCGCCAGTTGCAGGCAACGATCACTGAGCATCAAAACAACATAAATAGATTCCGGAAGAAAGAAAGCCAGTACGTTCATGCACACTCAGCCGATCCGATCTTATGGAAAAAAAGGGTTGAGTACTTCATGCTCTTTGCTGCGGTGGCCAATGTGGTGCTGAGCATTGGGCTGGCCGCATTCTATTCGCTCAACATCAAACGGCGGCTCGGCTTCTTAAAGGAGAATGCCGACCGTCTGACCAAGAACCGTCAGCTGATGCCGGCGTTATCGGGACGGGACGAAATTGCCAGGCTCGATTCTGCTTTTAGATTCATGGCCAAAACCTTGAAAGAGGTGGCTTTGAAGGAAGCGGCTCTCGTAAACAATGCCCGGGATGTAATTTGTTCTTTCAACGGCGCGCGTCAATTCACAATGGTTAGTCCTGGTGCAAAGAAGTTGTGGGGATACTCGCCAGATGAGCTTGTTGGCCAATCGATTGACAAGATTCGTCAAAATGACGGCTCAGAGGTGGGCTTGAGCTTAGGAAATAGTGCACCTCCTGATCTGCCTCTGTCATTTGAAAACAAAATAAGACATAAGAACGGATCCATTGTGAATATGTTGTGGTCCGCGCGCTGGTCTCAGGCAGAAGAGTCCTATTTTTGTGTCGTTCATGATATTACGGATCGGAAGATAGCTGAGGATTTGCTTCGTGAGAGCGAATCCCGGCTGCGCACGATCATGGAAAGCATGCCAGTGGCTCTTGTTATTGCGTCTGCTCAAGATGGTCTGATCAAAGCTACCAATCAGACAACTCTTGAGTTGCTTGAGTATCCTGCCATGGAACAAGTGGTGGGATGCTCACTGAGCAAATTGATTCCTGCGTATGAAGCAGACAGCGAAGATCCGCTCAAGATGCTGGAAATCATGTCGCTCTTCCCTATGGGGCGCCTGCAAGCCGTTAAAAGTACTGGCGCTGAAGTGCCCGTGCAGATCTCTCTGAAGCATTTTTTCTACCAGGGTGCTCCGTATATCCTTGTCACTATGCTTGACATGACGGAGCGCTACACGGCAGAGATTTTAAAGCAGGAGTTTGTCAGCATGATTAGAAATGATCTCAAGGAGCCGCTCTTGTACGTGCAATCAGTGCTTTCTACTTTTGCCAACGCTGATCGAAAACGGTTTACGGACAGAGGAAGACTGCAGCTGCAGCAGTCCGAGCTAGAGGCAGAGCGGCTCTTGTCGTTAGTGACTGAACTATTGAATGCTGAACAACCGCAATCTTCTTTACACCCGAAGCTCGAGACAAAAATGAATTCTCTGGCGGCCATAGTCAATCGATCGATAGAGGCGGTGCGACTGCTGGCCGAAAAGTGCAAGATCTCCATAGTTAATTGCACAGAAGAATGTTTGCTCAATAGCGATCACTCAAGGCTGATTCAAGTGCTGGTCAATCTTCTTGCCAATGCCATAAAATTTTCGCCGCCAAACAGCACAATTACCGTTATGAGCGCCACGACCGACCGGTGGATCGAGCTGCGCGTTATCGATCAAGGCAGAGGCATACCGGCGTCACACAGGGAGACGATTTTTGACAGATTCGTTCAGGTAGAGTCCGCTGATGCAAAAGTAAGCCGTGGCATCGGTCTGGGACTATCCATTTGCCAGTCGATAGTCGAGGCTCACAATGGAACAATTGGCGTCGACAGCGAGGAAGGAAAAGGAAGCTCGTTTTGGCTCCGTCTGCCAATCACTGCGCCCGGAGGTTGACAATCTGGTCAGCTTTAGCATCGGACATAAAGGATTGATCATGGTCGGGGTGCCCCTGGCCCTGAACCTGTTCGTGCTGGCAGGACTTGGCTATTTGCTCAATCAAGAAGGCATGCAGAAGGAACGGGAAGAAAAGGAGAGTGCGATCAGTCAGCGTGCCGACGATGTCAGACGGCTGCTTTTTGCCGCCGGTAATGCGTCATTCAAATATACATTGCGGCGAGATGCGGCGCTGTTTTCGAAATACAAAGAACTGAGAAAGGAGATTGAGGACAATTACGATCAGCTGCGGCGCCTTGAATCTGACGATCACGCGCACACATTGTTGCTTGAACACATCAATCTTTTGCAGTGCAGGGCCCTCAAGGTTTATGATGCCGCCGTGGTGGCAGTCCATGAAGGGCGGGATGGCTTTGACATTTTTCGGGAGCTTCAGCTATCGTACGAATTGCAGGCTCTATCAAAGCAATTTGTCGCAGAGATTGAGAAATTTATAGCGCTGATTGAAAGCGAGCGCCAGTCGGCAGAGTTACACAGAGACTGGCTCTTGCCCTTGAAGGCATTCCTGGCGGCGAGTGTGGTGGCAAACATTGCCCTCAGTATTTCTTTGGCTCTCTTCTTTGGTCGCAACTTTGCTGACAGACTGAGAACGATGATCGACAATACGCTGCGCCTGGCTGGTGACCAGCCTTTGAACCCAATTGTGAGTGGAAATGATGAAATTTCGTTGCTCGACACTGTCTATCATGAGATGGCCAATGTACTGAGGGAAGCCCATCGAAAGGAAAGGGTCTTTATCGACAATGCTGTTGATATCATCTGCACGATTGACGAAAAACGCAAGTTCGCCGATGTCAGCCCTGCATCTGAGCTGGTCTGGGGGTATAGCCCAGCAGATTTAATTGGCAGAAGCGTTGCGGCTGTAATCTCAAGTGATGATCTGACAACCACATTCCCCGATCTCCACTCCCCCTCAGGCGAAACAGTTGAGATCAATTTCGAAAATCGGATCAAGCATAAAGATGGAAGGCTGATTGACATGCTCTGGTCGACATATTGGTCTTCAGACGAGCGCACCTATTTTTGCGTGGCGCATGACATTACAGTGAGCAAAGCGGCAGAGAACCTGCTTAAGGAAAGCGAAGCAAGAATTTTGGCAATTATTGAAAATCTGCCCGTCGGTTTGTTGATCCACGATCAAGAGGGCAATACTGAAATGACCAACAAGAAAGCCGAAGAGATGCTCATGGTTGCTCGCGGTGATTTACTGGATCATAATGTCAGCTCTCATTTCGCGCCACGCAGACAGGAGACAAGCGGTGTACCGCTCAATGCCCCTGCAACGAAATCTTTGGGACGCTTCGAAGAGCTGTCATGCATACGAGGGGATGGCAGCACCTTACCGATCGAGCTCCATATGAATGATCTTTATTACCAGGGGCAGCGAAAAAGTTTGGCAATCATGGTCGATGTTTCTGAGCGTTATCAGCTCGAGAATGCCAGAAAAGAGCTTGTGCACATGGTCAGCCACGATCTGAGGACACCACTCAATGCTCTTTATTTAATTATGGATTTGTTGCTACTTGGTGCACTGGGGCAATTGACGCAAGTAGAGACAGATATGGCGATAGAATCACAGCACGAGTTGCAGAGGCTACTTGCTTTGATCAACGGACTCTTGGACCTTGAAAGGATTCAAGCAGGCGCCCTTGAGCTGGAAAGAGAGGTTAACTCTTCGCTCTCCATTGTGAACGAAGCCATTGATGCTGTTGTCGATCTGGCCAAGAAATCGGAAATTCTTGTCACCAATCATGCACGAGACTGCGAGCTGTTCTGCGATGCTAATCGGCTGATCGAGGTGATCGTGCTTTTTGTCATGGACGCGGTGCGGCAAACTCCATCTCCCACGTCCATCAGTATCTTCGCGGATGAAACGGACGCTGGAACCGCGACGCAGTTCCAGGTGGTGTGCAAGCGTGAGTCTGAAAGGATCCGCACCAGCGACGATGCCAATGCCCTGTCTGAGGCGCCGGAAAAGGAAATACAGACTGGCACCGGGCTATGGCTTGTAATCTGCAAGGGCATAGTGACAGCGCATAACGGCACGTTAGAGGTGCGCGACAATGATGCGTATGAAACCGTTTACGCCTTCAAGATACCGCTACCTGAATTGCTCAAGCCCAAGGAGAGAGGCTGAGATGCGCATCTATCTGTTATGGATGACCGGCTTCCTAGGCTCATGGTTTGTTGTCTGTGTGCCTTCGGTTTTAGCACTTCAAGAGCACTGGGCAGAAACGGCGATGGCTGCCAAAGCGGCGCTTGAGTCCCAGCGCTATGACCAGGCGCAGATTCTTTACTTTCAGGCGCTCAAAGAGGCCGAGACTTTTGGTGAGGATGACCCCAGGCTGACTGCAACACTGAGAGACACTGCGGACTGCCTCACACAGCATTCGAAGAACTATGTTTTGGCCGAGCAATTGCTCAAGCGCGAGCAGAGGATTTTGCGGCGACTGGGATCGGATTTCCCTGGTCTGGTAGCCGGTATGGATCTGTTAGGACGCCTCTACTATAAACAGGGAAACTATAAAGATGCCGAGAAGATGTTCCAAGACGCACTGACGTTAAGCCCAGAAAGTGGTGCTGGTGGTGGTGCTACCAATCGCGACTGGCGGCAAGAAATGCTGCCGCGCCTTGGCTTGTGCTACCAGCGTGACGGCAAGTATGATCAGGCTGAACGCTGCTTACGAAGCGCTCTCGCGGCAGCTGAGGCGAAAAATGAAGGCGTAGCTGGGTTGTACTATCCATGCCGGAACTTGGCCAGCCTCTATTATGATATGCACCGTTATGATAATTCTATATTCTATTTCAAGCGCTGTCTGGCGCTAAGCGAAAGGAATCCAAACTGGGAAGGCTACAACGACGCCGAATCACAGGCATTGATGCGCATAGGTGAAATATACTCAGCGCAAAAAAAAGACAAAGAAGCTCTCAATTGCTTCAGACAAGCATCTGTGTTCGCGAGACGAGATCCGAATTGCGCAGAAACCCTTTTGCATACGCTCTATCCGTCTCTGGCAAAGCAGGAGCTTGGCGCTGGAAATTATTCCGAATCTCGCTCCGCGGCAAGTGAGGCCCTGACAATAGCGCAACGCAGAAGAGAAACTGCTCTGGTAAAGCAAATTAGCAACTTTCTTGCCACAAACAATCCTAGCCACTAACATAGAGCGGCAATCTCAAACGAGAGAAAAAATGGCCAAGGTTTTGATTGTGGATGATGACAAGTCCCTTTGCTCCAGTTTAAATGAATGGCTGAAGATGAAAAACTACACCGTTGAGATGGTGCATGCAGGCGATGATGCATTGGAGCATCTGCGCGCCTTCGAGTACGACCTGATCATCCTCGACTGGAATCTGCCCAACGTAAGTGGCGTTGAGATATGCCGGCAGTTTCGCTCTAGCGGCGGCGTTACACCAATCCTTATGCTGACAGGCAAGGGCTCAATCCACGAGAAGGAAGAAGGATTCTATGCCGGAGCAGATGACTATCTGACAAAACCATTCCAGGCGCAGGAGCTTGTTGCCCGAGTGCATGCGCTTTTGCGCAGACCAACAGCGTTTATCGGCCCTGTAATCAGCATCCGCAACATTGTGCTCGATACCAACAGGCGGCGAGTAACCCGAGACGGAACGGAGATCCAGTTTCAACCCATGGAGTTCACGCTGCTCGAGTTTTTAATGCGCCATCCTACACAGGTGTTCAGCACTGAGGCGCTGATGCGGCGATGCTGGGATTCGAATGCGGAAATATCGCTTGATGCGATCTACACTTGCATACGCAGGTTGCGAAGAAAACTGGATGTAGATGGCCAGCCTTCTTTGATCACCACCGTACATGGAGTTGGCTACAGCTTCGATTCGGATGTTGTCAGCGACAAGTGATCATGCAGGCAAGTTCAGGCAAGCTTAGTTTCTTGATCTTTCGATGGCGCAGCAGGACTGGGATTAACTTTCAATTATGCGGGTGCCAATGATACATCATTTTTGCGCCATCTCGGAGCACCATATTTGGTATCACTTGATCTGAATAGATTAGAGGTGGACGATGCACAAGCTAAGGACCTCAAAAATTTGCTCGCTCGGCGCAATTTGAATATTGAAAGTACAGATATAGGCGATCCCGGTATGCAATATTTTAGGGATATGAAAGAGCTACGCTTCCTGGATATATCAAAAACGATGTAGTCGGCTATTTGTCCACAACCCACAAGAAGTGCAAGAAGTGCAGGTTTTTCCAATCAGCGCCACTGAATGGCGTCAAACGATGACCGAACATTCTTTGAGTATCGTTTGTACTGTTTTGTACTGGGTTTGTACTGCTTTTCGGGTGCCTCGAACCCGATGGCTTCCTGAGGACGGACAGGATTTGGTCAGCTTCTCCTAGTACATTGCAAATACAGACCCAAAGGAAATTCTCAATGCAACAATGTGTGCGACTCGAAGACTGGTTTTTCATCAAACCCAAAGGTGCGACTTCGGCTTCCGGCTATCTGAGAGGCTCTGTCTTTGGGCATCCACACATAGCAGATGGATCGACTATTCAAACCACTCTTATTATGAGTATGGACAATTGCTCAGCTCAGACAACGAACACGATCTACATGCTGGGTCAGGCGCAGGCGCAAGCTGCCCTCAAGAAAGAAACTCCCAGGCGCACTTTTTCTGTCGGGCTTGGGACTGGTGTTAACGTTCTTGTAGTCGCGATTAAGCGCGGCTGCCAGCTAGCGAATGGAGAGCGGTTCGGCTTGCCTAAGTTGCTGACGCAATTCAAAGCACAGTAAGAAGACGGCGGCAAGCCCTCTAGATTATGGCGCCAGCCTGTGCTTGAATCACCATAATGTATTACCCTGACTTAGCTACGGAATGTCAATTAGGGCAAAGCCTACACGTACGGGCCATTGGCTGGCTTGAACGAGGACAAGAGTGCAAGCGAGGAAGCATACCGAGCAATTTCTTCGATGCCCTTGCCAAGCAGTTAGAATCGGCGTGGCAACCTGTTTCCGCATGTGGTAGTCATTACTGTGACTTGTGCGATTCTCCAACCTATCCTGCCCATACTGCGGCTGGAAGCCGGAACCTTTTCATTCCCACGGACACCCACCTTTTTATTGCGCCAGAGCTAGTTCTGCATTACATCACGCATCATCAATACCAACCTCCGCAGCAGTTCATTGATGCAGTAATATCCTGCCCAGCGCAGGAGTCGCCAGCATATTTCAAGCTGATGCGTGAGCACTCATTAGGGATGTATCAATTTCCAGACTGATGGAAGAACCGCACCGCACCATACTTTCTTAATCCTCTTCTTCGGTTGGTATACCCGGTAGTTTCTTCGGTTTTGTTTCGACCGGCACGCCTAATTCAGTCTTTAGATGTAGCGGCTTGCGATCATAGGGTTGAACGGCAGGCAGAAACCGGACCGAAGTTTTCACCCTGGAACACAGTACAGTTCGATGGCAACGGCGAGTCCACCTTGACGGTAGCTTTGCCTGACTGGCGGCCGGGCATCGGCCGCGGGCTGTTCGGTCGCTGGCATTGACTGAAGCGCGAGTTGCGAAAACGTTTGTGGAATCTCCGCCGGCAATGGCTGTCCTCCATGACTGCCAAAGCTGTTGAGATCGGAGACTTCGTCTCTGACATCAATGCACAGCGAACCTTTGCTGGCGGCGAGCACGTTGAGCGCCTGATCTCGTGATTGCCTATCGGCAATGGTTCTCTTGTTAAAGGCAGCGTGGTGAATCAGCCCCACAACGACGTTGCCTGTAGAATCGACAGTGTAAGCCACAGCGAGATCAGGGCTGTCCTCTGGGCCTTCTGGTTCAAACGGAGAGTTCAATGCCGTCAGGATCGAAGTTAGATGCGCATGACCATTGCAGCTGCGCAGCCAATCAAACAAGGCTCTTCCTGTCGCTCTTGCCACTGACTGCGATAAAGCCGCATCTTCAACAAGGCGCGATTGCCCGTTCGCCGGATAATCTCCGCAGGCAACAAGATGGCAGCATTTGGCACGGTTGAATTCCGGTTTGGATATGAGATCGCAGATTGTTTGCACTTGCGAAATCCGGCCTTGCGGCAGCGAAACGATCAGCGTACCGGGAGTGCAGTGGTTTTCTTCGCAGTACGGCAGCGCTGTGGAAGCAAAGGAGAGTGTAGAAAGTGAGCCATCACCGCTGAAGAGCCAGTGCTGAAGCGGCGCAGTGAATTCTATTTCAGTCTTGACCAGCACGCAACAAGAAAACCTTTTGCCGTCTGCGCCACGAAATCTGCCTGTATCCACAAGCCGCGTTTGGTTTGGCAAACCCGCAAAGAAGAAGCTGTCTGCCTTGACAGGTTGGTCGACAAACATACGATAACCGAGGGGATTATCATCTGGCTGTTTGGCTGTAATCTCAGGCTCATCGTCCAACCCCCCAAGGGATACTACGAACGATTTGATCTTTGCATGCCCCAACGAAATCTCCGGCAAGTTTGCGAGCATACAATCGTAGGCTGATTTATATGGACTAATTTTATGGCCGTTCATATCCTTGAAGGTTTCTGCCTGATCAGCCTCAACGGACCTGTTTAACTCCGCCTGTAGCTTCGAAGCCAGAGCCTTGTACTTCTGGTAGTCTTCTTCTGCAAGCTCGCCAAGCGTAGAATTTTCTAGCTTCAGTCCTGTCAACTTCTCGAGCCGCACATCGGCGACGATAGTATTGAACCCGGTGACAGGCAACGCCTCGCCATCTGGTGCAATCGTCGCGGCACCGAATGCAGGATGATCGCTGAGTGAGACAAATCCCCACTGCGGATCATCAATCACAATATTCGACAGAGTCTGAGCCGCCGCGAGCGCTGCGGCATCGGCAGCAGATTGCCCGCGATGGCGTTCTAATATATAGAGTTCAGCCGCCGACAACAAGATCACACAAACCAGAGTTATTAGCGAGACGGAGGCGCAGATGATGTAGAGCATGTTAGCGCGTTGGTTGCGCGGTTTCATAGCTGCCATCTGACTGAGCATTTAATATACCCTCCTCGCGATCGCGAAATTGAGTTAAGCGCAAATGTTTTTATTGCCAAGCAAAAGGACATTTTCTTCGTGCTGCGACCAGCATCCCGTAGCACCATATACGGTGCTACGGGATGTTGGTCGCCCCTAGTGCGGAACACCGGATAGGTATTGACTTACTGATGATGGGCTTTTCACGCCTGCGAGCCAGGCCGGGCTGCCTGGCTGAGTGGCGAAGTTAAGACCGCACAATTGGCTGAAGCTGGCATTTGGACCGATCTGGCTGACATCAGAAAGAAATTGCGGATCATACATAAATGGGAACAATACCTGTGTATTGCCTGTGGTCGCGAACTGACAAATGTCATTGCCGAGCAGGTTGTTTCCCACCACATTGACTACGCCACCATAAATGATGCTGTGCCATATGTATTGGCCCGGTTCAGTGAAAGATAAACACGCAGCTGCCTGGTTAAATCGATTTAGGCTTGTTTGAAATGACGTGCAGCCATTTAAATAAACGATGCTGCTTGTATTTCTAGTCTGCACAGCGGTCACGCTCGGCATGATGCTGAGCACTTCGATGGCATCGACTTCGCTGTTTGATGCATTGTGTTGAATCGCCGTCGTCAATCCGGGACCGAGAATCGAGTAATAGAGAATGAGATTAGTTTTGCCTGTAATACCCTGCCCGTTGGTGACGATTCCTGGCCCAGCAGAGAGCTGATTTTGACTGAAGATCCACGAATGGTTCAAATAAACCCAGCTAGCTCCGTTAGGAGAATAATTTACGTTGGCGGTGTAGTTATCGTGAATCAATAGATAATTGCATGTTGACGTGCTTCCTTGAAGATTCAACCCAGTACCACACCATTCCACGTCAATGTTTTGCAGCGAGATCCTGCTAGCTGCCGAACCAACCAGGATGCCAGTGCCGAATCCCTGAACGTCCAGATTGGGAACCATTTGCGGAATGCCAGCTGGCACCCATTTGGAGCCCTGAACAGTAACATTCGAGTTATTGCCGATGTTGATTCCGTAGCCACCGCCTTGACTCTGAATGGAGGCAATGCCACCATTGTGCCCCGGCTGGTTCGAAACTTCGACAGTAATATTGCTTTTCTGAACATTCAACGAAGTATTGTAGATAACATGTGAGACGAAACCGGGCTGGGGCAAAGGGCCGGCGTCGATTTCAATGCGATCACCTGGCTGCACCTGAGTCCAGTCAATTTGATTGAAATCCCACCATCCCGTTGGCCATGAGGTCCCATCATGCACAGTGCCGGTGGCAAGCTTGGAAACATACCAAGTATTGGCTGCCGACGCACTGCTCGCAGTCGAAAAGACTATTGCTGCCATCACACCGAAAGGAATCACTAAAGTTCTAACTGACAGAACCATGCACAACCACTTTAGAAGAATATTGATCATAGTTTTCACCCGCCACTAATTTATTTGAAGATTCAGTCATTCTCGTTAAACCAGTTGTCCAGATCCTGTCCGAACCGTGAAAATTTGTGAAACACCGTTTGCATAATTCCAATTGGTTTTTCGAAAAACTGGGCCACTGCTTGTCCCGCTTCAAAAGATAGAGATCGCACCAGCACTGGTCTATAACGAAGCGCAGAGTACCCATGCCGGCCAGCAACTCTGTTACACGGTCCGTTGCACGTTAACCCCGCCATGGAGCAGTCGCGTACATGACATAAGCAACGACTCGACTCTAATACTGCGCGAAATACAATTCCAAAATTTCGCGTGCGGGCTTTGAGTCGCCAGCTTTGACGAAATACTCAGCGCAGTCCGCCCAGTGTTGCGGACAAACAGACGGCACTACGATAGCGGTTATGAATTCTGCACGAATGATGTCTTCCGGGTAAGAATGTAGCAGCACCAAATTCTACGTTGACGTAGGGAATGATTGAAATTAGAGTGTTGGGTACTCCAAGATCTGAGAGCCGGATTGGGTTCAGCGGAACAGTTAGCAAGTCGTATTGCCCCAGAGGTGAAGATCGATGAGCATCCTCGCTCTTCGCGATGCACTCATACTCGTTAAACGAGTTGACCAGATCCTGTCCGAACGGTGACAAAACTTGTGGATCACCCTTTGCGTAATTCGACCAACAATACTCGACCAAGGTCATTTGATGCGACGCCAGAGAAACTAATGAAAGCGTCGCACTTCAGCTCACGAGCTGTTGGAGAAGGGATGCTGGTCAAGAACCAGTCGGGTCCTTGAAATCAAGGATCATTTTGCTTGTGCCGTCGGTATTCTTGTTCCCAGGTATGCTTACTAAGAGGGGGTTTGTCTTCCCTTATCCGATTGAGAAACGCTAACCCTTCAGTCAAATGCAGTGCCTGTCCATGTTGCCGCTTTATGAATACAACCGATGGCAACGTCTGTAGCTTTTCATATGCGCGTAGCTTGTGATGGCCGTCTAGAACAAATGCAAAGTCCAAGTTGCTCACTCCAGCTATGAAAACCACAGGTCGACAGCCTTTCTTAATTGATTCCTCAAAATGAGCAATACGTTCTGAAAGGAGATTTTGCACAGCCTGTGTTGGAATCAAGTCGATTTGTTCATCGGTAGATTGACAACAAGCCGGATAAACATTCATCCCATCCAACGCTGACCAAGTCTTATCCCACACGACATTATGTGAGTAAAACTCGTACCAATATTCCAGCGTATACACACCTGTCGCGAAAAGTGAAATCAATGGAGAAATTTGCGAAGACAAGCTGATCCCGGTACGGATACCATGGTTTGCCACCTCTCGGATTGCTCGTAGCCGATCGCTGATTCCGTCTCTATTGCGGCTTCGTACGATGTACTGACCGACGCTCCCCAGCCCATCAGGCCACGTAATCGCAATCGGACGGTTCTCGATAATTATTCCGCATTCGTCGCCCTCACCACGCAAATCAATCAGCCCCTCGCCGTCTTCGAGCACATATTGTTCTGATGTTTCTGTTAGATTCGTCATCATCTCCCTCTTTTCGTAATAAACATGTTGTTCAGTGGCACCTATAGAGCAGGCACCGACGGTCAGGCGGCTTTCAAAGTCAGTCTGGTATACATATCGAGAGCGTCAAAAGTACGCTGCGTAGCGGCGGCTGAGGGCACCGAAGCCGAACCAGGACACCTGTGCTTGAATTACATAATTTATTACCCTGACTTAGGTACGGAATGTCAATAGCCGCTCTGTGAAAGCTGTATCCGACGATCTTCGCAAGTGTTGTCAGCATGGTCTAGCGGAAAGTAGCTAACCATTGAATCTTTGCGAACTCACTTTTTGGGGGACAGTTTTATTGCCCGCGTGGGAAATTCCCCTTGTGGGATTCACCCACCTTCTGATAAGATTACTGTATGCCCTCTATTTGCGAGGTTTGAGAATGAACTGGAAGGACACAGGAAAAGAGACGGAACCTGACAGCAAGCGGCGCATAAGCCTGGGTCCAGCCGTTCAGACAGCGCCAGGTGTCCGCTACAAGGTGATGCAAAACGAATTGGGACAAATTCTCTTGGACCCGGTGAAGTCTGTGCCAGCCTACGAAGCATGGATCTACGAGAACCCGGACCGCATTGCTTCAATCAAACGCGGCATTGCGCAAGCGGAAGCTGGACAGCTCGCCAGCATGGATTTAGGCGCTGAGGGCGAGGATGAATAATTGCCTTTCGAACTCAAGTACACTCCTGAAGCGGTCCAGCAATACGATGCTCTAAGCAAAGATAAAAATCTGGCAAAACGATTTAAATCTGTCAAAAAAGCCCTTCGCTTGCTTGGTGTCGATCCAACATACCCCAGCTTGCACACTCACAAGTATGGTTCGATAGAAGGCCCTGAAAAGACCGAAGTGTTTGAGGCTTATGCCGAGAACAAGACTCCGGCAGCTTATCGGATCTTCTGGTGTTACTATCCAGCCAAAAAAGAACAAGACGAAATTGGGACGATAACGATCATCGCCATCACGCCGCATCCGTAAGTGAAGCCGCCGAAGCCTGTTGGCCGCTGACGTATTCCATAGGTAGCACCACTTTTGGTGTCTGTCATCACTCGGTAATTGTTGTTTTCCAGAATTGCGATTGACGATTGTGCCTGATATCCAGCTGCAATCAGAACGGCCCCGCGCCATACTAAATCAAAGTGATTATCCTTAGGCCGGAAGCGCGATGAAGTGAAATCCGGCTATCGAAGCGTGGCCGACGGCGACTATCTCATTTTTTACCAGGTATATATGAAAACGCCGTGGAAATCTTGCACGTCATTCATGGCAAGCGCGACCTTGGTAAAGCCTTTTCATAAGAACGAAAAGTAGCGCCTAAGCCGTTTGGCAACCACTAATTTGCAAGGGCACGCTCATAATGTCGACACTTGGACCCTCACCCCTCGGTCCCGTAAGCACTTAAGCGTGTAATCGGCTTTCGTCGCATCAGCACACCACATTTCCATGGTGAGACTTTTGAGCGAGGGGAGCTGCAGAAGGGGCTCCAGGACGTCAAACTTAGCAAATTCGAAATATGCGCTCTCAAGTTTGGTGAGCTGTGCTAACGAAGTGATATCAGTGAATGTCTGCCAGACAATCTCTAAAGAGCGAAGGTTCTTGCAAGCTTCCAGCCCATTCAACGTGCCGATCTCGAAAAAATCATCCTCCCCTCCCCAATTAGGGTCAATCCAGTAGATCATCTGAGTACCATGTCCCCACTCTAGTGACTCGACCGCTTCTAGGTCCTCCGATCTGAACGGTAAGCTTAGAATCGACTTGACGGCCTGGTAGATGTCACAATCCCGTCCTGGTCCAGCTTCATCTAGATCCTGATTGTTGTTGTCATCTTCATCCCACTTACTGTGCAAGGCATCAAACTTGACCCCATGGTCGCGGCGTCCCAAGCGGTCAAGCTCGGCTTCCAAAGCTAGCTTAAGGTTGGCATCGAAACCCTGACTGGGGAACTTCAACAACGCGGTGAAGGACAAGTGTCCTGTGAGATTGCGCAAATCCTCCTCGGTTAGTTCTAGTTGTGCAAATTCCGTCACGGCGTTGGCTCCTCAATCTGCTGTCAATAGTAACCTGCGTAGCGGCGGCTGAGGGGCACCGAAGCGGAAATCATGGACACCCTCGAACAGCATCCTTCGAGATCCAAGCCAGTCTGAGACACTGAGGATCGATTGCCCATTCGCGTTTGAGCTCCTCAGAGCAGGCAAGGAGGGCATCGATCCTTGGTAGAAACAAGATAGTTTGGCCACTAGCGTCGCTTGTAATCGGAGTAAGGTTGCACAGGAAGCGCCGACACATCGACCGTGCGGTTACCTACTTGAATTTGAAGTTGGATGTCGCTCGACTGGTAGGAGGAAAAGCGCGGTCGTCCGTCGGGACCAAACGCACGTGCAATCCCGTCTCGGGACCATTGCATGGTGGTATCACCCACGGTGAAACGTAGGTTGCCTTCAAGTGTGACCGACACATTCCTGAACGGAATTCCATCGTAACCTTCTCTGCTGTAGGACCCATTCTGGTTGCGATGGAATTGCTCGTGGTCCCACCGGGCTGACGTAAGCGATCCTTGGTCATCATAATCTGCCGAAAACGTCAAATTGCCGAACTTATTCAATCCGCGCCGGAGCCGCCCTTGAGCATCACGGACACCGTCTTGACTCGATTGCTGCAATTCATTTATCAGTTGTTCTGCCCGACGTCTGCCTTCAAGATTGGTCGGTCCGCCATCGACGTAGGTCATAAGTCCCGGCAAGGCCGCTTCTCCCATTAGCCGCACCTGCTGGTGCGCCTGATGGCGAGTCTGCCAATCGGTGCTGTCTAGAGCGACGATCAGCGACGGTACCGCTGCCGGTCCATATGCGCGCAACGCTTCCTGGGCCGCGGCCCGCGTCGTCGGCGATTGAAGCCGATCTATCAAAGAGTTAACATGCTCACGCACCATCTGCGGTGTGTTGTTTAGTCGGTCTCTCAAATAATTGTCTCCGCGCAGATTTGCAGCCACCGGCGCCGGCACTTCGAAATCGATGCCCGCACGCAGTGGTGGCACCCGTTCCGCTCTCTGACCATCTTGAGGAATGCCGGTCTTCGCTTTCTGGAGTGCCCAGGCCTGGTTGAGGCCTTCGTTGACTTGCGGTGCTGCCGGTTGGACGTCACGAGCCGGCGCTGTTTGGGCGTCACGAGCGGGCGCCGGTTGACCCGCTTCTTGTGATCTCACCACCGCCAAAGGCATCCGTTGTTGTTGTTGTTGTTGTTGTTGTTGTTGGACGAAATTTCCTTGCCACGTCACTTCTGTGCGGCCGCTTGATTCGTTCTGGCTATTATCACCCGTCGGCAGAGACTGGCTCAAACCTGGACCGAAAGAAACATCGGGCAAAAAACCTGCAGCTGTATTTTTTGTCATTGCCGCCATTGATTCAGGTGAGTATTGCTGGACGCGAGCACTACCGAGATTATCAGCGCCCGTTTCAGTGGCAGCCGGCATGAAGTTTTCAAATTGGTTTGCCATTATCGATCTCCTTTGATAGTCTCTCGCTCTTCGCTATGCACTCATACTCGTTAAACGAGTTGACCAGATCCTGTCCGAACCGTGACAATTTTGTGGATCACCGTTTACGTTACGCTGCATCCAAACCTTTTTGGCACCAATGGCAGTGCACACACGAAAGGAATGTTTGGTGTCAATCACAGTCTATTTGCTAGGCAATATTCAATTCATGTATCATTTGGACATGCCAACTCGCTATACCGTCGACGTCGAGCAGCAAGATAAGGACTTTCACCGAGCGGGCAGCATCGGTTCATTTTGACTGATAGATATGATGATGCACTGGGTGATCCATAACATCAAGGACCATCCCATGGATTTATAGTGGGCACCCCAAGAGCGATAAAAGGGGCAGTATCGCGGGTTGCGACGGTGAAGCCTTGCACGCTAGCAATAGCGCCAATTTGTCCGTCAGTGACGGATACAGCCCGCCCTACAGCCCGAGCGGCTGCCACCAGCGCACCATAGGCTAGAGCCGCTTCCCTGTCAAAAGGCACTATCCGCGAGGCAAAAAAGTTGGCTACCAGCGCGTTAACATCAGCACCGAGTGCTTCTTTCCGCTTGCCTGCGGGCAAAGTTTCGATGCCTAGCCTAAGCTCGGATAGGCTTGTTGCAGTCAAATAAAGGGTTTCGATTATTTGCGCATCAAGCCAGTTCACTACTACCGGGTTCCTACCAGATTTTACGGCTTCAGAAATAACGTTCGTATCAACGATAATCATTCAAAAGTCACTATACGACTGGGTTCTTGGTCTCTCACAATTTCCAGGTCCAGGGCGTATTTATCTCCAAGGGCAGCAAGGGCAGAGCCGAGTTTCAGCCGCTCATTCGGTCTGACTGCCGCTTCTAAGATTTCCCGGATTTCTGCTTCTGTGCTGCGTCCGTTCTGAGCAGCCCGCACCCGCAAAGCCCTGTGTGTCTCGTCCGGTATGTTTCTTACGGTAACAGATGCCATGATTGCACTTCCTTATCATGCATTCAATGATAGCATATTGCGAAAATGATAGCAAATGCCTTCGGTTCGGATGGGAAAGCTATGGCAGCGATCTTATTCGAGAACTTCATTTGTTGCCCGAACATTACTTCTGACTGAGTGAGCTGCTCTTGCGTTGGTAAAGCTACTGCACCAGAAACGCCCGCAATCGATAAATCGAATGGTGTAGTAACCATATACGGTGCTTCCGCACCAGTAATGTATTGCGGAGCCGAATTGCCAAGAAACTTCCAGGCAGAATCACCCTCCGGGCAGTCAGAAAATCGCTCACGGAACCCGCCAGCTACGGCTACCTGCGTATACATCGTCAGCTCTGCCAAAACTTCGCCAAAACTTCAGCGTAATTTGAAAATCACAAAGTCGACTTACCAATCAAAAAAAACAAAAATGCCAGTTGAACAACACGAGCCTCAAGAACGCACTAACAGATCCTCGGATCGAATGGATGTGTATGCGTCCATTTCGGACAGTTCATGGAATCAGAACGAAATGCGAGCGCTGAATACAAAACAAGAATCTAGCCTGCCAGCTGCTTTTGGCAATTTCGAGCTGATCGTTTCGACAGCGACCTCGAACTTTCTCAAGTCAAACAATCTCGATCGCGCACATCTTTAGAAAATCCAGCGACTAAGCCTGCCGAGCAGATTCAGCTAGCTCAGGATCAGACAATGCTCAGCGAGCGATTCTATAAACAAGAAGTGTCCAATGCCGCCAACTGCGAGTTACACACAATGTTTCCTCAGCTATCACACGACAACAGAGTTGTTCTAGGCAAAGGCTCCATTTTTGATCACTTACAAGAAGCACATGCTCATTTTGAAGATCAGATCCTCAAAGGATTTGCTTGGTTTAGATCGAAAGAAAATACCTACAAAGGCTGGGATTACAAGTCGTTTTACGAACATCCCGCAATGCATCCAGAGTTGAAAGGACATCACATGCACCCGAAACACGCTCCGCTTTGGGTGCAGAATTATGGCAATTTCCATTATGGCGCCATGGCATTCGCCCTTGGATTATCGGAAGATCAAGCATTGATATTTGCAGGCGCAGCCCAGCAAGGCGGTACAGAACATCACGAGGTTACAAGCCCAGAAGGTCTGCTAGCTGTATCGATCTCCTTTGGTTTTCCTCGCAGTTCGCGATGCACTCATACTCGTTAAACGAGTTGACCAGATCCTGTCCGAACCGTGAAAAATTTGTGGATCACCATTTGCGTAATTCCGCATGCTGGGAGACTCAGATGAAGAGTTTCGAGATACAGGGCTACTGATCTCTTGCCAGCTCAATGGCTCGCCACCAAATACGATACCAGAGGGATTGACAGCGGAGCGCTACTTCGAGCTGGGTGAGACATACCTTCTGCTCGGCCGCCTGCCATTGGCGAAAGAAGCACTGGCTCTAGTGGTTGGCAGTTCGGAGGAGGAGGCTGCCACCAACGAAAATGATGTTCTGATTAGAAAAGCTATGGACACAGCCAATTTGATGGTGATGCGCGTTGAAAGCTAAAAAGCTATAATTAAATTGTACTAGTGAGGTTTTCAGCTGAATGACCCATGCCAATAAACTAGCGAACATGACAGTTGAAGACTACATGACGTATGAGGAGCAAGCTTCAGTCCGCCACGAGTATGTTGACGGGCGGGTTTTTGCGATGACGGGTGTTACTAAGCGGCACAACATAATAGCGGGTAACATTTATTCAATCTTGCGAGCCCATATTCGAGGCAGTCGGTGTCGAGCTTACGTGTCTGACGTCAAGGTGAAAGTGATATCGAGAAACAGTATCTACTATCCAGACGTGATGGTATCGTGCGAGGCGTTCGACCAAAATAGTAACTTTACCTCAAGCCCGGTGTTGATCGTCGAAGTGCTTTCACGGTCAACTGCTGCAATTGACCGTCGAGAAAAAATGCTTGCCTACAAGCAAATAGAGTCACTCAATGAATACTTGATTGTCCATCAGACCAAACAACGAGTAGAGATTCATCGCAAGAATGAACTTGGAAATTGGGACGTGTTCGAGTTTGGGGAGGGAGCTACCATAGAACTTGGATCAATTCCTGTTGGCGGCCTCAAAGTTTCCATTGCATCGATTTACGAAGACGTAGACTGGAAGCACGACAATAATAATTGGACAGTGCGCGAAATAGTTGAGAACACCTGGCCAGATGATGAGTTGGTCGATTGGTAAATTGATGCCGCTCGTCTTGCTGCTCTTCCGCACCCATAGTTACCCATAGTTAATTTGCGAGAAGATGCGTTGCATCTCCCAGGAGCGAAGGCACTCGCGTATTTGCGGTGCCCTTTCTTGAAAAGACTGGCACGACCTCACCATTTGCGTAATTAATTCCGCATCGGTCTTCGTGTGTTGGGCGCGATAGTTTATGGTGCTTGAGCCTAAGAATCAGGCGACTCCGATCGATCAGTCCACAAAAATCCGTGGCACGACATCAATACAGACAAGAAGAGGATCGATAATGTCTCAGGATGTTGGTTTCGCTGAGTTAGAATTATAAGTTCGGCGTTCTGCGCCTTCAATGTTTCAGCCTGCCATTTCAGTCCTCGCCGTAATTGTAAAAGCCGACTAGATTTTGGCGTAAGGGAGTTTTGATTATGACTGAGCTGGATCGCTATCACATTCCGCAATATGGTGATTGCCCAGAGACTTGGGAACGCTTTCTGTCCAAGGCAAGCATGGGATCTACCAAAGCCATAGAAATGCTCCGGCTAGCAGAGCTAGCGAATATCGGCATCTCAGCGAGACTGTTTGCGCAATGGACCCTCAATATAATTCTCTGGATGCAGTTGTTGCGATGCTTTATCTGTTGTGTGGGTTTTCGTATGGCTTTGGCCGTCTCCAAAGTTGTCCTACCGGAAAACGTTTTGAAACTGATGAGGCGAGTGGCCACAATTGATCGTTCAACGACGTACGTATGACCCGAACTGGAACGATACCGACACAATCACGGACGGAGGTTTTATGACCAAAGCGTGGAATGACACAGTCGACTTGCTCAAGTGGCTCAAGGTTGCTGCACCGCAGGACATCTACGACGAGGCGTCACAAACAGCCGATATACAAGCGGCATTCAACATGTGCGATCACCTCATAACGGAATTGGAGCGTGAGAACCGGCTGCATATCTATGCTCGTTTCTTGAAGGCGCGATTATTCGTGAAATTGAATTCAAAGTCTCATGCGGTGGAGGAACTCAATCGTGGACTGACTTTCGCAGACCGAACTGGCATGTCATCAGATGATCCCCAAATGCTTGCCGCGAATGAACTACTGACGAAGCTGATGCCGAAAAAGAAACCTAAGCCTGTTCCAGCCATCCCTGCAGATATGAGTGGCATATTGGCCGCCATGCACAAATTGTGCCGTGGTTTCAGTCCACCATGCACGCCCGAGCAGATCAGGCAGCTCCATTCCAAGTTTGACGGAATCCAAAGCGAAGTGGAGCAAATCTACAAAGATCACAACGGCTGCAAGGATCTTCCGTCCTTACGCCGCGGTGAGTTGAGCCTAGCTGCGGCCGCGGTCCCCGTCGAATGTATCGCTGAAACTCAAAGCCGGTTGTCGGAGTCTCTAAAGCGACAGTCTGTTGGCATGTCAGATCACATTGCATGGCTTTGGTTTGATGGCGGTGGAAATTACGCCGGCATATTTTTGTCAGGCGCGGATAAAGGCTCTATCACGAAATACTTCCATGAAGATCCGGTAATCAGACCAGCTTACCGCTCGGTCTACGACTTTGTGGCGAAAGTGTTGGAGTGCGGTTACATGTCAGACGAACCCGAGCGCCCTTGTGATATCCAAATGTTGCCTGAGACAATTGCTGGGGTCTAATTCTGCAAGCGCTTTAATGTAGGAGACTCGAATCCATACCGTCAATTGCGCTCTTTCGCTTGCCGGTATAAAATTCAGCGCTTCTCAGTTTAGAGTTAGCCCAGAGGAAACTGATACGGGCTTGCTTTGCTTCCGAGTGCTTCGCGCAAGAATCCCAGAGCCCAGTCATGCAGCTGGTTCCAGCCAACTACTCTGCGCATCGAAGTCATTCTTCTGCGTTTTTCTTCTACGCCCATAGTCAGAGCTTGAACGAGATTGTTGGCAAAGTCGTCTGGATCGTTTGGATCGATCAGAAGTGCTCCTTGAGCCAATTCTGCTGAACAACCAGCCAGCTTGCTCAAGATTAGCGCGCCCTGTTCATCTAGCCGGGAAGCTACGTACTCTTTAGCGATCAAGTTCAGTCCATCTTTTATCGAATTGACTGCAAGAACATCTGCGGCTTGATACCAAGCTGCTAACTCGCTTTGTTCAAATTGACCTGGAATGAATAAAATTGGCTTCCAGCCTGAATTTGAATACTTGGTGTTGATTTGCTCAACTTTCTCTTCGACTGCTTTCGCGTAAATCAGAAAATCAGCTTCCTGGGATTGCGGTGGCTGTGCCAACTGCACATAGTGAAAGCGCTTATGCCAATTTGGCTGAGTTTCGAGGAATCGCTCAATTCCATGTAGCTTTTCTAGAACACCTTTAGAGTAATCCAGACGATCTACGCCAAGAACAACTTGGTTAGCCAATCGGTGCTTCACGCCGATCGCTTCTGCAATGGGCCGCGTCGACTTTGCCAGTTGTTGCCAGAGTGAGAAATCGATGCCGAGAGGCATTACAACAATTCTTGTGACCGTGCTGCGACGGCGAACTTCCATTTTCAAAACATCAACGGCGGCGTTCGGCAGAAGTTCTTGAACAGTGTTCAAAAAGTTCAGCGCGTATTCTGTTGTATGGAAGCCGATAATTTTGTTCGACAGCAAAGATTCGACCAATTCGCGCGCGATTGGCGACTTAATCATGATCGATGGTGAAGGCCATGGCACATGCCAGAACTGACAAAGAATGACGCCGGCTTGCATGGACATCAGCGGCGCAACCAATGCCAGTTGATAATCATGCAACCAGCAAAGGGTGGGAAAGCTTTCAGAAGACACTTTCAAACTTTCAGAAGCAATGATTTCGCTCAGTTGGCGGAATGACTTCCAGTTTTCAGCATCGAACTTCGCCTTTTCAGGCATTCCATGTAAAAGAGGATAGAGATAGCCCGAGGCGATCTGATTGTGCTTTTCCAGCAGCGCCTGCGGGATTTGAGGATTGTAGAAGGCAAATGCAGCACCTTGTGCTTCTTCTTGCGAAGGCTGGGACGGCAAGCCATCAATGGCGAACCAATGGACCTTGGCGCCTAGTCGCTTCACTACAGGTTCAAGGCTGGTCGGTACGCCGCCGGACTGTCCAGGACCACGGTATGAAATCACTTTTAGCGTAGGGAGGTAGAGTTGCAGTTGACCCAAATCGTCGTTGGACACTTGTGGCAACAAAGGAGGTGATTTTGTGGCTGTTTGCATGAACGATCCTCTGACCAATACTTGAAGGGAAAGACGGGCACGAAAGCAAGGATGCAAATCAATTGCAACTTGGATGCCTTGAGAATCTGACTGCTGGTTATTGCCCGGAATCAAGTCAGAAAGCTGACTCTGATTAAATATTCAATGCCAGACGCGATTGGTCTAAATCCTGGGCCTATAGCCACCGCCAATATCGCCGTCTAAAACAGGGGCACTTCACAGACTGCTATGTAATCGCACTACAACTAATAACGATAGGCTATGCGCTCGGAGTAATCAAGCTGTTATTAACCAATTTTATAAGAACTTAATACCCTGAAAAATTTGGAAATCAGCTGATTAAAATCCGGTTTCGTTGCTAGTGGCGTATATGGTGCGTTGGCCGAGGCATATTTTGGTGTCACATATGGTGGTACATTTTGCCTGGTTCGAATTCTACTGATCCAGCAAACCCGGCAAATTGACTACTTCTACGCGCCTGCCTTCAATGTCCACAACCGGGACCAGCGCTTCTACGAAAGGAACGAGAATGGGTTCCTTGTCTGGGGAATCGATCCTTGTAATCTCCAGTAGCTCACTCTTCGGGCCGATGACATCAGATACGGTGCCTACTTCGGCACCATCTGTGGTGAAAACGGGTAGTCCGATAAGGTCTTCGACCCACCACTCGTTCTCGGACAGATCGCGCAGCTGGGCTCTTGTAGTGCTGATGCTTGACCCCATATGTTTTTCTGCGGCTGTGCGGTCCAAACATTCCTTCAGCTTGATCAGAAGCAGTCTCCGATCGAGGTAGATGTCCTCTACGGTGAGCTCTTCGATGGTGCCGCTGGCTGAAATTACTTGCACTTCTTTTATGTCGAGAAGCAATTTTGGATTGTTACTGCTTGGTTTTACTTTCATATAACCACCCAGACCTTGCATTCCGACTATTTTGCCGACAGGGAAAAGCGAGCCATCACCAGGGTTGGTTGCATTTGGAAGGGGGCTATTTGGCGGCTTTGATTTCTTTTTCGGCATTGGTACAACGCTACCCTTTCACTTTGAAGACGACACAGCAGTTACCCACGTTTGGAAGCAGTGGGCAAGGGGCGCGCATCTTCCTTCCATCTCTTAAACAGGTTGTTATCGAACCCATATTGATCGAGAACACGACCGACTACAAAATCGATTTGGTCGGAAATTGTTTGTGGACGGTGGTAATAGCCTGGGCATGCGGAAGCAACGACAGCGCCAGCTTCAGAAAGCGCAAGCATGTTCTTTAGCTGGATCTGTCCAAAAGGCATTTCGCGCACCAGAATCAATAAAGTGCGTCGTTCTTTTAGGCACACCGCAGCCGCCCTGTGAATCAAATTTTCCGTCAGTCCATTAGCAACAGCGCCGAGTGTGCCGAGGCTGCATGGAACAATAGCCATGCCTTTGGTCCTGTACGAACCGCTAGCTACAGAGGCACCATAGTCAGTCAACTTGTGCAATTTGAAGGGAGCAGAAGCGGGCAAATCGAGGAATTGAGCGATTCCATCGGCGATATCATCGCCTAGCAGCAAATCGTTTTCCTCTTTCATCACTTGCAGCGCCGCGCGCGAGACAAGCAAATCGACTGGTTGTCCGATTTCCATGAAATATTGCAATAGCCTCAGACCGTAAATGGCTCCGCTTGCACCGGTAATGGCGAGGACAAACGGCAGCTCAACAGTCCGCTGTGGACCATTCGAATCGTTGGTTGGACTATTCATCGCTTTCTAAAAGTCGTTTCCTTTTGCGGGAGTAGCGGCTTGCCCAGCGGGCTGTAACTGTCCGGCAGGTTGTTGGGCTTGCATCGGTTGCACGGCTGGTGGTGCAATGGCTGCGGGAGGTGCGACAGCTGCCGGCGGTGGTGGATTGTATGCCGGAACACTGTGCGGTACGTCTGGAAGTATACCCGGAAGTGGATTTTCTCCAGGTGCGACCGTCTGGTCTTGCTGTTGCGGTGGCGGAGCCGCCTGTTTCACAAACCTTCGTCCGAAGGTACCATCTGTGTTTAAATCAACCTGCGGGGTCAAAGCAGCTGCAGCGCCGGCTGCCTGGCTGATCCCTATTTTGAATGGTGCGTCCAGTTTAATGCTTACCGGTGAACCACTGGCGATGTAGATGTCGCGCCCCTTTTTGACGAGCGACCGAATTTTTGGCGCTTGTCCGCCACCGTTGTTATTGTCATTTTGGTCTATGCCATAAATAGGATCTCGCATGATCTCGGACCTTGTAAGTACTTTTGGTCCTTGTCCGCCGTCGCCTCCCCTGCGCTTCGTATCCATGCCGGGTGCGACTGCTTCAAAGCTTGCTTGCGAGCCGACGTAGCCTATGCCACCACCCAAATTCTTGTTGGCTTGGCCACCGCCCTGTCCTCCGGTGGAAAATGTTTCTCCCGCCAGTGAGGCTACAAGCGGATAGGTGACACCATCTGGGGTGCGTAATCCGGATAGTTGTACTCTTAGTTTGCCGATCGGCTTCATGCCTTTGGGGTGGGGAACATCGCCCGAGGCTATGGCTTCAACAACTTCTCCGATTATTTGCGAGCCGGCTGGGATCAAGACGTCCGTGCCGTTAGCCAGAACCGGCGCCGCCATGCTGATGGTGAACGCTTGTCCCTGTCTGCTTCTTGAACCTATCGTTAAATCCATTCGCCCTTCGAATGTGGTGCCTCTAGGTAAAATGACGGTTTTACCATGCAAGCTGCTGGCGCCCATATAATCTTGTGCTTGCGCACCAAGCGCTAGGCTGAAAGCCAATGTGATCATAGCGGACAGTCCCGCGAGTTGAACTTTCGATTGTTTAAGTGAGATCATTTCCCATAACTCCATTTGACTTTCGCGTCAAAAATTAAGTATCAGATGTAGTATCAGCGTTCGCGGTTGGCAGAGCGACTGACGGCTGTGAAGAGGCTTCAACAGCTGGCTTGACAGTTTTGAGCTTGTAGAAAGCACGAGTGACAAATGCAGCGCTAAAAATAGCCACCACTACCATGAGCAGTAACTTTGCGATGCCGCCAAAGTAAGTGATCATGTCTGGAAACATGATCGCGAAGGCGCCAGCGACGATAATTCCGCCGCCGATCATCTTCAGGGTTTTTGTATTTACTACCGGTTTCACCTTATTGTTCTCGGTTCAAATGTTTGTCAAAAAGTAGAACCATGCGTGGTGCCACGACTTTGGTGGCTAAAAACCAGGCGGCTATCAGGGCGACCGGCAGAAAAACAACTCCCGCAAACGAGTTGAGGTCGATGAAGAAAAAACGGATCGCCACTATAGTCAGACCGATAACCATGATCTGACTGAATCGGCTGATGAACACTTCTTGTTGCGGGCGCGATGCTTGGGAGAAGCTCTTATATACGGCAGAATTTTCCCATGCTTTTTTCACGTTAGAACTCTTGATTTAGATGCTTTTCGAATCGGTTAGTCATTTGCGGTGCGACGACCTTGGTTCCTAACCACCATGAAAGCACAAGTACAGCCGGAAGAGCAAAGACGCGGATCAGGGTTGGTAGGAATGGATAGAAAAGGCTGGTAATCAGTACTGCACTACCAATGGTGAGCGTTTGACTCATTCTGATAATGAATTGTTCTTGGCCACGGCGGGGCGTATCGTGAAACTTGGTGGCGAGAAAGGCGACGTAGTTCTGCCAAGCAGCGCGAGCGCCCTTGACTGAATCTTTATACACCTTCGTCTCCTGCAAGTTGCGAGGCGAGTTTCTACTCATATTCGGCTGTGTGTCAACGTCTGGAGTGGCGTCGATAAATTGACCGTCGTCAGATGGACCGTTCAACTTTGAGCGTCCCTTTCGTTGGCCTTGCTTTCTCGAATTCATTTCCAGCTCCTCTTGTATGTTAAGCGGACAGGTCAGGTCACAGGCTACTAGGATTCTACTTCTTCTTTGACTTGCTTTCACGCTTCTCGTGCTTTTCGTGCTTGCCATCGTGCTTCTTTAGTTTCATCAGACCAGATTCGACTTCCTGGCGAAGTGGATTGCTGTCATCGGCAGCCTCCAAGAAATATTGGGCGTTTTCTAACGCCCGGTTGGGGTCTGGTTTGTCGCCCTTGGTGAACATGCTGAAAAGCCCGTAGTAGGCGTTCGGATGCTGCGGATCGGCAATCAGGGCCTGCTTGTAATGGTCAATCGCCACATCTGGGAGTTTCCAGGTAGCATCGCCCAGTTTGGTTTGTCGAGCTGCCTCATTTCGTTGGGTCCCTATTCGGCTCATACCCTGTTCTGCCCTTGGTGCAACCTCTGGAATTTCTTTAGCCAAAGCGTAAGCCTGCTCAGCAGATTGGAAATCCCCGTCATTAAACGCTTGTTCACCCAAAGAAATTAGTTCATAAGGCTCATCTTTATGTTCAGAGATGACGGAGATAAAACATTTTTGAGCGCTTCGAAACTCGTGCTTGTTCAGGTGTGATTCAGCTTCTGATAGTAATTTCTTTTCTTTGAATTCTTTGGCGCCCGCTTTTACGACCTGACCAGAGACATTCTTTTCGGTAGAAGTGGCGGCGTGTTCGCTGATAATGTTTTGCAGTTGATCGATCAGCTTCTGCATGTCGGGTGGATACTGACCGTCTTTTCTCGCTTTGCGATTGTAAACTCGGGTCAAACCCATAACAGCGTTTGCATCATCGGGTTGAGTGGCCAGAATCGTTTTGTATTCAGTTTCAGCCACATCCAACTTATCCTGCCGTAAAGCCAGCTCGGCCAGGTCGTTTCGCATTTGCATGTCGTTGGGCAAAATTTCCAAGGCGTCATGCATCTGCGAAATTGCCATTTCTCCGTCGCCGCGCAATGCGTAGTACTCGGCCATGTGGCGATAAGGATCCGGCATGTGCGGGTCTAATCGGATCGCTTCACGGTAGGCTGCAAGAGCTCCAGGTCCATCTCCTTGTTTCTTGCAAATGTCCCCTTTAATCGTGTTCCATTCGGGCAGCTCTCTTTGCTTGTCGGCTGGAATGTTGTGCAATTCCATAAACGCGTCTTCTGGCTTGCCCTGCGTGTTGAGAATGATTGCTTTCTGTAGTCTAGCCAGAGCGTAGTCGGGCTTGTCGTGCAGAACTTTGGTGATTATCTGCTCTGCTTCTTTGTCTTTGGCATCGATACGAAGTAGGACCTGCGCTAAAAGAGTCAAATTGATTGGATTTTCGGCCAAGCCAACTGACTTGCGAAGGGGATCAATCGCCGAATCAAGATCATCTTGGGCCACCTTTACCAGTCCCAGAGTTTGCTGGGCAATCAGGATGTCTGCATTGGCTTTGATCGCTCTCTTGCAAAGCATTTCGGCAGCTTCCAGATACAAGTCCCGCTTAGCCGGCGAGGCAACTTTTTGCGAATGGACATAAGATACATAGCCACCGGCGGCGATGACATTTGGATTGTCTGGAAATTTTTCGCGCGCTTGCCGCAGCACGCGTTCAGCTTCTGAGATCTTGGCGGGAATCTCCTGTTTAGCCAGCGCCACAGCCAATCCCGCATACGAGTCACCGGTGTCGTCGTTCTGGATTAAAGCGCGATAGGCATCCTCGGCTTCCTTGAATCTGTTTTTAATTAGATACTCGTCCGCCTGAGCGATCGACTGTGACCATGCTGGAAGCGGCGAGAAGAATTGAGCGCCTGAGAGCAGAAATGTTGCTGCTAAAAGTTTGCAGGTGACAGCACAGAAGGTCTGTCTCCGTTTGGAGGGACGTAAGAAATTAACGGTAACAGAGCCCTTATACAACTTTGTTTATTTGCCCCCTTTCTCAATCTTTTCGGCATTATGTATTTCTCGATCAGCTTCTTTGGTGTCACCAGTTTGTCTCAAAAGGGCCGCTAACTTTCTGTGCAAGTCGGCATTGCGAGGTGCTAAGTCGATCGCTTCCCTGAGCGCTGTCATTGCACCAACAGGGTTTTTTTCCGCCATACACTTGTCATATTCTTTCATAGCCGGTTGTATTCTTGTCGAGTTGAGTTGGTCCAACGCCGCTTGGGCCCCAGGTTCTGTTGAATATGTTGCCTGACGGTAACTGACCGAGGCTTCTTCTAAGTCACCTTTCTTTTCCTGTGATCTGCCTAAGAGGAACCAGGCGTGCCCATCTGCCGGACTTTTGTCGATAATTCCTTCAAAAAATTTGATAGCACCGGCGGTATCACTTGAAGCGAGCTTGGCCTCACCGTCAGCATAATTAATCGTTGGTTTTGGCGGTTCTTTAGGTGGCGCGGGTGTGGCTGTTGGAGTCGTACCGGCAGCCCCCAGCGCTCCGGCAGGTCCGGCTTTTTGCGGCACGCCTGTACTGCTATCAGGAACTCCCCCCGCCTTTGGGGCGGAGCCGATTTTCAATGGACCGCCACCCAACAATGCTTGTAGTCTCGGTTGCAACTGGGGGTGCACGTTTGCGTTGATCTTTGCCGCCGCCTGATAGGCTGCTATAGCTCCCGGATAGTCCCCCAACATTTCCTTGCCTCTGCCGTAGATGTACAAAAGCTCTGCATCACCAGGATTAGTGCGCAGCTGATCTTCGATCTTTTGCATGCTCTCTGCAACCATAGGCGGTGATGCCTGACTGCTCGAAACAACAGCATTATGGAAACTTCGTCTCGCTTGAGCGAGGGCGGGGTTGCCTTTACCGATCTTGAAACACTCGATGTATTCTCGTTTCGCATGTTCAAAATCCGGCACAAGTTGATAAGCGCCACCGAGCATCAGATGGTTATCGAATGATGGATTGACCTGCACTGCTTCGCGAGAAACTTCAATTAATCCGCGTATCGCGTCTGAGTTAAGCGGGTTAAGAGTGACTGCTCGCCTGTATTCGATGCTTGCGTTTAGCATGCGCTTGAGCGCGGGTTGGGTACGCCCGCTGTCTCTGGCTGTGAACGCCAGCTCTTTTAAAATGTCACCGAGGGCAGCGTGACACTTTGAAAGTTCGTTTTTCTCTCCCGGTTCCCAGGCTTTGGTGACAGCTGTTCGCATCGCTGTGTAGCCTTCCACCAACTTAGCGGGCACGGAACTTCCTTGTTTAACCAAAACGCGACCAAGCGCGTACCAGGCGGCCCCACTGTCTTTCATGCGCACGTAGTGTCGATACTCAGCGATCGCAGAGACATAATCACCATTGATATCGAAATCATCTGCAAGGTGTTGGCGAACGTTGGCATCGTCAGGATTCTTGCCCGTCCCTTTGATCGCCGAGCTGAGGAATTCGTCTGCTTGTCTGTTTTCCGGATCTACATAAATGGAGGTGCGAAATTTTTGCGCCGCTTCCGCGTAACTATGTTTTCCCAAAAGTGACTGGCCGTACCGCAAATATGCCGCTGACAGGTTTTGCCTGAAGGTCATGTTGAAGGGATCATTTCTCAATGCTTCTTCGTGTGCATGCACGGCGCCGTCCCACATGCCCTTCAAACCTAGCTCTACGCCTCGGTTATTCCACTCAAGAGGATTGGTCGGATTGGGAGTGGCCAGACTCATTCCTCCACCACCACCGGTGCTGGGTCGGCCCACTGCGCGCCTTCGCGTCGCAGCAGAAACGTCTGTCTGTGAAGCGATTAAAAGCCCAAGCGTCAGGGCCACAGCTAATTTTGCATACGCCGGGCGGCTTGCGGAGTTGGGCAGCTTGCGGAGTCGGGCAGCTTGCTGCAGCAGCCGAGCAGCTTGCTGCATAGGCGCTCCTAGGATAGACCCCACACGTGCGTACAGACCCCACACGTGTGCATAGGCAATCCTAGGATGATGGTAAAAAGTCATGTGTTCTTTCTTTGATGATGAGACCAGCCGACGAAGCCGAAACGCTTGCGGCCTATTAATTAGTAAATCCTTTACAACTCATTTTACTGATGTTCCAATTTTATGCACGCAAATTTTTGTCTGGAACTGTTTTGAGCCAATTGTTCCAGCAAAAATGTATTGTGGACAACATTTTCACCTAAGAATCGTTATATGCATATTGACAAGGCGACCAGGATCATTAAAAATTAGTCACTTCGCCAGCTGAACTGATATTGCACGCCCATTTTTCCCGGAGATTAAAATAACCGAATTTTGTTAGACTGAAGTTTGATCATATAAGCCTCGCACTTTATTGGCGTATCTACTTACTAGAACTATTTGAGGCTTAGTGCTCGCGACTCCCAAAGTATCCTCTGGAGGGATATTTGTGAAAGTACAGCGCGCGCCGCTCGTGGCAGCATCTTTAATCATATTAGTAGGAGCGGTTGTTCCTCCTGCATACACACAGCTTCCTCCGACTAACATGGGCAAGTGGGTGCATCAGCCTGGCGATAATCAATACGGTAAAAATGCTCAGGACTCTAGACATGCGCTTCCTCCTGAGATGAGGGCTCCAGCACCGATGCAAGGTGGTGGTGGCGGCGGCGGATATGTTGGCTGGTCGCCAACGCCTGCGCCGTTTCGCGCTGATGTTTCACTAGATCCGATTGCAGCTGACGAACCTGTTTCTCCAGCTGGTTTTCCTCCTCTTCCTGAGCGGCTTGATTTGCCGGTGCAAAGTAGCTGGGCTGGTGGCGCTGGAGGAGGCTATCGCGGAGGTGGTGGCGGAGGAGGCTCATACGGTGGAGCGGCTCCTCCTGGTATGAACTCTGGTGGTAATGGATCTCCTCAAGCGACAGGTTCACACCAGCACTACTCCCACTTCGAACCCGGTAGCTTCGGTCAAAGTGCAAGTCACGGTTACTACAAAGCTAACACTCCGCCTCCTCCAAACTCTGCTCCATCTGACTTTTACGCTTCCTCTGGCGGCGGCGCTCCAGGTATGGGACCAAGTGACGCTGAAAGAGCGCTCAGAGGCTTGGGCAAGGAGCCAAAGTTGAATTCGAAACTTGACACCAATCCCACCCCCGATGCACCACAGCCGGTTGTTGTGAATCAGGCTACAACTCAAGATTTATCACTTCCAGAAGATGATTTTGCTTATCAAAGACCGCAAACCAACAACACAACGGGTAAAAGATTAGGTAGAAGCGTGAAAAGGGCGCTTTTGAGACCGGTTAATTCAGTCGGCAGTTACGCCGGCATCAGTTTTTGAAAATGGCAAGTTTGGCGAACAGGCTAGGAATAGGAGTTTAGTAATGAGATTTTCGAGATTCACAATTTACAGTTTATCGGTCCTGACTTTCAGTGGCGTGGCTGCCTTGACTTCAGTTGCACCGGTTTTGGCTCAAGGCAGTGTGCAGAAAAATGCCACTGAAAAGTCATCTTGGCACGTCGCACCAAGAGAAATTCAAATCATTGACGATCGACCAATTATTCGCGACTTCCGCGAAGCTCCAGTGATGCCGCAACAAATCCAACTGCCGCCTGGTCCGGTGGGGTACGGCAGTAACCCTGGTGGCAACGGCGGTGGCGCTTTAGCCGGTGGTCCGGGAAGCACTCTTCCTGCCGGTGGCATGCCGATGAGTGGCAACCAGGGCTATCGCACCCCAAGTGAACCGATGGGCGCCCTGCCGAAGTCTGGTTTTCGGGGCACGAACATTCCCGCTGGGGGCATGGGCCCTAAAGGTTTACTGCCGACAGGATTCAGCACCAACGGCTTGAACGGCAAGATGTTGAACCAGAACAAGGCTTCAGGAGAGGGCGCCGGTGCGCCGCACGGAATGGCTCCTTCGGCTGGTCGAACCAACGGAAATTACAAAGGACCAGCCGTGCAAACATACAGCGGCGGTTATGGAAGTGGAACTGGTGCCGGATACGGTGGCAGTGCCAGCAGAACAGAATCAATGGTTCGCGGCTCTCTGCTGCGGAAGTAAGGATGGAGGAAATTTGCGCTTAAAAGTACTACTACTGATTTCTACTATCTTCATCGCCGGCTGCTCGCAGCAAGGCGGCGGAAATCAGGCAGCCACTGTCTCCACGCCGGGGGCAGGTATTCTCGGCAGTCTGCGTCCGAAAACGGATCCAGCTGTCGTTGAGCGCATGCATATAGAAGAACAAGCGAGACTGGAAAAGCAAAAGGCCCTCGAAGCTGCAGCGCAAAGAGCTGATAATCAGGTCAATGCTGATGGCATGGGGCGCATACTGCCTAAAGTTTCGATGGATCCGATTGCTCCACCGGCTGAAGAAGTAGCAAATGCAAATGCAAATGGTCCAATTTTTACACCTGCTAATGCTGCCACTCCTGCCATTCCAGTTCCAACCAACGGTTCCACACCAGGTCAACCAGCCCAAGCTATGTCGTACGGTGGCAGCTCGGTGCCATCACCTCCTCCGAGCGGTAGCGGACCAGGACTTGTTCCGCCACCACCAGCGGTGACTCTGTCGACTCAAGTGGGCATGTCTGCGGGGATGCCGATGGATCCAAGCGCCATGTACGCCAATCCATACATGAATCCTTATGCCATTCCTTATCCGCAGCAGATGCAGATGCAACAGATGCAACAAATGCAAATGCAAGTGCCGCCAGCACCACAAGTGGCATTGGCACGACCATCAGGAAGCCCGTTTGCCACTGGTCCCAGATCCTCGTCTTCAGACGATGATGATAGTGCCAGCGAAAAGAAAAGAAGTAATTTCGTGCCAATCACACCCACTGGTATGGAATCGCGTTCTTCTTATAAACAGCGTGATGATTTGAAGGCTCTCTGGAACGGAGTCTTGAAAAGCAACTCTATGTCCTTGTTGATGAAGGATGAGAAGTTCGCCGCTCAACTAACTCAAGTAGATATCGGCTTGCCTGCCGAAACTACAAAAGGAAGTTTTTCAATCTCACAACGCCAAGTTGATGCCGTATTCAAAAATGCTCCCCTGGACAAGCGGATCCTGCAACCAGTTCGCAAACTGCAGTCTGACTTGGTGCAAGCTTACTATCGCTACCTCTACAGCTACAACAAATTCGCCCTTGCCCAACAAACCGTAGCTGCTAGAAAACAAGAATCAGAAGTGGCCAGCTCGGCTTCAGAACAGCAACGCGCCGCCGCTGACCAGTCTCAAGCGCAAGCTGACGCTGATTCTTCTAAAGATGATATGAAGTCGGCCCAAACCGAACTGTCCCTGATTGCAGGACCGCAAGCTGCTAAATATATCATCAGTAAAGTATCAGGAGTGACACCCAGCAACGATTCTCTAGCTTCTAGCGAGCCTAGCTCAGAGCAAAAATCGTCTGGTGGTGGAATGCTCGGTATGTTCCACAAGGGTGGAGGCAAGAAGTCTTCATCACCTGCAGCTGCAGCCGACACCACCAAAGTTGCTTCTGCTCCAACTGACAAGAAGAAAGACAAAGAGAAAGAGCCTAAAAAAGGTAAAGGCAAAAAGGATTCCGGCTCTAAAGAGAAGACTGCTGATCTCGCACCCGCTCCTGAAGCAGCAGCTCAAACCGTAGCCAGTGAGCCAGTGCCACTTGCTCCAAACGGAATTAGCTTTGAACTGAAAAATGTAAATGTTACCGCTCGCAAATCTATCTTGACTGTGAGCATCAAAAACGGCGGCGCTAATAATTTTAGCTTCAGCCCCGATGTAATCTCCATCTCCGAAGGCAACCATAAACTCTCAGAAGCAGCCGTTCGCGCAGACTTCGATCAAACAATGGTGCAGCCGAATCAGGAGATAAAAGGGACGATTACGATTTTTGGACGACCTTGGAACGACCGATTAGCAGTCAGTCTTTCTGATGGCGGCAAGACCATTCAAATGAGTCGAAGATAGTTTAGTCGAGCAGATTGCTGCCTAGACATCCTCGGATAAGCGCGATGCATGACCCCTCAGGTAGGAAGATAATGAACATCACCTCACTTACTAAGAGCATCTACAACAAAAAAGCGCTGCAGCTTATTTTGCCTGTGTTTGCAGTGCTGATGGGAACGACGGCAGCTTTTCCTGCCACGACAAGTGACCTCGTCACCAATGCCGGCGGCGCCATGGACGACGTCAACCCTGGCACTGCATACAACATCCGCTTGAACTACGGAAAGCGGTTCCCATTCATGCAACACGCTTGGGACCTTGATAAGTTGGAAAAAATTACTAACGGACAGAGCAACGGCGACACCGGCGCTGGCGGAGGCACGCAAAATGGTGCCGGACGAAATTCAACCACCGGGGCGACAACCTCAGGCTCCGCCACTGGCACCGCTGCTGGTGGCAATCAGGCCAACATAAAGAAATCCAAGCTGACCACTGCCGCTGATGCTAAGACTTTCACGGCTTACGACATCATGGTCCAACCATTCGGACAACCAGGACACTTCCTGCCCGGCGCAGATCCCACTCACATGCCACAGTACGCTTCGCAAGGCGATGCGTACATTCAATATTCGCAGACAAAAATGCTCGCTACGGATCAACCGAAGACAATGCGTGACCTTGAACTCTTCGATAATCAACTGACCACTTTTGGATTGCCAGTCTCTGACACGCAATTCCAAATTATTGAAAGAGAAAACAACCAGCGCATCATGGAACTAGCCTTTGATCCTGAGCGTTTCATGTGGGCAGCTACGACCCAGGGACAATTACAGACTGCCTCTGCCGCCAACGTCTTGGCTGGTTCGTCGGAAGCTGCCTTCAAGCAGGCTACTGCACGTATCGTGCAAGCTGACGGCAATGGCGGTAACGGCGCCGGTGGTGGCGGTGGTGGCTCGGGCGGTGCTCAAGTAGGCGCTTTGATCAACGTCGCCAATGAGCAGTCGGGCGTACCAACAGCTGCGGACAATCCTTACAAAACAGTGCCACAAGCGGTTTGGATGGTGCAGCAAATGTACAAATTCGTTTTTGTGCCTTTAGCTATTCTTTTCCTATTGCCGGGCGCTGTTATGACACAGGTCAAATGTCAAATCGTGCAAGGTTTCAAAATCAACGCCGAAGACCAATCAAGCCCATTTGAAGGCATTCTGCGCGCGGTTATAGCAGTCTTCTTAATCCCAGCCACGCAGCTAATTGTTAGTTATTCCATCGACGTTGGCAATTCGATGGCTTACAGCGTCAAAGATTGGGTCGATTTGCAATTGATCTTCGATTGGTCTCGAGAGTTGACTTACAATACACCGCTTGACAAAGTCAACAACGCCATTACCACGTCTGCTGCCACTGGACAGGGACAGGGTGGGCAACAAGGTGGCGCACAACAGGGGGGAGGTGGTTTCCTCGGTGGCATTAGCAGCTTCCTGGGCGGTATTCCATTTGTTGGCGGCGCGCTGCAAAACGGTTTTAACACTCTGGCCGGTATGCTTGGTGCATCGGGTCAAGGACTCGGTAGCGACACTCCTGAGGAAAAAACAATTGCTGAGAACCAAACCTGGTTAAGCTCGGCCATGGAAGCCATGTTTAATATGGCGACGTATATTTTCTCGTCGGCTGTGATTGTGTTGGGGGCATATCAGCTCATCTTTGTCTGCTACTTGTTCCTACTCGGACCATTGGCAGCAGCATTTTTTGCCTGGCCAAAAATTCAAGCTCAGGGGTCACAGAAACTGTTTAGTGACGTGTTTTCAAATTGGGTCAATGCCGTAATTGTTGTTTCTCTGTGGCGCTTTTATTGGATGGTTCTTCTTGCCATCATGACGCAGCGCATTCTTTATATACAAGATTCCGGTGGTGCCAGTAATTTGCAATGGGAAGTGGCCGTCTTCACTTGCTTGTTAGGGCTGATGATGTGGGTGCCATTCAACCCATGGACTTTCGATCCTGCTCAAGCATTTGAAGCATCCAATGCGGCTGGTCAAGGCTTGATGAAGGGTGCTTCTCAAGCTATGGGTTCTGCGGCGCAGGCTGGTGGCATGCCGGCTAAACAAGTGCAAGCTATTCAAGGCCAGATCAACCAAGCTCTGGCCCCAATGGCACAAGTGACCAACGCCTGGGCACTTGCCTCTAATGGTCCAAGCGGAGTGGGCTCGAGTCTTTATCAAGGCACAGGATCTGTTGCTGGCATGAGCAACGCCAGCAATACAGGTGGTAACACAAATACGGGTGGTAATACGGGTAGCACGACTAGCGCGTCGAACAATGTTAATCCACCACCATCAAATGCAGCAGCACTGACCAGCGCCTCTCCGGTCACTAGTTCGCCGGTGGTGGCAGCTCAAGCGAATTCGCAGCAACCACCAACAAGCAACCCTGCAGGGCAAGGGCAAGGAAATAGTCCGGGACAGGCAGTTGCTCAAAACGCGGTTCCAAACATGCCGGTAAGTTCGATGCCTGAATCAACACCCCTCAGTCCATCAAACAATGCCAGCTTAAATGTTAATCCTAGTGCATCTCCTGACCAAGTTCAGAGTGCGATGCCTTCTACACAGCTGGCCATGGCTAACCTCGGCGTTAACAGTGGCGGTGGTGCACCGCCTTCCTCCGGTCCGACCGGTGGTGGCAGTGGTGGTGATGGCGGTGGAAGCGCCAATCTTGTTGCTTCATCCGCTCCGCCAACCAGTCAAGGTGGCACCGATCAACCCTCCGGCTCGAGCACCTCAGGTGGTGGCTCAGGCGATTCTCAGGTCGCTTCGATAGCTCTAGCTAGCGGCACCTCGAACAGTGGAAAAAGCAATCCACCAAGTGAAAAAGGACCGTCCGACACAAAGGGGCCAGAACAATCCCCTCCACCCACCGCTTTCGCCTAGTCTGATCGCAGCATCTGCATCGACTAACTAGGATAACTTTTCCGCCCCATGAGGATGAACGAATGAACGTCAAAAGAACCGCAGCTACTCTAATATTAAGAGTCCTTGCGCTGTTGATGGTGGCATATGCAGTGCCTAACGGCGCGCAGGCTCAAAGTCCTCCCAGTGGGAATAGCCCCGGAGCCCTGGATGTGAACCCAGGTTATGCCGCGTTCCAACGAGAAATGTATTTCCAAAGATTCCCTGCCGCCCGCGAAGGTGGACCGACAGAGATGGGTGGTCACGACAAGATTACCGACAAGAAGTCGATGGGACCAGGATCTGTGATCCACAGCAAATCAGGTCCTGTCTACGTGTGGCCGGCAGTGATTCCAACTGCAGTATCAGCGGTGCCCACAAAACGGGACGAGATGATCAATGACGACATGTTCAAAACATTCGGTTATCCAGTCTCTGACACGCAATTCCAAGTAATTCAACGTTACAACCAGAACCGCATGCTTGAGCAAGCGTTTGACCCTGAAAAAATCATGTGGGCAAGTACTGCTACAGCTGGTATGCAAGCAACTTCTGCTGCCAACAGTGCCGCGTCAGCGTCAGTAAACCAGGCTCAAAGCGCGATCGATTTTACTAAGAAATATTTGACTAACTTCACGTCTGAAGCCGGCAATCGTTGGCAAAAAATCCGGGATCAATTGTTCATCCCGATGGCTATCTTGCTCTTGCTTCCAGGAGCCGTGCTCGCTCAAGTGAAAGCGATTGTTTCGCAGGGTTCGCCTGTGCTAGGTGATACCAATCCCTTCGAAGGGATATTGCGCTCAATCATCGCCATCTTCCTCATTCCAGCCACGTTCCTCGTGATCAATTATGGGATCGACGTATCTAATTCGATTACCTTCACGATTGCCGACGAGTACAAGCGTATCTTTGGCACAGACATGTATGAAGATGCACAGTGTGCTCAAAAGAGAGCATTCCCTGTCAACCCTGCCGACAGAAACGATAACGCTGTGATTCAGGGGGAAACACCTCCCGCAACAACAGGCAACACGGCTTGGGACCCGTATGAAGCCTTGACTTTGAACCTGCGCCAATATGACCCATGCGCCAAAATCGACAAAACAAGAACGCCGGATGAACGGGTTCGAGACGCCAAGAAAATCACTCGTTTGATGATGAATGGCGCCAATGTAGGATTGACCGGCACTTGGAACGTTATGTGCGCATTCCAAATGGCATTCTTGTACTACCTGTGGTGCATGGGGCCAATTGCCGCGGCTCTGTGGGTTTGGCCAATGCAGAGACTCAGAGGCGCTTTGCCGAGTTGGATTGAAGGTGTGGTCACACTTTGTTTCTGGAGTTTGTTCTGGAATACGACAGTGTTACTGATGGCATGCTTCCGCGGTGTCGGCGACTCCGGCACGGTGCTCATGTCTGCCCTCAACTTCCTCGCTAATGTTTGCGTTAAGTACGCTTTCGACTTCAGTTCGCTCGTCAGCCAAGGGGGAGCCAGCGGTGTTTCCAATGCTGTTAACCAAGCTATGGGAGGTGGTGCCGCGGCCGCAGGCGGAGCCCCTGGAGGCGCAGCAGCCCCTGGTGCTTCAGCTGGTGGAACTGCAGGCGCAACGCCTGGGTCAACAGCCCCTGGTAACAACTCGCACACTAGTGCCGCCGGACTCAATGCCGCTCTATCTAAAGCGACAGGCGAGAACCAACGTTCCGGTGTGTTCAGCTCAGCGTCGTCTGTGCCCGGTCTCACCGGTAGTAACAGCATGCCGCCAGTGGGCTCGACTATGTCACTGGGAGGGCATAACAGTAACGCCAACTTTGCCACCACAGCCGGTGGTCCAAATGCTGGCACTCAAGGTGTCGGTCGAGACGCAGGTCTACCTCCGGGCTCTGATCCAGCCAGTCGTGGCTCGCTTGGACATAACCTCACGGGCGGACCAGGATCATCAAACTCTGGATTTGCCAGCAGCGTCTTGCCTGCCTCGTTCAGTAGCTCCGGCAGCCCTGGCGGTTCACCGTTCAGCTTCGGCTCGACTAGCAGTTCGACCGGTCTGGGTGATACCCATCTCAGTGCAAATTCACTTAGCTCAGGTGCTAATGCACTTGGATTGCACATGGACAATCAAGGGCATCTGCAAGTTGATCCAAATGCGCTGCATAATCTCCAGCAGGGAATTCAGGATCCAAATAGCGCGGCTCATCGCGAGTTAAACACGGCTATGCAGGCACTGCAACACGGTGACCCGCGTGCCTTGCAAGCGCTTGCGCAACAGGGAGCGCAAGGCATCGGTGGACTTGATCCACAGACGTCGAAGGCGCTTGGAGCCTTAGCGGTTCAGGCCGGAGATATGTATCAACAAGGTACATCCGGATTGAATTCCTCGGACATAAGTGCCGTTTCGGCATTCGCCAGTGGACAGCTCGGCCCGAACGGGCAACCGGCAATCGGATTCGACAACAACGGTATGTTGACCAACAACTTGACCGGCGCTCCGATTGATTTCTCGAATACGACCAGTCTGAGCAACTTTGCTTTGAACGGTCCTGCGTCTTCAGATCCATCCTTGAATCTCGGCACTACATATGATCCAAACACCGGCCTGGCGTCGAACCAGACCTACGCTCAAATGGTTGCCGATGGCAGCATGCAAGCGCTGCCAACCAACGGATTGGACGGATTGGCTCACACACTCGGTAATACCAACGCGCCAAGTCTTGTCGATGCAAGCGGCGTGCCGTTACCGCAAGGTGCTGTTGATGCACAGGGTCACTTCGCACAAGGATTCACTCCGACAAGCGACGTCTATGCTCTGAATTCCAACACTGGATCACCGATCGCCATGTACGACACCAATACAAACACGTGGAATGCCACTAATGCTCAAGGTGTCGCCAATGGTGTGACGATGAATTCTGCTGGTGATTGGACCGCTCCAACATCAGCTGGAGGCGTAGGCGTTACTTACGACAATGGCAGTGGAAATTGGATGGCTTCAAATGCTGGTGGCAATGTCGTTTACGACACCAACAGCGGCCAACTGACTACACCACAAGGTACGCAAGTGAGCTATGACGGTAACTCTTACACTGCCACCAATGATAGTGCCATCCGTTATAACCAAGATCAGAACAGCTTCGTTAGCACCACCTCCGGTGCGCCTGTGGCTACTGGTCAAGACGGCACCTGGTATGCTCAGGGCGCTGGAAACAATGCTGTCGCTCTCAACACCAGTGACAACAATCTGTATATGGCAGGATCCAGCTATTCATCCGCTTCTCAAGTTCAGTACAGCGCCAACAGTGATGGCGGTGGTGGTGGCACATACTCTGCGGCTGGTGGACAGGTCTATTACGATAACGCCAAGAGCAGCTTCGAAGTAGCCAACAGTGGTGCGGCGGTCTCGTATCAAAATGGCAATTGGACTGCCAATGATACGAACAATCAAATCGCCTACAACACCAATAGCCACCAAATGGAAGTCGCCGGCTCTAGTGCAGCCGTACAGTACAACCAGAACACAGGCGGCTACTCAACTGCCGATGGACAGATCTCATATAATTCCGGTCAAGGTGGCTTCCAAACAGCTGGAGGACAATCTGTCACGGCAACTGGAGATCAATGGTACGCATCCAACTCCAACTACACCGTTGCCTATGATCAGCAGAACCAGCGCTTCGAAGCTTCTGGAACGACACAACCGCTGACCTACGGAGAGACCTCGAGTGGATCCGCTGGTTGGACTGCCGCCGGTACCAATGGTTCGATCCAATATGATACGAGCACGGGTGCGTATGCGACTGCCAACAGTCAGGCTCCTGTCTACTTCTCACCGAGCTCATCAGGTGGTGGTGACAGCGGCACATTTGTTGCCTCTGGTACCAACGGCAGTGTCTACTACGACACGAATGCTCAGACATGGGCCGGAGCCGGTTCAAGTGGGCAGGCTGTGGCTTATAACTACGATAATCAGAGCCATACTTGGGCGCCAGCGCAAGGTGGTGGTAGCAGTGGTGACAGCTACAGAGTTGACGCATCGTCCTACACTCAAGCACAGCAACAACAGGTGCAAGACCAGCAGCAATATTCCAACCAATATGCGCAACAACAGCAGGCTCAAGCGCAGCAACAATTTGCGCAACAGCAGCAAGATCAGCAGCAGATTGCGCAAGCGCAGCAGCAAGGCGGCAACGTCTATTTCGATCAGTCGAGTGCACAACAACATCAGCAACAGCACTATTACGAGCAGTCGAGTGGACCACAGCAGGTCTCCTATGGTCAGTCGAGTGGACCACAACAGGTCGCCTACGAGCAGAGTGGACAGCAGTATGGTGTGCAACAGAATACGGGCACATACATCGAGCCGGGTCAAGTGCGCACCGAAAGTGCGGGCAATTACGGCAACTCGTATGGAACCGTTGAACAGCCTCAGTACTTAGCTAGCAACGCCGTGCCTCAACAAGACGTTTCGTATCATGAAGCGCAAGCGCCAATCGAACATGAGCGGGCACCACATGAAGAAGTCTGGGGAAATCAAGGTCACACCGAGACGTCCAACCATCCTGCGTCATCAGCTGACCAATATGACCGACCAGCGCAACAGCAGCAACCACAACAAAGACCACAGCCACAAGGGGGAGGACTCAACGCTTTCGTGCCAATCCCTGCACCGCGATTGCGTCAACAGGCTCCGCAGCCTAAGGCGCAGCCACATCCACAACAGCCGCAAGCACAACATCCCGAACCGCCGGAAGCACCAGTACATAAGAAGGGACCGATGGATGTTGGGTCCAAACAAGGCGGATATCAGACGGATGATGCTAAGAGGAAGAAGCAGCAGGAGCTGTTGAAAGAATCTTGGGCTGAATATCAAGAAGGACAAGGGAATCCGGAAGAAGAGGCCTAGGGTTATTCTGGTTGCATAAAATCGCAAAACCCGTAATATCATGAGGTAGCAAGGCAGCCCGCATCACGCGTGCTTCGAGCTCACAATAAAGAAGGAATGTACCTAGCAGACATCGGAGTCAAATGTCCCAGCTGTGGAGTCAAGTTCAACTCCCGCCAGATCGCCGTGTCCATCGACACAGGTAGACGAAACAGCGAATTACGACAAGACTTTGAAGGTCGGGCGGAGCAGTATGAGCCTTACTCAGTATGCACCTGCCCGAGTTGTGGAAGAGCTGACTGGACAGCCCGCTTCGAAGCAACGACAGAGTTAGCAACGTTGAATCAGCCGAATTCAACACCACATCTCCAGTATCGTGCCGCAGCGCTCGCGGCAGAGAGAAGCGGAAGGGACTTTTACAACGTCGGTTTGCTCTACTTGCATGCCGCCTGGTGCGCCGATGACAACCGAGCCTACCCGCAGGCTCGCGAGTACCGACGATTGTCAGTAGACTCGTTCAGAAAGTCTCTCTTTGACGTTTCCTGCCCGGTCGACCAGCGTATGGAGATAGAATATCTAGTAGGTGAGCTGCACAGACGGTCTGGCGATTTTGAAGCGTGCAAAGTGCATCTTCGCGCAGTCATTCCCCGCCTGTCCGCCAAATACGCCTATATGGCTCGTAAGGTGATGCGCCTAGCTGAAAATGGAAGCGTCGAATCGATCAGGTTTGAGAACGAAGGTGTTTAGCTAAATGTCACAAGTTCACAAGGTCATCGTTCTCAATAAACCCCTCAAAATCTTTGAACAGACGCCAATCCAGCTCTTTTTGCTCGTCGGCTCCATTATTGGGGCGCTCTTAATTGCTACCAGTCTGCCCAAAGACTGGAAGTTTAACAATGTGCCTGCCGGAGTATTTGTTTTCGTGGGAATCGTCGGAGCAGCCATCGTGCTGGGCAAAATGTCAGAGGTGAAACCGTGGATGTGGTGGAAAAACATGGTTCTCTATCGGCTCAACATAGTGCCCAAGACATTTGTGCCAAAGCCGGAACCTGCACCGCTTTATCCGGATCCCAATATAATTGAGAGTAAGAAGAAGAGCGAACAGTACTATGTTGAGGCTCAGGATCAAGCCGCTCCTCGTTAATTGACTCATAAGCCGAGCCGCTTACGGCAGTAGGCGGGCAGCTTAGCTGCACAGGCGCTCATAGATAGGCTATCCTAAGATTACGTACACGGGTAACAACAAATGGCAGAGGGCACACGAAGAACAGCAAACAGAAGAGCTGCTCCCTCACGCCCTGCTAAAGGCAAGCCAAAATCAGACGGAAACGGCTCATCGGGACGCACCATCCCGTTAACGTCCGAACCGTCAATTCAGAATGTACTCGGTGGCTTTTACAACTCCCTCCCACCGATGGTGCGTGAGTTGTTGCCGTTCGGAAGTGCTGGCGGCGGCAGCGGCAATGGCAATGGAGATGGCGAAGAGCCTACTGGCGAGCCGCCTAAGGATAAACGCGGTGAAACAAGTTGGCAGGATGTTTGTTTCGTTCACTCGATACCAGGTGATGACCAAGATGAAGGTTTAGTCGTGCTTGCCGATGGCAGCATGAGGCGATATATCATCTGCAAAGGCATCAACGCGTTGTTGTTCGACGAGGCCGACCGTGAAATGATGGCGCGTAACTTCGCGCACTTTGCCAACTCATGCGACTCGGACATTCAAGTAATCATCAAAGCGCGCAACTTGCCGGTCGATGAGTATCTTTCGCGATACCAAATCTTGATCAAAACCGAAAATGATTATTTGAAGTGGTATGCCGACTACACAGACAAATGGTTTAGACGCGTACAAGACGTCCACTTTGTGCCCCAACGAGATTTCTATGTCGTCGTCAGTTATCAGCCACCAGATTGCAAAACATCTTCAGGTAAGCCGTGGCATGGCAGACGGTCAATTCAGAAACACGAAGAATATCTCGAAACTTTGAACCGTCTGGCCAAGACTTGTCTTGAGCAGCTACGTGCTTCAAATCTGCGCCCAGTCACATTGAGCCGGCGAGAAGTGCGCAATTTGATTTATCAAGATCTGAATCCAAGTTTGGCTCAACGCGAACCAGAAGCACCACAAACACGTGCTGGAATTTCGGAAGCATCATGTCTAGCCGGTTCGGCTATGAAAGTTGCTGATGAACATCTCTGGCTGGATGGTCGATTTATTGGCACTCAATACATGCAGCAGCCTCCGCACGAAACTTGGATGGGCTGGCTGGTAGACCTGCTCACGCTCAGCGTTGAATACTCTTTGTCGATGTTCATCCACACTTGCGACCAAGACAAAGTACGCAACACCTTGAAAATGAACTACCGGCTTGGTGTCGTAACCAGTACACAATTAGCCACTCCCGACCTTGAAGGATTGGAATCAACTAGGCGCGCTGCTTCGGCTATTCAAGAGTTTTTGCGCAGTTCGAACAAAGCGTTCGACATCAGCATGTACATCACCACCAGTGCGGAAACTCCCGAGCGCCTTGCCCAGAATACAGACGAAATTCGGCGCGTCTTTAAAAATCGTGGTGCTATCCTCGATCGCGCTCAGCTGTTGCAGCTCGATGCATGGCAGTCAACACTGGCCTCTGGAGTGGATAAGCTGGCCATCGTTCATCGTGTCATGTCACCAATTGTCGGCACGTTCTGGCCGTTTTTCACAGCAAGCTGCGGAACACCTGATGGTGTGCCGTTCGGATTCGCTATTGCATCACGCGAACCGGTGTTGCTCAATCCGTTTTTCAGAGGCGCGGGTAAAGACGCTAACAACATGTTCGTTGTAGGAACGACCGGAGCCGGTAAATCTTTCGCTGTGTCCATGCTGATCTTGCGGCTCTTGCCGCTTGGCACACGCTTCGTCTTAATTGATAAAACTGTGGATAAAAAAGGTGCTTATCGATTTATCACCAAGATTCTTGGCAGTGATTTGAGCGATTACATCGATTTGGGTCCGAACTCCGGCAACATGATCAACCCCTTCGACCTCAGTCCAGAAGACCAGATGGATGAGGCAAGCATTGAGAAGCGGAGAGCCGGTGAGCCATCCGCGGACAAGATCAGTTCTCTGCTTTCCTTGTTGGACCTTATGCTGGCGCCTGAAGGTCGAGAAGAATTGAACGTTGAAGAGAAGTCGCTTCTGGATGGTTTGATTCGTGTGGCGTACATGGACGCGCACTTCCGCGGCAGCGTGCCGATTATGTCCGACCTGGCAAGAGTGACAGCACAGGCTGCAGCCGATGAAGTTGATCCGTTACAGCGTGACCGCTTGCAGATGTTTGCTCGTGGACTTTCCTTGTACACCAAAAGTGGTGCCTTCGGTGGATTGGTCGATGGACATACCAACATCGACGCCGAGAAATTGTTGATTGTTTTTGACACAAGAGAAGTGAATGAGCCGAGACTCGAGCGCATTGCCGTATTCATCCTGGCTGAGTTCATCAGGCGCCGCGCCGCACACTGCAAAGCTTTCAATCTCAGATTCGCAGCGATCATCGACGAAGCCGCCACCTTGATGCGTTTCAAAGCCGGAGCCCGGCTGCTTGATGACCTTTCGAGAAGAGCTCGACACTACGGTATGATGCTCGTATCGATCACGCAGCAGTTGAAAGACTTCTTCAGGCAGTCAGAACAAGCCGACTCGGTCGTTAAGAACTCGCACATGAAGTTGATTCTGCGCCAGGATCCAAGTGACCTCAAGCTCTTAAAGGAGACGTTGCGTCTCACCGATGCAGAAGTAGTCTCGATTGAAAATTTCTCTAAAGACGAAGAGAAGAGGCGCGACAGCCAATGCCTTTTGATCGTTGGTGCTGTTCATGGAACTATCAGGTTAGTGCCAAGTCCAATGGACTATTGGATTTGCACGTCTGAGCCTATTACAGATATTCCAAAACGCGAAGGTATGATCAAAGAGGTTCAGCTCAAAAACCCCAAACTTACTGAAACAGACGCGTGTCGGCAGGCCGTATACTATCTTGGCGTGCAACACGAGAGTTGATTGGAAATACTAGTGTTTATCCTATGGAAAGTCTATCCGTTCAAAGTAAGCTTGTAGAGACCGGTTGGGTTGAATAAAAATGGAAAAACTATTCCACCCGAATAAATGGTTCGTCGCATTCTGTGGATTACTCATTGTCGTTTTCTTTTCGCTGCAATACGTAAGCACGTTACGCTTACAAAGCCTTGCTCAAGCATGGGGCTCACAAATATTCACCTGGGACTGGCCCGGGCAAGAATTACACTCTCGCGCAAAAATAACTAAAACTGAACTAGTAAAGAAAACGGAATCCGACGCAATACTCAAAGTCACAGGAACCCAAACGCTAGAAAGGTCAGGAGCAGCCAATGTTGCCCAACAACACACTGAAACCGAATGTGGTGCGCTGTTGACCTTCTATAAATCGAACAACGATTGGGTGCTAGGAAAAGTGGAGTTGCAATAATGTATTGGCGTGTAAGAAAATCAAGTATTGATCAACTAGTTCGTTCATACGGTGTGCATGTTCTGCTTGTGTTTAGCGTGATCATGAACGGCCTTTTGATCATTACAAGACCTAATCCAAACAAGACGCTGTCCAAAGATGCCAAAGTCAGTTATGAAAATTTTGCCCGCACTGTCACAGCGCATTTGCTCGACACGAATTACATTAGCTATAAAGAATCCACGCTCGCTTTAATCGAAAAAGAATTGGCACCAAATGTAGTGCAGGTACTTTCTAAAGCGGGGATGTTAGCGGCCACTCAAGATGAGTTGGCGGCGCAAGCCAAGAGTCTGGCCGACTCACGGCAGCTCTCTGCGATCCGCATTGACGAAGTAATTACAAGCGATCCGAATGCCCGCGGGCTGATCCCTATGGACGTTCGCGGCGTCGTTGCAATCCATTCTGCAGAAGAGAGTGGACCTAGCGGACCGGTGCCTTTTAAATTTAGATATTTGATTGGTAACAAAAGCGACCAGAAAGGTCAGCCGGTAATGGGCGCCGATGGCAAAGCGTTGCCGCTCGTGGCCGGCTTCGAAGACATGTCGGGTCGTCCAAACCCGAGCCAATAACTTCGAAGCGACTGTTCAGAGTCGCCTATAATCTTCGAATTCGGAAATGGAGCGCGACTGTCCACAGTCGCCTATAATCACGTATCAAGGCGGGTCGGAGACCCGCGCTCATTTCGATTATTTACGTTACGATTTTAATACGCGAACTCGTCGTCATTGCCTGATGGATTTCGATATGTTGATGGGCTTCCATCGACATAATTTCCTTGCTGGCTCCTGGCGTTTGAATAATAGTCACCAGGCTGATTGCCGCGTGGTTGTCCATTGTAGGTGAAGTAGTCAGTTCGTCCCGTACCGGATTGATTTGACGGATCCGAAGTTTGGTACGACGGATTTGAGCCATCTGAGGTGACGTAAGAACCATTGCCGGTCTGATCATTCATCGGTATGATCCGTCCCTGATTTGGATTTCGGGTCTTGCAATTGTAATAGTTGTCGGCGCCTGATTGAGATGGATCGCCCTGCATCATTCGGCAGTTGGGGCTAGGTTGAAAGTTGCCACCACTCTGATTGAAGTATGCATTTTCAGCATAAACGTTGTTAACGATTACTCTGCCAGGTCGACCTGGTCGATCCCACATTTGGTCTGCAGCGCTGCCTGCGCCGGGATAAAATGATGTGCCATCATCTCCGGTGCCAGCAAATGGCGTGTTATTACGCGGCTGACCTTGGTCGCCGGAATATTGGAATACGTCCCCGTTGCCTTGATTCTGTCCGCCTCGGTTTTGGTCGCCGGAATATTGGAATACGTCCCCGTTGCCTTGATTCTGTCCGCCTCGGTTTTGGTCGCCGGAGTATTGGTATACGTCCCCGCTACCTTGACCCTGCCTGCCTCGGCTTTGGTCGCCAGAATATTGGTAGACATCCCCGCTACCTTGACCCTGCCTGCCTCGACTTTGGTCGCCAGAATATTGGTAGACATCCCGACCACTTCCGTCGCCCTGACCCTGGGTCTGGCCCTGGTTCGATCGATCTCCGGAATATCTGAATACGTCGTCTCCGCGATTTGCTACACATTGGTCCGGTCTGCCGCCGCCACTTCCCCTACCGCTGCGCTGATCGAAATAAGCATTATCCGTATAAACGTTGTTGACAATGACGCTCGGGTTTGTCTTGTAACCTGGTGGTGTCACTTCGCCCTGGCTAGGTTTGGGGACGCAACGATCTCCCTTTTGTCCACCATCACTACTTGTATTGCCAGCATCACGTCGCTCGATGTGGAGTTTCCAGCCATCCCCGATGAAGTCAGGTTTGGTGATCAAACTCGGATGGCTTTTTTCGTTCAGTTTCGCAATGCGTGTGATTTCGCCTTCAATTTCTTGGTTGGAGGCCTGCTTGCCGTGATCGTGCAACTCACGTTGAGCGATCGTCCACAGTGAATCACCATGTTGGACTACATGGTCTCCATTTTGGTCGAGATCCAGTTTTTGCTTCCGCAGGGCTTGAGACTCTTTGAACCACTCCTGGGCGCTTGGCGAGGAAAGGCTGTAGTCTGGATGCCAATTGGCAGGGACGTGATCATTTTGCCCGCCCGTGTCGTCGGTGGAGGCATGTTGGCCGGAGCCATCGTATTTAAAGACATCTCTTTGGTCATTTGGAGCGCCGTTCTTGCCAGTGCCATTTCCATTACCATCGCCACTCCATTTAAAAAGGTCCCCGTTCGTGCCATTTGGAGGCAGGGATCTGGTATCTCGTTCGTTGTCGGAACTCATATTCTTCTCTCTTTACTGCAACTCGGTTGTAGGTTGCGGGGGGCTATGCAACACCATTCAAGCGGGGCACTCTAAGTAAATCTTCTTTCTCCATCTTTGCATATGGGAGGATTCCCATTTGCGAAACGAGGTTTACTTTGGGGCTCTTTTAACCTACAAAAAAGATGTGGCAAAGCCGTGAAACGAGCGGCATCTTAAGTAGGTTACGCAACATAAACCTATTATATGTAAGTTCGGTCGGTAGTCAGGAGTCTCAATGTAAAATTGATGCCTACTTGCAAAAGGTGGGCTCTGCTTTGTTTTCAGGAATTATAGAAGAGGTCGGAACGGTCATTAAGGTGACCGACAGCGCCGATGGGCGCCGTTTGGAAATTTCGGCGCCGGAAGTGACGAAGGATGTTGGGCTGGGGGATTCGATTAGCGTCAATGGCACCTGTTTGACGGTGGTTGAATTTGATCAGGACACTTTTGCCGTGGAAGCAGTTTGGGAGACCTTGCGCCGCACCACGTTAAACGCGCTGACGCAAGGCAGTCGGGTCAATTTGGAGCGGGCTCTCAAATTTTCAGATCGTCTTGGTGGACATTTAGTGAGCGGGCATGTGGATGCGGTTGCGACCGTCGCCAAAATCGAAAAGGAAGGATTTTCTTCTGTCCTATCATTCGTATTGGACCCAGCTTTGGCGCCATTTTTTGTTGAGAAGGGCTCGGTGGCAATCAATGGCGTCTCACTGACTGTCGTCGACTTTCCGCAAGATGACAAAGAGCATTTTGTTTTCCGCGTGGCGCTTATCCCGCACACTTTGACGGTCACCACGTTTGGCGATCTGTCGGAGGGTAGTGAAGTTAATATCGAGACTGACATTGTCGCTCGTTACGTGGCTCGCTGGATGGCGCCGAGCCTCGGGCTAGCAGCCGAGCAACTTATCCGAGGATAGGCGGACTGCAGAAACCTTAACAATCTGGCGGCAAAAATGTCCATCCGTGAAGAGCAAAGTTAGACTAAGTGCTCATTGAATCTTTTAGACCCACTCCATTGCCATGAAAAACAAAAAGAACCAACAAGAATCAAACCTAACTAATGCCGACCACAACGTCGACCAAGATCATGATGAACTGCTCTTTTGTTCGATTGAAGAAGCTCTGGAAGAAATTCGCTCTGGCAGATTCGTGGTGGTTGCCGATGATGAAGGCAGAGAAAACGAAGGAGACTTGATTGGTGCGGCCGAGTTGGTCACTCCTGCAATGATCAACTTCATGGTCACAGAAGCACGCGGCTGGGTCTGCCTGGCTATCACAAGTGAGAAAGCAGAACAACTTCAGTTGCCCATGATGGTGGAAAACAATACTGAATCACAAAACACTGCTTTCACAGTAACCGTCGATGCTGATACCAAGTTCGGTGTCACGACGGGAATCAGCACGTACGACCGTGCCACTACGATCAGGGTAATTGCTGACTCTATGTGCAAACCGGCTGACTTGCGCAGACCGGGTCACGTATCACCCTTGATTGCCAAGGCTGGCGGCGTTTTGCAACGTGCAGGTCACACTGAGGCTGCAGTCGACTTGGCACGCCTGGCTGGACTCGCACCTGCAGGAGTGATCTGCGAAATCCTAAATGCAGATGGAACTATGGCTCGCGTTCCTGAATTGACAAAGTTCGCCAAGAAACACAATCTCAAGTTCATCAATATTGCCCAGCTGATTGCTTACCGACTGACGCGAGAGCGGTTCGTCGTGCGCGAAGCAGTTGCCACCTTCCCCTCTGCTTACGGCGAATTCAAGCTCTATGCTTATCGAAATACGATTGATTCTATCGACCATCTGGCGTTTGTAAAAGGCGATGTGGCTGGTAAGAAAGATGTGCTGATCAGAGTGCACAGCGAGTGTTTGACTGGCGACGTTTTTGCCAGTCTGCGATGTGATTGCGGACCGCAGCTGGAAGCTGCAATGGCGATGATTGCCAAAGAAGAAACTGGAGTTCTGGTTTACTTGCGGCAAGAAGGCCGCGGGATCGGATTGCTCAATAAGATCAAAGCTTATGCGCTTCAAGACACTGGCAAAGATACAGTGCAAGCCAACGAGATGCTCGGCTTCAAGCCTGATTTGCGGGATTACGGCGTTGGTGCGCAGATCCTTTGCGACTTGGGACTGACATCGGTGCGCATTATCACCAACAATCCGCGCAAGATCGTTGGTCTTGAAGGTTATGGTTTGGTCGTCACGGATCGAGTCACCATGCCACCTGCATGCAATAGTCATAACATGAGTTATTTGCTCACCAAAAAAGAAAAAATGGGTCACTGGTTGGAAGATCTCGAATCAGCTCGTCAATGAGGAAGAAAAATGTCTAATTCCGCGCCGAATTCCGCACCTCTGTCAGACAGTCATGGCCCGAAAGTGATAGAAGGAAGACTGATAGCAACGGGATTGCGATTTGGTATTGTCGTCAGTCGCTTCAACGACTTGATCACCACGCGTCTCTTGGATGCAGCACTTGATACCCTGCGCCGACATGGTGCTGAGGATCGCTCTATTGAAATTATGTGGTGCCCTGGTGCATTCGAAATTCCACTGGTCGCTAAACATGCCGCCGCCAGTGGACGATTCGATGCCGTCATCTGTCTTGGTGCTGTGATTCGTGGAGCAACGCCTCACTTCGATTACGTTGCCGGTGAGAGCGCATCCGGAATTGCCCGTATTGGAATGGAGACAAACGTACCGGCCATTTACGGTGTCCTAACTACCGAGACAATCGAGCAGGCAATCGAAAGAGCCGGCACCAAAGCCGGTAACAAGGGACACGATGCTGCGATGACCGCAATTGAAATGGTAAATTTGCTCGCCGCGATCAAAACACAAACCGAATTGAAACACGCGACCGTCAAGTAGACATTTGTCCGAACGCAAAATCGCAACTCGGGCAATCTAGCGAGTTAAGTAGACCTTTGCCCGAGCCCGAGATCGCAGCTCGGGATAATCGAGCGAGCTAAGATTAAAACCTCGGGTACCCTGTTACTTTTTGCTCCCGTTTAATATGTTAAGCAAAAAACGCAGACTTAGGCGATGCTGCAGAAGCTTGTAGAGTCGTGGTTGACAGATTCGGTAAAGTCTGAAAAGACTGATGTAATATTAGTTAACATCAACTGGGATAGGTTGTTTTGGAGAGGGTACCGCCTCTTTAATGTTCAATTGCCGTGGCTACGATGGATCAGTGGTCTCCATCACGGTGCGATTTGAATGTAGATCTGCGACTTATTGATTGCTAACGGTTTGTTCAGTCGCCAACGAACTCAATTCGGACGCGTCAATTGGATGATCTTTCAAGAACTGCTCGATGATATTTGTCACCTTAAGTGCTTGCAAAAGTGGTCCTTCAACCTGGACTTCGCGCAGTAAAAGGGCTCTGTGCAATGGCAGTTTGCTTTGAATCAACTGCGTCATGGTACGTCCGGTAAAGTGGAAACAGATTTGCGGACGTTGAGCAGTTGGATCAAATCTTTCGATGTGTCCGACACCATTGCTCACGCTCACCACCCAACCCAGGCCGTTAGCTCCTTTCAGCAAGAAACCGACATTAGTGCCAGGAGCAAGTGCTTTCTTAAAGATGCTATCGCCGAATTTTGACGCCACGAATTCTTCGAAATAATACTGCGCCAGTCTGTCTGAAAAACCGAGCGATGCCTTACCCTTGCTCGGTGCTAGACCCCCCCAGCGTCCTTCAATTCCGCGCGCCAGCACTTTTTGAAAATAGTCCTCGTTCAGGCGCAACGGTGGCAGATGATATCTTCCTGCCACTTCAAACAAATTGTGTGTTTTAACTTGGACGTCGTCCATCAGCATCTTGCGCATGATGCTGGGCAAGGTTAGAGAGTCGTATTCTGCCGGCGTCACTTCATTCAGTTTGAGCGCCGTAGCCACATAATGCATCCACTCACGATTTAGTGTTGCTTGAGTAGAAACTAGATTGCAAATACGAGGACGTAATTCATCCTCAAGATAGCGCCAGAACATGTAGACCGCTTCGTCCACAGGAAGAAACCACAAGGTCGAGTCAGGATTATATGAGAGGCGTAAGTTGGTGCCCATCCGCGTTTGAGCAGCCTGTGCCAACTCTTTAAATAACACGCCTGGACCGCTGAAGTTCAAAGACTCTCCCGTTTCAGAAGAGCCCGAGATCATTGGAATCCGCACCAGGTACCATGGTGACTCTAAAGTTGAAAGTCCGTCCAGCAATTTCTCTTCGTAATTCTGACATAAGCTTTCCCAGTGCGTGGGTGCTTTCCGCCGCTCGAATTCAAATTCCTCGGGCACGACACGGTCCTGCTGCACGCCACCCCAGAGCGAGGAGACGATAAAGATCGGCACGCCTTTCAAAGCTTTGGAAATTGCCGGCAGCTTTGCCGCCGCCCATGGTGCGCGTGGAGCGCGAGACTCATCGAAATTTGGTGGCAGTCCGCAAAAAATAACGGCATCATATTTGGTGCCTTTCAAAGCTTCGTTCTCATCCACCAACCGCAGTCTGTCTTTAAAGGTTCTGAACCTGTCTCTGCCGCCCATCGCTTGTTCGAGCAAGGCAAGCGCGGATGAGTGCAGATCGAGGGGCGATAAACTAAGCAAATTCAAAGAGGATTTTGTCGCCACCCTGACTTGCCAGCCTTTAGTCACCAACCAAGCGGCTAGTGGTCCCGAGAAGCTGGAGATCGGTCCCCATAAATATGCGACTTTTTGCGTCATAGCGATATCTCGAAGGAGACGTGCGGAGAGCAACGATCCAAGGGAAGTCAATTCAATCAGCCTAATGTTAGCAACTTCAGCGCTTAAAAGGGCTGCTAAAGTCCATGGTTGATTCAACAATCATTGTGCCGGCAAGCTCATCGCCGATTCGTAAACCGTCCTCTCTGCTGTATGCGCGGTAGCTTTCAAGCGGTAACACGATAGCAACATAGACCATTCCAACAATGTTAATAAGGCTCATCACAGCTTCATTAAGCCAACCGAAGGGGCTAAATTTTAGCAAGAGCGGCACAGTTTGAAGCACGACGAATGGGGCCAGCAAAATGATATTGCGCAAAACGGATTGAAGAATTGTCGGGGGCTCGCCTGTGTGTGCATCGACGACGCGCAATCCCATCAGATTTTTGCCAATACCGCGACCGCCGAACAGGTAGTCACGTCCTAGCAAAGCCACGACGAGAACAATTTGCAGAGGAATAAATCGGTTCACAAAGGGAATCATGGCGACGATTACACCGGCTAGATATGCCGCTGCGAAGTCGAACAATAGGGCCACGATTCTCTTATTGGGATCGGTTTTGCGCGGTTCAATAAATTCTTCGTCGTCGTCAGACGTGTCTTGGGCTGGAGCGCCACCACGGTTTGGCGACCAGTCCGGCAAGTTGGAGTCATCCTGTGCTGGTGATTGACCAAAACCGGGCACGGCAGAGCGGTCAGGTTGCTTTCCCCGAATTCCTGGTCTGGCAGGCTTGCGCCCTGGATTGCCAAATGATTTTGTCATCACTCCTGTTCCAGCATCACTCCATCATACTGTTCCCTTTCTCTCGAGAAAACTTACATAACCCTTGATTTGCAAAGGCGAAAAAATGGTGATGACGGCTCTATTTTGCGGTTTTCAGCGTTAGTATGACCTTGTACGAACAAGCACAGGTGCATCCATTACTGCGCCCGGAAGACAAGGAGTTAGCTGAGATGGTTGATAAGGATTCCCAAACGGTAATCGTAGACGGTTTGCGCTCTGCATTTGGAAAAATGGGGGGCAATTTCAAAGCGATACCCGCCATCGATTTGGCAGCGCCGTTGATCAAGGCATTACTCGAAAAGCACAAGGTTCCTGGCGATGGAGTGGACGAAGTTATCCTTGGACAAGTCTTGCAGGCTGGTTGCGGGCAAATTCCTTCTCGTCAAGCGCTCTTGAAAGCAGGTTTACCGGTCACGTGTGAATCTACAACCGTAAACAAGGTTTGTGCCTCAGGCATGAGGGCAGTGACACTGGGTGATTTGCGCATTCGGGCAGGCGACGGCGACATTATCATCGCTGGTGGCATGGAATCGATGAGTCAAGCTCCTTATCTTGTTGAAGCCAATTCTGCTCGCTTCGGAAAGCGCATGGGCCATGTCGAATTCAAGGACGCTATGCTACAAGATGGACTAGAGTGCCCAGTTGCTGGCGTTCATATGGCTGTGCATGGGGCGAAAGTCGCTCAGGAGTTTAAAATTTCACGGGAAGACCAAGATCAATGGGCATTGAGAAGCCATCTTCGGGCAATCAAAGCACAAGAAAACGGTGCCTTTGCCGACGAAATTCTCCCTATCAACGTGCCCCAAGGCAAGGGGCAAACAAAATCAATTGACAAGGATGAGTCTCCGCGCGCTGATACCAACATCGAAGCCCTGAAGTCGTTGAAACCCGTCTTTGATCAAGAGGGCACAATTACCGCTGGTAATGCACCTGGTGTCAATGACGGTGCGGCCGTTTTGCTTTTAATGAGCCCTAGTAAGGCCAAGGAAATGGGCGTCAAGCCATTGGCGAGGATCGTTGCGCACGCGTCTATTGGTCAAGACGTACCTTATCTGGCGACGGTGCCTGCTTTGGCAATGGAAAAGGCTTTGAAAAAAGCGGGAATGACGATCGACCAAATCGATCTTATTGAAATCAATGAAGCATTTGCCTCGGTTGCGCTCAAGTCCATCGACATGCTGGGCGTTGATCCAGAGAAAGTGAATGTAAATGGCGGAGCGATTGCGCTCGGTCATCCAATTGGCGCTAGTGGCGCTCGTATCCTGTTGACGCTAGCTAAAGAGATGAAGCGACGTGGTGTTAAATATGGTGCGGCAGCAATTTGCTCGGGGACTGCTCAAGGTGATTGTGTAATTCTATCCAGAGAGGGTCTTGACTAAACGATGTCGACAAATCAGCAAACGACAACTGTAGAAGATGCGCGCAAGCGCATTGAAACACTGACTCGGGAGGTCGAGCACCACCGATTTTCTTATTACGTGCTTGATCGTCCTGAAATTTCTGACAGTGATTTCGATAAACTTTTCCATGAACTGGAAGATCTCGAACAGAAATTTCCCGATCTTCGTTTGCCTGGCAGTCCGACTCAAAAAGTGGGAGCCGCTCCCAGCACCGAGTTCAAATCTGTGAAACATCGCATTGGTTTGCTTAGTCTTGCCAACGCGATGTCCTACGATGATTTAGATCGGTGGCAAGAAAGATTGGTTCGAGCCCTTGATAATGCCGCACACAATTTGAATTATGTTTGCGAGTTGAAGATTGACGGACTTTCGATTGCTCTAACTTACAAAGATGGACTTCTTGTTGAAGGCGCCACCAGGGGTAATGGCGAGGTTGGTGAGGACGTAACACTTAACTTGCGCACAATCTCGGCTCTGCCAAAACAATTGAAGCCCTTGCACTTGCCTGATGGACGTGAGCACACGCCGGCATTAATCGAGGTGCGCGGCGAAGTTTACATGCCGGTGAGCAGTTTTACTGCTTTGAATAAAGGACTGGAAGACGAGGGCGAAGCAACCTTCGCCAATCCCCGCAACGCTGCCAGCGGTTCGCTGCGGCAAAAAGATCCTCGTAAAACCGCCAAGCGCAAACTGGCGTTGTGGACCTACTTCATCTATGTTACCGACAGTGAAATCAAACAACCCAGCAATCATTTTGAAAATTTAGAGCTTCTGCAAAACTTGGGTTTTCCTGTTGAACCCAACAAACGCCTGGCTGCTTCGGTTGAGGCGGTCAAACAATTTTGTCAAGATTGGTTCGACAAAAAGCACGATCTCGATTATCAAACAGATGGAGTTGTTGTAAAACTCAACGACCGTACGCTTTGGGATCAAGTCGGTTCCACCGCCCATAGTCCTCGCTGGGCTGTAGCATTCAAGTATCCTCCGGAGGAAGTTGATACCGTCATCGATGCCATTCATTTCGACGTCGGCAGGACCGGTGCGGTGACACCAGTTGCCTGGTTGAGGCCAGTCAAGCTGGCCGGGACCACGGTTAAACGCGCCACCCTACACAATGCCGAACAAATTCGTCGATTGGATGTACGCGTCGGTGACACCGTAGTTGTCAGAAAAGCTGGCGAAATTATTCCTGAAGTGTTGAGCGTAAAGGTTGAAAATCGGCCCGCCTACTCGCAACCATTTGTCTACCCAACCACCTGTCCCGTGTGCGAAACGCCGTTGGAGCGAATCGGCAGCGAAGTAGTATTTCGCTGCCCCAATACGTTCGGCTGCCCGTCCCAAGTGCGCAGACGCATCGAACACTGGGTCGGACGTGATGCGATGGACGTGGATGGTGTGGGTGAATCTTTAATTGACCAATTGGTATCAAGCAGTTTGGTCACACGCGTCTCCGATCTCTACCGGCTTACCGAAACGCAGTTGCTTACGCTGCCTCGACTGGCGAAAAAATCAGCTCAAAATATTTTGGCAGCGATTGATGTTTCACGCAGGAGACCGCTGCCAAATTTGATCTTCGCTCTGGGCATTCGTCATGTGGGAACTACCGGTGCGGAACTGCTTGCTGAAAAATATCAGTCTCTCGAAAAGCTTGCTGCCGCCTCTGCAGACGATATCGCCGGCATCGAAGGAGTCGGCCCGGCAATATCTGAGGGTGTTGTCGAATTTTTTCAGCATCCCCAAACAGCTAAATTGATTGAAGAATTGAAAGAAGCTGGAGTTACTCTCGAAACTATTGTTTCGGACGCTGAGTCAGCCAGAGCACTGCCCCAAACCCTGGCGGGAAAATCCTTTGTTTTGACCGGTACGCTTGAAACCATGGAACGCGATACCGCCGAAAAGAACATTAAACGTCGGGGCGGCAAAGTGTCGTCGTCAGTTTCCAAAAAAACTGACTATGTAATTGTCGGAGCAAGTCCAGGTTCTAAGCTTTCTAAAGCACAAGAACTTGGTATAACAATAATTGACGAGGCTCAATTTCGTAAGCTAACTGAAGATCCAGACGGCACGTCCTGATCAGCTATTTCCCAATCTCGGCAGCGTGAGTAAAACAGAGTCGTAGGCTTGAGAAAACTTACCAGCACGATAGTTTCGCTAAGTTTGACACTAAGTTTTAGTGTTACTTATTTTGGGCAATCTTGTGGTGCCAAAGTAAAGGCACCAAACACAGAAGATCCGATGCTGAAAAACCATGACTTGGGCATGGCTTTTATCGCTAAGGGTGACTGGGACAGTGCTATAGATGCATTCCTGCAGTCTGTTTATTTTGCCAGAAACAATTATGCACCCGATTCTTACCACTATTTGGCCGTCTCTTATATGGCAAAGGGGCAAGACCTAAAAGCAATTGAAGCCGGCAAAAAGGCGGTTGAGCAGAGCACAGGCGGTGCCTTCAAAACTCATATTCTTTTGGCTGAACTCTACTTGCGCAACAAAAGACTAGACGAAGCTGATGCCGAGTGCTCATTGGCCATGGATGCAGACAGTCATACCGAAGAAAATCTTCGTGGTCATTATCTTTACGGGAAAGTTTTTGAAGCCAGGGATAGTCCATGGCAAGCTCAGCTACAGTACGAATATGCGTTAGGTGATAAGCCTTGGACTTTTACTGATGCCTGGATGGCATATACAGAGCTAATGATGAAGCAGAAGAATTGGGTTTCTGCTATCGCTCAATTTAACGACATGATCAAGAGCGAAAAGGTGCTCAAAGGCATGAACTATCCACACCTTTACTTAGATCTTGGCATTTGCTTGCTGGCTAAAGGCGATCACCAGGGCGCCATGCAAAACTGGCATAAAGGGCTGAGTTTGAATATGGCCGAGCCCGACATTCATTTGCAACTTGGGATGATGTTTGACGCAGAGAAACACATCTCATCAGCAATTAAGGAATACAAGGAATTTGTGCGTTATTCCACTGACCCAAGAAAAATTGGAAAAGCTAAGCAGCGGCTGGAGATGCTAGAACAAGCGGTGGCTCCGCCGGAAGCTCCTTATCAGGTCAAACCATCTCCCGCCATGCGCAAGCAGCAGGAGCTAGAAAATGGCAGAGGGGCTCCACCCAAAGAAGACCCCGCGGACAAAGATCCGGGCTTCTAGCTTAACCATCCTATACACAGATAACATCTGTCCCTATGCATAGATAACATTTATCCACCAAGGAAGCGCTTGCCCCTTTGGGTTTTATTGATTTAGGGCAGAACTAAGTTAGGCGCGTTAGGTAACACGTTTGGCTAACGAAAAGATAACAAATAACGAAAAGATACTAGGTTATGGCGATCGCTGGAGCAGTGCAGCACTGTGGCTGAAGGCGATATTCCTTCTGCCGCCCTGGTTGTACTTGTTGGTGCCGTTAGTCGGCTTAGCGTTTGCTAAATGTGGACCGTTTGTTTTTCAAGCTGGATATCCGGTTCTCCTGATGTTGGGACTACTTTATTTTGTCGATGACGTTTTGCGCCGGAAAATTAAGATCGACGATAACTTAATAACCTTTGGATTTAATCGCTACAAGCTTGCTGATTTATCCTCAGTTGGATTGGTCTACTCACAAAATGGAATCACTCCAACCGGGCTTCTGCTTTATTTTGGCTCTGGAAAAAAATTGGAGCTGAATCTCGGTCGGTTGCGTTATGAAGAGTTTGAGAAGTTATTGAACCTGATCGAAAATCGAGTTCCGCATTGCACCATCGACCCTGTCATAACTACATTGTGCAAGAGCAAAAAATTAGCCCGCAAAGCCGCTTTAGAAGAATCAGACCGTACGGAAATAAAATATCATTCTCGTCGAGTGATCAAAGAGGTTTCCACAACGTTTTTGGATACGGCGGAGAGTTGGTCGCGGTTGGGTCCTTCCCTTACTTTGCTCATCGCTGCGCCGCTGTGGTTAACGTGGATCAAGACAGTATATTCAATTCCGATGAGTGCTTTTTCACCCGGGAATGCAAGTATTGCGCTGCAAGAAAAGTTGACGGAAATGATGATGGCACTGGAGTATGCTTTAGGTAAGGGTGTTGCGGATGGCAGTTCAATTTTGTGGAATCTGGTCTCAAACCCTGTTATAGCAATTTGTTTGGCGTTATTCTTGATACCAATTCTATATCAATTCTTGCGCTTGTTATTCAAGCCAAATCGTTTAGTGATGGATGCCACCGGTGCACATTTAAATTTGCAGTCGGGTGGGTTGAGCATTCCGATCGATTCTTCGAATTGGAGTCAGATAAATCGTGCGTCGCTCGTCAAGCCCACACTGTCGGCAGGTCCTGACCACTGGTCAATCCGTCTGGCGGGCGCGAGCAATTCGAATAAATTGAATCTTGAACTCGCTGCACTTACTCCAGATGATCGAATTAGATTTAGCAGAGCACTGGAACGTTTTGCACCACATTGTGCAGCAGATACCGAATTGATGGAAACCTTGCTGCCTCGACAGGCAAACAGTTACACTGAATTGTGGTTGCAGTCTCTTGCCGCCCCGCCTGAACGGGCCAGCCTGGAGCCGCTGTCAGCAGGACGTGTGCTGCAAGATGGAAAGTTTGAAGTGCTTCGACGAGTAGGCGTGGGCGGACAAGGTGCTGCTTATTTGTGCAAACAACATTTGGATACGCAGCCGCCTTCGACACTTCAAGTTGTCTTGAAAGAAACGATCATTCCGGTGTTTGTCGAAGCTGAAATTCGCAAGCAAGCCTTGGAGAGATTCGAGCAAGAAGCGCGCATATTGCGCGATCTCGATAGCGAACATATCGTTGGACTATTGGATTATTTTGTCGAGGATCATCGCGGTTATCTTGTCTTGGAATGGGTTGACGGCAAGTCTCTGCGTCAAGTAATTGAGGATCGTGGTGCTCTGCCCGAAGAACAAGTTAAACAGCTGTGTGAGCAGATGTGCAGCGTGTTGGAATATTTGCATGCCAAATCCGTTATCCATAGAGACTTCACTCCAGACAATTTGATCTTGCAGAAAGATGGGAAGTTAAAGCTAATCGATTTCAATGTGGCCCAAAGTGAAGAAGAAGGCAGTGGCGTCGTTGTGGGCAAGCAAGCTTACATGCCGGCGGAGCAGTTCCGCGGCAAACCGACAACCCAAAGTGATATTTATGCGATGGGCGCAACGCTGTTTTTCTTGTTGACAGGACAGGATCCTGAGCCTATTACCCAGTCATTGGTGCGTGAAACACAGCCAAGGGTGAGCGAGATGATGGATCAAATTATTCAGAAATGCACTGCTTTGGCCACTACCGAACGGTTTAAGTCAGTTGACGAGGTTGCCGCGGCCATGTCCTCTCAAGTCGTCACTTTTTCATCCACAATCAAAGTTGAACAAGAAGCGATAAAGGTGGACGCCTGATGGCTGAGTTGACTGTTACCACAAGCTACGAGTCGCCGCTCACCAAATCCGCCACCACTGCATTGCGACTGACCTTTCCAATTTGGGGCATTGTGGCGCCATTGATCGGATGCTTTGGGCTGATTGCCATTGTCGCAGCCCTTTTTCAACATTTCTTAGACCCCAGCATGGTCAATTGGGCGGGAGTGCCACTTGCTTGGCTTGCCTTAGCCGTGAGCTGCCTTCTTTCCATGCGGATTTTGTCTAACAATAGTCTCTTGCTTGATAAAAATGGCATTCAATTTCCAGTACTTTTAAGACCGGGTAATCGTTACGTGCCGTGGACAGCGATAAGAAAAATCGATGTGCTAGACGGCACCACAACAGATACCACCACAGATTTAGCAGCCCACAAGTTGGTCTTTTACTTTGCACAAGGGCGCCCACTGAAGCTCGATCTCTGTAACATGAAGCCCTCTGAAATTGAACAGGTGTTGCTGGCTATCGAGATGTGGGGGTTGGCATGTGAGCGCGATCCTAGTTTGCTCTTACTGCAAGATTCTTTTAAATCGAAAACTGACGAGGATGGCAAAGTCAGTTACACCGCGATGTGGGAAGACGAGCTGCGCAGAAGGTTTTCATCCACTACTTTTATGCCATTGGCACCAGGGCAGGTGCTGCGCGGGGGCAGCTTGAAAGTGGTGCGCCAATTATCTCTAGGTGGATTGGCGGCGGTGTATTTGTGTCAACTTGATGAAGCTAAATTGGTCGTGCTCAAGGAAGCTGTTCTTCCTGAAGATGGCGCCAGCGAGATGCGAGATAAAGCCAAGGAACTTTTTGAACGAGAATCGCGGTATTTGATGAAGCTGGATCATCGCGGCATCGTTTCTGTATTAGATAATTTTGGCGAGTCAGGCAGAAATTATTTGATGTTGGAGTACGTAAATGGTCAGGATTTGCGCCAATTCGTCAGACAAAACGGGGCTCAGAAAGAGGACAAAGTGCTGGATTGGAGCATCCAAGCGGCAGGCATTTTGAAGTATTTGCACGAGCAAGATCCTCCGATTATCCATCGAGATTTTAGCCCCGACAATTTAGTTTTGCGCGAAGATGGCACCATTGTTGTCATCGATTTTGGTGCTTCAAATGAATTTCTCAGCAAAGCTACAGGTACTTTTGTTGGTAAGCAGTCGTTCATCGCACCTGAGCAATTCCGAGGCAAATCCGTAGTTCAGAGTGACATCTACGCCCTTGGCTGCACGTTGTTTTATTGCCTGACAGGGAAGGAGCCAGAAGCTCTGTCCACATCAAATCCAAGAGATTTAAACAGTGATGTATCCGAAGAAGTTGCCGAACTAGTTGTTTCTTGTACTCAGCTCGAGGCGCGAAATCGCTATCAGTCTGCAGCTCAACTTTTGCCAGTGCTGAGAAGATTGCATTCTTCAGTCCGCAGTTCATGACGCAGTTCGTGATGGATCCTCCGAGCTTTAGTCATGCTTTGTTTTCGCCAATTTCATACGTTTTTTGGGAACGGTATGGCCATTGTCAGCCTGTTCAGCCTTAATCTCATCTACAAGTTCGCACCTGTATTCGTTGATTCTGTCTCTGGCTTCAACTGCAAACTCTTTGCCTTCATAACCTGCTTTCACTACAGCTTTAGCGGCCTTCCTCAAAATTTTCTTTCCGGGACGCGTCGCTAGAACAATGACAGCGCCTATTCCCAAAGGTCCGAGAAGCATTTCGCCCAATTCTTCAATCATGTCATTCAACCTCGTTATTAGTTTTGAATAGCTTTTTCGTTGGGTCGCCGTTCTCTTCTGTGTGCACTCACATTGGCGGTTCAGTTCACCTTGTGCAATCTACTTTGTTTCTGCAGCTCATTTCATATCCGGAGCTCACTTGCCCTCTGCACTAAGCAGCTCTACTTCAACTTCTTCAGTAAGCTCTCTTTGCTGGAATTTCCAATGTGAATCAAATGCCCAGTAGAACAAAGCAATTGGACCGACACCGGCAAGCAATGCCTCTCCTTCGATAAGTTGCATTACTCCAGCCGCTAAAAACGCCAATGGTACCAATTTCTTCAACGATTCCGGCGACGAAGTTTCTGCTAAATCGTCTTCGGACTCTTTGGTTGAAGAAGCAAACATTTTTTTGACATAACCTCTTAAGCCAAATCCAACTTCCCGCTGGTCTTCTGTCAAAATTTCAATCAGGGCAGGTGCGGCCTCGGAGATCGCTTCGCCAAGGTTTTCGATGATATCAGGGCGTTCTTCGTGCTCGATTACGACGCTGCCACCACGCCTAACACGAACATCTCTGACACCAGGTACTCTCTCTAGCGCGTCTTTGACAATCTTGGCCTGATCCGCGTGACACTGCGCTCTAGGCAATTTTAATCTTGTGCGGTGCGTGCTTGAATGTACTACACCAGGTGAATATGGAGTCAGTCTTGAAGTCATGATGCGCACTCCCAATAAAGGTGTCTCTAGCATATATGGTTTTGTTTAAAGTCGGTTCAAAGTCGAGCGGTTCCGTTAACATTAATCCGGTCCTGTTCAGTTCGCGAATCCGATGCTGTGGACGCACTGTCACGGAACAGATTTGCCAGCTAATTGACGCGGTTGATCTTGTCCGGTCATCGTTGTGCGCAAAATAACTGATGAGTTAGTCCTGTTTGGTTGATCAGATAACTGGACGTCATGTTGGCTCAGTGAACCCTACACTCATGAACTCGCGAAGTGACTTGTCGTATAAAAGTTGTGCTTGCGTGCAGACAATATTAAAAGATTTGGACGCCAAGATGACGTGAAGCCGTTAGAGTCTGTCTCTATCACCGCAAGCGCATTGCTCCTTTCCAGTCTCGGAATGCTTTACGATCTCGATTTTAAGCGGAAAACCGCCGCTCAAGAAACTGTATGATAAGTCAATCAGTTCTTCCGATTTAGTTCTCCATCCCCGTGGAAAGCCTCGTCTACCATGAATTTCAACACCATTTTAGACGTAAAAAGCTCAAGCATTTCCGCTTGCGCGGCTAAATCAGAATGCGGGAACTCCCGCCGACTGCCGGTTTCTGCCCAGCTCGATGAAGCTTGTCAGATTCTCTCAACCCCATCCTAAAGAATCCAAATCACCGAAACTCCGCTGCCATGTCAGGCCGCGGGTATTTTTGTATTCCAATCAACAGACGAGGAACAGCTACTTATATGAACGGTTTACGGAACGTCGAATTGACTGCGCCTGCTACAGAGTCGGCGCCTGATGATATCGAACCCGAGCTTAGAAAGCGCGGTACCGAGGCGCTCAGCATCGCATCCGCGCGCAACCCGGAAAGGCTCGACTATGTCATCGCTCATCGCATTCCTGGGCGTCTTCGTCTGCGTATAGAAAATCTTCGTTTAGAGTTCGATCGAATAAGCAGAACTCTCGCCGGATTAGCTTCTCTACAGGGCATCTTGGGCGTTCGTTGCAACAGCTGGGGAACTAGCGCTGTGTTGGAATATGACTCCGATATTTTGTCGGAACAAGACTTGCTGCAGCGCCTCGACGAACTATCCTATGCTGAAGAGCAAGATTCTTCGACAGCGCCGCTTGCTAAGATCATTGTAAAACCGAACATATTGATACGGTTGGCAGGGAAACTCCTCAACTTCATTGAGACGATTCTACCGCCGTGGATTCAGGTCACACTGGGTGTTGTTGCCTTTAGTTCTGCTGTTTTTAAATTGCCGGTTCTGGCCTGCAAGATACTTTTAGCGGCGTCTGCAGCTCCCATAGCTTGTCGCGCTCTGCGAACTTTCACCAATGAGCGCAAAATAGGCATCGACGCCCTGGACGGCGCTGCAGCGTCAGTAATGTTGCTGAACGGAAAGTTTATCGAAGCCGGTTTAATGACGGCACTGATCGCCACAGGAGAGTTCATTCGTGAACGCGCCGGCCGTCGCTGCGAAAAGATGGTCAACGATTTGCTGGGCTTGTCCGGGCGCTCGGCTTGGTTGGTCCGTGGCAAAAAGCGAATCTGCGTAGCTGCCGATGACGTGCAAGTTGGCGAAATGGTGGTGATTTATCCCGGTGACATGGTTCCAGTAGATGGCGTTGTGGTGCGCGGTGCTGCTGCAGTTGATCAATCGAAATTGACTGGAGAGTCCATTCCTGTCGAAGTTAAATCTGGCGACGAAGTGTTCGCATCAACTGCTTTGGTTGAAGGGAAAATTTATGTACGCTGTCAGGCAACAGGTTCGGGAACTAGAGCTGGTCTGGTTCTTCAATGTGTGAACAATGCCCCGATCCATGAGACAAACATTCAAAATCATGCTTCTTTGATTGCTGATAAGGCCGTGGTGCCAATATTTCTCATCGCCGGAGTTTGTTTTGCGATTACTCGTGACGTTTCGCGTTTGATGAGCATGCTCATTTTAGACTTTTGCACTGGTATCCGAATCGCTGCTCCTACTGCTGTTCTGTCCTCAATGCATCGCGCCGGGCGCCGAGGTATTTTGATTAAAAGTGGTGCCGCTTTGGAAAAACTTGCTTCTGTCACTGCTATCGTCTTCGATAAAACAGGCACGCTCACTTCCGGCGAACCGAAGGTAGAGCAAGTTTCGCGGTTCAATGGTCATACTGAACATGAAATTCTCGCCCTTGCCGCTGCCGTTGAATTGCGATTGCATCACCCTGCTGCACGCGCCATCGTTAAAGCAGCTCAAAAAGAAGGACTGATCATTCCTGAGCGAACAACTTCCAAATTCCTCCGTGGATTAGGTGCTAAAGCCATTGTTGGCAAATACGAAGTGCTCGTTGGCAGCAAGAATTTGATGACTAGCGAAGGGATTGTCATCGACGACGCGCAAGAATCCGAAAATCAAGCCACCAAACTCGGTGAATCTATCGCATACGTCGCTATCGACGGCAAGGTTGCGGGATTGATTCGATACAGCGATAAATTGCGTCCCGAAGTCGTTAAAGCGATCAGCGAATTGAAGAAACTGCGCGTTCGAAAACTGGTTATGGCTACAGGAGATATTGAGCAAGCTGCTAACAGAATCGCTGCCATATGTGGCATCACAGATGTTATTGCTCGTGCATTCCCTGAAGACAAAGCGAGATTGGTGCAACAGTTAAAGGCAGAAGGTCACGTCGTCGCCGTCATTGGAGATGGCATCAATGATTCACCAGCGTTGGCTTATGCCGATGTGGCGATTTCGCTGCACGGTGCTACAGACGCTGCCCAGCAGAGTGCCGACATCGTTCTTACCGATGATAATCTGGAGCGCCTGCCTGAAGCGATCCGTATTGCCAGAAGCGCGATGGCCTTGGTGAAGCAAAACCTAGGCATGGCTATCGCTCCTAACGCGGGTGGTTTCGCAATGGCTGCTATGGGTGTTCTGGGACCTGCGGGCGCTACCATCCTCAACAATGGTTCAGCAATTGCTGCCACCATTAATAGTTTGCGACCGCTCTACTCAAACACTTGGTCGACAGTTGACCCGACCCAACCTAGAAAGTAAAGAAGCGAAATCTGCCAACGAAAAAGGGCTCCGGAAACGGCGCCCTTTCCTCTGAAGTTTCGTTTCCAGCAACGCTGTATCTTCAGGCTTCTCAAGACTCTTGGCGGATTTCACTTGGAGCGATAATAAACTGTGGAAAGTTCGATCATATTAAGTTGGGAAATGGAGCGGGATTGCCCGCAGTTGCCCATAACACGAATCCAGGCGGGACTGGAGTCGACTGGAGTCCCGCGCTCCCTTTACGAACACTTCGTGACATTCCAAAGCGCTGGTCGCACGCAGGTCTCATAATAGAAACGTTTGTAAATGGCGTGAAAAATGGACCAGAGGACAACTAGAAAATTTCAGACGTGGTTTTACGCTGGCATGAAGCCAAGCGCCAACCTGCGTCAGGAAAAGGCGCCCTGGTACAAAGTCATGTGCTTGACTGGTTTGGACTACTTCGGCAGCCTCGGCTATGCACCAGGTATAGCTGCTTTGGCCGCCGGGGTTCTGGCACCCTCCGCAACTCTTGTTTTGGTGCTGCTAACTTTGTTTGGCGCTCTGCCAATGTACAAAAGAGTGGCGGAAAAGAGTCCTCACGGACAGGGCAGCATATCTATGCTGGAACATCTCTTTCCTGGTTGGTGGGGAAAGGCACTGGTTCTTTGCCTGATTGGATTTGCCGCCACCGATTTCATCATCACAATCACCCTTTCAGCCGCAGATGCTGCTGCGCACATAGCTCAGAACAACTATGTTAAAGAACTATGTAACAACAGTGCAGGCTGGTCATTCTTGCAAGATCGAATGGGGGTAACATTCGCGCTGTTGATTATCTTGAGCATTGTCTTCCTGCTTGGGTTCAAAGAAGCTATAGGAGTGGCCGTCATCGTAGTAACTTCATACATGTTGCTAAGCGCCGGAGTTGAGATTGCTGGCTGTTATCAGCTCGCCATTAAACCAAACGCTTTTGCTGATTGGCAAAATCAGTTGTTCAAAATTTACCAGACCCCATGGAGCATCACATTACAGTCGCTAATTTTGTTCCCACAGCTTGCCCTGGGAATGTCTGGGTTCGAAACCGGAGTTGCTGTCATGCCCCTTGTGGCAGGCGATCCATCAGACACTGAAGCGGCTCCGGTTGGGCGAATCCGTAACACACGCAAGTTGTTGACGACGGCGGCAATTATCATGTGCACATTTTTGCTAATCAGCAGCGTCATCACTACCACTTTGATTCCGCAAGCCGCGTTTAAAGATGGCGGGGAGGCAAACGGAAGAGCATTAGCATATATCGCGCATCATTACTTGGGCAGCATTTATGGAACTGGTTATGACATTGCCACCATATTTATCCTATGGTTTTCTGGTGCCTCTTCTCTGGCAGGACTACTGAGCCTTGTTCCAAGGTATTTACCGCGCTTCGGCATGGCGCCGAATTGGGCGCGTGCCACCCGACCGTTAGTGTTGTTTTTCGCAGTGGTATCATTTGTGGTGACTTATCTCTTCAAGGCAAGTGTTGACGCGCAGGGGGGAGCATACGCTACGGGCGTACTGGTGCTAATGAGTTCGGCTGCTTTTGCTGTGTTGCTATCCATCCCGAAGCAAGATTGGAAAGCTCGCGTCATGTACCTCTGCATTACACTTATTTTCTGCTACACAACGATCATGAATGTCATACAAAGACCCGAAGGGCTTCATATTGCTGGCTTCTTTATCCTCACGATATTCATCATTTCCTTTATTTCGAGGGCATTCAGATCTACAGAACTGCGCACTAGAAATGTGAATTTCGACGCTGTTGCCAACGGAATTATTGATCGGTTCCATGGTGAGACAATGTTGATAGTGGCACATCTGCCAGGGGCTCATGACTATGCTGCGTGCGCACAAAGGGCGCGGGAACTGCATCGCCTGAACGACTCAACTTTTGTGTTTTTGGAAGTAACGATCGGAGACGCCTCAGATTTTTCCGAGGAAGGTTTGTCTGTTCATGGTACCGAAGAAGATGGATTTGGCATATTCCAGTGCAAGACCGCTGCGGTACCGAATGCCGTCGCTTCGATTTTGTTCGCCTTGCGAAACAGAACGGGCAGCGTGCCTCATGCGTTTATGTACTGGACTGAAGGCAATCCAATATTCTATGTTCTCCGATATTTATTTCTCGGCGACGGTGAAACTGCTCCAATGACGCGAGAGATACTACGCGAAGCGGAGCATGATCCTGAACGGCGACCGAAACTACATGTTGTCTGAAGGAAGGTTTGAGGAGAGGCGTAGGCCTTAAATCCGCTTTTCTGCTCTCATGAAATTCTCACATAGGTCGTTGCATTATAGTTGCAGACCCGACCCCAACCGACCTCTTCAAACCCCACCGCGATGGAGTTACCCACTCTTCGGCGAGTTTACTAACGAATATTTTAGGGAGAACAAATCACATGGGCACTCAACCACAGACTGATTCTACTGCCAATGTACGTTTAGAGCAGCCGCACCCAGCAGCACCAGTTATCGATCCAGCTCAGTTCTGGAGCAAAGATACCGAGGTTCGAGCGAAGCTTACTTTGGGACCAACTTCTGACGAACTTATGATGAAGCCGCTTTGGGGCACTTCGGGAACACCGAGGGCGAACGAAATCACCCCTATTGATGGCAGAGATGAAAGGTTTCCATCGCGGTTGAACCCTAACGATTCGGGCTATATCGTTGACATTAAACCGGACAGAGACTCAATAAACCCGAAAGATTGCATGGCTCCAAATGATCAGTTGTTTACTCCGAAGGACTCACCACCTCAGGATCCGCAAAAGGAAGCCGATAAACGCGACTCCGATAGAATGATGGACGCTCTTCGCAAAGGCAATCTTGATGACTTGAAGAGCTTAGTAGGAGACATGACGCCAGCTAAATTGAAGCGAGTTACAGAGCAACTGAAAGCCGAAGGTTTCGACATCCAGTGCGTTAAGGACGGCAAGTTAGTTGTGTTCAACAAGGACCTCGGACTAGGCGTCTCTGTCGGACAAGATGGCAAAGCGGAAGTTGTTAAAAAGGACAAAGATGGCAACATAGTTCCTTCTACTGATGGTCTTGATCCTGAAAAACTGCTGAAAAACTTTTCCACACAAATGCCTCCCGAGAAAACTGACATAAAAGAATTGGAAAAGGCTTTTGAAGATTGGGAGAAGAAGCACCCAGATACATGGACCCATGATATTTTCTACAACTTTGTTTCGCCTAAGCGCGATCCCTTAATCTACGAACATTCCCGTCTCGGCAACAGAATTGAACAGTAGAGTAAAGGTTTAGCCAGCGCTGGACGTTGAGATGTAGAGCTAAATCTTTAGCCAACGCTGAGATGACGCAGTAGAGCTGAAAGCTTTAGCCTAAGCTCTATTTGCCGGTGTACGCAGGAGTGCGTTTCTCAACGAATGCTTTAACGCCTTCGGCGAAATCGTCGCTGCGACCCGCAATTTCTTGCAAGCTCGCTTCGTACTCAAGCAATTCTTCCAGGTCAGAAAAGATCGCTCTGTTAATTGCACGCTTAGTTAACCCAAAGGCCTTGGATGGACCGGCAGCGATTTTCTCAGCCAAGGTCGTTGCTTCTGAAATCAGGTTTTCGAGTGTCACCACCTTGTTCACTAGACCCAAGCGGAGTGCTTCTTGAGCATCCAACTTATCCGCTGAAAGCATCAACTCAAACGCTTTGGTTACTCCGATCAAGCGTGGAAGTAAGAATGTTGATCCTGAATCAGGTACAAGTCCCACTTTAGTGAATGACTGGATGAAGACGGTATTGTCAGCCACCACGCGCAGATCGCAGGCGAAGGCTAAACTTGCGCCAGCACCAGCGGCGACACCATTCACTGCAGCGATGACTGGCTTCTCGATCTTTCTCAGCTTCAGGATGATCGGGTTGTAACGTCTTCTGATTGAATCCCCGAGAGATGGGCGCTGACCCATATCTTGGCTGATGCTGCGGCTTTGCAAGTCTTGTCCGGAACAGAAACCACGTCCGGCACCGGTGATGATTATGGCTCGAACCGCTGCGTCCTTCTCCATCTCTTTTAGCGCGTCCTGCAATGAGAACGTCAGTTCATCGTTGAATGCGTTCAGTTTATCTGGACGGTTGAGAGTGATCGTACCGACGCCATTCTTCTTTTCTATAAGCAGAATGTTTTCTTCAGCCATGTTCGTAAACTCCTTCGTTGTGGTGGTGCGTTGGTGGTGCGTTAGTTTAGTTGAGGTTGGACAAGGGGATTGGCTTGAGTTGCTTGGGATCGATCGATCGATTGGTTGGGTTGGATTGGAGAATTGATGAGTTGGTTAGGTGCCGGCAAGGATGCCGGCGCTCCCAGGTTTAGCGTCCTTTGAAGGAGGCTTGCCTCTTCTCCATAAACGCTTTCATGCCTTCCTTCTGATCTTCGGACGAAAACAGCATGTAGAAGTTCTTGCGCTCAAATTGAAGTCCTTCATTCAATGTGGTTTCGAACGTTTTCAAAATCGATTCTTTAGCAAGCTTTACAGCAATGGGTGATTTTTTAGCGATTTCTTTGGCCATGGCTTTGGCTTCGTCTAGAAACAATTCCACCGGAGCCACTTTGTTGACGAGCCCCATTTGATGCGCTTCACAGGCAGTGAAGGGACGTCCAGTGAGGATCAATTCCATCGCTTTGTATTTGCCGACTATTCTGGTCAGTCGCTGTGTGCCGCCGGCACCAGGGATGACACCAAGGTTTATTTCGGGTTGTCCAAACTGCGCAGTTTCAGAGGCAACGATGATGTCGCAATTCATCACTAACTCGCAGCCACCGCCGAGAGCGTAGCCGCTTACTGCAGCAATAATCGGTTTTTTGATGTTCTTGATTTTGTCCCAAGTGGAGAAGCGATCTTTGTACATGATGCTCACTGTGGTCTCATCCGACATCTCCTTGATGTCAGCGCCTGCAGCAAATGCTCTTTCCCCGCCAGTTAGGACGATGACCCGAATTTCATCATCTCGGTCGAACGCTTCCAATGCTTTGACTAGTTCGTCCATCAATTCATGATTGAGAGCGTTTAGTACTTTAGGTCTGTTCAAGGTGACAACGCCAATCTGATCCTCAACTGCTGTCGTTATGTTTTGATAGGTCAACGTCATCATCTCCATCTCCTTGTGTGTTTAATGCTCGCGGTTCTCAATCAATCAATCAATCTTCTTGCCACAGACCCCGCAGAACTGAAAGCCGGCCGGGATTTGGGCGTCGCATGACTTGCAAGTTGTGCTCTCTGAAGCTGTGCCTTCTGAAGTTGAGTTGTCTGAGTTCGATTGATTCGTTCCGGCCGGACCGGCAGCTTTGCATCTAATTACGCCATAATCCATTTCTGTTTTCTTGCGAAAGGACTTCAACCCTTCAGCCGTCTCAGCCGCACCTGCGTGTAACGTCAGCCAATCACGGGCGTGTCCAATGGTCATCGACCATGAAAAATCACGCCAGAAGTTTAGCTGCTGTTTTGTATAGCGCGTGCATTCAGGCAATTTTTTGTAGAGTTTTTCCGCCATCTGCTGAACGGTCTCGTCAATCATCGAATACGGCACCACTTGATTAACAAGCCCCCAATCCAGGGCGGTGTACGCATCAATGCTCTCGCACAGCAGTAACATTTCGCGCGCTCGTCGATCGCCGATAATTAGGGGCAGCCATTGTGTAGCGCCACCAGCAGCGACACTACCGCGGGCTGCTCCAACTTGTTTGATGGTGACATGATCCGCAGCAATGGCCAGATCACAAGCCATGTTCAATTCGTTTCCGCCGCCCACAACCATGCCATTCAATCTGGCAATTGTCGGCTTGCCGATATTGCGTAACCGATCGTGCATCTCAATGAATGCGTACATCCACTTGTAGTAATCGTTCGGTTTTTTAAGAATGTATTCGTCTTGCTCCTTCAAGTCAGCACCTGTGCAAAATGCTTTCTCACCAGTGCCGGTGACGACCACTACTGCGATGTTGTCGTCCACGCTCGAATCTAAAAATGCAGCAGCCAACTCTTTCAGCGTTGTGTAATCGAAGCAGTTCAAAACCTCAGGTCTGTTGATCGTGATCGTCGAGATGTAGCTCTTCTTCGTGTAAATTATTCGACGGAAGCCAAACGATTCAGGCGGTGCGCCTGTGATTGACGATTCGATCGATGGCGATTGCGGCATGTTCAGACCCCTTTATACAATTTGTTCAAGGATGCTATCCGAGGATAGTCTTTCCGAAATAGCCTAAGTACCAGCGATTGCCGGAACTTTTTCTACATCGGCGAACATGACGTAGGTGACGTCCTTTGCAAAACTCATAAGGTTCTTTGTGGAGGCTCGTCCTTCTGGTGACGACATCGCCGCTTGTAAATCTTCGGCACTATCGAAATAAAGTTCAGCCATCAAGTGATATTCAGATTCACCGCCTGGTGTGCCGGTTACGCGGGCTACTTCGACTTTTTTCAAACCAGGTAATTTGCTAGCCAGTGGAATGTGCGTGTTGAAATACTGGTCATCAAAGTCCTGCACATTTGCGGACTTTTTGTAGAGTGCGACGAGCTTAACCATGGCTATATCCTCATGTCTTTGATTGTTCGGTAGTGCTAGAAACGGAATAATTTTGTCCGGCGAGTTGGTTGATGATCGATAATTCTTTCATCTTGTTCTCAAGCCAAGTCTTCTCGATCACAGATTGTGTGACTGTGCCTCGGGCGATTTTGCCGCGTGTGTTGTAGGCTTCCACATCGCAGACAATTTTTTTGTCTCTGATTTCGCTGACAGTAGCTTTGACGCGTACGCTCATACCAGTGACAGTGAGTGTCAAGTGCGAAACCTCAACGTGAGACACCATGCTTTCTTCGTTAGTTTCTAAAAAAGGAATTAGCACTTTGCGTGCCGCCCATTCAATATGATTTACCAAATCGGAAGTCGAATAAAGATCATGTACGGTTTCGCCAATGAACTCCGTGCGCATATCTTTGGTTACTAGAATGTTTATTTCCGCTGACTGTCCGATTTCCAATCCCGCCTTCATGCCATATTCTCCTTTCTCATCTGCGATTAGGTGTTTTCTTTTCTGCGATCGATGACGCGAACGGCTTTGCCTTCGCTGCGTGCTATAGATTTTGGTTTCAAAAGAATGACGTCGGCTGTCAGCCCTAAGCCGTCCTTAAAGAGAACTTGTATTCTCTCGGTCAACGCGGACAATTCGACATGCCCATCATCGAAGTTGCCCCAGCGCCCCAACAGTTGTTCAGTGATCTCCACTTGCACTTCCAGTGTGTCTAACGCTTTTTTTCTTTCCAGAACTAACTGGTAATTTGGCGCCAGTTCTTCTATTTGAAGGAGCACCTTTTCGATCTCAGAAGGATAAAGATTGACGCCGCGGATAATGAGCATGTCATCCAACCGTGCTCGAACACGGGCCATCCGCACCATGCTGCGACCACAAGGACAGTGTTCAATTGACAACTTTGAGATATCGCCAGTGCGATATCTCAGCACGGGGATCGCTTCCTTCGTTAGCGTCGTGAAAACTAATTCGCCTTCTTCGCCATAGGGTAATGACTCCCCAGTCTTTGGATCAATAATCTCAGGCAGAAAATGATCTTCCCAGATGTGCAATCCGTTTCTGCCTTGAAGGCATTCCATCGACACGCCTGGACCCATGACTTCGCTCAGTCCGTAAATATCCACTGCTTTGATTTTCAGCAAACTTTCTATCTGAGTACGAAATTCTTCTGTCCACGGTTCCGCGCCGAAGATGCCAATTTCCAGACTGATTGAATCTCGAGGAATCCCCAACTCTTGCAGAGTGAAGGCAATGTTCAAGGCATATGACGGGGTCGAACATAAAACGCGCGCTTTAAAATCTTGCAAAAGCAATATTTGCTGTTGGGTTCTGCCACCAGATGCGGGGACAACAGTGGCCCCCAATTTTTCTGCGCCATAATGCAGGCCCAAGCCACCGGTGAATAATCCATATCCATAACTGTTGTGGATAATGTCGCCCGGTCTAGCTCCAGCGGCAGCCAACGAACGGGCCACCACTTCCGCCCAAACCTCGATGTCGGCTTTGGTGTAACCGACTACCGTCGGCTTTCCTTTTGTGCCTGAAGAGCAATGCAAGCGGCTGACATTGCTAAGCGGCTCGGAGAAGAGACCGAAGGGATAGTACTCGCGCAAGTCTGACTTACGAGTAAAAGGAAGGCGTTTGAGGTCAGCAAGCGTCTTTATGGAATCTGGGCGCACGCCTGCGTCATCGAATGCTTTGCGGTAAAACGGCACCCGATCATAGGTTCGCTGAACCGTTTGAACAAGTCGCGTCAGCTGCAATTGTTCAAGATCGGCTCTAGCCAGACATTCAAGCTGACTATTCCACATGAATACTTCTGACTGTATTGCCACAGACGTTTTTACAGTTGGAACGAAGGCACCATAATAGCGCTTTGCTGCTGTTTTATATCACTCGACAACAGTGATTGCAGGAAGGACTAATCCGTAGCCTTCGAGAAGAGGTTTCATTTCCTCATACCAGGAAACGCGAACGTCGTGGTTGTCGCGCTGTTTTAGCTTTAACTTCTGATATTCCTTATTGCTTTCAGTGTCGGTTTTGCCGAAGACTTTGTTCACTTTTGGGAACCAGAAATCGAGGGCGCGCTGTACGTCAGGTCGGGTTTTCATGTCGGCTGCAAGCTTTCGAACCCAAGTTTCACCGTGCTTGACGTGCATCCATTCTTCTTTTTCAATTTGCAGCATCGTGCGGGACCAAGGACCCCAACTGCACTCGACTGCATCTCTCAATTGATGCCCAGCGGCTCTGTCCATCAGGAAATTAAACATGACCAAGTCTTCCCAAGTTTTGATGGGCTCGTAGAAAACTTGCATGCGATGCTTCATTTTGTCTTCATTAATCAACTTGTAAACGTCGACTCCAAGTCGTTCGAGAAGGTCATACATGGCCTTGCCGTGGCGGACTTCGTCTTTGACGATGTTTGCCATGGCGAGCTTCTCAGCTACAGTCGGAGCGCCTTCGATCCACGGAATATAACCATAAGCACCTGATAATTCAGAGTCGGCTTGCGCGATCATCAAGGTCAAAAGGTGTTCTTTATACGCTCCTGTAATCTCATCAGGAGACTCAAGCTTCTCTCCGCTGACGATCTTCTTCATCATGGCTTCATGTTTAGCCTTTTCATCCATCACAAGCATGGTCGTCTCCTTACGAGGCTGCGCCTCTAGTCTGCTAATCCGATCGCTGATTCCGTGGTCACGAACTCGTTACGCAAGGTCTAACACGTACGTAAGAGAAGCCTGAAAGTTGTTGCATTCAATATATCATGAGGGATATCCCAAATAACGCTCGATAGTGAGCTTGCGCTTCAACTAATGACCGCTGAGCAAACCGAAACGCACGAGTCGGGGGGCGCCCCAATCCAACTGCCAAGAACAAGCCACCTTCCCTGGTGGTTGATTTTTGCGGGATTAGTTGGGCTGCTTATTTTTCTCGCAAAGGATGAGGCTGTTTTTCCCAACGCATCCCTTGACTTGAAAATGCCGCGGGCTGAAATTATTCAGCGCTCAGCCGAATGGGCGAAAAGATTAGGCTATGACCCAAACGGCAGCATAAAATCGACCACTTTTTCCTGGGATGCGAATGCCAAAACTTTCCTTGAATTTGAGCTTGGGGCAGAGCGAGCCAATCAGGTAATGAAGGGCGATGTGCCAATTTGGTACTGGCGTACAAGGTTTTGCCGTGAGTCACAGCAGGAAGAGATGCGCGTTTTCGTCACACCAGCCGGGCGGTTGCTCGCTTTTAGCTGGTATTTGCAAAATGATACGCCGGTTCCTAATGTCAGTCACGCTCAGGCGGAGAAGATCGCTGAGCAGTTCTGCAAGGATTCAGCCGAACTTTCGTTAAGCGATTACGTGCTCGTCAATGATGCCACTGAAACTTTGGCTGCGCGCACCGATCACTCTTTCACCTGGGAGCAAAAGTCAGAGGATATCCGAGGCGCTAAACAGCGCGTCTCAGTGCGCGTTTCCGGCAATGTGGTTTCCCGTTTTAATCACTATCTCAAAGTGCCTGAGGTTTGGGAAAACAAGTTCAAAATGATCCGTAGTTACAACGCGCTTTTGGCGCAGGTGGCCCGGGTTTTTTATTATCTGCTCAACGCGGCGGCAGTGTTTTTCTTCTTCAGAGCCGTTGCCACTCACAATATCAAGTGGAAGCTAGTCCTAACCATCGGTGCAGTTTTTGCTGCGGGGTTGGTGCTTGAAAATTGCAACAACGCGGCTCGGATTTTTGAAGGTTACTCCACTAGCCAGACGGTGCAAGCTTATCTCACCAATTACTACATCGAAGTGGCCATAAATGCCCTGCGGGTACTCGTGCTCAGCGCCTGCTTCTTGGCGGCTGCGGAAACATTTTATCGCGTTCATTATAGAGATAAAATTGCCGTCGAGAATTATTTCCGCGTTAAAGGTTTATCGACGAATCAAGTCAAAGTTGGTTTGTGGGTTGGCTTTTGCGGCTGTGGAATTGCCCTTGGCTGGGTTGTTTTCTTTTACCTTGTTGGAGAACGTGTCGGAGTTTGGTGCCCGCTTGGTATTACCAACTACGAGGTTCTGAGCAGCGCTTTCCCCTTCTTTTCTGCGATGTGTTTAGGTGTTCAAGCATCAGTTTCCGAAGAAATTCTTTATAGATTATTTGCTCTTTCATTAGCTCGCATGGTTGTGAAAAATTTTTGGTTGGCCAACTTGTTGCAAGCTGCCGCCTGGGGTTTCATGCACAGCACATATCCGCAGCAGCCGGCGTACGCACGGGGAATTGAACTGACCTGTTCAGGCTTGGTCTTCGGTTGGATCATGAATAGATTTGGCTTGCTGCCTTGCATTGCTGCTCACTACTTGTTGGATGCATTCCTTGACTCACAAGCCTTGCTTCGATCGGCTGTGCCCACACTACAGCTGAGTGCATTCCTGCCGATCATCCCCCTTTTAGCAGCGGCAGTGCTCTCGGCTATTCTTACTCGGCGTAAATTGGTACCAGATTCAGAGGCTAGTAACCAATCAATTCCAAGCCCGGATCATCCGGAACACTTCCCGGCTATTGATGTGCCACCATTTCAATATCGACCGCTAGCGAAGATGAAGCGTTTGGCGCTTGTCTGTGTGATCGTAGTCGCTGTGCCGCTTGGGCTTTACTTGCGCTCAGCTCCTGCAGTTGGTGATGGATTTCACTTGCAGATCAGTCGAGATCAGGCATTGGCGAAAGCACGCCAGATCATGCAGAAACATGGTGTTTCCTCGGCGAATTATCTGTATTGCGCGTGGCTTGATGATCAGATTTCTACTCTGGAAATGCAATATGTTTACGAAAAAGCCGGACTGCAACGCGTCCTTGAGTTGGCTCCCCTAACTCAAACGGGACTGATGTGGAGAGTGCGTTTTTTCAAACCGCAACAAGTAGATGAGTACGAAGTACAAATGGACGGCAGCGGCTCAGAAGTGTCTTTTGACATTACTAAGTCTGATGAAGACGCCAGCCCACATGTTTCTGAACTCGATGCCAAAAAATTAGTTGAACAATACATTAGTTCAGTCAATCCGCATGTAAATGATCGCCAGTTTGTCAACGTTTCAGAAGATCTGAAACCGGCTAGGTTGGACTATACGTTTTCCTTCAAAGTACCAAACTTCAAGGTCGGTGACGCCGATTACAAATTGAGTACCGCGCTCATGGGCAATGAGGTTTCCAGTTTTGGACAGGGATGGTTGTTGCCGGACAAGTGGAAATGGGAGCGCAATAAAAAAACTGAACGTGACGAGATTGCCCGCCAAGTGAAAACCGCATCAACTGTACTTATAGCAATTGCGATTTTATGGTGGGCGTTTGGTTTACTACGCACTGGCACTGTCAGATGGCGCGTCTCGGCATTGCTGGCGATACCAGTCGCGTTGCTTATGCTGGTCATAGAGATCAACGATTTGCCCATGCTCTACAGGTCGTACATGACTATAAAACCTCTCTCTACTTTTGCCGCTGAGCAATTGCTTAGCTCGCTCACCAACGTGATGAGCAAATTTATCGAAGTTGCTCTAGGTGGTGCGTTTGCGCTAGCGGTATTCCGAATGCTGTTTCCGGACACCAGCATCGTGTCTATTCTGCGAACAACTCTTAGACCGGCGGATGAGGATAGGGACGCACAGAGAAATATTTGGTTAGACGCTGTGGCCGCTGCATATGCCTTGGTCGTCTGTGATTGGTTGATCGATTGCCTCGGATTCTCGATTCAATCTCATCTATCACCCGCGGTGCCTTTAAAGTATTTGACCAATGTGTGCAGTAATGCAAATATCTACAGTGGTGCTGTAGACTATTTCATCAACGCCTTTCTCAAAGGATTGAATGATCTGCTCTTACTTAGTGTTGTGGTTGGTGTTTACGCAAAATATATCGGGAAACCTTGGCTCTTTTTTGTGTTCGCTGCCCTGCAAAGCGTGATTTTGAACAGTGACCAAAGATATTGGCAAGACTTTGCAGTACTGTCAGTGACTGGGTTTTTAAGTTCGTCTCTATACTGGACGTTTGTGATATTTTTCGCGCGCCGAAATATTCTGGCATATTTCTTGGCTGGATATGCGGCGCTGCTATTTCGGAAGTTACCTGCACTGGTCGAACATGCTTTGCCTTGCTACGCCGCCGACGTGGTATCGGTGGTGGTGCTATTGTTGCTGCCTGTCATCTACCTGCTCTCTTTGCTCTTCACTGTTCGCAAAAAAACGAGGCTCGACTGACCAGAGCTTAGTCTAATTCGATATTCTTCTGAAAGCTAGTTCTCTACCACTTCATTAAAACGGTAAGATACCTCCAAATTGTCTTGTCTGAAATGTTAGAAAAACAAATTTTATTTCTTACGTTTTCTGAGCCCGTCTTCCTTGGGCCGCCCACAGTCGTAAGTTCTGTGCGTCGCAACTGCAAGCAACACCAATAAGAGGGGCTTTTATCAAAGCAGTCAACTGGTGCGAACTAGCTCGCCGTCACATCCGGACGGCACATTGGAGATGGCATCTAACGGTCTCACTTATTCAATAAGTCGTCCGTGACTGTAGTTGTGTCAGCTATAGGAGTCGAATAAGTGATGACACCTAATGTTGATCCTGTCTTGGCGCCAATGTAACCTTTGTCGGACTTGGGCATGAGAATGCCGGTCAACACATTGAGTATATTCGCATCTACTTGAACCACTCTGCGGAATCTAATACTTCCAGCTAGTCCAGTGGTTTGATATGTCGGGCGAACTGTGGGTGAACCACCATTTTGTGAATACGTTAAAGTCGGTTCCGGCGGTGCAATGTTATCTCCAAAATCAACCTGCGCAGTGAGCAGCGGATTAGCTCCGCCACCTTTTGGAGGGGATGGTTGACCCGCCCCTAGTCCCCCGGCACCATAATCTTGATTGAGGGCAATGCGACTATCGTTGGCAGGCGGTCCCATCACCACTAAAGTGTCGTTTAGTGGCTCACCACCATGCTTGCCCCCTGAAATGGTGCCAAGCAAACGACATTGGTCTCGAACGTAAACATCAAACTCAGGTGTGAGCGTGATTGTGCCGGCTGGAATTGATTTTCCTCCACCTTTCTTACCCGGCTTGCCGCCTCCTTTTCCGCCCCCACCATTGCCCATACCTGGCAACGTAACATTATTGAATACCAGTGGCGGTAAGCTCGAGATGAAGTCACCAGGCTTTCCTGCTGATGATAATTTTTCGAGATAGAGTTGTTGATCGGCCACAACCTGATATGGATATGGAGAGACTGGTTGACTCTTGTACATGACAGCGCCGCTTGAGTCGAACTTATAGAGGTGCATGACTCCAAATGGAATTTGGGGACCGCTGACCAATTTTGTCAGATCTGTATTAACTAGAGGAGAGTTAGACAACTCTGTTACCCAATCGATCATAGCTGGCACGGCAGGCTTGAAAACAGTAGTCTGCATGGCTACCAATCTCGCTGCGTCAACTTTGGTGCCGCCTCGACGAATCCAGTCAAAAAGGGCAATGCGCCATCCATCTCCTATTTTTTGGCCGGCTACGCCGGGAGGATAAGCGGGGCAGCTTGAATCAAGGCTAGAGCCAGGATTAGTGGGATAGTCAAGAACTGCTGACTCGGTGTCGGCGTCTGCACCAGCATTCAAAAAAGCAGAGGTAAGCAAATCCGCAGGTTTAGACAATCCAGGTATACTGCCGTCCGGGAATTCTATGGTAATGGCTCCCGGAGCCGGTTTAACATCAAACACACTGCCTGGCTGCGCGCATGCCGCACTATGAAAGGTCGCACCGTTTGGAGTTTGGGAGGTCCTAATGATTTGGTCTGCTTCGACTTTGACTATAGTTGGCACGTGATAAGGAAGACCAGCAGCGCTTACAATCCAATCACGAACGTCGACCAGCCTGGTGCTATCACCGATGCCACCAAAGACAAAATCCATGTTGCCGAGAGAGGAAGTATATGGAACATTGACAAATGATTTGTAGTTACCGTTTTGCTGAAGCAGCGGACTAACAGGGAAAGTGCCTGCTGGCTGTGGCACACAGATATTTGTCTCAGATGGATTGACTAGTTCCCCCATTGTGATCACAAGAGAACCGGCAACATAGTTAGAAGAACCTGACATGCGAATACAGTTTTGCACGTAAGCATTCTGCGCATCTGCATAAACATCTATGGGCTTTCCATCTCTATCAGTCGGTTTTGGACCAGCAGCAGCGCAGGCTTGAGTCAAGGCAGTCTCAAGCTGCGTGATTACTTTTTTGGCGTCTGCTAGGTCGTTTAACGCTAGTTGACTCATGACGGTTGAACTATCAATTTTCTCGATCTGATCGGCTATGATTGCGTCGATACGAGCCGTGCCGAGGATTGTATTAATCCCGCGCACCGGCAGACAAAATTGGTCACCTGCCGCTGTCGCAGTACCTATCGGTGCCTGGTCGGATAACGAGACGTAGCCCATTTCTTTCGTGTTGATTACGATATTGCTGCAATCATTGGCCGCTGCAAGAGCTGCTGCTTCGATCGCCTTCTTTTGCTCAGCATTACTTCCTATTAGCCTGGAGTAATTTAGACAAAAGAAAATCAAGCCTATAACTATGCCAACGGTGACAGCTCCAATAAGAACAATCATGCTGCCATGTTTGCTCCTTCCTGACCTCGCAACTTTACGCGCGAGCTTACGCAAATGGTCGTTTTTGAGCATTTTGACTCACGGTTAAGAAGGGCGGCTCACTAAGCAAATTATTACTCAAGCTCTTACCATGTTCCCTGCTAGCCAACATTCTAAAAGTGAAATTTTCACAGTCACCCTAACCTTAATGTTGGATGCACCGCTTGAATCGGGGAAGGCTATTTTAACTTGGGCTGGGTCGTTCCCAAAATCATTCGACTCGCCCTTCAATTTCACATGCAGATTTTTCAATAGACAACCGTTGTTGCCCTATTTTGATCCGCATCCTCAATCGCTTAGCCCCCAAATGTAGTGTTCAAACTCTACTTGGATTTCTCAGGAAGAACATCAGCAATAACTATTTGTGGGCGGCATAAAAACCGCATGCGAGGAGCGAAGTGTCTTTCCATGCCGACTCCGCGTGATATGATCAGCGTCGTACCCGGATGAATTTCTTTCACACATCCTTGCGCCCATTCTCGTGGTGCACGACATAGTGTCACCGGCGGTCCGTAAAAAGGAAGTTGCACTTGTCCACCGTGCGTGTGACCGGCTGCAAGCAAGTCGGCATCAGCATTTCCGAGAGCATAATCTGGACCGTGTCCGATGGCGATGTGAAATTTTTCGGTGTGAGGTAGTTTATAAACTGGGTCGAATGAATCGCGCAGAGTAAGGCCCGTCACCACAAAATCGTCGCGTTCGACGGTCTCGCTTTTGGGAAAACACTTTACTGGCAAACCAGCAAAAATGCGCGGCCAATTCTCATCCTCACAATTGCCACAGACTGCGTAAACGCCCAGTGGCGCGTCCAATTTCACTTCTTTGAAGAGTTGGTTCAAGCGAATCTTTTCTCTTTCGTAAACCGTGGGACCGCGGTGACCATCCGATTGAACATAGTCACCTGGCATAAGAATTATGTCCGGCTTTTCAGCCAGCATTTTTTGCAAAGCAGATTTCTCATAGTCTGAAACATGATCTGTTTGCAAATCCGTTAACACTGCAATGCGCATCGGGCGTTTGATCTTGGCTGAAGTTATTTGAACGTGATCGATTTCCAGCATTTTTGGTTCGACTAAAAATGCATCCATTCCAATTGCAGCGATGAGCAAACACATGAAGACAAAATAGCCGGTCAGGATTTTGAAGGTGCGTGCAGCAAAGGCTGCGAATATTGCAAACAAGAGAAAGCCGCATGGAAACGCACCGATCGCCAAAAGGCGAATGAAATCGAAGCCGTCGCCCTTAAAAAGGAAAGCCGTGGCAATCGCAGTGGCTCCATAAACCACGCAGGCGATGGTGTAACTGTGCACATTGTCATGTTTTCGTTTGAGAAAAACGCAAATCAATCCCAGAAGTCCGAGCACGACTGCGAGATACGGAATTGTCGATGGAATGTAGAGCTGGAACATTAAGATTGGAGGAAATTCATATGATGCCGGATTCGTCTACTGGGCGGGCGCCAGTGGTTCTTTTAAATAGTTTATCTCTATAGCGTCCGGCTGCGCTCGTTCGGGTGCCGATTTAACGTAATATGTTCTCTCTTGGCATGTGCGCGAAATGAATCCAGTTCAGGCAATACGTCGACCATCCCCACTGCGTTCAAAATTTGTTTGGGCAGCAGTACTTTTGTTGCTCGTCGATATCGCTATTCTGCTGGTCAATCCGTTCGGTAAAGTGAATCCGACCACACTGCCATCTCCGCACTCATGGGAATGGTGGCGAACTCAATCGTATTTGGCCGCACCGACTGCACCGGATGTGGTGCTGCTTGGTTCGTCGCTTGTGATGATACCAATGCCGATGCTTGATGCGGACTACACCAATAAGCCCTTTGACTGTGTTCATCACGACCACAGTTTGTACATGCAAGACAAATTGGGAGCATTGCTTGGATCTAAGCAGCTGTCCTGCATCAACTTCGGTCTTCCCGGAGGGATGATTTCTGACGACTACATGGTAGCAAGGTATTTATTCACGCCGGAGAGGAAACCTAAAGTCGTAGTGCTGGGAATAACACTGCGTGATTTCATTGAGCATCATGTTCAATATCCTGCTACCAGTCACCCTTTCAAGTATTTTCAACAATTCATGGATGTGGATGACATTGTCGATTTAGCCATGCCTCAAGTTTGGCAACGCGCTGATTACCTCTGGGGAAGGAATTTCGTACTGTGGGGCAAGCGTCTCCAAATGCAGGCGTCTGCGGATCAACTCGGTAAGCAGGCGATTGCACCTATGCAAAGTCCAGAAATAGCAGTTAATCCAGTCACCGACGCAGAGCGCAACAAGACTCTAGCAGCCAAGTTGAAGGCAATTGCTGAGGAAGGCGAATTCATGATGGAGCCGCACAAGCTCACCTTGTTCGAGGACAATACGAACGAATATCGGTCGCGATTCCAAGGTGATAAGCGAGAATTGTTTACAGCTGAAACCGCCTTTCTGGAAAAATTATTGAAACTCTTGCGTGAGCAAAACATCGAAGTTTTAGTTACGAACATGCCTTTGATGCCAGCAAACCTGGCTGTGATGCCGCCTGGAATGTACGCCCGCTATTTGTCAACGGCGAAAAATTTCGCTGCCGAGAATGATTGCAAATTCTTGGACCTCAACGATTCGAGTAAATTTGTGATCAGTGATTTCAGAGATACGGCCCACATGAATGGTAACGGTGGCAAGAAGTTTATTGACGCTGTGGATGAAGCAATCGCGCAAGACGCCAAGTTGCGTTTAGCGATCACGACTAGCAGTCATCAGTCCTCACTGGCTGGCCGCAGCGCGGTAATCCGCTAGCCGGGTGCGCTACCCAGCCGCAGCGCGGTAATCCGCTGGCCGCGGTGCATTACCCAGCCGCAGCTCTCGCTAGCCCGCAGTTCGACGAATTTTGTTTTACAGCGCTACGTCTGGCGCTGCCTGCGTTTTTTCGCCCTAGTTTACTCGGGTGTGCTTTCGACACTTGCAAGGACTCTTAGAATGAATTTCTGAATGAGGAAGCGCGTTTGCAAGAGTAAGCACTCCACCAGGTGTTATTAGAGTCTTTTGAATTTCCAAATCAGTCAGTTCATTGTGTTTTGTAAGAACTGGGATCGATGCATCTGTAACCTTTGTCAGGTCCCTCAACCATAGCTTGCGAAGATTGTTTGGTTTCCCCAGATGAATTAATCCTTGATCGGTAACTTTCGTCTGGCTTAAGTTGAGTTCTTCAATTGCCGACATTTTTCCAAGGTCTCTTAAGCCTGCGTCGCTAATCGCAGTTCCCGAGAAGTCAATTGATTTTAGTGCGTGTGCATTTTGCAAACTGGCTAGTCCGCGATCGGTAATTTTGGTTTTAGCTAAGTTGAGAGTCGAAAGTTGCTGCATTTTGGCCAGGGTTATCAATGCATCGTCAGAAATAGCTGTTTCACTTAGGTCAAGGTACTTGAGGAATGCGCCATCCAGTCTTTTCACGCCATCGTCCGTGATTTTATCTTTCATCAATATTAGTGTGGTTAGACTAGTCATTTTCCTGATGCTGAGAATGCAGCGGTCACTTATTTGAGTATAGCTAACATCCAATTCGCGGAGCTGCGGGAGAGCAATCTGCAGTGCCACCATATCTTTGTCATCAATATTTGTGCCCGCGAGGCTAAGTTTCCTCAGCCCTTTCAAGGCAAAAACGTATTTCAAAGAGTCGGGAGTGACAACGGAACCTTCCAGGTTAAGAGTTTGAATGTCATTCGGTTTCAATTTTGGCAAGAGCGCCAAGCTGGCACCGTTTCCCCACCCGGTCGCCAATGTCACCTCAACGTCTTTAGGCACTGTGACTGGTCCTTGCGCTCTTTGCGTTTTGATTTTTTCCGGCCAGATTTCCATGAATGTTCTCTTGTTTTGGGAGAGAAAATACTCGCCCAGTCCTTGCGTCGGGAAGTCAATCAAGCGCGTTTTACTGGTTGTCTTTGATTGGGTCGCTAGCGGTCTAGATTGAAGGTTATTCGCTAAATTTCGCAACGGACAAAAAAGCACTATAAAAGTGACTGCCACTGAGACGGATAGTTTTAAACGCGTGGACATTGCCCACCTGAAAAACGATTTCAACTCCCGATTTTGAACAGTCCTCATGAGCCTCCACGCACAATCGCACCAACGGGATCACAAAACAGAGCAATTGCACCTCCAAGTGCAAGGGCTGGCGCTAGCGGAAAGGTTCTGTATTTTGCTTTTTTGAAGGTCGCTAAGACCGTTCCAGAAAGACTTCCGCCTATTCCCACAGTCAGTGCCAATGCCATCCAACCAGCTATGACTGGGGCCATTTTTTCTGGCGAAAAAATAATTGCAAATCCCGCAAAACAAATAGCTATCAGTGTAAATCCTATGAAAAAGCCGATTATAGCCGGCTTTACAATTTGTCCGATCAATTGAAGTTTGTGGAGCTCAAATATTCGATAACTTGCCGCCATAATGCCGCCTAGTATCATGCTGAAAAACAACGCATCTAGGAGTCTCTCCCAGCCGAGAAAAGAGCCAATTAACGCTGCCAGAACAGCGTCGCCCCCACCCAGCACGACCGCTTGCTCAGATGATTTGGGCAAGTTCAGCTCGTCTGCCTTTGGAAAGTCCTCTATTAATGGATGAGCAGATAGAGCATCACTGTGCTGTGATAAACTCCCCGAGTGATCAGTGTGCGAGTTCGAAATAAGTTTTAGATACATCGATTGTCCATAAAAGGCTATGAAGTCAAACAAAAAGTAGCTGATCCCAATTGCGGCGAGCGCTCCTATTAGGTCGTGCCGCACGAAAATACTATATAAAATGCCGACTATAATGGAAGGATACGTGAGCGCATGTGGTATCAATCTTTCTCTGCAATCTGTAATGCAGAGCGTTATCAAAATGCAGAGAAAATAGTCGATGAATGCTGCCTTCCAGCTAGCCCCATAACTGGAAAATGAGGCAACAAAGACTGCAGCGGTGAGCATCTCGACTAAGGGACACTGCCAGTGAATCAGTTTCTTGCAGTGGCGACATCGTCCTCTGAGTAAAAAATAGGAAGCTAAAGGCACCATATCCAGTGCTGTCAACTCTTGCGAACAAGCAGAGCATTTTGAGTGGCTTGACCACCATGTTGGAGGTTCTTGCACAATGCATTGGGCCAAAGTATTAAGAAAGCTGCCACAAATAAAGCCAGTGAGGGCGACTAAACCAAACGACGTTAAAGACTGATGCATTCAATACTGACGGTGCCGAGGGGGACGAGCAACTTTTCGTTTGTCATCTTCTTTGCGTGCCTTTGAAATTTTGCCAAGGATTGATTGCCTGATTGTTGCCTACAGGCTTTGGCGGAGGTGCAATTATGCGATCAGGAGTTACCACAGTAATAGACGGCGCAATGTTTATCGCTGGAACTGGATTGTTTCCTGCACTTCCGTCTGGATTGTTACCGGCATGTTCTCCTGTGGACTTTTCAATGACTGTTGGCTGATCGAGCGATTTAAGTTTTTCACTGAATAGATTCCAGTCATCCCTTAATCGAATGTTTGCCATGGCCAATTTGCACTCCTGCTTGGCGCTGTTCTTATCACCCGTGATCGCCATCAAGTCGATCACTTTCATTTGTGCATCGAGCGGCTTGTTGCCGTATTGAATTAGCTCCCTATAAACAGAGATGGCTTCGTCGATTCGCTGTGCTCCGGCTAGTGATTCCGCGTATGACAGTCTCTCATCACTGGATAGATCCCGCACTTTCTTTAACGCCTCAAACTGAGCAAAAGCTGCACGGTAATCTTTCAGAGAGATTAGTGCATAAGCAAGATTATGCCTGGAAGCAGGATCGTTTGGATTGTTTTTAACGAGCAGAGCAAAGAGATCTACTGCTTGTGATGGATTGCCACCATCGAGCATCTCGGATGCTTTCTGCGTCACCTTAGTTGGGTCGGTTTTTATCAGCATCGCTAACGCTTTAATATCAGCGTGTGAAATATTGCTGATTGCTCGATCACCTCCCAGCATCATTTTCTTCGTTTGTATGGACGCGATGGCCCGCTTCTCTTTCACTTCTTTAAGTTGCGGTTGCACCTTTAGGACTTCGTCAAAATCGTTTAGAGCGTGATTGAATTGCTTGAGCGAAAAATAGCTATTGGCTCTTTCCAGGTAATATTTTGTGTTTCCGTTAATAGCGATAGCAGCACTAAAATAGGGCAGGGCCTTCTCATATTCATTTGAAAGATAAAACGAATGCCCAACCAGAAAATTAGTTTCAGGATCGTTAGGTCTGGTGCCTAGCAGGGCTTGATAGTCCATACCTGCCTTTTTAAACTCTTTAAGCTTCATATAATACGATGCGCGCAGTAACAAGTATTTTGAAGAGTCACCTGGGGATGCTTTCATCGCCATTGTTAAATACTTCGCTGCTTGATCAAGTTGACCAAGCATCTCATTGCATTTTGCGAGGTCTTCGTAAGTTTTGGCGTTGCGGCCTTCGGGATTTAGGTCAAGTGCTTCGTTCAAATCCTTTATCGCCAAAAGGGGCTTGGCGATGGATATATATAATTGACCGCGGGCTCTATAGAAGTCTGCATTTCCCGGATCCTTAGAGATGGCACGAGTCAGTTCGCGTATTGAGTTAGGGACGTGCGATTGAGTTGCGACAGGTTTGTTGCTAAAACTAGTCAGCATTGCAATCAGAAGGCTAAATGCCGCCACACAAACCCAAATCCACTCTTGGCGCCAAATTCCTCTACGTGCTGATTTTAGTTTCTCGATCTCAGAAGTTTTAGTAGTTTCGACGAAGTCGATACGATTTAGCGTTTGTGTCTGAGAACCAGGTTTCTTGGGACGGAGCAAAGATGGTACTGGCTGTATGTCGTACACGTTGGTTTCTGTGTTTAGGAAATCCAAAGCCAATTTTTCCAACTCGGACAATAGGTCCGGCATGTCATCGGAACCTTGTCCCAGGTAAAAAGTTTCATTGGCTTCAGGTACGATTTTTGATAGATCTAGCTTGCCTAAGGCTAGTCCTAAACTTGTCGTTTGGGCTCGGGTTGAACCGTCCTCATGATCAGGATCTTGATCGATGTCTAGTGTGGATAACTCAGCATGGTCTGACTCCTCTCCGGATGTTGGTGTGAAATCAATTTTTGTCAATGCATCCGCGGAGTGCTGATCCTCCTCTAGTGCAGCAAGCGATTCTTCTTCGGTAACGGTCGGCAAGTCACCTGTGTCGGTGGGTTTCAATCGTGCATTAAGTGAATTTTGACTTGACGATAGACCTGTAGATGGATTTATTGCAAGAGATTCAGCCGACTGCGCTTTCATCTTAGTCGCACTTCTCCGCAGTAAGTCAGAAGCAACTTTCCCGATGGGCGCGAGTTTGTGCTCAGATGATATTTCAGTGTTTTCTATTTCTTCTGCAAAATCTGAAGGACTCTGTCCTGGGCTCATCTCATCGCCTGTGTCTTGGGTCGGAGGACCGACGCTAGGAGTGGAAGTGTCAACTTCTGGCGCCTTCCTTTGGAAATTCTTTTCATCCGATGGATTGTCTTTAACCAACGTTATAGTTTCGTTTCGAGAGGACTTGTCCACTTTGTACCTTTCCGCAAACGGTTTGGTTTTCTTAGTCCGGGATCTCTTCGTTCGTAGTTCGGTTTCTTACCGCTGACCCTCCTTAACAGCACTTCCCACATCATTTGATCAAAGTAGCCACAGTCGATCCAACGTTTGCATAAACACCGCCTTGGGTTGGATCGAACACTGTCACACCGGGCACAGTATTTGACTGACCAAGAAACTTGACCTGAAATTCTCCAAAGACCCCTTGCCCCTGAAAGGAACTATTTGCCACATAAGGGCCGGTGAGCTGGACTGTGTAGACTCCGGTTACTAAACCGTTAGTTGTGACGGGCAGCAACACGGTCTTACCGCCTGCCCAAGTAGCGAGGTTGCCTTTTGGGTCAGAGATACTTGAGTTGTATGCTCCGTGAACCGCAGTTATTTCACTCACGCCAATTTGTATGGGATTCGTAGCCGAGCAACCGCTGCCGTTGACGCACTCGCCAAAGCAATTTATAACCGACCTGATCCCGTTGGGATTCGATTGGGCGTTGCTCAGATCGCTCAGTCCCATATCTACCCAGTAAGTTGGAAGTATCGGTGGTGCTTGCTTTGCGCACCCACCCATAACGCTGTTGAACGTGACATAAGTTGTGCTGGGGAAAGTAACCGGCGGAGCAGGAGCTGGCGACGGCAATGGTGATGGGCAATCCGGACCTAATTGTGCGTTCGTCTCCAGAAACCACGGAGGCGCAGGCCCAACCGCGATAGGCAGTTGTTCGGCAGTCGCACTTACCCCGACGACATTTTCTGATCCATTAACTACGCCAATGATATAAGGGGCAAAGATGTAGGCGATCGGAAGATTCATGCTGACCGTGCAAGCATTGTTGACACCGCCATTTAGAGAGGAGAAGTTAACTGCTACCGAGTTTGTTGGAATACTGATTCCAGACGGACTGTAGATATCTGCGGAGCCTTGCTGAACCATGTATTTGGCATCGGTTGTTGCTTTGGCCATGTCTGCTGCGACTGATTTCCATTGCAAGTCATAGCAGGCTTCTAGGGCTGCAGCATCAACAACTGATTGCATCTCGGTGCTGGCAGAAGCGAAATGCGAGATGTCGACGGCGATGCAAGCGAACAGTAAGGCTATGCCAATGCCGAACAACAAAATCACCGATCCAAGTGCACCTCGTTGTCTGCGTGCTCTTTTATGTTTGCAAATTTCTCTCACCATGTAATCTCCAGCGAATGACTCAAACTTAGGGCTCGATATCAGCCACATAAATGCCTGCAATAGTAGTATTGGTAGGCGTCAAGCGCATACCAAAAAAAGAGAGTGGAGGGCTAGGCCACGCCGCTAAACCGTTGCCACCGGGGTATAGAACTTGGACCGCCACTGCACCCTGTCCAGCAACACTGGTCAGGCACTGTCCGCTAGCTATGACTGGAGGGGCTGTGGATACGAAGTTGCCGGCACTATCTATAGTGCCATTATTGAACTGGCTGTTTGTCGTTACGCAGTTACCGACACGGACGCCACTATTTTTCCAGGTGGAATAACTGGCAGCTGAGTTTCCATTTCGTTGGGCTAAGTAGTTAAAATTGATTGCTAACCATCGGGCTTCCGTTCTGGCCGCCGAATCAACTCCAGTTTTCAGGTACATGTACATGCTTGCTTCATAAGCAAGGTAGACCACCAAAATGAAGATTGGCACCACAATTAATATCGCCGCTGCAAATTCCATTATCTCTGCGCCTGCTTGCTTTCTGTTTTGACATCGTCTCTGCCGCATGTGCGTGCCTCTTGTGGGAACGAGTGTATGGATTAGTGCGCTATCGGCCACGAGCACGATGAGCCAACCGTTGTGCTGGCAGCATCGAACGTAGCTCCGCCGATGCGTAACGGGACCCATGGGAAATCTGGAAGCCCCGGTCCGGATTTGTAGTTAACGTAAACCGTGACGTAACTTTGTGACAAGCTTGGCGAGTTAGGAATATGGAAGTAAGTTTTAAACTGCGCACTGGAGTTTTTCTTGATCACGCCCGGTACGGCAATGCTATTCACTATTGTCGTGTAGTTGGGGTCACTTGTATTTGCCGGACCTGAGCTGGCACCATTCGTATTCATTGTCGTGTAGCCGAGTGTTCCATACCCGTAAGCGATCTCATGAGCCGCCTGGCGAGCCACGTAAGCAACCAGCTGTTTGAGCACGAAATAGTCGCTGATCTCGATAATTGCCATCATCAGTAAAATCAGCAAGGGCAATAGCAATGCAATGGCGCCCGCCATTTCAGCTAACGCCGCCCCCCTGTGCGAGCGCTGTCGCTTGTCGTGACTGACATGAAGTGGAGCGTCACGTCGAGTTCGCCTGGGAAATCCTTTGGATGCTGCTGTATCGCTTCGATTCATCGTTTTGAATTCCTGCCTTCGAAAACGCCGCAATAGCGGACCTCGCAACCAATGGCACGAAGCCACAATCTCATCTGACGTGAGAGCGCGAGCCAAAAGCTGACGTTGGAAAGAGGGTTCCTGATTCGACTATTACACGCCCATCAGCAATGGGGTGTCCCTCACAATGGTGATCAGGCTTGCAACCCGCATGAACTTTTTGTAATGTGGTGCTCGCGAAGTGGTTCTTTAGTCCATCTTATGGGTATTGTTTTGTCCTACTTGTAATACTGCGTGACGGTTGCTTCAGCTGAAGAAGCGAGCTGCTTAGCCTCATAGCGTCATACTTCAGATAATATTTTATACTTTGTATAATGCCACCACATACAGTGAGCGTTAGCGGATTGGAAAGGCTTGCCTCAATACGCCTGGCACTATATATGGTGCGCGCTATGGACGACGATCGTGTTTTAGCAGAATTTCTTTGTTGTTTTCGACCAGCACTGGATCCATTAATCCAAAGTGGTAGATCGTCCAATCCTTTATTTGTCCGCGCCGAACAACATGCAATCGCAAAGTGGCGGACTTAAGGCGAGGCAAGCGTGCTTCAATCTGCTCAGCGGGTATGACTGTGCCATCTGCTCGGACCACGGGACCCGCTTCCTTTGGATGAAGGTACTCGGCAGCGTCTGCACCTAGCGCTTCTTTAATGGCATCATCGGTTGATTCTTTGGGAGGCAGTTTCTCCTCCTCCGCTTTTTTTGCGCCATCTTTTTGTAAGGCTTCAAATTCGGTTGCTGCTTCAGGAGGTAGTGGTTCGGCTGATGGCGCGATGCTTCCCGGCTTCAAACCCTGGCGAAAACGTAATGTAAAACCTTTCCATGCATCATTGTCAGGATCTTGTAAAAACTTGGCGAATTCTGCTTCTGTCATTTTTTTTCCGTATGCCATCGGAAGCGGCAGAAACACTGGTGAGTAATGAGTTGGATTGAACGAAACCGGCACGTCGACTGCGAAATCCTCTGGACGTTCCCACGGAATCAGATACGCTTTGGTGTTGTCCATTTTTGTCGCGGTTGGTCGACCAATTTCAAAATCGTGTCCGGTCATAAAAGCAAGATTTGGTTCTTGACCTGATTGGTAAATAAGAAATGATCCCCAACCACCCTTAGCGGGGCATCGACACACGTTTCCGCCAAAATGTTTAACTGATTTTGCAAGTTTTCCAGATTTTATATCTGTTAAAAATGTGATCGCTTCGTCCTTTGGATCAGCAAAGGCCAACGAGTAAATCCACGTACTCGCGGAGATAATTGCAAGTAGAATAAACAGTAACGGGTAGGCGAATCTCATTGAAGCCACTCTGAAATACAGTCAGTCTAACACGCTACATCATACGGGGTGAGGATCACATGGCTACGCTGTCAACCAACATAATGATCCTGTTTTTCGCAACTGCGGCGCTCGTGTTTTCTTGGTTCTTCGTTCGAGGCAAAGAGTGGACACAGTTGTCGGGCACGACTTTTGCTCAAACACTGAAGATAGCGGCCATTATTCTACTGCCCTTCTTGGCATTGTTCGGTCTCGCTCAACTTGGTGCTCTCACTGTTGCTGGCTCCGTGCTGTACTTTGCCCCGGCGCTGATCATTCCATTTATAATTTCCCGTCTCAATTTTCTTCCGTTCGAACGTTCAATTCTTTTCCTGGCGATGTTTGTTGGTGCAGCAATGATGCTGCCTGCTGAATCGGAAAACGCTATCGCCGCAATGATAGCCGGACTATTTGTGTGGAAAATTTCGGACAATTTGCTGCTGCCGGAACAATCAACTTTAGAAGATCTGTTGCCAAGTTTGATTTGGTTGGTCACGGTCTACTGGACCCACGTCGGTGGTGGCACTGCTGCCGCTGGTGTTCAACAAGGAGTTGTTCTAGGCACCCTGGCTGTTTCCATGTTTTTGCGCTGGGTACAAAGACCGCTGCTGCATAAAGAAGACAAGGTTTATCTGAAGCGTATAGTGCTCTCTATGACCGGTGGTCTAGCTGTTTTGTGCGTAATAACGAAAGTAGTGGGTGCCACCGCAGCTATGCCAAAGATTGCCGCAATTGCTGGTGCCGGGTACTTCCTCGCCTACATTTTGCAGACAACAGATAATTACAAAGAAGAGGGCGCCGTCAGAGGTCTGAAGCAACTTATATATATCGGCATTTTTACTTTGATCGCCAGCAGATTGTTTGGAATGCTTGGCGTGCTCGTCTTAGCCGGCACTATGTTGGTTGCCACCAAATCTGGTACTGCTCAAATCGCCGGTATATTTTGGGCTGTTAAGGCATTGATTCAAACTTTCATCGCCCAGTACAATCCGAACGTCACCGGCGTCAATTTGACGCACAGTTACACGAGCGCAGCACTCTATGCCGGATTTTTGGCGGTAATTGTTTTTAGTCTATTCATCCGAGATCCTAAGGACAAGCGTTTGCTGATGGTTTTGCTCTTGGGTGGAGCAGTTGCACTGCCGGCAGGTTCAAATTATTTCGTTCATCCAGAGCCGACTTCAAGCATGTTAATTGCCGGCTCAGTGGCAGCGATTTTGTTTTGTGCGATGGCAGCCGCGTTTTACCAACGCGCCGTCGAAGGTCACGAAAACCTGATTCTGATTCCGGGGATCATGGCTTCCAGTGCTCTGCTCACACACGAACTGCTTGAATTGGGACAAGGATCAACTGCGCATGATCGCTTAATTGCGATTGGTGCGTTAGCCGTCTTAGTGGTCATTCTTGGGGTTGTAAATCATTTCGTCTTTTCCGGTCCTAAGGACGCTCCCAAGGTGGCAGTGACCAATGACGCCGTCGGTTAGGTCAGCACAAAATTTGAGCGGGCTTGTTCCTCACAAGTCCGGAGTTGACGCGCGGGCGTGTTTCTTCTTGTACGTTTCGTACGATTGTTTAATGGCTTCCGGTACTGAAATCTTTGCTAAGCCATGCTTCGTTATCTCGTCAAACTGACTTGATAGTTCGTTGGCCTCATCCACGGTTTTCTTGCGATAATTTTGACAGACCTGACGCGCTGCTTTGTCCAATGCGTCGGCGAGTGCCTCTTCTGCGTTAGCGCCTTCTCCCTCGAATCGCAATCCGATAGCAGGTTCAGACGCCTCGAGCGCCGCTGCCTGAGCCTTCTCATAGATCTGCATGACGATATCTACGTGTCCCTTCTCATGCTCTAGCGTTTTTTTGTCAGCCAGCTGACCTACGCGCATCGTAATTGGCAACGAAATTGTCAAAGTTACTTTGGTGATCGTGATCACAACCCTAGTCTTGTCACTGATTGTGGTGCTATCGAGATTGTATAGAAACTGGGGATAGCAGTGAAAGAACCAGTCTGTGATCCCCTGGGAAGAGTGCACATTCACATATTCAACGAATGTACCATGTTGGATGTATGGTGGTTTCTTGATGATAATCACAGCATTTTTGCGATCAATCGATGTTGGTGGTGGCAAGTGATTGGTAACCGGCGTGCTACAGCTCACCAAAAACAGACCAATTGTAGGGATCGCCAATTGCCTGAGATTCATTTGGGTTGCTCGTGGAATTCAGGATGTTTTGCTTGGATTCGGGCCAGGCGATGCTCCAGTCGTAGCGCGTCTTTTGTACGATTGTTTGCCAGTAATTTCTGAATGAAAAACTGCAGTGTGCCCTCAAACCTTTTGTCGTCCTCCGGTTTTAAACCTTGCTCAAGATCGCGCTTGGTCATATTTTTCTCAAGCTCACTCAAATAAACGTCTGGAGCAATCAAAACACTTTGCTCGTTGAGCGGTTCGAAACCATAAACCCAGCGATTAACCGGCTTTGTCTCAAGTTTAAGATTGCTCAAGGGAAAGTCTTCAGATGGTTGCGCCTGGGTTTGGGTTTTTCGTGGTGAGCGCATTCCTTCGTCCTTGCGGGCTGGAGAGCCGATCGATACTTGGCTAATTAGCAGCGCTGCCAGTAGTGCAGTTCTACCGGCTGGTATGCCTCCAGGCAATTTGTTTGTTGACACTACTGCACCTCATTGCGACGTTTGCCTACAAAGAGGAGCATAGCTGAATGTTTAGGCTAACGCCTTAGATGGTTTCCGGTTGAGCGTGTTCTTGCGAACAAACGGTCGTAAAGCTGCAATAATCATAAAGGAGCGGATCGGAGTCGTGCGCTTGCTCGTCGATGTTGTGACCAATGCCACCGCAGAATCTTCGCTACGATTCTTAAATGCACCAATGATCAACCGAAACGATGCACAATGATCAATCCAAACAATGCTCTCATTAAGCCGGATCTAGGGCTGATCAAAAAATGGTTGAGATATCTGGATGAGCCGGTTAGCGGCGCATCCCTAGCTGTCTTTCGTATTTGCTTTTCAATATTGATGGTCGTTCTAGTCTATGAGTTCTTTCAGAGCAAGTGGATCGACACTCTTTCTGGTGACCGTGTGTTTCACTTCACCTATATCCATGCAATCAGCCCCTGGTCAGGTTATGGCATGCATATTCATTTAATTTTTCTGGCCGTGCTAGCGCTATTAATGGGCATTGGTTTTTTATATCGACCTGCCGCAATATTGTTTTTGTTCGCATTTACGTATGTATTTCTACTCGAGAAATCGCTTTATCAAAACCACCTATATCTCGTTTGTCTCCTCAGTCTGCTGTTTAGCATCGTGTCAGCTAATCGAGTGTGGTCACTTGATAATTTGCGTCAGAAGCCTCCCGATCGTGTGCCAAGATGGAACGTCCTAATTTTTCGATTCCAGTTTGTTATAGTTTATTTTTTCAGTGGCATAGCAAAACTTAGTTCGGATTGGTTGCAGGGATACCCCCAGACCGGGTGGCTCCTTGACCGCGCTGCCGATCCGATCTTTGGACCGTTGTTCGGTCCCATTTTTCAAGAGCATTGGTTTGTCCTATTCATCACCTATGGTGGCATTGCGTTTGATCTATCGATTGGCTTCTTGTTGTGTTGGAGGCGGACGTTTTGGCTGGGCGCAGGCCTCGTATTCATATTCCATATTACAAATGCAGCTATGTTCAGCATCGACATTTTTCCTTGGTTGATGATTGCGTCGATTGGATTATTTGCCGACGAGGATTGGCCATACAAGTGTTTAAGGGCTTTGAAAATCAATAAGGATGCGTTTTCACCTAATGCAGTTGCCTGCGGCAAGACATCTTTAGTCACCTTGATACTCGTCCATGTCTACGTCATCGTTCAACTTGTTGTGCCGTTGCGGAGATTTCTCTATCCGGGCGACCCCAGTTGGACTGAGCAAGGGCAGCGGTTCGCCTGGCGGATGATGCTAAGAGACAAGCGCTCAGCTGGTTTTCAAATGATATTTGTCGATCCGCGCACTGGGATGAAAGGCATAGTGCATCCTGAAAATTCACTTGATTCAAGGCAGATGGAGGATATGCGTGTGATACCAGATATGATTCTCCAATATGCGCATTATGTGGCGGAAGACATCGAGCGGCAGCTCGGTGCAAGACCAATCGTTAGAGTTCAAGCCAAGGTTTCGCTGAACGGCCGACCGGCGCAGGATCTCATCGATCGACGTACTGACTTAGCGGCTGAAAAGGAAAGTTTTGCACCAGCAAAGTGGATCTTACCGTTGAAGACCGTCACCGCCACCACTCAACCGTAACCGGCTACAACCAGCGAGTTAACGGCAATCGACTACAACCGGCTGCGAACCTTTCAGTTAGCTATTTGTCTTTGAAATCATCAACAACGTCAACGTCGGGGTAGTAACCGGTGGATGGGTCAGATACCGTGTAGGTCACTCCAGGCTGCTTTTGTTTACCTGCTAGATATCCTATATCTGTTGGCGATGAGTTGGAGAGGCTAACGGCGTTTAGCAAGAAGCCAGTTATTTGAATTTCTCGTCTGAATCTTATGCTCCCTGTCAAAGCTGTAGTTTGATAGGTCGTACGAATTTGCCCACCTGCTGAACCAGTGGCGTACTTGACATACGGCGGCGGATAGGGGAAAGCTAAAGCTCGTTGAGCCGGCGCGTCACCAAAGTCAGATTCGGCCGATAGAATTGGTGGAGAGCCCATGCCGTTTCCATTGGTCGGTGGCGGAACCTGTGGACCAGTGGCTCCGCTATCACTACTGCCTGCGCCGAAACCGCTGGCACCATAATCAAGCCCTCTCGCAGGCGCTAACGGTTGGCAGGCAATGTTGTTCGAGGCAGGTGTGGCATAGACCACTAAGGCATCATTAAGCGGCTCGCCGCCGTGTTTCCCACCATTTTGCAAACCCTGAACGCGGCATTGATCGCGAACGTAGATATCAAAATATTGGATGAAGTGAACGGTGGCTTTAATCGTTCCGGAAACCGAACCTTTTTTTCCTTTGATTCCCTGCGGCATTGGCACTTTGATTGAATCGAAGGCGATCACTGGAGTCGAGCTCTTGAATGCACCGTTAGCAATACCGGCTACCTCGGCGTACAGCTGATTTTCGCTAACGACTTCGTATGGGTAGGGTGCGGTTGGCAACGGTTTGTAATTAACGTTACCAGACGGATCCCATTTGTAAGCATGCATGATACCCATAGGTATCTGTTGCTTGCCACCAACTCCAGGGAAGTTTTGAGTAATATCAGTTAGTGGCGGAGTATTAGTCAACTCGCCCCACCAATCGACCATTGCAGGCGCAGCCCCTGTGAAGGGAGTGGTCTGCATGTTGACCACAGATGTGATGTTCGCGCGGGTGCCTCCTCTGCGGATCCAGTCGTACAGGGTTATGCACCAAGCATCTCCCATGGTTGTCGAAGCAACGTTCGGCGGCCATGGGTCAGGGCCTCCTGAAAGCGCCGGAGCGGTAACTGGATAGTCACCTTTGGGTGAGGTCTGGATAACAGCTGGCGAGGGCAGTTTAGTGAGCAAGTCGGCAGGCTTTGAGAACTCAGGCACCTGACCATCCGGAAATTCAATAGCAATGGCTCCAGGGGCTGGCTTTGGATCGAAGTTGCTGGAAGCTTGCGCACACGCAGCGGTGTGGAAAACGGCTCCATTGGGGGTTTGAGAAGTCTTGATCAGCTCGTCGCACTCGGCCTTGACGATCGTAGGCACTTGATAGGCAACCCCGGGCGCGGCAAGGACAAAATTCCGAATATCGACGAGCCTGGGTGTGTCACCAATCCCCCCAAATACATAGTTGACGCCGCTGTACGGTATGTTCACGAAGGATTTGTAGTTATTATTTTGCACCAGTCCCGCTGCCAACGGTGCAATGCCTGTTGGCTGTGGTATGGGAATGTTGGTTTCGCTGGGTGTGTTCAACGACCCTAGCGTGAGCACCAATGAGCCTGGAACGTAACTGGCTGAGCCAGTCATTCTGATTAGATTCTGAACGTACGAATTCTGAGCGTCCGCGTAGGCTTTGATCTGATTGTTATTCCGATCGACAGCTTGAGGTGAATTCTTTGAGGTCAGAGCCGCCGTTAAGACTTTGTCTAGTTGGCTAATGACCGACTTTGCATTCGTCAAATCATTCTGAGCCAGTGTCTGCATGCTCGACGCACCTGGAATTTGATTGGCGATTATCGAATCCAATCGCGCCGTGCCGATAATCGTGTTTATGCCTCTGATTGGCATGAAAAATTGATCGCCGGCTTTTGTGAAAGTGCCGACTGGAGCCTGGTCAGATAGGGAGACGTAGCCCATCTCTGGGGTGTCAATTACTATGGAGCTTAGATCGTTTGCCGCCGCCAACGCTGAAGCTTCAATGGCTTTCTTCTGCTCAGCATTGCTACCGATCAGCCTCGAGTAGTTGAGGCAGAAGAATATTAGGGCAACGACCAACCCGACCGTTACGGCCGCGATTAGGACAATCATGTTGCCCTTTTGACTGCGAGCTGAACTATACAAAATCTTTTGCATTACATGTTCCTGTCAAGGAAGGCACCTTGATGTTAAATGGAGTTAATCTCATCCTATATCTAGCCTGGTCCAGCTGTCAACGCCTTCTCACCCATTTCTGATGTCGTTCATCAGTTACGATAGCTCAATTTCCTTAATACCATTACCTTCTAACTGATAACGGTAAAAATTCAAGAGCCGGGTTTTGAGAGAAAAAAGAATTTGGTTTTAGGCGAAACCCGCTTGGGTGGACCGGCATAATTGGCCATTCTTCGAGTCGAGGAGTGTGCGTTATACCCATCGTGTACCACAGGACTATATCCTGATTCTCAATCGACCGATCAGCTTTAGTCCATTCAGGCAATCCTTGCGACAGTTTAGACTGAAAAGGATAGTCCCCTGCTGCGTACATCTCCGTTGCATTGTACGGCGTTGCCCAGATGTTTGAGTTAATGAACCCAGCTCGCTTGCGCACGTACGAATCGCTCGACGAATATGGCACCGAGTTTTCTCCAGGCTCCAACATATAACCGGTCGGCTGTCCCAAATCGTTTTTTTCAAGCTCATTGACTATCTTCCATCGACGCGTTGAGGTCAAATTCAACTGCCGCCTGGCCTCTAGTTCTCGGCGCAACTTCGTATCTTTCATGCAGAATGCGTTTCCATAAGGATTATCGATTTTCTGCGGCATCGACTCAGTGTTTGTCTCGATCAGGCTGTTGTTCAAAGCACCGTCGACATCCATGTCGAGTCGGAAGCAAAAGAAATGCTGATGATGAACAGCCTCGATATTTTTCTCTACGGCGTGACCGTGCTGGTCATGATCAGATGTATCGGAAACACCTTTTGCCAGCATGATTCCGGTCATTATTGTCTCCATCTCCAGTGATCCATCTTCATGAAAGATCCAATTGAAACCGTAGTCATAGTTGCCGAGCGTTGTTATGTAAGCTAGGACCAAGTCGCGTCCCCTGACCGACAGATTGTGTTTAGTTGGACTGTCATAATGCTTCCACAGTAATCCCCCATCTCGCTCATACAGAGCAATTGCACGGGGGCGTTTAACGGGCACGCCGAACTGATTGGCGATGATCGCATCAAAAAAATGCGTGTTTGGTGGAGCGTCTGTCAATTCTTCCAGCGCATCACAGTTTGCACCCAGGCCAAATTGACCTACATCGAATGCATCTCGAAACGACCAGGCTGAGCTCGGGTCGGCGTAAGGAACACACGCCTCAGAGCATGAGCCACGGTAAAGAATTGGACGTATTTTGCCGTGATCATCATAAGACACTGTATATAGTACCAAGCCTTCTCGCGGATGCATACCAAAGCGAAAGCGCCAATTCTTCCAATGCACTTCGGTTCCGGTTACGGAAAAGCTCGGACGTATGTTTGGCATCGCGTATGGTGGCTTTGCGTTCGTTACGATGCTGACGCGTTTTTCAGGAGCGATGGGAATCACTCCTGTGTCGGACAGGTTGATGACTTTCCTGGTCATTACGTCTACATCTGCGACTACGCCTTCGATTGGTCTAAGGAAGGCGTTTCCCGCTTGCCCCTGATAATAAAAGATTGCTTTCAGAACGCGATTGCTGTCATTTTTTACTTCTGGCAAATAGGCTGAGCACCACACCGATATGTACACATCGTCGAGATCTGTAATTCCGCGTTTGTGCATCGCTTCTTGCCAATTTTTGTCCGCGCGCACGACTGTGCGAACGATAGTTGTGTCCTCGGGAACTTGTGCCGAGCCAAGTGCTTGCGTATAAGAGAGGAGCTTTTTTCTGACCAAGTCGACGTGAGCTTCGAAAGTTTTATTCGAGCCGGCCTCATAGATAACCGCGAATGATTGCCTGGCAATTGGCTCGCCATTCTTGAACTTTAAAACCGTGCTTTTTAGAGGCTCTGACAGTGATATCGATGCGAATCGACTTAAGTTGGTCATGTGACCACTTTGCTTAAGTACTCGTGTTGTGACGTTGATTTCTTGTTCTGTTAGAGGATCGAGTGGATGCGTAGCAATTGTTGATTCTTCCGCTGGAATGATCGGTTCGGATGTTTCAGTGGATGAGCAGGATAAAAGAAGCACTGAGGAACAGCAACAGATGAACAAGCTAAGTAATTTATCTTTGATAACAGTTGTCAAAAGCATCCCATCGGCAGCGGAATTTTGAACAACTCCGTTTACGAAAGGATAGCGCATATTTAACTGATGGTGCAGCTTACTGGCGCGGCTTATTGTGGCGTCTCACCATCGCCGCGTGATTATCTGAAATCTCGGTCACGAGAGGCACTCCACAGATCATCTGAAATCTTAGCCGCGAGGCACTCCATAAAGATCATCTGAGATTTCTTGGTCGCGACCCAGCCCCGAGCGAACCACTCGGACGCGCAGGTGGTCGCGATCATTTCGTTGTTGATAGGTGCGGAGCGTACACTTGTGAATATCCGCTCGGGTGCCTAGCAGCTGCACTTTCAAATCCGAGCCATCTGGAAAAGCATGGAATTGGATTGGAGAATTGGTTTTATTTGTGAAGGTTAGATCCGATTGTCCGTACCAAACCGTGGCATCCAGTCCCGGCGCCACGGTTTTAACCGTGCGCAAATGAGGAGTGCGGCTTTCGATCGCCATTCCGGATTCTAGAGCCAATTGATATGTGCAAGAGGATAGGAGGCAGATGCCACCACCGGTAGTTGATGGCGTATCCGCACCGACATAAGACGGCGCTCCTAAGTAGCCCCTTCGTTCAGTTCGTGGACCAATCAACTTGTTGAATGAGAACTGCTCACCAGGTTTAATTGTCGCGCCATCGAGAAATTTTGCGGCAAGAGTAATGTTCATTCGTTGAGCCTTATTCAGCTCACCAATAGCGACGGTCTTACTGGCTACCACATCGGCAAAGGGACGTGTAGTCCAATAAATACCAAAGGCGAAAACCAACAATGTAAGCGTCAATGCATAGGATTTCCAGTCTGATTTTAGATCTAACTTGTTCATTGCTTTCACTTTAGCTGTTGCTATAACTGAATCGGAAAAAATGTCGTTCCAAAGATTCTGAGATTAAAAGCTCGGGTACCCCTCTACTTTTTGCTTCCGTTTAATATGTAAAGCAAAAAACGCGGCTTTTAATGAATCCGTAAAGTTCCTAATTGTCTGAGTTTACAGAGTTCTCGAAGTCTCGAAACCCTGATGTAATATTAGTTTACCTGATATGGGATAGGTAAAAAGGAAGAGGGTACCCAGTCTTTAATGTTTTGCCAATCAGCTGGTGCTGCTATATAGCAGTGCATCCAGACTTTGTAGATGCCGGCAGGATGCCGGCGCTCCCAGCTATTCATTGATGTGCAGCGAGTCTAGGGCTGAGTAGCCGCGGACCGCGTTTGTGTACATGCCCTCGAGGCTGACTGGATTGACCTGTATGTTGCCTGGCAGTTCTAAACGGATCATTGTGTGGAATTCGGATTTGCCTTGGGGAAGGCTGGTTCCAAAGTACACAATGCGGTCATCGAGAATGTCTTGATGCTGCCACCATGCTGCAGCCCAATCGCCAGCGATTCCTGTCTTGTCGGACTCGGTTTCGGATGTGTCTGTGCTGCCCTCGCGAGCGTCGCTTTCCACCACCTCGGCTCCGCTAGGTAGATCGGCCTGAACCATGATATATGGAAGGCGCGTTGGTGATTCGACAATAACTTTCATCATCACTGTTTCACCAGCCTTGATGTTTCCATCAGTAATTTGTTGCGTTTTGAAATGAACAGAGCCATCGCTGGTGGTAGCACCGGGTACAAGCCGGAAGAACTTGCGTGTAATTCTTAGTCCTTGCGGCAGCCCCTTATCAGCGACTTGATCGTTGGCCTTAAGTTTGCGGAAGTAGGTGATCAGACTGTTGTAATACAACCTTCCCGGACCGTCCTTCGATATAGACAATGTGCCTCGAGTTTCAGGAATCGGTACCTGAATCGTTTTCTGGCTCGCATACAAATTGTCTTCGTTCGAAATGAAATCCGTCAGAGACTTTTGATCGAAAGTCACCCGTGTTTTGAAGTTTCCTTTGCCAAGCAATGCTCGGGATTGCAACTCGTCTTGCATCAAGACAAGAAATACTTCGGCTGTCGTTTTTGTATTGTCCCAGCCGTCCTTGCCGCGTTGGAGTAGGATCCAACGTTTGATCGATTCGATGCGCTCGAAATTGTTTGGCTCCATGGCCAGGACCGCCTTCAAACCGAGTGCCGTGGATTCAACACTTGTGAAGCGGTAAGTGTAGTCTTCATCGCTTTTCAGACCAAGCTTTTTGTACAAGGCGTGGTTGTGTTCCCAGTTGCAGAACTCCGCTGAAGTGTTGGCCATTTTCATCAGACGGTCGTAAAACAGCTTGGCGGTTACATCGTCCTTAGAGTTATGGAAGGCAAGGGTTAGATAAGCGATAGCCTCCGGTGTCGAGTGATTGATTTCGCTCAAAACATAGGCTTTGGTGGCTACTGGAATCGGTTCTTTGCCAAAACTCAAGGTGTAAAGCATGCGGGCAAAATCGACTTTTGTCTCGCGCGCCCACCAATCATCTTTAAGAAGTTTTGGATCCGCTAGTTGTTTTGCTAATGCGACGGAATTGAGCTTGAGCCATTTTCTGCCTCCAGTGATCAGCTCATCGCCTGGGTCATAACCAACTTCCTTGAGCATCCGCATGCCATCGATCACTAACGCGGTAAGGTAAGTGTTGCTGGCATCACTTTCCCACCAACCCCAGCCACCATCGTTGTGATGATAGCCACGAAGTTTTTTCATTGATTGCTCATAAGCGGCATCGAATCGAGCATTGTCTTCTTTGCTGATTGGTTGATGCAGTTTGATCTGCAGCTGCTTCGCCACTATAGAAGGCACCAACTTGCTCATCGTTTGTTCAGTGCATCCATATGGATAGTCAATCAGCGCGCCGAAGTTCCCTAAGACAGGACCAATTGAGGAGCTAGCCAGACTGAGTTCGTACTTGGCAGTGGAGCGCTCAGCGTCAGAACTCAAACCAACTGGTATGTTGATTGTCTTACTCTGCTCTGTAATTACGCCCGTCTTAGACGAGAAAGTGGGGATGCCCAGCGGCCTGATCGGCAATTTTGTTTCCATTGCGTCGCTTGCTGTTTGTCCGATCGCTTTGCATTGCAGCACTCCCGTTCCTGAACCGGATACAATCACGGGCCAGCTGAAACGTGCAGCTTTTTGCGGAGCGATCTCAAGCTTCTGAGCGAGCGGCAAGTTAGTTCTGAATTGAGTGGACATGGACATTGTCAGATTGACGCTTTGAGTCTTATCCGAGTAGTTGTGCACCACCGCACTAACTTGGCCTTCGTCTCCTTGACTGAAGAAGCGCGGCAATGCCAGGCGCAAAATCAAATCTTGTGTGGAGATCACCTTCTGTGTTTCTGAACCGACGCAGGTCTTCATATCGATACCACGCACAGTGGCACGCCAAGTTGTCAGATTATCAGGCAGTTTGATGCTAGCGACCGCGATACCCTTCTCGTTGGTCGTTATATCCGGAATCCAGGCCGCTGTATCTCTGAAGTCCTTACGCATTTTAGGTTCTGCTTTGTCCGGTCCACCAGAGTATTCTTCGGGGAAGGAGCAAATAGTCGTGACTTCATTTTCGCGGCGAACATAGAAGAACTTCCTGATGTCACCGGCATTCTCGGCACGGATTGCGTAAATGCTTTCGTCCACTACACCTAAGGACAGGTCCGTGTTTGCAGCTGGACTATCGTCGTTGTGCTTGGCGGTAATCGTGTATTTAACCATCTCGCCTGGCTTGTATTTTTCCTTGTCACTAGCGATTGCGATCTTGAGGAAATTGTTTTCAGGTGATACTTGAATCAATTTCTCTTGGGTGTAGAACTTATGGTGCTTGTCCACAATCGTGGCTGAGATGAAAACATTCGGAGCATATTCATCCTTGATAGGAATTTCAATAAGCTTAGCCGTGGCGTCCATTTTTACAGCTTTGAAATTGTAGATGCGTGGACCTTCTGTGGAGATGATCGCTTCAACTCCCTCGTTGCCTTGGACCGGCGCAGTGATCATAATCCTGGCGACGTCACCAACCTTATACACTTCCTTATCCATCTTGATGGACATCACTTCGCTTTCGGATCCCTCGCCGTAGCGAATATAAGGGTCGTTGTAGTTGGAGATCCACATGCTGCTGCTGTCGAAGATAAAGTGACCGCCTGCGTCTGTCGCTTCCGCGGAGATGTAGAAGGTATCTGACGGCCACTGATCTTTTGTGGACAATACGGCTGTCGCTTTACCTTGGGCGTCTGTGGTCACTTTTTGATCGGCCATGAAGACGCGCGCGCGATATTCATGTTTGGCTTGGTCCCAAGGCCATCTCGCAATTTTGACGGTTACTTCTTTGTTGGCGATTGGTTTGCCGTCGTAATCAACAGCTTCAACTGCAACAGGTACGGTCTCTCCCACCTTTGCCACATATGATTGTGGATGTACGAACAGTGTGAAATCGCCGGCGGTGGCAAGCAGGCTGCCGCTACCAGTCACAGTTAAGCGGCTGATGTCGGTTACTTCAACTTGCACATTATAGTTTTTGTCAATGTAACTTGAGTCATATGGTTTGGCTGGATCGATTTTTTCAGCAACGGTGTCGACGTCGACTATCGCTTCGCCGTTCCCATCGAGCTGCACATAACCGTCTTTGAGAAAGTCACCGCCATAGCTACCGCCGCTGGATGCTGAACCTTCCCAATCATCAAAGAAGCTGAAGTAAGCAGGTCTCTTCATTAAGGCATAGCGTCCGCCCCAGTTTGAGGAGTTGTATATCGAGTATTTGACCCGTGCATTCGCTACTGCTCCGCCAAAATAATACGTGGCATGAACTCTCATTTTGCCTTTTTGTCCCGCCACTATGCGCGGTGTTATCGGCGTGACTTCAACCTGGTATTCAGGTTTGCGATACTGAGCGATTTCAAAATACTCATAGGCGGTTGTTCCATCAGGATAGGTGAGGTTAATGCTGTAACCTCCTGTCTTTCCGTCCGCCGGGATTTGTACCAGACCGTGGAAGCTGCCGTGAGAATTTGTTTTGACCTCTCCTGTCGACAAGCTATTGCCGTCTGGATCTTTTACTTCCATATCTAAAGTGATATTTGCGCCTGGATTTTTATATCCGTTTATTGTTTTTTCGCGTGACAAGCCCTTGAAGTAAACGATTTGACCCAATCTATATACTGGTCGGTCCGTGTAGCAGTAAGTTTTGTACTTATCAGATTCGCTTGTGTAGAAGCTGACGTCGCCGTAAGCGCGGTTTGGACCGCTCATGCCAATCACGTCCAAGGTTGAACTTCCAGTTTGGATTTGTTCGGCTGGAGTGAACGGTATGCGCACGAAACCATCCGCTCCCGTCTTGCCTATCTTTGGTGTAGTTAGATCGAAACCGCATTTGATCGTTGCGCCCGCCACTGGTTTGAGTGTATTCAAATCGATGGCGCGAACAAGTGTTTCATTAGGCGCTTTTTTAACGATAAGACCGAGATCGGTTACCGTGAACCAGCTGTAATCGGCGGCTGGTGGTGCTCCGTTTGTAGATACTCCGGTTGCCTCAATGACATAGTCTCCTTGAGCAAGAGGCTTATCGCATTTAAATTGAGCGTTTGACGAATCATCCGAATCGCTATTCAACTGACGTATGAATTGGACGACTTCTTTGTCCTGCGCAAATGGATTTTTGGGATTCTTTTGATCACTAACGACTAAGTGAAAGTCTGTTCCCAACGTAAAGAAAGGGCTGGTTTTTGTCAGCGTGATAATGTCTTTTTTAAATAGTTTGAGATGTGCTTCGCGCACTCCCGTTCCATTCACCCAAAAGCTCGGCTTATCCTTAGATGTGAAGACGCGCACGTTTGCACCAACTGATATGCTCGGTTGGATCAAGGCCATTTTTACAGGATCTGGAAGATCTGTTGTTTCGGCTTCGTCGACCTCAAGATTCTCCACATACTCGTTGCCAAATCCTGGTGCGCGAACTTTAAGTTGATATTCGCCAACAGGCAGTTGATCGATTTTGAAAGTACCGTCCGGTTTGACCCACACCCCTCGTTCGTCAGAGCTAGTGCCTCTTGGTCCGATGGCGATGGCATACGCTTTGTTTTTGCTCAGGTCATAGGAATACAATCCGAATTTTTCTTGCTGCAAGGCGATTTTCCCAGCAAGAGAACCTGTCGGTTTGTCGAGATAGACTGCTGCACCCAGCAGCATCAAAACCTGCAGGATAATAAACTGCCAAGAAATCAGGGCATTGCCTTTCGGCGAACGAGGCGCACCATCATTTAAATACATCTGCTTTGATCCTGTAAATCTGGCATGGTTGATTTGACGCGATTCCGGCTTTTACTTTGCACATCATTAGTTGGTAGTGAGCATCTGTTGCTTCGCCCGGCAAAATCACTGCTGTTTTTCTTGCTGAGCGAACCATCAATCCATACATCAGTGGATTTTGATCACGTATCGAACTAATGGGTTCCACACTTCGGACAACTGTAACTTGTGGTTTGAGCAGGTTCCACTCATTTGCTCTGATTTTCTTGTAGCGATATTCCTTCGAAAGAGCTGCCTCAGTTGTATAGACGGCGCCAACGACAAGATTAGGATATTGAGGATACATTGATCCCCAGCAAGCTCGTGTCTTTCCTTTTCGACTGAGGGTGACGAAAAGTCCGGCAGGCTTTTTGAATTTGACTGGCACTGCAAATGATTGCGCTAGCTCGTCGAAATTCTTGAATTGATCTGATTCACCGAAATGCAAGGCCATGGTCTGGCGCACTACCTCAGGCAGTGAATCGACAGGTTGAAGTTTTGCAGGGGTTTCTGTCAATGCTAAAGCTGATTGGCAGCTGCAAACCGCGATCAGAACTATCCTGAGAAGACTGCCAAAAAAATGCACGTCAAGCTCCCAACAATATTGAAGAACTGTGTTTCCCTTTGCAACTATTATGGAGTCCAACGATTAAACTGGTGGGATAAGGGTGTAGCAATCCTGTCAAATCACTGTGAAGGGCTTGTTAAACCGGGCAGCTGGCGGAGTTTGCAGCTTTTAAGCATCCATCCCCTCAGGGAACAATAGACTATCCTCAAATATTCAAGCCTTGGAAGGCGTAGATGACCGACGAGCTAGATTCGACAAATAGTATAGGACGTAGGCGCTTTATAAAGTCCATATTCGGATTGGGCGCTGTGGTGGAAGACGCCGTTGAGGCTGAGGCTAAGGCGCCGGAAGTGATACCACGCTCGGCACCTGTATTCATTTGGACTGACCTGAAGACGGGACAAGTAGGTTTTCCAAGTGGGTTGAATCTTGGCAGCGGTATGCCCGGTTCAACAATGAAACTGGTGGCGGCAGCGGCGCTGCATGAAGAAGCGCTGCTTAGTCCAAATCAAATATATGAATGTCCTGGTCATATCACATTGCACAAGGAAACTTTTAATTGCCTGCACGCGCATGGACGCGTCAATTTGACTCACGCAATCGCCAAATCATGCAATGTTTTTTTTGTTCTTGCTTCTGAAAAATTGCATACTTCAATATTTTTAGATTATGCAAGGAAGTTTGGCTTAGATCAGTCTGTTGCGGGACGTCATTCAGGGGCTTTTCCCTCCAAGGCGAATGGACCTTCCTATCGCTATGTCTTGGGACTTGCAGAAGACATGCAGCCGAATGCCTTGCAGATTTTGCGAATGAGCGCCATCATTGCCACCAAAGGTGATGCCCCATTTTTGCATAGCGCGGAAGATTCTGCTGAAGGTGAACGATTTCATTTGCAATTATCAGATGGCACATGGCATCGATTGCAGCAAGGCATGGAATTGGCATGTACTGAGGGTACCGCCCAGAAGCTCGATCCTGAAAACAAGTTGCATGTCGCTGCCAAAACAGGAACTGCGCCGCGAGGAAAAAAATTCTCCTCATGGATCACCGGCTACTTTCCTACAGACGCTCCAAAGCATGCATTCGTTCTGAATTCAACTGCCGGAACCAGTCAGGAAGCGGCGGTGCCACAGGTGCACAAGTTTTTGTTCGCTACGACTTGGCCGTAACTCAAAGCAGAACTGGCTTTTCAAAAGGCACCATATACGGTGGACATAACCCGGCGTTTTATTCTGCCACACTTTATTAGCCCAACCAGGATCGTGCCTGATCGGGAATATTCCGCAAAGTCACCGGGGCTAATCCGCAAAGTCACCGGGGTGCTAACGTAATTTCCCCATGTAAGACGGCCCGGCTAATGATTATTATCACTGGGCGGCAATAGAGGACGGCTTACGGTGCCTGGAGACAGCTACGTCAGTGAGACCAACAAGGCACAAGCTCCCCAGTCAGACGGCTGGCTGGCCGACAACGTGTTGCATCCGTTCATCAATGGCACCGGTGTAGTTCGGCTCTACGACACGATCGCCAATAAACCTGCCGAGAATTACCATGTTCCTGTTGCACACTCTTTCAGTCCTGACTGGTGTGTCCAATCGCTGTCATCTGCAGCAGGAGCAATCCTGCCCTATGTGATAGCTGGAAAAGTAACCGGTATGGGAATGCGGGCGTTAGGTGAAGAGTTAAGTCTGACCGGCGCTTCGGCAAGATTAATGACTAACGAAAGTCTCGCCCAGATAGGCGGCGCGGGACTCTATGAGTTCGCTCAGAAGCCACTGGACGGGCAAACCCGTTGGGGCAATGCCGCTGGGACTATGGCCGGATTCGCTGTCTTCTCTGGTGGAAATCGATTGCTTGGAGAAACCTTACCGCTTTCGTCGAGCTGGTTGGCTAAAGGGGCTAGTCGATTCGCAGTCGGCTCGGTAGGCGGTTTGGGTGCTTATGAAACCACCAATTTTGTGGCAGGCTTAGAAGGTGTGCACCATCAAGAAAGCTGGCAGGAGCGCTGGCAAACCATGGCGCAGGGTGGCTTCGTCAACGTCGGTCTGCCTGTTGTGCAAGAAGGAGCAAATAAAGCTGTCGATTATGCCGTTCACTCCCGGTCGTGGAGCAAGGGCATGCCAATTGAACGGGAGCTCAAGAACGCCCAACTCGATGACTCTCTTCTGCAAAGTATTGCCCATGAGAATCCGCTCGCCCGCGTCAAGAGAGTGAGCGGGCAGGATACTGAAGCACAAGCCAATGTGCCAGGCAACGCAGTCATATTGAGTGCGGATGATGGATCCGCCAAGCTCGCTCATGAACTCACACATCTCAGTTTGGCACGGGACGCCGAGCCGATTTATCGCCAGATCGGCGACCTGAGCAAGACCAATCCAGAGTCCGCTGAGCAGGCTTTTTACAACCTGAGAGCAAACATCGAGGCTTCGGCGCGAACAGTAGAAAATCAAGTTCAAGCAAGAACCGCAGGCGAGCTCGCAGGTCAAGTTGTGGCCGATCCGAAGGCGCTGGGCAGTGAGATAGCGTCTAACGGTAAAACCTATAACGACACCTGGAAAGCAGAGTGGCAGGAATTTAAGGCCGATACTTCTTACCGTCCGACGGTGGAATATGGCGGCAAAGGCATTTTGAAGTCCACTGATAAGTACGAGCAGTGGATGAGCGATCGCATCAAGGTCGTACCGGAAGATCTCGCCCAAAAACATGCAGACATGTCTGCGGACGTATTTAAGTTTATGCGAGGCACCTATTATCGCTGGGCCCAAAGATTTCCAAAACTATTGCCACAGTTGAATCAAGCGCCGATTGTAAACTCTGTCGGAGACTTACATGTAGACAACTTTGGCACCTGGCTTGATAAGAAGGGAAGACTGATCTGGGGTATCAACGATTTTGACGAAGCCTATCCTCTGCCTTACACAAACGATCTCGTCAGACTTTTGACGAGTGCCAACATCTTGAGACAGCAAGGGAAACTTCAACTCTCGTTGAAAGAGGCTTCTGAAATTGTGTTAGACGGTTATCGCCAAAGCCTTAAAGATGGTGGCGATCCATTCATCCTTAGCGAAAACAAAAAGCTCGGTAAGCTTGCTGCTCAGCAGATGCCCGAAGACGCGGAATACTGGAGCAAGCTGGATGCTCAGCTCGCCGGGCAGTCTGGTAAAAACGTGCCTAAGGATGCGAAGCGAGTACTCGAAGATGCAATGCCTGAGCCGGATCTTACTTTGCGGTTTGGTCAAAGACGAGCTGGAATGGGCAGTCTCGGCCGGCAACGTTTCGTTGCTCGAACCGAGGTGGATGGTGAAAACGTTGCTCGCGAGGCCAAGGCGCTGCTGCCTTCAGCCAATTTCTTTGCCGCGGGCAATACCAAGGAAAAGAACTATTATGACCAGGTCGCCGGCAATGCTGTTCGCGAACCAAATCCGTTAATCACAGCGCATCAAAACTGGATGGTAAGAGAACTTGCTTCAAGCAGCTCGAAAATCGACCTCGCCGAACTGACGCGCATGAGTGATGAGCGTCGTGTTCTGTGGTCGATGGGATACGAAACAGCTAACATTCATCAGGGAACCAAAGGCGCTTCTGACGCCATATTGAAGGACCTGAAGACTCGCGATAACAGTTGGCTTGTTGATGCCACCAAGACAATGACGAAGAGCGTCAAAGAAGATCACAAGTACTGGTCTAATAAGCATTGAACTTACAGCGAAGTGCTGATGTGGTCCTGTTCGAAGCACGGGGGACTACTAATCGATTGAGACTAACTTAAGTCGTTGATTAGGTATTTCTGATCACTTCAACTGGACATGGTGCTTGCAGCACAACTTCTTGTGAAACGCTGCCCAGCCATAGTTTGGATAATCCGCCGTGTCCCCTTGAGCCCATAATTATCAGCTGTGCATCCCAGTCGGTGGCCTTCTTCAGAATCTGTTCGCCGGGCTCGCCTTCGAGCACGTGCGTTGTGATTTTGTTCTGAAGAACTGTGTTCAACTTCTCACCTGATTTGATCAAAAACTGTTGAGTGTGATCCACTGCTTTTGCTCTCTCGAGCGCGAGACTGCTTTTGTATAGTGCGCTAAACCCGTCGCCGTGCGCATCTGCAAGCAGATTTAAGACGCCGACTAATTTGATCTCTGTCTCAGCCTTCCAGGGCAGTTTCAAAATCCAATCTAACGCCTTCCGCGAATGATCCGAATTATCGATTGCCACCAGCACGCGCTGCAATCGGAGATCACCGACTCCGCCGGGGCGTCTGGCGATCAATGTCGAGCACGAACCATAAAGCAACACTGTTTGCGACACACTGCCTAAGAGTATCCGCGCCAATCCGCGTCGACCACGAGCGCCCATGACCACCAGGTCCGCGGGCCAGTTTGCGGCTTGTTCAATGATCACATCCTTACTTTCACCAACCACCACGGTACTGTCAACGGTGGCATGCGGAAATCGCTTTTGGACTCGCTCGACTACACGTGCGACAAACTCTTCGGCTTCGCCGACCGATATAATCAGGTCGACAACAGACAAGATTTTAATTTCGCTTCCTTGTGGCCATTCCCGCATGAGCAAGACGTCTACAGGCACTCTGGAATGCTCGGAGTTGTCGATAGGTACTAGTACTTTCACTTTCTTTTGAATTCCTGCGTGTGGTCTGCCTTTCATAGCTCATTGACAATGAATAAGTAAAGTCAACGATCTCTTTAGCAGTCTAATTGGACCAAGACTAAGGGCTTCTGTCCGAGGAAGCCGAGATAGACTATTCTTAGGGGCGCCGATCCGAGTAAGCGCCTATCCGAGGAGCTGATCGCGGCACTCTTGCAAGGCTGCCCAACTGCCAAAGCTGCTCAAGGCAAGGAGGACAAATTCATGGCAATCGCTAAATGCTCGCATCCCGGATGCGCCTGTCTGCCAGCTCCCGGTATGATCTATTGCAGCTCAAGCTGCGAACTTGTAGAAGAAGAAAAAATGGACGTTCCGATTAGCTGTGTCTGCGCTCATCCGGGATGTGATCCAAGAGGTCAAGTCCGATCTGTGAATCCAGAAGATTTTTTGGATGCAGAATAGCGCCACTAGGCATGAGTCGATCTTCTTTGTTAAGTCGAGCAGCTTGCGGAGTCGGGCAGCTTGCTGCACAGACCCCACTAGTGTGCAGGAGCCGAGCAGCTTGCTGCATAGGCCCTCCTCGGATAGACTATCCTAGGATTATGCCGAGCAGCTTGCGGAGTCGAGCAGCTTGCTGCCTAGACCCCACTAGTGTGCCCAGGCTATCCTAGGATTATGCCGAGCAGCTTGCTGCCCAGGCTATCCTAGGATAAACTGCCGCGCATCTTGGTTTTCATTCTTCTGTTTTTGCTGATTGTGATGTCGCTGCCAACCTCAGCGGCTATGCCTGCTCGGCTCACAATTCATCTTTTCGAATCCCATCCTCCGTCCAGCCGCCTGAATGTCGAAGGTCCCTTTCGTGTGATTGAACCATCTCGCGCCGTTCCTGCCGGAAAATATTATTTCGAATCAGGGGGCGGAGTGATCCACCTTCGCTCTGCTCTAAAAAATCACCCATTCCGCATGGATGCGCAAAGATTTTCTTTGACTTCGAATCATGGCGTTGCATTGCAATACAGCACCAGCAAACCAAGACGCTATGCCGGGATCTTGAATATCCAGCGCGATCGAGACAACCTTCGCGTGGAAAACGTCGTCTCCGCACGGGATTACATAATGAGCGTGGTTGGCAGCGAGTCCAATATTTCCTTTCCACTTGAAAGTGCCAAGGCGCAAGCGGTTCTGACTCAGACGCGTGTCTACAGGACACGCCCTGGTGACTCTATAGGCGATTCGACACAGCAGGAGTCATATTTCGGCACAGACTATGTCACTCCGCTTGTAGAAAAGGCTGTAGGAAGCGTTTGGGGGCAAATTCTCACCTACCACAATGAACCAATTCATATTTTCTATCATTCGACTTGCGCTGGTAGCACCAGTGATGCCTTCAAAGTATTCGGCGAAGGAGCCAGCAACATGCCTTACATGCCGTGTGTGCGGTGTGATTTTTGCCGCGACTCACCCTTTTGGAAGCCAACGCGGACGCGCATCCCGCTTGCAGATTTGACCAAGGAATTTGGATCAGTACCCGACATCAACTCATACGATTGTGCGAAGCGCCCAACCGGCTTGACGCTGCATCAATGTGGACGAATCGTAGACATATCGGGATATCAATTCTGGATCAAGCTTGGTCAGCGCTTTGGATGGGATAAGGCGCCGGGAACGCGCTTTAAAATTAGTCGCAAAGGAGCCGACGCGGAAGTCGAATCAACCGGGGCTGGTCACGGTGTTGGCATGTGTCAGTGGGGTGCGGCAGGGTTGGCTAAACGGGGCAAGACCTACAGTGAAATTCTCAAGTTTTATTTCCCAGGCACTGAAGTTCGGAAATTGTGAGTGCGATCGAATGTACCGCTCGTAAGGTTAGTTACTTCCACCCAGGTAGCGCGTTACAAGCATTAGAGCATCGTCGTCAGGTCTTGCATATTCAGCCAGCAAAGCATCGGCTACGATTCTGGGCTTTCCTTCGATCGGCATGGCACCGGCAAATTCTGGCTTGATCCCCGTGGTAGCAAGAATGAGAACGTCACCCATGCGCACGGGATAAGTTGTATCGCGGATTGTGAACTGATTGTCGCCGACAAATCCCTGCTGATGCTTCAACCAGTTGTACCGTGGGTCGGCTGTAGGACTGCGGTGGTAGAGGAATCCCTGCACATTGCCGACGCCGAACCAGTTGGCTGTATGGTATGAAGTATTAAAAATGGTCGCGCTAATTGAGCAACCGCCGGTTTCTTTAGCACAACGGTCGGCTCGATTAAAAAGATCAACTAAGGAATGATGAGTAAAACCTTCAAATACTTCGGCCGCAGCCTTCGCCGCCATGTTGCCGTCCTTGCCATCTTGCGTAGCATCAATGACGGCGATCAGAAACCCGCTTGGAGTCGACTTTACGACCGATGTCAGCGAGCTTTTCTGTTCGGCAACTTTAATGCTGCGTCGACCCACGGCCCATTCGACTACGGAACTTTGTTGCTGAAGTTGTTTGGAATCGATACTCATATATTGGGTCCTACATGCTTAGAAACGCGCCGTTGCGCAGCCGGTAATGATATCATTCCAAATAACTTTGTTGCGGTAACGCTTAGGAAATCAGAATGATGATTCCCGCCAGAGAAGTTCCTCCAGGACTGACAGCCGATGAATACTTGAAGTTAAGTATTCAGTACTTGCTTATGAATTGGAAAAAGCAGATGGTTATTGCCGCCAAGAAAGCCATGGAAGGCGGCAATCCCATGAAAAGCCGGCAGGTTGAGGGTCTTAGTGACGAGGAATACAAAAAACTTGGCATGATGCTCGGCATCGTCGAAACGACGATGGAAATTGGCGATCAAGCAAATGAGGTCGTCAGGTCAGCCTTTGAAGCAATGCAGCAGGCAGCCTCCTACGCTGATCAGGCTCTCGATGAGTTCGAGCCGATTATTGAAGTCAAAAATGAACTCCAAAACACGCTGAAATCCTGGACCGAACAGGCTGCCGAAGCTATAAATAAAGCAGTTGAAGAGATACTGCTGCCCGCTCTTGGATTGCCCACCAGAGACGTGCCTCAAGGCATGTCGGCAGAAGAATATTTCCGCATCGCCAATCAATATAAAACGATGGGATGGACCGAACAGGCTCGGGATGCGCTTTTACTGGCTAATGAAATTGATCCTAAGGATGTTGGTCCCAAAGCCATGCGTTATCTGCGCACTAAGATTCCGCGCCACCCTGTGCCTCATCATGCAGTCAAGAAAAATATCTGGGGACACAGCCTATTCTTGCGTGGCGAGCTTGATAGCGCCAAAACGACTTTTGAAGAGTTGATAAAAAATTACCCTGACTTTGAATGGCCCTATGGAAATCTGGGCGCTGTTTATATTCAACAGGGAAAAATCAGTAACGCAAAAGATGTTCTATCTAAAGCGCTAGACATCAACGGGGACTATTTGAACGCCTGGCTTCATCTAGCAAGGGCGCGGGCTGCCGTTCTCGAAGTGCGCGAAGCTCAAAGTTGCATCGATAAGGCGGTTCGCCTTGATCCCGATGATCAAGCGGTGCAATCGTTGAAGACGCTGATTGAATTCTTGGGTTCTATATAAGGCCTACTTTCTAGTTTGGATAAATTACCCTGGCAGCGCCGGCACCCTTGCTGTGGCTGATCAATCGACATTGAACACTGCTGCAACATGACCAACAAGGGCGCCAAAGCGCTGGCATACTTCCAATCGCTAGGCTACTAGACAACCTCCTCAATCAGGCTTGCTGCACAGGCCATCCATAGGATAGACTTGTCGACTGATCAATAGTAAAAGCAAGGAGCTGATAGATGCAGTCTCAACTTCGCAAAATTGCGTCGGCAAAAGCGAGTCAATTCCAGGAATCAGTAATTCGCGAAATGTCTCGCTTAGCCGCCCAGCACAAAGCGGTCAATTTGGCCCAGGGATTGCCTGACTTCCCGTGCCCGCCTGAGCTTAAAGTGGCGGGTGCACAAGCTCTGAACGACAACATCAATCAATATGCTGTCACTTGGGGCGATGCCTTGTTGCGCCAAGCGATTGCTGAGAAGTGCAAAAAATATTCTGCAATGACAGTGGATCCTGATACTGAAATCACAGTTACCTGTGGCGCCACCGAAGCTATGGTGGCGACTATGCTGGCGCTTGTTGATCCAGGCGATGAGGTCATTGTTTTCGAGCCGTTTTATGAAAATTACGGACCAGATGCCATCTTATGTGGTGCCACTCCGAAGTATGTTTCTATGCATCCGCCAAATTGGGACTTTGATCCAGCTGAGTTGGAGAAGGCTTTTAACGACAAGACTCGCGCCATCATTTTGAACACTCCGCATAACCCGACCGGGAAAGTTTTTTCAAAAGAGGAAATGCAGAACATGGCGCGCCTTTGTCAGAAGTGGGGCGTGCTCGCCATCACAGATGAGATTTACGAGCACATTCTCTATGATGGTGCCAAGCATTACTCAATTGCCTCCTTCCCGGGAATGGAAGATCTGACGGTGACGATCAACAGCCTATCTAAAACATACAGCGTCACGGGTTGGCGAGTTGGCTGGGCGATCGCTAATAAAGAATTGACCTTACCGATTCGCAAAGTGCACGACTTCTTGACGGTTGGATCGCCTGCACCGCTGCAAAGAGCCGGCGTCACGGCGCTGAATTTGCCGGAAAGCTATTACACCGAACTCGAAGCAGAGTACAACGTGAGCCGCGCCTTCATGCTGGAAACGCTTGATAAGGTCGGTATTCCATATTTCATCCCCCAAGGAGCCTATTATGCGTTCTGCGACATTAGTTCTTTTGGTTATGATAACGACCTTCATTTCACAAAACATTTGGTCGAGCAAATTGGCGTTGCCGTAGTGCCTGGAGCCAGCTTCTTTGGTCCATCGGCGAAACTTGCCCGCAACTATGTGCGCTTCTGTTTTAGCCGGCAAATGGATACTCTGATCGCCGGCAGAGAACGGTTGCTTAAGCTCAAGCACGCTTAATACCGTCCGAAAGTGAGACCTGAAACCCGAGAACGCCGGTCTGACTGGTGTTTCAACTTCCCGACCTAATCATTAGCGGCTCCGTTTTAATAACCAAATGCGGTACTAAAACGAGAATCTTTCGCATTAGCTGGATATTCCGGCTATTCAGCGCTAGCATATCGGTATCGGAACTTGTTAACCCATGTCACTTAAAACCTTACGAATCCTTCTCACTCTTCTCTCTGCCGTGTTCGTGCAGGGATGTGAACGGCACGCGCAATCGTCTGAGATGACTCTTCCTTTGCCAGCCAAATCGCAATCCCCTTCTGGCTCAAGCGATATGGTGATCCTCAATCCAAAGGCCGTTGAACTTTCGGGGATCAAATCATCCCTGATTACGTCCGAACCGGGCACTGCACAAATAAAAACCACCGGTGAAATTAAAGCGGCCGAACCGAACGTTTTTCACATCAGTTCGCTTGTAGTCGGTCGGGTTGTCTCTGACAAAGCCAATCTTGGTGATTTTATAAAACAGGGGCAGATTCTAGCGCTTGTTCAGAATCCTGAAGTGACAAAGGTGGCGGGCGATTACATTCATCAGTTGCATCAAAATGAAGTAGAGCAACAACAAGCCAAAGCAAAATTAGGGCTTGCTGATAGAACGCTTGAACGCGTCACTCAGCTCAATAAGGAAGGCATTGCGCCTCAGAAAGATGTATATGCAGCGCAGAATGCCAAAGAGCTGATTCAAATCGAATTGCAGGGATTGAAAGAGCACACTATTCATATCACGGCGGAAACGAGAGAGTTGCTTAAACAGTATGGCGTTCAAATGTCCGAAACAAATGACATTCGAAAGGTGCCATCCAGCAGCCCGCTGCGTTCGCCTCGAGCTGGTGTGATAATTGATAAATCAATCACTCTTGGCGATGTTGTCGATACTTCTAAGCCACTTTATGTGGTGGCAGATCTCTCTAATGTCTGGCTCGATATTAATGTTTTCGACAAAGACATTGCTATTGTAAAAGTCGGTCAGGCTATTGTTTTTCGAAGCGACAGTTTGCCTGGTCGTGCCATCCAGGGGCATATCAGCTACATCCAGCCTCAAGCCGGAGACAACAAGACTTTTGTGGCGCGCGCTGTTTTGAATAATCCAGGATTTCTTTTGAAACCGGGCATGTTCGGACAAGTAGAAATTGTAGCCGCCAATGTCTCCATGGGTGCCTATATACCGGACAGCGCTTTGCAGCGTTTCAATAATGAAACCTTCGCCTTTATCGACCAGGGAAATGATCACTATCTCAAACGCAAGATCGCTTTGGGTCAGCGGATCATGGATGGGTACATAGTTACCTCTGGTATCGCGGTTGGTGATCGGGTGGTCACCTCGGGCGCCTTGACCGTTAAGGCGGAATTGTTGAAAGGTACAATTGGGCAGGGCGAGTAGGTCGAATGGAAGATTTCTTCGTACGGCTAACGAGGTATCGACTGGCGGTGTGCCTTGTCTTTGCGGGATTCTTCGCGGCCGGCATCTATGCTTTACTAAATTTACCGATCGACGCCTTTCCTGATCTGGCAAACAATCAGGTCCAGGTTTTGACCGAGGCACCTGCTATGGGTCCACTCGAAGTGGAGCAGCTCGTCACGATTCCAATAGAGTCGATTATGAACGGTTTACCCAACGTCGTGCAGATCCGCTCATTGTCAAAATATGGATTATCCGTAGTAACTGTTGTTTTTAAAGACAACGTCGACACCTACTTTGCCAGACAGATTGTCTTCGAACGGCTTCAGACCGCTAAAGCGCGCATTCCTTCTGACTGCGTTCCCCAACTTGGCCCGACCAGCACTGCCATGGGTGAGATTTTTCAGTACACCGTATCTGGTGCCGACAAATCGCTCACTGACTTGAAAACCTTGCATGAATGGGACATCAAATATCAACTGCGAACAGTACCAGGCGTGGCTGAGGTCAATACGTGGGGCGGTTATACAGACGAGTATGTCGTTACCGTGGAACCAACCAGATTGCAGCAATACAATTTGACGATTCAGGATGTATTTAACGCTATTCGACAGAATAACGAAAACTTCGGTGCCGGTATTATCGATCATGAAAAAGAACAATACGTCGTGCGCGGAATCGGACGAGTCAATTCGCTTGAAAATATCGAGAACATTATCGTCACCAGAAAGAAGGACGTGCCTGTACTTTTGAAAAATCTTGGCACGGTGGGGCATGGCACAGCACTAAGACAAGGTGCCTCAACCAAAAATGGCGAAGGAGAGGTTGTCGTTGGCTTGGTGATGATGCTCAAAGGTGACAATAGCCGAGAGGTTATTCAACGTGTCAAAGAGAAAATTCGGGATATACAAAAGACACTTCCGGAAGGCGTCGCATTGCAACCGTTTTACGATCAATCAGGACTGGTTGAGCAAACGATTGACACTGTGCGAAACAATCTTCTTGAAGGCGGCTTCCTTGTAATTGCTGTGCTTTTGCTCATGGTCGGGCATTTTCGGGCTGCTGCAATTGTCGCTCTGGCAATACCACTTTCGATGACGTTCTCATTTATCGGCATGCGTTGGCTAGGAATTTCTGCCAACATCATGAGTTTAGGTGCCGTTGATTTCGGCATGATTGTGGACGGCTCGATCGTTATGGTTGAAAACATCATGCGCAACATGTCCAATGCTGGTACGGCGAACAAGAACGAAATTATCCAACTTTCTGTCAGGCAAGTTTGTCGGCCAATTCTCTTCGGCATTCTCATCATCGCCGTCGTTTACCTGCCAGTGCTCTGTTTGGAAGGCATGGAATACAAAATGTTTGCCCCAATGGTGATCACTGTTTGCTCGGCGTTGTTTGGATCGTTGCTAATCTCCTTGATTCTGGTGCCTGTATTGTGCAGTTTGTTGCTGCCCAATAGAATTACAGAACGCGAAAGCATTATTCTGAAACTAATCACGCCACCGTATTTGATGTTGTTCGATTGGGTCGTCACGCACAGAATATTGACGATCACGCTGGCTGGCATAGCACTTTGCCTTGCTTTGAGTTCAGTGCCATTTCTGGGTACCGAGTTCGTGCCAAAGCTTGACGAAGGCGACATACTTGTCGAGATCAAGAACTTTCCCAGCATTTCGCTCCAAGGAGGACTCGAGGTTGCTACGCATGTAGAAGCCTTGATTAAACAGATTCCGGAGGTTAAGACCTGCGTGTCTCGCACCGGCCGACCTGACTTGGCTACCGACCCAATGGGCGTCTACGCGTCAGATGTGTATGTGATTCTGAAACCCAAAAATGAATGGCGAGCAGGTGTGACGAAGGAATCAATTACAGAGACGATCCGAAAAGCCTTAGAAACACAAATCGCCGGAGCGCAATTCAATTTTACGCAACCGATTGCCATGCGTGTTGACGAACTTGTCTCAGGAGTTCGTGCAGATGTGGCCGTGAAGCTGTTTGGCGATGATATGGATTATCTGCAACAAGAGGCAGCCGACATACAAAAGGTTGTCGGCTCTGTAAAAGGCGCTACTGACTTACAAATTGAAAAAGTATTCGGCACGGCTCAAATCCTAATCATTCCTGACCGCCTAAAGCTGGCGCGGTATGGCATTACTGTCGACGAAATTAGGCAGATCTCTGAAACAGCCATAATCGGCACGCCGGTGTCGCAAGTGTTGAGTGGGCGCCGGCGATTTGATTTGCGAGTCAAGTTACCGAAGGGTAGCAATCTCGAACCTGCCAATGTTGGAGATCTGCTCGTCGAAACCGCAAGTGGTGCGCGGATTCCTTTGAGCCAACTTGCTGAGATCCGCATGGAGCAGGGAATGGAAGTGGTAAATCGAGAGTTTGGACAGCGTCGCATTGTCGTTCAGTGTAATGTGCGCGGCAGAGACGTTGGCTCATTCGTGGCTGAGTGTCAGCAAAAGCTTACCGCTGGCGTAAAGTTGAAACCAGGATATTACATGACATGGGGCGGTCAGTTTGAAAACCAAGAGCGGGCGATGAAGCGGCTCTCCTACGTCGTACCGATTTCAATTTTGATCATCTTCATACTTCTGACGGTCACGTTTGCCGCAATTAAAGAAGCGTTGATAGTCTTGCTGAACGTTCCCTTCGCCTTGATTGGCGGTGTGCTCGCGTTGTGGATGCGTGGCATGTATTTGAGTGTTCCAGCCACGATTGGATTCGTTGCCCTGTTTGGTGTCGCCGTGCTTAATGGTCTTGTTCTTATTTCCGCGGTGAACAGACTGATTGCAGATGGAATGGATGTTGATACAGCATTGCGCAAAGGTGTTGAGAGCAGGCTGCGTCCCGTGCTCATGACTGCAATGGTGGCATCGCTCGGATTTCTGCCGATGGCACTTTCTCAAGGGGCTGGAGCCGAAGTGCAGAAGCCATTGGCGACGGTCGTGATCGGTGGTTTATGCAGTTCAACGATCCTGACGTTGCTTGTCTTGCCTGCAGTTTATGCACTTGTCTTTAAGAAGCGGGCTGCACGCCGAGAAGAAGAGGTCGTGGTTGAACATTCGTCCGTGGAGCCGTGACGCGAAATGGAGCGGTTCAACCAACCTAAGTGCCGGACAAATCGACAAAGGCTTTTGCGCAAAGTATCTGTCCGATCACGCAGAAAATAAGTATTAGACCCGCTGGCATAAATTTCTTTGTTTTCATTAGACGCATCGCAAAAACAGCATCTAGAAGCGTATAAGTAATGAAAGAAGCGATCATTGCTTCCTTTACTTTGCCATTGCAGGCGACGCCGAATATTATTGCCAGTATTACCGCACTGACAATGCCGGAGATCAATGAAGCCTTGCTCGAGGCTTTAACGTATCCCATAACACCGCCACCGAGCACGAGGAACGCCATAAGAAGCATGTAATTGCGCGCAATCTCGATAAAGCTAGTCAAATCGATCACCATCAGCAAGTATTGCGCACTAACTTACCATAGTGACATCTTGTTTTTTAGTTTTTCGTTAATTTGAACTCGTCCAGCGGAACTCCTTCGTCGTTCAACTGACGCACATTCATGGTATCGCCATTAATATCACATACTGTGAATGAATGAACTTCGCCGTTGAACTTGTCGATAAAATCAACCTTTTCGGTTTGTCGCTTGATCCCGTAAAGGTGCGCTCCTCCGGCTCCTGAAATCACGTAAATGACACCCTTAGGCTTGGTCACAGTTTTGCCGTTATATTCGGTGTCTAAGCGAAATGTGCCGGTGACAGTTCCGTCCGCGTTGATCGCCGGTTTCCCGTCTTTCTGAACGGCTTTGAAGAATAAAGGATATGTCCGTTGATAGTTGTGAACGTGGCCGGCCCAAACCACGTCGACTCCGCACTCTTCGAAGATATCCGAGAGCAAGCGCATGCGCTGCTCCATGGCGTGTTGAGTGTCATCGCTGAATCCTGGTTGATGGAAGGTAACGAATTTCCAGCGCGCATTTTTTGCTGCGTTTAGATCCTTCTTGACCCAGTCTCTGAGCGCAGCATCTGTCCAATCCATGTAATAGTTTCCGTCCAAAACTGTCCAGTGCGAATTGCCGTAATCAAATGAATAGTTTGCCATCACCGGATAGTTAGTACCGGCGGATCTGAAAAATGCTTCCTTGTGTGAGTTTGTGCCGCTGATAGGAGGTGCGCACTTAGCACCATTTTGGGTGATCGGTCCGTTGTGTGGTTGAGACCACACAGTAAAATAGGCCAGCGCATCCGGAAATTTTTCCAGGTCTGTACTGTCTGCGCCATTTACAAATGCGATGTCGTGGTTGCCCAGTACCGGCACTAAAAGATGCGATCTCGTTATCGGAGCGCCGACCGTTGGGTCCGCAGAATCGGCATTGTAGACAGGAAAGAAGCGACTAACATACTCAGATAACAACCCACGATTGTAGACAATATCTCCAGGCACCACTATTAGATCTGGATTTTGCTTATCACACTGATACGCTATTTTCTTTTGCGAATCGGTACCTGCGGCGCAGTCGCCAAAGATGACGATGTGCAACGGTTGTGCCGCAGTTTTTCTGGCCATCGAAGTCGCCTGAAAGACCTCTTGTTTGTCGATTCGCACTCTGTAATCGAACAGTTGGCCAGGTTTTAGCCCATTCAGCTCGCATGAATAAATTTCTAAATTTGGTTGTTCCGAGTGCAAAAGTGGACGGTGATTTATGGCATTTTTTACATTAGTCCAGTCTCTGCTTTCGTGCGCTTTGAGGTCAACAGCCCAATCTTTATTCTCTTTGCTGAGCCAGATTAATTGCTCTGCTTCAAGTGGTGCAAGGTGTGGGTGATCGCCGAGTTGTAGGTACGGTTTGGCAAAAAACGGCGTTGAAATTTCTGATTGATCCGCGGCTTGAACAGGGGATCCACCGGCAAGAAGAAGCGTTATAAGCAATGATGCAAAGCGTGGTTTGAAATCGGTTAACATCGAAGGGTTCCTTTAAATTACTGCCTGAGCGCGAACCACTGAATAGCATTAAATTAGTAATCTTTGCAAGGATAAAATTATCTGTAGGTGCTCACAGGGTATGTTCATCTCCTCAAGGATGGGCATTTTAAGCTAGACTTTTAAAGCCCACGTCTGCGGTGTTGTATGTTTTTCTGCCCGGACTGTCATGTTTCAAATAGGTCAGATGCGAAATTTTGTCGCAAGTGTGGAAAATCGCGCTTCGATCTAGAGCGTGATGGTGTGGTTGTAAGTGCTGTTCAAACTTCGAATGGCGAAGTCGTTTCTGAAGATGTGCAGGTGGATTATCGAGAGTTACAAGCAAATGTGGAGGAAGTCGGCGACCGCGTTGAGCTTGATGTCGTAGATAGTGCACCACAGCTGTCTGACAATATTGAGCAAGGCCAGTCACTTACCGCCCCTCCTGATTTGACTACGCCTGAATGCCCTTCTTGCTGGAAAGCGTTGCGGGCAACGGACAAATTTTGTTGCTGGTGTGGGGAAGCGCAACCTAACAGGGTTTTGCCATTCTTAAAGTTGTGCCTGGAGTGCAACACATTCCTGCCCGAGAAAGCCAATTTTTGTTACTCGTGCGGCACTGACGTGGGTTACAGTTCTCGACGAAAAGTGCGCGTTCCTCACGAATTGTTTAAAGATGAAGAATCGGAATTCTTCCCTCGTTTTGATGCGTAAGGTCCAAAGATTACATCTTCTTTGGATCATCCTAAAGACGCAGGCGCCGCACTTTTACAAAGTCTTTCGATACTGTCGTCTGCGCGTATTTTGCCTGATTTCCAAAAGATCTTGAAGCAATTGTTTGCGCTCAGGTCCATCCCAACGCTTGAGCCAATCAGCCGTTGCTTGCTGAATCATGCCGCTTTTATCCGGTGAATTTGAACCGTACAATCGTTTCAGCTCAAGCCAAATTGATTGCAACGCGGCAAGCTGCTCGATTGGCAATTTCACGGTATAGGCTACGAATTTTCGCGACCCTGTGTTGAAAGGGTCAATCACGAAGGGAAGATCTTCGGCTTCATCGGCTTCCTCAACAGGTGTGCCTGAAGTCGATTGCGCTTGTTTCAAACGTTTTTCTTCTTCTTCGTCTTCATCCATCGGTGTTTTCTCAAATTGGGCAGGATTGGGTCGTGGCACGCAAAAAGCGTAGCCCTGATTGTAGCGGGTAAACTTGCAGGAGTACAAATTCTGTCCTATTCATGGGAGGATCACTAGTAGATAGTTGATTTTTAGCGTTTTTAGCCCACAATCATGAGATGTCAGTGAGTAGCGTAGACAACGAGCCGGTTAATCCCCCAGGCAATCAAGTGCCTCCCCATTCGCCTGGTCCTCAAGATGTGGTGAGATTGTTGATTCAGCGATTAATGCGCGACAAAATCTTATTAGGCTTAGTGATTGTCGGCGTCCTGACCATCTTTGTTGGCGTCGCGTTTACAAGTGACGATCCGAAGGAGGCGAAAGGTACTCCAATCTCGCCTACCGAGCCTAGACCGGCGCCTGTGACTGCGCCTGCGCAGCAGGCCTCCCAGACCCTGACACCTGAGTTAGCAACACAGTTTCTAAGTTGGTGGCTAACGAAGGCAATGGATTACAGCATAGGCACAGGTAAGCAAAGTCATCAAGAAGCTTTTGGCTGGATGACTCCTCAATCAATCCAAGCATTTCAAACTGGCTATTGGACGCCTGACATTGAAAACGCCGTTGTTACAGGGAAGGTTACCGCCGCATTCCAACCAGTTTCGGTGCAGGCTCAGTTCATCAATCCCGACGGCAGCATCGTTGTAGCGATGAGCGGTGCACTTGTCATGCAAAGTGCTGGTACGCAACCTGCGACTCAACAGCTCTCAGCGGACTTTCTTGTTAAGCAAGAGAAAGAAGGATTGCGCATTGTCGGAATCAATATTCGCCCTGTGCCAGCGCAACCTGCCGCTCCCTACTAATTATTAGATCTTGAGTAATTAAACTGCCCAATTCCGTTGTTTTCGTTGTGGTATATTGGGTCCTCGTCTCATTTGTGACCCACCAAGCAACTGAGTCGTGCCGTGCCGAGGTAGCTCAGTCGGTAGAGCAGAGGACTGAAAATCCTTGTGTCGCCAGTTCAATCCTGGCTCTCGGCAAATCTTATGCGGCTTTCCAGAAATGGAGAGCCGCTTTGTTTTGGCTGAGAGCGCCCGTGGTTAGGAGTCTTGTGGGGCTGCCTTTTCCGGCTTCATGTGGTGGTAGAGATAGAAGCCAAATCCAGCCACGACGAATAGAACTATGGCGATATCAAATTTGTGCCATAGGTCACGGAACATCTCCATATTCTCGCCAAATTTGATCCCAACCCAGGTCAGGAAATAGCACCATACCAGCGACCCGATGAAGGTAAACAGACAGAACATCAAAAAGTGTGCCTTGAGAACTCCTGCTGGAAAGGATATGAAAGTTCTTACGACTGGCAACATTCTGGCAATGAAAAAAGTGATATCGCCATATTTGTCGACCCACTTGTCTGCTAATTCCAAGTCTTTGTTTTTGAGCAGGAACCACTTGCCATACTTTTGCAGGAATGGTCTACCTCCCCACATCCCTAAAAAGTACGAAGGGATGGAGCCGATTAAGCAGCCAACGGCGCCTGCTAGGGCGGCCAGATGAATGTTCATCTTTCCTTGTTGCACAAGTATTCCAGCCGTGGGCATAATCGCTTCACTTGGCAATGGAATATTGGCGGATTCAATGGCCATCATCAAGATGACACCAAGGTATCCCCAAGACTGGACTCCATTTTTGATCATTTCCAAAAATGGGTCGATAAATTGGTGCAGCACAGGTATCACCTATATTACGATTGACGCGAACAGAGCAAATTCTACCGCTGTGCTCTCGTCATGACCTTTAGAAACTCTCACGGGGGCGCATATTCACTCGATATGGGCACGGCTTCTAAAACTCTTTACTTTACACTGGCCACTGCCGGTCATGTCGATCATGGCAAGACCAGCGTCTTGCGGGCTTTGACGGGCATTGATCCCGACCGCTTGAAAGAAGAAAAGCAGCGGCAGATGACTACGGACATTGGCTTTGCGCATCTTAATTTTCCGACCGAATCTGACGGTTCGAATCTTGTAATCGGATTTATAGATGTGCCCGGTCATGGCAAGTTTCTCAAGAACATGCTTGCCGGAGTTGGTGGCATTCAGATGGCACTGCTTGTGGTGGCGGCAGATGAAGGTCCAATGCCGCAAACAGTCAGTCATGTAAAAATCCTCAGCCTGCTCGGTGTGCGCAAGGCGCTTGTGGTCTTAACGAAGATTGACGTTGCCTCGCAAGGAAGGCAGAAAGAAGTCGAAGATCTGGTGCGAAATTTACTTGAGCAATATCAAATTGAATGTATGGGAATTGCTCCAGTGTCGAACACCGAAGCGATTGGATTTGACAATTTGAAAAACCAATTAAGCCGAGTAGTGATGAAACTAGAGCGACCAACTACGGCTGGTGGAGCGCTTTTGCCTATCGACCGGGTCTTCAGTAAGTCCGGCTATGGTGTTGTGATTACTGGCACGTTGGTAAGCGGTTCCCTTGCGGTTGGAGAGACAATTTCAATTGAACCGGGAGGAATCAAAGGACGAGTGCGTGGACTCGAAACTTTCAAAAAGCAAATCGAGCGGGCAGAATCTGGTCAACGCCTGGCTGTAAATTTGTCGCTGAAAGAGAATAAACCCCTGGCACGCGGGCAGGTCGTGGCTAACTGGAATCCGCCAGTGGTCAATACTTTGATCGCACGCATTGAGCAGGTTGGTCTGGCAAGCGAATGGGTGAAAAAGTCCGATTTGGAAGATCAGCCTGTGCGACTTTATCACGGAACAGCAGAATGTTTCGGGCAACTCAGGTGGTGCCAGGCGATTGAGACGGCTCAAGCATTAATAGTGCAGATTGTCTTGACTGATCCAGTTGTCGCGGAACCAGGCGATAGGTTCGTTTTACGCTATGGTGACGAAGGCATAACGGGCGGCGTAATCCTCATGAACTCGCGCCCGCGCTGGATGACCAGGCAGAAACTAAACACATTTGCAGATCAATTAGTTCGACATGATTATGTTTCGGCCGCTGAATTCTTCCTGGATAACATGTCTCAACCAGCGGTGAAGAGTGAATCGTTAGCTGGCTTTATTCCAATCGTGGATAGAACGCGGATTCTGGAAAATGGTATTGCCGCTGGTTCGATCGTTCAGGTGGGCAGTTTCATCATTGGTGTGCATCGCGGTCAGTTACTAAAAGAGCAGATCATCAAGAACGTTTCCACGGATGATACAAATGGCGCCCCGGTTGAGCATTCGATTGAATCGGTTCGCATGAAAGTAGCCCACGGAATTGATAGGCAAGTGTTTCAGCATTTGCTGAAGGAGTTAAGCGACGCCGGTCGTGTTGTTCGCACGGGCGATAAATTATCGATCAAGTCCGATCTTAAACCGAGCCTTTCGAGCGCACAAACGCTTCTCGCTGAACAAGTGCTTGGCTTGTTGCAAACCAACTTATGCTTGGAGATCGATGAAATCGCTAAGAATCTAAATTCGGATCGCAAGACAGTGACGGCTGCTTTGCAACATCTGACGCTGCAAGAAAAAGCTTATATCGTTAATTACGATTTTGCCAGTTCGGAGCAATCAATTCGCTTGGCTCATGAGACTCTTGCAAAAATATGGGGCGCCAAGCGAGAGATTTCTCCCTCAGATTTTCGCGAAGCCTTGTCGACTAATCGCAAATACGCAATGGCTCTGCTCGGTCACTTTGATGATAAACAGATTACGCGCCGTTTAAATAATTCTCGAGTATTGCTGAAAGCACCGAAGACTTAAATCCGCCGCAATTACGCACGGATGTCCTTACTCCGCTTTGGCTGCAGTTGTCGCTGCCAATAGTCCATTTCGATAATATTTGATTCGTACAGGCGTCGGGAAATCTTTTCGGCAAGATGCAACAACTCGGCTGCTTTGTCGAGCTGGCCTCGATCTACATAAGTGTTTGCCATAGCTGTTAATTCGCTTACTGCCTTCTGATCCGATTCATCATTCATAAGATGCCTTCCATTATTTGGGTCTTCCATGCCTGAGTTGACGGCACACCTAGAACTTTGTTGCCCTCCATCGAGGTATACCGCTGGATGGCAAAACAATTGAGCTGAACCAGGAGTGGGAGCTTGGGATTATTAATTGTTCAAAACTTGTCACTGCTGCGTTATGATTCGAAGACAGGAAAAGTTAATCCGATCGGATCCATGGATAAATAGAATTACTTCTGATGCAAATTAAAAGACTTTTTTGCTTACTGTTGTTGGCGAATTGCACACAGCTCAAACGTACTGCTAACGGTTTGGCACCAGATATGATCAATTCTGAGAAAAACCTGCGAGTAATTCCTATCGGTGAGGTGCCTGAAACGATGGGCGAAAACCCGTTATCGAACCAGCATTCGTATCGCGAGACTCTTAAAGAAGTCTATGCGCGCTGGACTACATTCTTTTCCGCGCATCCCACTCCAACAAAACAGCAAATTTTGACGCAAGCCGAAAAGATAGAACATGTTTCCTTACCGCCCCAAGGCAAATGAGTTACGGATTTTGTTGGGCCCACAGCGCCGCTTGGGTTCGGTCCCTTGCTCCTATGGCGGTTAGGACTTTGGATACATGGTTTTTGACCGTGCCCTCGGTAATGCTTAAGCACTCCGCTATCTCTTTATTGCTTTGTCCTTGTCCGATCAACCGCAAAATCTCCAGTTCACGAGGGGTCAGGCGAGCCAAAGCTTTGTTATCAATTTTGGCTGACGATTTCTGAATTCGTGACATCAATTTCGGGGCTATAGTAGGCCCCAAATACATGTTGCCCTGGTATAAAGCCCTGATCGCTTGCGCTAATTGTTCTCTGGGTGTGTCCTTCAGCAAGTAACCTGAGGCACCAGCTTCGATGGCGTCAATGATCAACTCGTCATCATCAAAAGTTGTCAGCGCCAAAATCTTCACTCCCGGCCAACGTGCTTTTATGCGACTCGTTGCTGTAATACCATCACAAGCAGGCATGCGCAGGTCCATGAGGACGACATCAGGGTTCAACTGCTCAACTACAAGGTATGCATGCGTGCCGTCTACCGCTTCGCCGACAATGAGGAAATCAGATTCTATCGAGAGGAGCGTAGAAAGTCCTTGCCGGATCAGCTGCTGGTCGTCTACGACGACGATCTTAATGGACTTAGTGTCGCTCGTCACCTACGCCAACCTCCTCATAAAGGCATCGTTAAACAGACTTTCGTGCCGTCGCCAGGTGCACTGTCAATTTCAAGCGTGCCACCAACGCCTTGAGCTCGTTCGTTCATGCTGCGCAATCCCAATCCTGGCAACTCATTTTTCTGTGCGAATCCGATACCATCATCAAGGATATGTACTTTGAGCTGGTCTGATTTGTTATCAAAAATGATTTTGATCGACGTGGCCTGAGCGTGTCGCTGGGCATTGGTCAGCGCTTCTTGCACGATGCAAAAAAGATTATGAGCTTTGAACAAGGGAAGTTCCGGCGCGTCAATTGACAGATCGATTTTTAGTCCGTGGCTGTTTCTTGCTCGCGTGGCCAGTTTTGTCACGGCCTCTGAAAGATTGAACGGAACTCCTTCCTGATCTCTGATCATATGAACTGATCTTCGCACGTCTGAAAGTGAATCTGACGCTAGATCCTTGGCTATATTTAACGCCTCCTTGGCAACGTTGTAATCCTTGTCTAGCATAGTCTTCGCCACGTCGAGCTGTATGTTCAAGGATGTTAGCGTATGACCGAGTCCATCATGAATATCACGAGAGATCCGTGACCTTTCGTTTTTTATGATCAACTGCTCAACGTCGTCTGCCAATTGCTCGGCGCGTAGTCGACTTTGACGTTCCGAAACCATTGTGCGTGTCATTGCTGCCACAACCGCCATGGCAAAAATAAAATACAGGTTCGATTCAAATGAGAATATACCAGGATATCGTGATGGCAAAATGCCACCACTACTAGTCGCCATTATTTGATAATAACTAGCGGCTTTGGCTGCAGTGCAAATGGCGTGCACCGCAAAAATCGACGCCATCATGGCAATTAGTCTCTTCAAAGGAAGTTGCAGCGCCGCTTTGGCGACAAGGCACATGAGCAAGAAATGAAATATTTTGTAGGCTCCGTAGTAACTCGCGAATCCGACGAGAACAATTTCGAATATCAACGAAGCAATCTGACGGCTAGATGATAGGCGGGAATAATCGACCGCCCACGTCCAAACAGCAAATACTAGAAGCAAGATTTCAGAAACTGATATGTCCCAAAGATTGAGCACGTGAGGAAGAACCGGCAACAGCAAAAGCTGTGCAATTGCAGTTACTGCGACGACTGCGACGGTGATCCATCGCAATCGTTTTTGAAAGTTGAAACCTAACGCATCGTTGTCCATTGTTAGCTTTGGATTATTCATTCTTCAGGGCAGCTCTCAACACAAGCATACATCGGCGCCAGCCAATAAAGATGACTAAAGTCATGTGTCGTCCGTGAGATGTTTATTGCACCGATACAGCTAGCATGGTCGCAGTGAAAAGCAGTGACGGTTGACCGAAATTGTCGATTCGTTCGCAAAGTCATCGAGATCTTTGGTTTATGGCTAGACAGGCGTGAGGTTAACGCAATGAATATCAGTATTAAAGCTTTTGCCGCTTCGGCGCTTGCAGCTTCCACCGTGTGCATTCTGGCAATCGCGCCCCATGCGGAAGCAAGAGGTGGTGGCGGTGGCGCATTTGCTGGACGCAGCGGTTTTGGTAATGGTGGGTTCGCCGGGCGGAATGGCTATGGAAACGGCTCATTCGGCAACAGATCATTTGGAAACGGTGCGGCTGGAATGGGTGGAAACGGTGGCTTTGCCGGCGGAGGCAATGGTTTCGGCGGAAGCGCTTATGGCGGTCGAGGCAATGGTAATTTCTCGGGTGGCGGAGGAAGCGGTTTCGGCGGGCGCGGGTTTGGGAGCGGTCATTATAATTCCGCTGCTCAGTCCTCGCAGAACTCGGGATTCGGAAGGAATAATAACCTGGGCAATTCCAGTAATCTAGGCGCTTCAGGTAGTTTAGGAACTTCGAGCAATTCAGGCGGTTCGCAGGGCATCCAAAATTTTGGTGGAGGCACCGGCAATTACAGTAAAAATGTTACGGGCACTAAAGGTGACTGGACAAAGACTGTTACAGATCAAGGCACCACTAAGAAGGGTGGTACTTTCGACTACAACAAAACCGTCACCGACAATAACGGACAGATCTCTAAAGTGGTCTCAGATACAGGCACCACCGCTAAAGGTGGTACTTATGATTACAATAAAAATGTAACTGGCTCAAAAGGCAACTGGAACAAAACCGTTTCAGATCAAGGAACCACTGCAAAGGGCGGCAGCTTTGATTACAACAAAACGGTAACCGATAAGAATGGACAGATCTCCAAAGTGGTTTCGGATACCGGTACCACCGCCAAAGGTGGCACGTATGATTACAATAAAAATGTAACCGGCTCAAAAGGCAACTGGAACAAAACCGTTTCAGATCAAGGCACGACTGGAAAGGGCGGTACCTACAATTACAACAAATCCGTGACCGACAACAACGGACAAGTCTCTAAAGTGGTTTCAGATACAGGCACCACTGCAAAGGGTGGCACTTTCGATTACAACAAGACTGCCTCAGGTTCAAAGGGGAATTGGACCAAAACAGTATCGGACCAAGGAACGACAGCAAGCGGAAAACCCTTCGACATCAACAAGACCGTTACCGATAGTAACGGACAGATTACGAGATCCATCTCGAACGGCGGTCCGGGAACGTCGGTGCCACCAACGGGATCTCAGCAGCTGTCAGGTTCTTTGCTACCAGCAGGATCCATACCAACAGATGGTGGAAATAGCTCCAATTAACCTGCGTCCATCGAGCTCGCGCATTTTATCGTGCGTGCGCGATCGCCAGTTCATCCCAACTCGTAGTGTATGCGGGCGTCTTGTATTCAGCTCGGATCTGCCATGACTTGTTTATGCCTTCGCCCGCGATGAAGAGCGAACCGCGTCCATATTTTTGGTTCGTTTGATCCAAAGCCTGCATCATTCTTTTCGATTTCGCATCATCCGCTTGCGAATGGAAGTGTGAATTGACGATTTAAATGTC
>PLXC01000043.1 GCA_003151275.1 Candidatus Melainabacteria bacterium
CAGGCAACTGCTTCTTTTCCGTTGTACTCCGATGGCAAGGTGTTCGTGCGACTCTGCCGCACTGGATTACTAAAGAATATTTGCGCTCTGCGCTCGCTCCCCTGTCGCTCTAGGTGTAGCGGCGTGACATCATAAATCGTTCGGCGCGACATCATCCGCTGTTTCTGGCTCAAATTAACTGTCACCAGAAGTGGTGCCGAACTCAAATTAATTGACAATGAACCCAAATTAAATGACACCAGCGCAAATTAACTGTCACTAGCGCAAATTAATTGACACCAGGGCTGGTGACGAAGACAGAGTGAAGAAAACGAACGTTTATCTTACTGGCAACCCGGCTACTTTTAATTGTTCGCCCAACTCTTGCTCCCGCATCGGATCCATTTGCCCGGCAAATAGCTGTTTGACCTCAGCTTGCTTGATGTTTAGGAAGTCTGATAGAGAGCGGACATCGTAGCCATGCCTCGTTATTGATGCCACCCAGGCGGAGTGGTCATTGGTGAGGATTGATTCGACCAGGGCTGCACTGATTGGTCGCTCGGCTGTTGCGTGCCCGGCCTCCAGAACTTTTGCCAGGTGTTCGTGAATTTGTAGCGCCGTCGTGGAGCGTTCTGCAATGAGTTCGATAGCTTCTGGCTGCAAAATATCTTCTGGGGTTGTTTTCTCGTCGCTGCATTGGTCGAGCAGCCATTCTATGAACTCTCTGCGGCTGTCGGCAACTCCATCGAAAGGAAATATCTTTGTGCGGTTGCCTATTTCTGCCATGGTTGGACGCTCAAGATCATTTTTGAGCTTTGGATGGCCAATCATTACGACAGTGAGAACACTGCCGCTTTGTCTCACAACCTCGATAAGACGCTTGAGGCCTTTTAAGGTCTTGTTGTGAAGGTCGTGAGCTTCGTCTATGAAGAGTGCGACCGGCTTTTTGCTTTGCTTTATCAGCTCTTGCAACCCTCGCTCTCGGCGTTCACCTTGGCTGGGAATCAGCACGTCTTTCTTTGTCGACAGGTCGAAAAACAGGGCATTGATAAGACTTGCCAGGGTTACTCTCTCCTTCTCGACAAAGAGAGATCTACTCAGAATTATTTTTCCTTCTTGCGCCAACGTGTCTTGCAAGCGCCAGAGTGAGACCGTTTTGCCGCTCCCGCTCAAGCCTGATATGGCAACAAGACCGCCAGCATAAATGGCCGTCTTTAGGTCTCGCAGAAGAGCCGTGACGCTTTCTGTTTCAAAAAAACCAGCTTGCGAAAAGTCTTTTGTAATCCCGTAGTAATCCATGGCGTCACTGCGCACCGCTATCTCCTTTTTTGACGTTTACGAGCAAAGTGGGTCTTCACTGATGACATTACTTCTTGCTTGTTGAGGGTCTTTTCCAAAACCCCAGCAATGTAGGAGTAGTCATCTTCGGGCAAGCTCCCCAACGGCTTACCAAAGTAATGAGCGATAGCCAGCTTGGCCAGGATGGCGTTTGGGAAGTTAGCTGCTTCGCCCTGGTTGCCTGAAGGGAAAGGCACCGTTTGTTTGGGCGACTGCAGATGCTGGACAACTTTAGCCAGTTCTGGTTCACCGGTCACAGCCGCACGCGGCAAACCCAGTTGGTTAGCCAATTCTTCTATTCGATCGGCTCTTTCCTCGGATTTTGTTTTTTTGAATTTGCGATATTTGTGTAGTGGTATTGGTCCACTGACTTGGCTATAGGGTCCATATTTTTGGCCCTCGTACTCCACAAATAGTTCGTTGTCAAAGAGCCCCCACCAAAGGATCACAGCTTGTCCGGCAAGGTCAGATGCCACTTCGTATTCGCTTCCATCAACTTTGATTCGAGCATTACTGTCGATCTTTTTTCTTTCAGGTTCGCGGGCGAAACTACAGTACTTATCCCAGCTACACATTTCCCGCAGTCCTTCTGCCGGCAAATTAGTCAACCAGTCTTCGGCTCGGGAATGGTCTTCACTCCGGTGCCCACGCTGGTTATAAGTAATCAAATACTGCTGCAACCAAAGATTGGCTTCGGCTTCATTTTCGGGTTTGTGAAAGTGATAGAGAGTTTCGTGCGCTTCTTTAATTGTTCGAAAAGGCCTTTCCACTTTGCCTTTCGAACGAGCGGTTGTCCGGCGTCCATCTTTGCCAGCTGGTTCATGCGTTTGAATACGAACACCGAGTCCTTCCATAACACGCTTGAAAACATTGCTTTTAGCGACAGGCCCATTATCTAGATAAATCATTTCAGGGATCCCGTTAAGCACAAGCCCCTCAAGGCTTTTCGCTGCCATAGCATTGAACAGAAACCGTAGGGCCGACTCAGCGTCTTCTCCATAAACGCATCTGTACTCGGTATAAGCCGCTCCACTGCGATCATCGACAACGCTGAAAAGCATGAGGGTCGGAGTGCGGCCATCTTCTATCCACAGCGGTTTTTCCACGTGCTTCAAGTCTGATGGACTCATATCAAATTGCCAGCAGGCATTTGAAAATTCAGCTTGGAAACGAACGGATGGTGGCTGACAAGTCAGAGTAGCTTCGTCGTAGCCAAATATTTTGAGATACCTGTTAACGAGGCTCCTGTTCAGGGTTCCCGGCTCTACTTTTACAAGCCCTTGCGGTGTTTCGATTCCATATTTTTCAAGAATTTCCAGAGCGCGCACAGTTGATACATGTCGCCCATTTTTATTTCTTGTTCGCACTTTAAGAGCAGCAATAACCTCACAGTAGCGGTTTAGCTCAACTCGAGACAGCTTTCTTGGTTTGCCCTGATCTGCTCGACGCACACCCTTCGGCTTGTAACCTTGCCTCAGGGCTCTGTAAACAGTCTCAGACGACACTCCGTAAAGAGAAGCAGTCTGTTCAATCAGCTCTTTTCGCTCGGTGTTTCGCGGACTGAGTTGAGCCAGTCTGACTTTCAATGAAGCCAGAGTCTCAAACGGCAACGATTTTTTCGTCATCCATCATTCGATTCTAAATAGCTGTAAAGGGTCGGTTTTGAGATCTTGAGAATGTGACATATCTCTTCAATGGTGTGCTCTCGTGCTTTATACAGCTTCCTTAGAAGTTGTTGCTGTTTGGCGTCTAGCATCTTCGGTCTGCCGCCCTTTCGACCCCGTGCGCGAGCAGCTTGCAGTCCGGCATGTGTTCGTTCGCGAATAAGAGTGCGCTCGAATTCAGACAGTGCACCAAATATATGAAAAATCAGACGACCGCCACTGGAAGTGGTGTCAATTTTTTCCTGTAGGCTAGTAAACCCCACACCTCGGCGCTCTAAAGAATTCACTAGCTCGATCAGATCTTTCAGGGAGCGCCCGAGTCTGTCAAGGCGCCAAACTGTAAGTACGTCGCCTTCCCTGGCCACCTCTATTGCCATTTGTAGACCTGGACGGGAGGTCTTGGCACCACTCATGCGGTCCTCATAGATCTTCTTGCAACCGGCGGCCGCCAAAGCATCATTCTGCAAATCCAAATTCTGGTCGTCGCTCGAAACTCGCGCGTACCCGATCTGCACTTCAATTCTTTCTAGTAAGAAAACCCATGAAAGAAAAGTATATCCTAAATCTGAAACTTTGAACGACTTTCTTTACTTGAAAACCGCCCGGGCCATGAGCCTAGCTGTCTAAGATCTAAAAAAGTAAGATAAACGTTCGTTTTCTTCACTCTGTCTTCGTCACCAGCCCTGGTGTCAATTAATTTGCGCTAGTGACAGTTAATTTGCGCTGGTGTCATTTAATTTGGGTTCATTGTCAATTAATTTGAGTTCGGCACCACTTCTGGTGACAGTTAATTTGAGCCAGAAACAGCGGATGATGTCGCGCCGAACGATTTATGATGTCACGCCGCTACATCTAGGGAAAGAAAGATTTTCTATGCGGCTTCGCCTTAGCAGCCCGAGATTGTAATTTGGAATCGCTCCTCGCGTTAAAGGTTCTTCGCTTCGCTTCGACCGCTGCGCGGCGCCTACGGCGACCTTGATCGCGAGAACGATTCCGAGCAACCAATCACCTACCCCAAGGAGTTTGCCATTGCTGATATACGGCAAAGCAAATAGCAACAGCTCCTAGAATAATCAGAAAAAATGCATTGCTAGACATGCTGCCATCGACAGACGATCGACAGTGGGGACAGACCTTCGCCGCCACTTTAATGTCTTCAGCACATTTTGGACAAGTTTTAGTCGTGTTCATATTGGGTTTTCGCCCTTCGCTGTACTGTTTTATTATGGCAGACGCCTTTTTTGGTTCGGAGCCTATGGCTCTAAGAAGGTCCGAAAATGAAAACACCTACGAGTCTTGTTGCACAGTTTTGTACGGCCGTCATTGCAATCGCTGTATTCACTTGTCTGAACCCAGTTAAGGCAAAGACAACCAAAGGCAAACTAGAACTTCCTAATCAAAGACACGCTCAGTCCAACAGTTCCGAGAGCCTAGAAGAACTTAGAACTGAAATTGAACATTTTTTACAAGAAGAAAACTACAAAGAAATACGCACTCTGTGCTCACTTGAATCTATTAAACAGCTTCGAGTTCAACATGCTCCGTTCTGGTGACATGGCGCTCAAGCTAATGCTATAGCCAGTTTTTGATATGCAATCATTCAAGACGATAAGAAACTGAACCGCCGCACTCGTTGCAAACTTTTTTTCGAGCGTAAGGGCTGCCGCTGCAATCGATGAGACGATCATTGTCGGGATCGGTGCTTAGTGGTGCACACTCGTAGCAAAAGTAAGTATTTGATGGTCTACCGCCTTTGGCTCCGTTTAGTCTAGCTGCGGCTGCTTTCGCTTCCGTTTTGACGACACCGCCCTTAGCTCCGACGCCAGACATAATTGCATATAACGCAGGCTCAGCCTGGCGATTCATTTGATTTATGATTACGCCCAACTCTTCCCGCGATTGCTGCAAAAGTTCGAGCCGTCGCTCTGGATCACTTTCGGCATCTTTGAGCTGTGAATAGAGCAACCACAATTGGTGTCGAATATCTTCAGGCATTGTTTTGTCCTCCAAAAGCGAAAACCCAAGCGGCTTAGGAATACTATAACCCAAGCAGCTTAGGTTGGCAATGATTGTATGAGTGCCGAGATTCCGTAGCCAGTTCAAACACCCGCCGGGAGGCAGCCGCAATTGACGCCGTTGATTGAGACGGTATTATAGATATTGCGACTCGAAGCGAGTAATGCAGGATAAAGCAAGCGGTCGCTTGTCAAAGATAGTCATATATTCCACTTTTAACGCCGTTCCTAGCTCGGAATATATGACTGTTGTTGGAAATAAGCTCTCTATTGTCCGTATATCCCTATTTTGGAGCCGTACATAGTGCCGAAAACAAAGCGAACACCAACGATCGAAACCAAGCTGCAAGCGCCCGATTTCATACGCTTCGAGATGGCTTGCACCCAGTCCGGCAGATCAAAAACCGAATTTGCCCGCGAAGCTATCCTGAGATATTTGGACGAGCTAGAGCGCGGACAAGTCGATGTCAGAGAAACGAAAATTGAGAAGCGGCTGCGACTAATGGAGGAGCGGTATGCAAGTCTCATGGTCCGAGTCGGCTTAGACGTTGGAACCTTGGTAGCGCTTATGTCTAGCCGTGTCCCTGAAAAAGAACGTCGAGAACTTATGGACAATTGCTATCGAACTTCAGTCCGGCACTTCAATAAGAAGCTGGAGGGAGTGGCTCGCGATATGAAGCAGTTTCTAAATACTGGAGTCGATGAGCAGGCAAAATAAAGCATGCCTTTTGTAATCAAACATAGCTACACCAGTGCAACTTCTCCCAAGGTGTCAGCGCATATCAATTACATCCAATATCGCAAAGACGATGATCGAGACAAAGGCGCACGCCCTTTTCACACAAGTAAACTTGATGACCTGACCGGTCGTGAGCTGAAAAACACTATTAACGAAGAGCTTTTCAAGGGCGATAAGGTTCACAGAATCATGGTTTCTCCGGGCCGGAATGACATTAGCTTGGTCGATTGCACCCGAGAAGTGATGGCCGAATTGGGACGCGCAAAGGGTCAGGAGCTGCGCTATGCATTCGTAACTCATGAAAATACCGACCATCATCATGCGCACGTTGTATTGCTTGGGCGCGACGAAGACGGCCACCGGGTGCGACTAGAACCACTCGATCACATGAGAATGAGGGCATTTGGCGAACGATATCTTGAACGTGAGCACAATATCGAGCATGTCCTAGACAAAGACATGGAGCGGTTTTGCCGCGATCGTGGACTGAATATCATGTTTGAGGCGGAGCGTGGAGAACTTTTCTATGAGCGCTTGTACAAAGGCGATCCGAAGAAAGGCGACAAGAGCCGTAGTCCAGAAGGCGACGTGAGGGAGTGGGAGAAATTCAATAACGACTGGAAAGTCTTTATCCAGGAACGCGAAGGAATGGAAAGGGGCGCACTTAGGCCGACCAGTTATCATGCCATCGGCAAACAGGCAGATCTAAGTCAGATCATGCAGAACAAAGAACAGGCTGAATTCTGGAGAGAGTTTGGAGAAAACAACCCTGACAAGAAAGAAGAAGCAGACAAAAAACTTGAGGAACTCGAGCAGCAGCGACAGGAAATACAAAACCAAATAGGCGAGAAAACCAAGGCGACCGATCCATGGCAGATTCTCGATAATGTCTCAAAAGACTTTGAACGTCAGGACGCACAACTCAAGTGGGTCTTGGAAGGCTCCCCGGCTAACAAAGGTGACATCGATTTAGAGCAAATTCCAAAGGCAGAGCGCATAGAAGCAAGCAATGGAAGAACGTACACCAAATACGATAGTCGAGGGGATTTGCTAGCTCTGGACACTTTTTTAAACGAAAGTTCTGCCAATCGAATTGAGTACGAAAAGTATCAGATGCTAGGCTCCTGGCTAACAGCCAAAGAAAACTTTGGAGACGATTGTTACGGCCCGCCGCCCTTGAAAGAAAAAGAGATCGAAGTTGAACTTGCACCTGCAATACAGAAGCAGCCTGAATTGGATAAGTTATTGGGATTCGATGAAGGTGAGCGCACTCTCGATGAGCGCTCAAATCCACTACTGTCCATCCAAGAGCCAGGCTTAGAGCACACAAATGACCTCGATATTTTCCTTGGCTTTGACGCAGAGCAGCACGATATTGCAGAACAAAGTTTTGATATGGTTGAACTCTTCGGCGTTCCCGACCAGGACGATTCGGTATCGACCGACGAGCGCGACGACGACTCTGAACATCTGTTTGAAATAGGGTGGCAATAATGCCTGAAGCTAAGACCAGTGGCATATTTCTAGCAGTTACAAGTCAGGACTTTCCTGTTCTTGCCACCAATACACTGAAGCGGCAAGGCTGTCGAATTCAAAACATCAACGCGCAGTACCGGCAAATAACGGCTAGCGACATAGAGACTTACCCCGGTCGGAACCGCTGGCAGTTGAACTATGAAATTACAATCAGTTGGAAAACCGCTTCGAGCCAGAGTGTTGAAGGTATTGAAATAAACTTGTCAGTTAGCGATCGACAAAACTCTTGGGCCCAGCAATTTTGTCAGAAGCGTCTAAACCTCCTTGTTGAGGGAATTCTAGAAGACTCAAAGATAGAAAAAGAGCCGCCTGAAAAATCCACGCTTTATGGCTCGGCGAGATTTGCGACCGAAGACGATCTGCGAAAAGGCGGCTACATAGCTGAAAACATGGATGCTCGCAGATTATTATTAGCGCCCTGGGGCGTCGATCAAAAGGAAGTCATTTCTGTACCACGTGCTCAAACGAGTTGGCACGCCCTGGTTTGTGGACCGACGGGGGCAGGCAAGAGCAGCGGGTTTTTCATCCCTAACTTAATTGGGCGGATTGAAACAAGCGCAATCGTTACTGAGGCGACTGCCGGTTTAGAGCCTGCTGAACTTTATGTGAAAACGGCTGGCTGGCGAGCTTTTCATGGGCACCGAATTTACTTATTCAATCCATCTGACATGACTTCAACAAGAATAAATCCCATTGATAGTGTACTAAGAGCGCCTGCTCATGAGCGTGTCGCCGTAGCTGACGGACTGGCTAATCTATTCATCATTAACACAACGCCCTCAGATGCGCAGCGAGGAGACCCTATCTGGGACAAAACGGAGCGCCAATTACTGACCGTGTTCATCATGCACGTGGTCGAGACTGATCCTGAATTGAGTCACTTTGGTGCCATCCGGCGCATGTTGGCAGACTCAGAAAAAAACCTCGAACGTGAACTGATGAACAGCCCATCATCATATGCGGCTCAGGAGTTTACGGCATTTTGTAAGCACTCTTCCGAGAACTTCAGGCATGGCGCATTTTCAGGATTGCTGCAACGGTTGAACCCGTGGACAAGTGAATCCATCGTCAGGTTGACTCAAACCACAGACTTAGATGTAGACGAGCTTAAGCACGAGCTTTTCACCTTCTATTTGTCTGTGCCTAGTCGCAAAAGTCACCTGAAGCCGATCGCCTCTTTGGTGTTTAACTACCTCATTGACTTGTCACTTGATACTCAGTTCGATCACCCTCTCAGTCTGATTCTCGACGAGTTCACTAACTTCGGTTTCATACCTGGAATTGACGAAGCGCTTTCTATAATCAGAAGGCGTGAGCTGTCTTGTGTACTCGGAATCCAAGACTACAAGCAGCTTGAGAGTATTTACAAGCGAGACAAGGCGAGCATTATTGTGTCTCAACTCGGCACAAGAATTTTCTTTAGACCTCGGCAATTGCACACGGCGAAAGAGATCAGCGATGGATTGGGGCATCAGACGATCACAGATGAGCAATTGACCGACACGGGGCATATGCAAACTCGACAGCTTGGAAGACCCTTGTTGACTGCCTCTGAGCTTATGGAGCTGAAACCAAACGAAGTTTTGATAATGACACCGACGACGCCGCCGCTATTATGTGAGCGATTCACTTATGAAACATTCGGGGTGCCACCTGGTTTTGAGCCGCCTGCTAGAGCTGCACATCCAATACTGGAAGACTATGTTGGCGGGCGCAAGAGATCCTTAGACCGCCCCGAAGAGCCAGTAGTAGCCGCAGAACCCGAGCATCAGAGAACGGCAACTGTGTCCGTTGAGTTGGATGAAGAATCAGATGAAACAACCGAGAACGCTCAGCCAGCCGCTGTGGATGAAGTGGAGCAAGTTGTGGAGCCCGTCAAAATCTTAGAAGACCAAGACGAGTTTTACATTCCATAGCTAATAGGCACGGAGATAGCGAAGCTGTCACAGGCAAAGTGCAAACAGAAGATGCCACCACTATTGATGACGAGCCCTACATATCATAAGTGCTGAAGCGATGAAGATCTTCGCTAATTTGTACTGCCTGGGTTGAATTCTTGCCAGGTTACTGGTTGCCAACCCTGAATGACCGGACCATTCGGTCCTAACTGATATTGCAGTCCGGACGTTTGGTTCGCGTTAAACGCTGACTGTATATCAGTGGGGGACCAATTGGAACCGGGACCAGCCGATGGAGGGGTTTTGGAGTTGATCGCTAAGTCGGTATAAAGGTTCATAATACCCGTCATAGTGGCATTAATTGAGCCACCAATCATGGCACCATTGAATGTGCCATTGCCTTTGATAGAGACGGGCGCATTTGGTGCATAAATAAGTCCATTGAAGTTTGAGCCAACGTTTAGAGTTACGCCTTTGGTTCCTTCGTAATAAATTTGCAGGTTTCTAGCATCACTACTTTGGATTGATAGCTTGCTGGTATCGATATATACAGCCTGCCCGGTTCCAGGATCTTCGACAAAGATCTTAACGGGCGCGCTCGCATTCTTTATCACGACTGGACTACTACTCAATACACCGGTTGTGTCAAGTCCCGCAGTCGACCAATCGCCAGGTTTTATGGGAGTCGACGATCCAGACAAATTGGATAATGAAGGTAATGAAAGCATACTGGATGTCGATTCCGGCGTGGGTGCCACTGAATTTTGTTGTGCACTTATGTTTGCCGCCGGATTCGTATTATTCAAACCCGAACGGCTGGTGCTGCCGTTTACAATATCAGCGTTGGCAAGAACATTGCCCCCGGGGTTGTTTCCAGGTGGCGCATTAACAGTCGAGTCTTGGACACCGTTCGTGAGTAATCGGCCCCCAACATTGCCACCTGGCAGAAAAGCTACCGGGTTCGATCCAGAAGCATTACTTAGAACGTTTAGGTCGCCTAATATCGTTGCGCCAGTGGAGATGCTTGACAAAGTATTAGACGTGACATTTAGGTTGTAGGCGGTGTATTGAGAAGGTTTACCCGGATTGACCGTATAAATCGACGGTTCTAAGGCATTCTGGGAATTTATGCCCTGCACACTGAGAGGGCCACCCTGAGGAGCAATAGTTAAAGCGCCATTGGAAAATAACGGCAGATTGAAATAACTTTGCGTTGTTGTCGAGCCAATAACCGGGAGACCTAACCCGTTGGGCTGCGGATCGAATCGGGCTTTTAAGATAACGCGTATTGTCCTTGAGTAAACACCATTAGTCGCAGTACTCTCAACGACCCTAAATCCGCCAGTAGACGTGCCTGAAAAAATTGTTTGAGGTTTTGCCCAAGGGCTAGTAGTACTTCTATTCGGGTCGAGAGTTGGTGAATAGATGGAAGAATTTGCTTGTAAGTATGACCAATTAGAAGCAGCCTGAATCTGAGTGACTTTTATTTTGACTGTCACATTCGGAATTCCTGGAGTTGGAGTTCCTCCATTGATTCCGGTTGCCTGCAATTCAGATAGTGGCAGATCAGTTGTTTTTGGCGGAGCATTTGGAGCCGGATCAAGAGAGCAAGGATAAGTTGAATTGAACTGATTGATGGAATAATCAGCTCCTATCTCGGCTGCGTTGCGTAATGCCTCTACCCATTTGTTGGCTGAGGTGCTTCTTACAGCCGACGTCACAATCGCAGCCAGTGCAAGTAAAAAAATTATTGAAAACATTCCAATCACAAGAACGCTTATTAGTGCTGCACCGTTATCTTTTCTAATATTCATTGGTCAACCTAAGATTACGGCTTGTTCTCAAATAAAATTCGATGTGGCCTGCGGTAATTTCTAGATTCGCTCCTGTTGTAGTTGAGGGTACTCGCGCTTCAATATTTACTGAAACACCCACAGCCTGGGCTGTGGTGGGACTGGTTATAACCGTGGATCCAGTCGAACTATTGAGGTATTGGAATACTGCTGGAGCGTTAGTGTTTGATGGATCCATAGGACCCACAATGCCAGTGAGAACTGTTTGTGGTGCATTCAAGGGCGGTCGCAGCGTCGATCCAGCAATCGTTGGACTCCCGGAGAATCGCGCGACTTGCAAAATGAACTGTCCTAGATTGCTACTATCTGGAACGATCTGATAGACGACTGTATCCACATATTCCATTGGATAAGATGGTACACCTGACGCGATGCTGTCTTTTGACAATCTGAGGGGAAAACCGTTCAAAGGGTTCTGCGAATTAATTGGATCCTGAAAAACTGCGGGCTGTTGGATGATGAGAGTTTGCGGTCCCAGCTGATACGGCTGTGCGGGCCATGGACTAGATGGCCAACCACCAATAGGTGCCAAGTTCGAAGGATCGTTTGGATTACTTATATCTGGGAAAGTTCCGTGGTTCGAGATCGAATAAATATTTCCTATCATCCGTCCCATTCGTACATCCTCGCCGATGCGGCGAATAGCCCGAGAACAGCCGACTTGACCGTCAACTTTGTTTGTCAGCTTCGTGGATGCATACGTGTTCAGCGATACTAATTCACCAATTACGGCCAGAGTATAACCAATGAGTATGGCGGATACGACAAGCTCGGTTATTGTCAGACCTGACTGTGAGCGAGTTACTACCAAAAATTTGCTCCCCGTTGATGCAATGTCGTCATTGTTTCCACAGTTTTCGTGACTTGGTTCTGGCTATCTCCCCATGTGACGGTTACAACTGCGTTTAATGAATTCGGATCTGTAGCATTTTCAATGTCTAGCACAACCGAGCCAGGAAATTTATTGCCAGTTGATTTAGACGTCCAGATGAGGGAGCCAATATTTAAACCCACTGGCAAAGGGTGTCCAGCTGGAGCTACCTCTCCGGCATTCGTGCTGTTTACTAATAATGGATAGGTTCCAACCTGTAATTGACTGAAGTTCACGGCTTTAATTGAATCCAAGACCGTTTGCGCTATCAGGGTGGCGGCTTGTTGATTGCCGTTGCTTGATGTTACCCGCATAGTTTGCGTTAACGTCTGCAATAAGACAAACGCAAGCAGTGCTCCAAGCAATAGAGCCACAAGCGTTTCTACCAGGTAGATGCCGCTGCTTTTTCTGATTTTTTTTGTTGTGCGATATTTTCGTCTCATGATGCTATTGTCCCTCTTCGAACCTTGTGTAGGGAAGCTACGATAAGAGGCAAAAAGCTGAAATCGCAGACAGGGTAAACATGTTCGGCTTCGATTTTTGCTCAATTCTTTATAAAACAGCTTGGTCTGTCGTCTCAGTTGCCTCAAGGCGTGAAGACGGCTGTCCTGCAAGCTTCTTGGGCGTAGCCGAAAGCGGACAAAACCCGCAAAAACTTAAACGCAGCCAGATCACTGGCGCGGGGATAGCGAAGCTGTCACCAGGGGCAATGTGCAAAAACGTCCGAGGTGCTATTACCCGATTCTGAACGAGGCAAAGAAGGAAGTAGAGAACCGAGGGTGCGCGCCTTGCCCAGGCGCTGAGGTTACCCACCCACCACCCTACAGGATAGATTAAAAAGTCTTTTACGAGTTTGGAAAAGACGTCTGATAAGTTTTGGAATTGGCGAAATCACCGTCTGTAGTACTACCCCAAAAATGCTTATTGAGAAAGTGCGGAGAGAAAGCGCTCTCTGGGTAAATCTTAAAAGCTTGGCGTGGTCATGCTTTTCGGGTTTGCGCAGAGTGGAACGAAACATAATAGTCCATTATCGGACGTGGTTATTTTGGCGATGTGTTAGTCACGCTCCGGTACTGGATTCCAACGAATGTTATCGATCCAGTTTCGGAGGTTAGCTTCACCGTACTGGTGATGCGGATTCGGTGATGGATAAAGAGGGATCGCGTTGCCTGACTGAGCTTTATGTCCGTACTCTGGTCGAGCCTCAATACCTTGCTCGGGTCGGGCAGGAAGGACGGGCACATAGCCACTACTGGCGGAGTGCACTTCAAGAGAAAAGTCATCTACTGCAAGTGGTTTGGCTGCGCAGTAAGCTCGAAATAGCATAAGAGCTGGAATTACATGATTGAGCCAATCTTCGACAGGTTGGCCCAACGTCCCGAGTCGCGGATAGCGATAGGCAGTCGAACCAATGCTCTGCCAACCCAATCGATGAAAGGCACTTTTCAAATAAGCATGATCATTAGGCGCGATATGTTCGTTGTTCAAGTCGAAAGTCAGTATTACTGGCATAAACACCTCGGCAATTTATTTCGCTAAGTGTAGCGGATTGCGATTAGGGTTAAGGGAGCAAGTCTCAAAAGAATCGCCCAGTAGTCTTTTGCAGCCTCTGACGGCCCGAATAATACATAATATTCTATTATCAGACCTGGCATTATTCAGAATACAAATTACATTAACGGGCAGTGGATGAGGTAATCTATCGCTTTCGGTATCCCCATAACCCATCAACGCACCAGGGGTAAACAGATGCACACCATGATTTCAAAAGTCGTAGGGCTTTCTTTGATCACATTGGGTGCCTGTGGGATTCCAGCAATTGCACAACCAACTAGTTGGACGACTTTAAATAACCAAGCTAAGGGCGCCTTTCAACAGGGAGATTTCATAGCTGCAGAAAAGAACTTCACGCTGGCGTTATCCGAAGCGAAAAAGTCTGCTCCTAATTCCGTTTGGTTGGCACTTAGTTTGAATAATTTAGGCAATTTCTATTGTGCGCAAAGCAAATACAGTAAAGCGGAGCCACTATTTCAGGAAGCTCTCGCTCTACTAAAAACATTGACTGGTCAAAACAGCATCATGGTTGCATCAGCACTTAATAGTCTTGGTAATGCGTATCTCGGCGAAGGAAAGTACAAAGATGCAGAGCAGGTATACAAAACAGCCTTGTCAATCGCTGAGAAGTCAAATAATTCTGACACTATCGCATTGCAGGCGTTGAATTGTTTGACAGTAGTGAGTCTAAAAGAAGGTCGATATGCCGAGGCCAAGGTTTCTGGACAACGGGCCTTGAACCTGGTCGAGTCTAAGTCTTCACTCGATGTGGATGCTTCTTCCGCAACATACAATCAAATGTCAGCGATCTATGAACACGAGCGAGAATTTCAAAAGTCTGAATCTATGGCTCTAAAGTCCTTAGCTCTAGACGAAAAACGGTATGGTCCAAATCATCCTCTTCTCGCATCCGAACTGAATAATCTGGGTCGTATCAAAGAGGAAGAAGGCCACTTAGACGATGCATTGGCTTTCTATCAACGAGCACTAAAAATCTGTGAACGAACTGGTATCAATAATCACGGTTCCTTGCTGTCCGCGAACAATCTTGCTTTGCTATCTGCGAAGGTCGGAAAAAGTGCAAATTCTGAACAAATGCTTTTAGACTCACTTGCTTCAATGGAAAAACTGCTAGGTCCGAATCATCCGGACGTCGCTAAAGTCAAACTCAACTTGGGCGTCCTATGCGTACAAACCGGACGTCTCGACGAAGGTTGCAAGCTGTTGAAAGAGGCTCTTGTTATTGCAGACAACGCCAAAGATCCACCTCTTGAAGATTTAGCGGTGGCAACTAATGACCTGGGATACGCATATTTTACTCAGAAGAAGTACCAATCTGCTTTAGAGCTGTATGCACGCTCTCTGACATTGCGAGAAAAAGTATACGGGCCAAACCATCCATCTACAGCTGTAGTGTTAAGTAATCTCGGATACGCCTATGCTGCAACAGGTCAGTTAAGCGATGCTGAAAATTCCTTACAAAGAGCAATAACCATTTTCGAAAAATCACCGGAAAACCGACAGCATCTAAAGGAGTGCTATACACACTACTCTGAGCTTTTGACCGCTGAAGGAAAAATCGAACAAGCTAAGTCCATCGAAAGCAAAATATCGGCTCTGAATTAGAACACTTTTTATCGCAGAAATCCGGGAAAAATCAACAATCTAGTAAGAGCTGCATTATTCTCTGTCGTATAGCGCCCGGGTCTTTCCTTCCACAAAATAGAACATGTTGTCGGAGCCTGTTTTCACTCGTGCACCATGTTTGAAAGCCAACTCGCAAATAGGTGTTAGCTCTGTTAACGATCCTTTCGACGCTTCAACAAAATCGTAAATTTCAGACTTCTTCAAATGTAGGTTTTTTCGCTGGCTTAGCAGCATTTCTTCTAAAACGTCCGGCTCTACTGTTCCTGCTGTATCGCGCCCAACAAGCAGATGCGCCAAAAGTGCATACATTCGTGGGATTTGATAAAAACGATCCGATAGTCGCCTTGACTCAACTGTCCACGGTATGTAGACAACAAAACCCAAAATGCTTAAAAACACACTGACTAAGAGTATTGGTAATGATTTCACTGACATTATTAGTCCGCCAAGCCAGAGAAGCGGCGCTAAGATAACCAACAACGGCTTTAACCTGGTTGTTCGTTGACTGAAGTTGAAGTCCATTGTCCGTGCCGGATCGGAATCTGCTTTAAGCCAGGCAGTAATTACAATCCCGCCAGCAACTAAAATCCAGCAAATCATTCAAGCTCACCTTTGTGCACAAAACCTAGTCGAAACGCTACTTATCAGTGATGTCCTTGGTATTTGTCAGGTTATGGTGCCTTTTGCCTAACGTTGGTCAGCGATTCCTGCAACAATTTCTTCTTTCAACATCCATGGATTAACCATTGAAGAAATAATTGTTCTGCAACTCTGACAGAGCAGATTGATTCCTCGAAATCTTTTTTGCGTAATTGGGTCCAAAATTTCAATTTCTTCCAAAAGCAGCGTTCCAACTACCTTTCCACAATTTGAACTAGGGCATTTGCCAGTGGACATAAACAACACTCCTTATCTGAGATCTTCATTAAACTATCATTTAACCGCACCGGATTTGGTGAACCAAGCCCAGAAGCGAGCCAACGGACCACGCTGATGCTGACTGTCAGTCAGTAGCTTGAGCTGAGAATCCTTTTCGTCAACGATGCTTCGGAGATACATGATCACGTCGCCTGCTGCCTTGAGTTGGTAAGCTTGATTCTCAATTACGGAATCTTTCTTTTCGAGGGCATTGACCAATCTTTCGAGGGTTGGATCAGGCACAACAAAGGTACGATCGCCCTGGACCTGGTCTGGACCTATCTCAATTTCAACCATTGGATCGGCTTGGGTCTGATCCATTGGATAGGGTTGGATTAGATCCGGCGCGGTCTGGGCCTGATCCGATAGATTGGGTTGAACAGAGTTGGACTTCACCAATTCGTCTTGGTGAACAAACCATTTGTCACCATATTTGTCAGCTACCTTGAAGCCTTTCAGCCTGCCCTTTTGAAGACGCTTACGAACCGTGTCCATATGTAGTCCGAGAACTTTTGCAGCGTCTTCTAAAGAAACGCCGTGCCTTGGATCATGATCCTGGGTGGTCTGGGTCTCAAGGATAGGATCGCCCTGGACCTGGTCTGGACTGGTCTGGGCCTGCTCTGGATCTGGCTGATAAATTCCATCGAAGCCTTCAACTGTTGCGTTGTCAAACGTTTGTTGAATATTTTGCTGACCCATTTGTTTCACCTTATGCCTTATTCAGAGAGCATTATGAAACTACGTAGCACCACCTGTAAAGGCGTCTATATGGACGAGATATAGAGCCTGTATGCCTTGCGGGGATTGATGGAGCAGTTGATCGTAAATTCGATCCGGCGTAACATTTGAAACTGAGTAATTATGGTTGCCACCATATTCGGGGCAAAGGAAACAAACCACTAAACAAAAAACACCGTTCCAGTGGACGATGCTTTTAGAGATTATTAGACCGAATCTTCGGTTCTGATTGTAGATGGGGTTTTACTTGCGAGGTTTTCCCCCAGATGCAAAAAGAATACAGTTAGATTCGGCCACCGTCAAGCGCTTTTGAAAAATGCGCATAAGGCAGACAGTGTCCGGGGCTACAGCATTACAAAAAGCCACGACTAGTGGCGAAATTAATCAATGCGCGCAAGAAATTTTCTTGTCGCTATATCCGAACCGCCATCAGAGCATATTGAAGCCGCCTGGCTGTTCATCCTGGACAACGCTTAGCAAACATTGGCCGCTCAGCAACGAAAAAATCTTAAGCGCCATAACCGGGAACGACGAAGTCATCTGGGGATGTCGTTGGGGTAAACAAACTCGGTTCGCTGTCCTTGATATTGATGCTGGCAGTATTTATCACAACAGCGATTCGATCGAGCGACTCCAGAGAACCCTTGCTGAGGTTGGTCTTACGCTTTCGCTTTACTGCAGTAGCTTAAGTGGCGGATGGCATGGCTATATTTTTTTTGACAACGAAGTTGATTCCAAAGAAGTGCAAGAGGGGCTTAGAACATGGCTATCTGCAAATAAATACATCATCAAAAATGGAATACTTGAAATTTTTCCAAGTGGTAATGGGCTTCGATTACCCTTGCAGAAAGGATTCGCGTGGCTCGATAACAGCACTAATGTAATCATACGCCGCGATGAATTGACCACCACGCAGGCTCTCAATCGATTCTTAAACGATAGAATTTCAACCTCTAACAATTGGACTGTAGCCAAAAGGCTGATTGAAACTCAGCTTGCAGCTTTCCGGTCCATCTCATCCGATAACGCCCAGGCGAAGCAAGCTCGCATAGCAGTCGAAGGTTTTGAGGAATTATTTGCCTACCAGCTGATCAAACAAAACTATGAAGATGGGCGTCAGTTCTGGTTTGATGGACTTAAAGAAAAGGGGCAACGACACCGCGCTATCCTTTGTGTCGAGCATTATTTGTGGCATGGTGACAGTTCCGCGGGCGTGCCGGCACTTCCAGGTGACGGTAATAACAATGCCCGCTCTAGGCTGATTCTAGCTTGGTTACAGGCAAAACATAACGGATTTTGTAATCACATCAATCGCGGCAACTGGCAAAAAGTAGAAGCGCAAATAAGCCGTGCTGTGAAGTGGCGGCGGCCCTCGGACGCCTTACAGGTACGATCGCCCTACTCTTTAACAGAACGTTTGATAGAGAGGCTTATAACCCTGTCTAAAACCACAGGTCGAACATGGTCAGTCGAAGACCTTCAGAAAGGAAACCTTGGACGTGAAGCGCAGGCTCGACAAAAAATCCGCGAAGCGGTCGGATTACTGAACGATCAACACCGCAGAATTACAATCAGGAAGCTCATGAAGCTGACTGGGTGCAGCTATCACACGATCAAGAAGCATGTGGATTTATGGTCGAATTTGGAATTGTTGCCAAGGGCCGCAGGCGATCAGAACTCTGTTCTAGATCTTAAAGGCGCCCCGTCCGGTACCCTGGACCCTGAAAAGAAGCAACTATCAATTTTACTTCTTAAACCAGCTTTGTCTCCTCCAGCGCTAACCGTGGCTAAAGTGAAGCCCCCCTTACTGTTCTGCCTGGCGGACCAGCCTATCATCAAACTCCCAACGTCAAAGGGTCTTCGCTCCTTAAACGGCTCCCTCCCCAGCTTCGCTGGGTCCCCTCCATTTACCGCTACGCCCTCTTTGACGTCGGGTCCCTGGTTTGATGATATTCAGGCAGAGCGGCAGATACGTGCGGGGGGCAGTTTTTATAAACGCTTCTGGCAGGCTGGTTTGCATCAAGTAGCTATTGAGCATCTAAAATGGTCTGACACTTTGTTGGACCAGGTGATGTTGATGGCAGAAGAGAAGGCGGCAGCCCAATACGTAAAAGATGGTGAGACTTTTGAGGAAGGTATGTTCTCGTGGTTTGTTTGTATCGAACAGAAATTTTGCGCACCGCTTCAAGCTTTGATCCTGCATCACACTGATCCGAAGCGGCTTGATTTGACGATTGACTTAACTGGTACTGCAAGCACACCACGCATGGTCTTCAGCTCTTTTAAGCCAGCTATGCACGGCATTGATGGCAATCTGCACGAAGCTTTGGAGAGAAGTAAATCGGCGCTGACACCGCAAACATTTTACCTGTACTCACACGATGAATCAGCTAATACTGAGACTTGGCGGCAATTACAATTTCGAGGAACATACGGATCCATCGAATATCGTCAAACCATAAAATTACCGGATGGTGTACGAGAGCAGCTAGAAAAGCACGGCGACGTGCCTGGGCATGAGTTTGCATCATTTACGCTCACTACTGAGGGCGCTATTGAAAAGGGCGGTGATTGGACAATAGTTAGCCCGCCAGGTATCCCCCTTGATCCATTTGTTCAAGACTTGCGAAACAAAGCAGCGAAAGATTTGGCAGCCAAAGATTTCGCTGAAAAGGCAGCTCAGGTAGGAAAGAAAGCCTGGGATATAACCAAAGCGATCGCGAAAGGCAGCGTTGAATTAATTGGAAATATTCAAAAAGATGCGGAGAATAGCGCCCGCGAGAAACGAGCCCTGGAAGCCAGGAAAGGCACTTTCTATAGTAGTAAAGCTTATCCGCAAATATATGAACAGGTCTGGAAAATCTTGCAACATCCGATCGGTCAATTTCGTTTTGGTGTCAATGCAGATACGTCAAACTCTGATATCACCGCTGTTTGCACATGGACCGAAGACATTCCTGCGTATCCTAATGCAGCGCGCGAACTAACTTGCACATTCTGGTTTCAAGCCACCGAAAGCGGCACCACCATAACATATGAGCACATGCTCTATGAAGTTCCGCCTGGGTCGCTGTTTGCTAACCAACTTGTGCGCACAGTCAATAGCTGGGTTAAAGCCTTGGCTGAACAAAGCCCTGGACCATGACTTGAAGGCACATACTCCGATGGCAAGGTATTCGTGCGACTCCGCCGCACTGGATTACTTCGTCCATTTTCTGTCAGAGCAAGCACATAATCACTGGAGATACAGCGAAAGAACTACGGCGCAAAATGTGGTAAGTAGTTAAAGTTGATCAACTCTATAGCGGACAATTGATATGACAGACGGTGTTTGTGAAGATTGCGGACGCAAAAAGACCTATCCAACTAAACTGTGTTCATGCTCCACCCCAAGTCTTGCTGGCATGCTCACTAAAGGTGTGATTTGGTATCTTCAAGCACAGGGAGTTTGGATTGGAATAGGACTGATATTTGGTGTTTCTTTCGCCGTAATATTGATTTTACGCCTCGCATTTATGCACCTTTTCCATATGTAAAATTATTGGCGTTGATCCGCACAATGAGCTCGCATTCCACTCACGGGGATGACCCCAAGTTCCACCTGGTTCGCTGTTTGCTAACCAGCTTGTGCGCACGGTTTAATAGCTGGGTTAAAGCCTTGGCTGAACAGAGCCCTGGGCCATGAATTGAAGGCACATCTCCGCACAACGGAAAAGAAGCAGTTGCCTGCCTCTTCCCGTAGAATCGGTTGATTGAAACTTACTGGCTATCAGTGCTTGATGCCTCTGGTTTCTTCCCACAGAGGTGGAAGTTGGACATCTTGATCACAGGATCAGTCTGAGTGGAGCCATCTTTAGCCGTGTAGGTGACCAGTGAAAGTCTGCCTGTCACTTGGACCTCACGACCCTTGGTGATGTACTTCAAAGTGTTCTCACTAGTGCCATTCCAGGCTTCGACGGTGTACCACTGGGTCTTCTCCTGACCCTTAACCGATGGCTCTTTCACTGCCACTCTAAATTTCACGAGTGCTTTGGTGGCATCGTTAAGAGTGACTTGTTCAGGTGCTTT
>PLXC01000173.1 GCA_003151275.1 Candidatus Melainabacteria bacterium
ATGGTCCACATCTGCATCACGCCAAAGGTGCGAAATGCAGTATTACTAGTCTTGTTCGTTCGATAGCACGTTCCGTTTGCTTGAAGTGTTTCAACCATATAGCAACCATCTGCCATGAGAAGGCTAAGGTCTAATACAGCAAAGGAACAGTCATAAGTATCTCCGGCGTCCATCTTAAAGTCGAGACGCATGCCTTCGATTTTTCCGTCGTCTTTAAACGCGACCCAATAATCGCCCGTATACGGATGGTGTTTACCGATCATTTGCATGTCTGTAGCCCGGTCGTATAGCAACCGAACTGCCCGATTGTGTTTGCGAGCTCCAACAGCAGCTTGCGCAGCAACAATGTCAGCGCGATGTTGCTTGGCACCAAAGCCTCCCCCGATCTGTTCAAGAAGAACGGTGATCTGGTTGTTTGGAACGCCCAGCGCACGTGCAATCTGACTTTGAGTTCCATTAGGATTTTGCGTCGACGAATAAACCGTCATCTGATGGTACGAACCAGGCACCGCAAGAGCAATATTGGTTTCCAAATAAAAGTGCGCTGTCGCCGGCGTTTTAACAGAGCCATGGGCGACTGAGGTTCCTGGCATCGCCTTGGAGGGGTTCTGCAGCCAGTCTTGATTGCTACCGCTGCGCTCAATTGTTGGCATGCGTTGATTGACATCTTCATCCGGATCACTCGACTTGAGGATCATAGGCATTTCGGTTTTGTATTTCAGGGCATCGGCCAGGGTGATCACCGCGGGCGAAATGTCATCGTAGGCGATGCACTCTTTTTCAATGAACTCAACTGCTTCTTTAGCAACGGGAATTGATTCTGCTAACACCATCGCAATGGGCGCTCCCACCGACGTTACAAGACCGTCGCTGAAGACAGGATCATCATCACCCAGGCCAATCATGTTAGCGCCACCAGGTGGCACATCAGCGGCAGTGACCAGATCTTTGAACCCGGGAAATTGCTTCTTGAGCAATTCGATTAAGGACTCCAATCCACTTGTGTTTTTAGTGAAGCTAAATTTTGCATGCGGGCGAGAACTCTTTACCATCGCCGCATGCAAGCCACCAACCGGCAAGGCGACGTCTTGTGTATAACGAATCTCTCCTGAAGTTTGAACAAATGCGGCGCGTTTGATGTACGGCTGCGTCAATGGGAACATCTCCGGATACTCAATGAACTCTTGGGTGCCTTGAGACAGCGCCCGAATGTCGTGGTTCGCCGCAGATACATATTCTTTCTTCAGTTCTTTCGGATTGCGTTCATTAACAACGTGGAGGAAGAACTTGTAGAAGAATGTTTCGGCTAATTGCGTCCTGTACGCTGTCGTAATACCTTCTTCATCCATCGCAACAGTTATCTCGTGCACTTCCTTTTTCAGCACAGGCAGCGCCGCTTTTAGCGTCTCAGCACTCCAAGTCTTACCTTCAAGAAAGCGCTCGGTTTGACTGACGCGCTGAATCATTGTTGCCAGACCACCGTAAACCATGGTCATACTGTCGGCTTCGATTTTGCCGGCACTATCGAGTCGCACGCTGAACCCCGCGTTTACGATCGGATGCGCCATTTGTGGTCTGCGCGCGATCCGATATGTCTGCACATATTCATTCTTACTTGTGTAAGGAATGTCGAAACAGAGAATGATTGCGTCTTTCGGCAGCGCTTCCGTAGGAGGCATGTCGATCAGATCGAACTGCTTTCTTCCGCCATCATACTCATGAGAGGCGATCGTCATCGTGGTACCAAGTGCGGACATGACAGTAAACAAATCTGACGGGAATGGTCCACCACGCAGGGCATGATCTCTAGTGATGAAAATATTTCCAGCGACACTGCCTGCTGATCTCACTTGTAAGCCAGCGATGAATTGACCATGATAAGCCAAGGCAGCCAGTCCGCGACCCTTTTCGTCGCCTACTTCTTGAGCAACCTTCTCCGCGAATTCTAGCATCGTTTGAATCGGAGTGGTGGCACCAACTGTCACTCCGGAATCACCCTTTGTGATCGTAGTTAGTTCACGAATGTGAGAAATGTCGATTATGTAAATTGGCTTTTCGTCGGGATAAATACCCGTTGCCGTGTTGCCGAATACAAGTTTTACACTGTCGCGACCATTGCTCTCTGTCAGTTGTTTCTTGATACGCATTACTTCTTCGAGAGTGTTTGGTCGAAACCACTCGCGTCCGCTTCCGGCAAAATGCAGCAGTCTTGGCGGCAAATTGAAAGCAGGGGTTTGCTCCAAATCAATTTTTGCGAGTTCGTCTCGAACTTTGACGTCAAACGAAGGATCGATCAAACATTTTTGTGATTTATCGCAGCTCTCTTCATAATCGCAAGCAAGCGTCCTCACGCCGGTCAGGATCGGACGGTAACCTGTGCATCGACAAAGATTGCCACCGTAGATTTTCTCAAGATCTGCCTCAGTCGCTTCAGGGTTTTGCTGAAGATAAGCATGCGTGTTCATCACGAAACCGGGAGTGCAAAAGCCGCACTGCGTGCCGTTATTTTTGGCAATGCAATACTGAGTCGGGTCGAGCCCGTCATGCACATTGCCTATACCTTCAGTCGTTGTCACCATGTAACCGTCGACTGCACACAGAGGTCGAATACAGGAATTGACGGCGCGGTGCACCGGCTGACCGCTACTCATATCGCGATGCGAAAGCATTACCGTGCAAGCACCGCATCCACCTTGGCCACAACCGACCTTGGTGCCTGTTAATCCAATCGAATGAAGATAGTCAGCAAGGGCGATTGTCGGGTCAGGATGTGCGATAACGACTTTCTCTCCGTTAAGCCAGAATACAAGCTCACTGGTATATGAATCATCTACTACGGTGCTTTTCAGCGAAGGTGCGCGCAATTCTTTCATACGATTAGTCCTTATCAAATCTACTCATGTTGCCAATGCGGTCGTTAACTAACAATCGTTGGACGGACGTGGACTCCACGAACGGATCCATATCCAAAGCACATCCTTGGAATGATACACAGTATGGGCTGTAGACGTATCACGGAGACGGATTAAATCGTCAAAGAACTAGTTGTCAACTGACGCCCCCGTCAAGGCTTATCTTTGGTAGCTTGGGTCAGCTTGAACAGATTGAGTGCGTCGAGCGAGTTTGGTGACGAGCATTGATATGTGTGCATGCCGAACTTCGCCCGCTCACGCAAAGGGATTGCCATCTCGGCATAGTCTGCGCGATAAAACAAACCTGGCACGCTGCCATCATATACGGTGCACGAAAAATAAAGCTTGGGGAGTTTTGCTTGGCGACAAGCGTTGTAACACATCGAGCAAGACTCGTGACTTGTGTAAACCTCGCAATGAGAGGTCTTGCCAACTTGTGGCAACTTCGACTGTTCACGCTCAATGACATTTAGCGACCCCACACCTAAGTCTCTGCAGGCGGCGCGAAGCACGAGCATTTCAGCATGAGCTGTGGGATCCTTCCATTCGTTGGCACGATTGACACCCTGCCAATATCTAATCACCTCACCAGTTTCATCATCAATTTGCAGAATCACTGATCCGAAAGGCGAGTTACCACTTTTGACACTCTGCAATGCCAGATCACACGCTAAGACGCTCCATTTATTTCCCTCAAGTTCTATGTCTTTATAGTCGGCATGCTTGATATTGGCAGTTAAGACAGGCAAATCGGGGTTACCGCTATTCCCGGGAACGACCGGTCGGTATCCACTCCACGGTTGTATGTACTTTTCAGGATCACTTATTTTCAAAGCAGGAGGTGTGCCTGCGTACTTCTCTCCACAAGGAATGGCAACGCTTTTATCCACCTGCGGATCGAGTGGTTCAAAAGCTTGTGCTAGAGCCATTTCACACCATAGAGAGTTGGTAGACAAAACAATGATAGTGATAATCAGCAAAGCCGAACGAGAGCGCGCCACTCTTTGGAAAGATTCCACGGCCTTAGCCGGCGCGCTTCGTTCGAATCGAATCAGTTGATTGCAGCGCTGATTAGTGAATGTCATCGAGCAGCGCGGGGCCACTTCCCGTGCTTGGATCCGTTTTCCATGGCCAAGCAGTGCTGTTGTATGGGACGAGCGGCGGCAACTCAAGTTTCATCCCACGCTTCGCCGACTCAGCTGTGATCGCCGCTCTGCCACCACCACCGAGCAACTCATAATCCATTAAGCGGTAGTTCTTGTAGAACACCATACCCAGCGCTCTGTCGGAGAGAATGCGCATCAACGCAGTCAACATGTCCTCAGGTGGAGCAGTGAAGTCAGTTGTTTCCAACAACAACAAGCGATCATTGATCGCGTCCTTGCCCATGAATTGGACTAAGGTCGAAAAGAGAATGTTGTTCTGGCGGGCGACATAAATCGAGTTTGACAATCCATAAGTGGTATCCCAATCTTTGCCAAGCAATGCCTTCCATTCTGTCAGAACGTCGTACCAATGCCCTACTTGTGCAGCCGAAGAAACAGCAATCATCTTGGCTAAATCAGGCTTGATGTTGCGAGCATACGTTTCTACGTCGGTGAAAGTGAACGAATTGTTGGCCAGACATTTGTCCATGAAAGCGAGAATTTGCTTGGCAGTGTCGAGAAGCAATGCCCGGTCTTCCGGTTTGATATCAACATCGTTCAAACTTGCAATCGCGGTAGCGACCCTTGTTCTATAGGCTTGCATCTCACCTTTCCAAGAAAGGTCAGTGCTGGAACTTGTCACATATGGAGCTACCAAAGTGTAGGTGCCCATCGCGCAGTGACCGATCGATTTTGCCAGGCGATAGATTTCTGGCGGCGGTGGTGCTTCAAGAGGCGGTTGTCCCTTTCTGTACAAAATAAATCGTCCGCCCTTGGCGCTGAACAGAGCCAAGATCAAATTCTGCCGGGCTCTAAAGTGCTCTTTATAAATGGCTAGAGAATGTTCGTAGATTGGAAACATGCCCTCGTTAAGCGCATAGATATTATCGAAAGCTATTTTGCTTTTGGCTGCTGGGGGCCCCTCATTCACTTCCACGATTTTCATGAAATCAGGAATTTCCTGCGCCGGTGCTGGTAATGCATTCGCGGACATAAGCAACACGGAAGCAATGGCCAGGGCGCGAGTCAGCCAGTTATGATTGCGCGCAGATATTTCGGTGGACATAGTTAATCCTTCCTTTAAACAGATTCTCTAGCAAGATTAACGAGTTTCCACTTTCAGATCCAGCGGATCTCAGGCGAAATTTTGACTTCGGGATAAAAAAGGCTGAAATCGGACTAGTCATGAGCAAGCCGGCATTCTCTTGAAAAGCTGTTTGTCGAATTTTCTCACTCAAGACAATTCAATTCAATAGAAAAATCAATAGTAAATTCAGAACGACTTTTCAGAAAAATATATCTGCGGATTCCGATGAGCTACGAAATTTGCGGATTCCGATAGTCTACGAAATTTGCGCATTCCGATAGTCTACGAAATTTGCAAAACGAAATTCGCAAAACGCGCTCGAAACGAAAACACCACTCAGATAAATCTGCAGTGGTGTTTAAGCTATTGCCTGACTGCCCCTTGCGATGTGGGCTCAATATTTACGTATGCTTCAGTCAGTCCTTCACATACATCGGGCTACTTGCTAGTGTTTCTGGTCAGCGCCGACCTGTCGTTTCCACAAAGCCCCTCGGCTCAAAGTGCTTATCGTTTAGTAAGCATTCACCGTTGATGTAATTAGTGTATCCGACTGCAAAATATATTCCACTACCCCAGAGACTATTTAACGATCGCATCCTTGGCATCGCGAAGAATAGCTAACGGAGACATGATCAGATCACGATTTTGATTAACAAACACTGGATCAATTGGCGGGGCAATTGATAGAAAGAACGCATATGCGCCACGGATACTTCACGCATCCAAAACGCGCCGAACAGTGCAAACGTCATATACTTTTGATAGAACCGGGAATTCGAACGACAACTCAGTGAAAAATTTCAAAAGAAGATTTGCGATTCGTCTAGAGCATCCGCGTTATTTATCTAATTCGAAACAACAAGAAAAGGAACGCATGTCGGACAGTCCAGGAAAACGGTTTGAATGCAAAGAACGTTTGACGTAGCATTGTTGATATTCTCTGGCAACTTTGCACGGAGCAACTCGACAATCCAATATGGGTAGCCTTAAACACTAGGCATGCGGACCTGGCGGAAGGCGATGAAATTGCAAGGCGTTATTTGCCCTCATTTACGACACTTGCTGGATTGAAAGAGGAATCTGAAGCGGCCTATGTGTCGCTTGCAAAAATAACCTCAAAAACTCAAAGTGTGGGTTTGTGCTCCGTCGAAGATTTTTCAATTCCTTCTATATGGCATTGCAGCGCGAAATTTTTGGTATCTCAAATGATTTGCTATAAACTGGCAGATTGCAGAGATTATCAGATGGAAACGCTCACCAAAGCGGATGTGCCCGAGATGAAAGCATTAGTGATGCAGACGCAACCGGGACCCTTCTTTGATCGAACGATAGAGTTTGGAAATTTTCTCGGCATCAAACATGATTCCAAGCTTGTCGCCATGGCCGGACAGCGAATGAAAATCCCCGGATATGACGAAGTAAGCGCAGTGTGCACTCACCCGGATTATCAAGGCAAAGGATACGCGCGCGCCTTAGTACACGCAATTTCAAGGCGTATTATTGAGGGCGGAAATATTCCGTTCTTGCATGTGCGTTCAGAAAATCCCGCCGGAATTAGAAGCTACGAATCAGTCGGTTTTAAAACACGACGAGAACTGTATTTCGCAGTGCTCCGACGCTCATAGCTCAGCGCGCCGGCATTTTGCGGGCGTCGAACCTAAAGGATTCTCTTGGGTAGTTTGTGGACGCGTGATGCATCCTAACAAAAACACCACCCAGATAAATCTGCAGTGGTGTTTAAGCTATTGCCTGACTGCCCCTTGCGAATTGGGCTCAATATTTATGTATGCTTCAGTCAGTCCGTCACATACATCGGGCTACTTACTAACGTTTCTGATCAGCGCAGATCTGTCGTTTCCGTAAAGCCCCTCGGCTCAAAGTGCTCATCTATTCGTAAGCACTCACCGTTGATGTAGTTAGTGTATCCGACTGCAAAATATATTCCACTACCCCATAGACTATTTAACGATCGGGTTTTTGCATCACGCAGAATAGGTGATGGACACACGATCCGCACACGGCTTTGCTTAACAAGCGCCGGATCAATCGCAGCATTCACTCACCATAGAATAGTGTATAAAATCGAAATATATTTTGGCTGTCATGCCTACGCCACAAGTTCTTTCGTATTGTGTTTATGTGAGGCGCGGAGAACAGGTTGCTCACGCAGTAAGGACGGGATGCGGTGTCATTCTATGAACATCTCCCTTACATGGAGCCCGCAGACAAACTTGAGACCGATGGGACTCAGCTCTCATCTGTTCAAGTTGACGCGACCGAACACAGTTTAAAGAAAGGGGCGGATGCCACCAAGAAATTGGTGGCATTCTCTTTGGGACGGAAATTATTGTTGAGTTGTTGAAGAAACCGCGAAGTCTGAAACCGTACTGCGTATCTCGTGCATTCGCGTTGAGTTTAGTGACCTGCGCCCCTGTGAGTGCGGAATCCAAATAGTAGCTCCAGCGAACTTCAAACGCGAAGTCGTTTATGGTTGTACGTAAGTGAACGACAAAAAAACCACTCAGATAAATCTGCAGTGGTTTTTAAGCTATTGCCTGACTGCCCCTTGCGAATTGGGCTCAATATCTATGTATGCTTCAGTCAGTCCGTCACATACATCGAGCTACTTACTAACGTTTCTGATCAGCGCAGATCTGTCGTTTCCGTAAAGCCCCTCGGCTCAAAGTGCTTATCTATTTCGTAAGCACTCACCGTTGATGTAGTTAGTGTATCCGACTGCAAAATATATTCCACTACCCCATAGACTATTTAAGGTTCCCATCCTTGGCATCACAAAGAATAGCCGATGGAGAGACGATCCGCATACGACTTTGATTAACAAGCGCCGGATCAATTGCCACATTCAGGGAAACACAGATCTGATTGCAATGGCCGTCCTTTTATAGCTGAACTTGCGGAGCGCGGCAATTTAAAAGTGGTGATAGACAAATCTGTTAATGGATCAGTAACGATAGCCGAGCGCATAATTTTTACCGATATCGGTAAAAAAATTCTGGGCGCGCCGGCCGCTAGAAAGACTGCGATTCCCGATTCCTTCCATAACGCCAGTTCAAGAAGGCACAAACAAAAACACCACCTAGATTGCTCTACGGCGGTGTTTAAGCTATTGCCTGACTGCCCCTTGCGAATTGGGCTCAATATCTACGTATGCTTCAGTCAGTCCTTCACATACATCGGGCTACTTACTAACGTTTCTGGTCAGCGCCGACCTGTCGTTTCCATAAAGCCCCTCGGCTCAAAGTGCTTATCTATTCGTAAGCACTCACCGTTGATGTAGTTAGTGTATCCGACTGCAAAATATATTCCACTACCCCAAAGACTATTTAAGGATCCCATCCTTGGCATCACAAAGAATAGCCGATGGAGAGACGATCCGCATACGACTTTGATTAACAAGCGCCGGATCAATTGTCACACCATGGCGCAGCAAGATCGGATATACAGATCGGCATAAATGCATATACGCGCCTGCCATCGCATTTTTGGAACAACCAATCAAAGTTGGATCGGTTCAGTGCCAATCACCATTGCGCTCACAGGAAATCAGAGTGCCGCTCAAGCTAATACCCGACAACATGCTGCTTGTTTCAATTAAATATCTTGGTGGCACAGATGGTGCGCAGGATTCTGGACCACTTTTTCGTCAGGCTCTGCAGCTCGAACAAGGGAGAATGCCGCGGCGCACAAAATTTGCTAATTAATTGACTCGAATAACACAGGGATCTTACTACTACTGGGTTTGCCAGAATCAACGTCGCATATGTTCGACTAGTTGAGGCAACAAGTACCCTGAGGCGCCTTCCAAGAAGAAATCCGCCTCGTAGCTTAGCGGTGTTCGTTCTGGGTTACATTCGATCAATTTAGCACCATGCTTTTTCGCGGTGAATGGAAAGGAGGCTGCCGGCTGAACCAAGCCAGATGTGCCGACCACTATGAATACGTCAGCGTGTTCTGCGGCCCTAAATGAGTCGGCTAAATCCTTTGGATCCAGTGCTTCGCCAAACCAGACAACATCAGGACGAATTGGCGAACCACAATGGCAAGTTGGCGGTTCCTTCAGATCAGTGACCACGTCAAGTGCGGGATGTCCGTGTTTAAAACACTTATGCCGGGCGATGTTTCCATGCAACTCAATCATGTTTTTGGATCCAGCCAATCGATGCAAGCCATCAACATTTTGCGTAATGAGCGTGAAGGTGGGCACGATCTTTTCTATTTCGACCAAAGCGAAGTGACCAGGATTTGGTGTCACACTCGATACCATCTTTCGGCGCCAGTCATACCAGGTCCAAACCAACGCAGGATCCCGAAGAAACCCTTCCGGAGTGGCTAGTTTCTCCGGCTCATAGTTAGCCCAAAGACCTGTTTGAGCTTCTCGAAAGGTTGGAATTCCGCTTTCTTTTGATATGCCGGCGCCTGTTAAAGCGGCAACAGACTTTGCTTGCTTTAGCAAATCTGCAGCGCGCGTCAGATCACCATCCATAGATTCAATCCTATTTTTTCGCACCAACTAACTCTCGCGGAACATCCACGTTTGTTGGAGCCAGCGGCATCCTGTCGGCATTAAACTTGATCTGATGCCAGTAAGGATACGGAACGCGTGTCTGACTAACCTTGTCTAAGCGCGCCACCTCATCTGGTGTCAGCGACCATTGAGTCGTGGACAGGTTATCATTCAACTGAGCGATCTTTCGCGCGCCGATGATCAACGACGTAACACCAGGTTTCTTCAGCAACCAGTTGAGAGACACTTGCGAAGCGCTCACTTTATGCGCCTGTGCAATTTCCAAAACCACATCGACAACGTTGAAGCCATGCTCAATATCCAAATCACCGTAATCGCCCCAACTGGCGCGACGCGTGTTTGGATCTGCTTGCTGATTGCGTTGATATTTGCCCGACAATAACCCGCCGGCTAGTGGACCCCAGACAAGAATTCCTGCGCCTTCTTCCTGACAAAGTGGTATCAGTTCATACTCAAGCTCACGTGCGACTAAATTGTAATAAGCCTGCAATGAGACATAACGCTCTAAATTCTTCTTGTCCGAAATAGCGAGCGATTTCATCAAATGCCAAGCCGACAAGTTAGAACAGCCTATGTAGCGAACTTTACCAGCCCTGACTAAATCGTCAAGCGCACGCACCGTATGCTCTATGGAAGTCAATCCATCAAATCCATGTATTTGGTACAAATCAATGTAGTCTGTTCCAAGTCGCTTGAGGCTGGCTTCACAAGCACGCACTATGTGATGTCGCGACTGGCCAATGTCATTTACATCTTCGCTCATGCCTGCGTGAAGTTTGGTGGCAACAAGCACCTGGTCTCGCTTTTTGCCTAATGCCTTGCCAAGAATTTCTTCAGACTTTCCAAACGAATAAATATCAGCTGTATCAAACAAATTGACACCAGCGTCGATGCAAACGTCGACAAACTGTTTCGCTTCATCGACTTGAGTATTCCCTGCGTCTTTGAATGCGCCTTCGCCGCCGAATGTCATCACACCAAAAGACAAAGCCGAAACCTTGAGTCCCGTATTGCCAAGAAGTCTATATTCCACAGCCGCTCCTCCCAAAATTGGAGAGCGAATTATCGCATGGTTGAGGCAAATATTCCTTACTCTCAGCCAGTACCGGCGGGTGTTAGCTCCTCAGCAACGATGGAAAAGCCATGTACATCCGATCGGAAGCAAGCGCGAGCAAAATTTTAAAGAGTATTTAGCGCAGTCCATGTTGCCTGATCCAACGAATAAACGAGCGTATCTCGGTACATGCCTTTAATGAACTTGTCTTTGGCCAACTTTGATTCTTTTCGCATCCCAATTTTCTGCATGACCCGTTCCGACGCCGTATTCATAGCATCACAAGTTGCTAGAATTTTGTCCATACCAAGTTCTTCAAATGCAAATTTCGCCAGTGCGTTTGCAGCTTCTGTTGCGTAACCTTGTCCCCAAGCTTTGCTGTTGAGCACATATCCAAGAGCGGAAATTCTCTTCTTCTTGTCCAGAATTGTCACGCTGCACGCGCCGATCAGCTTCTTATCTTGATCAACAGTGATCGCCATGTCGAAGGTGACGCGTGGTTGTTCTTTCTGAAACCCCAGCGACTCGTTCAAGAAGACAGTCGTTTCCTTGAGCGTATTAGGACCCCACTCAAGATATTTTGTCGTTTCAAGATCCTGCGCGTAGTCATGAACAGCGGCGAGATCAGCGTCTTGAAATTCACGAAGAGTCAGACGCTTCGTTTTCATAGATACCGTGCTGAGGTCCTTGGGTTTCATATTCATATTATTGTTGTCTATTATGTCGCAAGTGACGACTGAAAAATCGGCTTTACTAGCAGAACGACTGATTCAACCATAGCTTCGGCAGAAAATCGGTTTGGCATGTGTCCATTCCCCCGTGTTCATGCTCGAGCTTGCTAGCGGACTTCTTTTTCTCGTCAATCGATATGTACCGCCGTCGTTCACGTCGATCGGTCCCGTAATTGTCAACATCCTTCTCCTCCACATGTGATGAATCCCAGCGGCATTGCGTGGGTCTGTCCTAGGAGCGCCTATGCACACGAGTGGGGTCTATGCACACTAGTGGGGTCTAGGCAGCAAGCTGCTCGACTCCGCAAGCTTGCCCGACTCCGCAAGCTTGCCCGACTCCGCAAGCTGCTCGGCTGCTGTAGCGAAGCGGTCTGACTCCGCAAGCGCCCTGGCTTATGTTGCAAAATGATTCGCCCACCACATCTTTCTGGCAAGCGATGATGTCTTCTGATCCTTTATTGATAAACTGACTCCCTAAAGGCAATTTGTTTGAGGGAGGAATCATTTCGATGACACAAGTACAGGTCAAATCGAATACCAGCCAACAGTATCAGCAAGAAATCAAGGCTGCTTCTCACTCGTTTCTTGCCGATGCTCCTAAAGACGTCGGTGGTTTAGAGACCGGTCCAAATCCACATGAACTATTACTCGCTTCACTCGGCTCGTGCACAGCGATTACGCTGCAAATGTATGCCAAGAAAAAAGGCTGGGACCTCAAGAGTGTTAACGTCGACTTACGCGAAGAATCGATAGACGACCCTGAAAATCCCGGTAAGAAAGTTTCGAAGATAACACGAGAAATCAAAGTGGAAGGCGATTTTGATGCAGAGCAAATCGATAGTTTGAAATCAGCAGCTGATAGATGCCCAATTCACAAGTTGCTTTCAGGACCAAAACAGATTGACACGGTTTTGAATTAGAACTGAAATGGCTGCGCATCTTGACCTGCTTGATCTGGAAAAGATCGAATCGCGCTTGCGCACTAAGTTTATTGCGCGGCCCGAGGGACGTCAAAACGAACTTTGGGAATCCATCAATTCCACCAATACAAGAGCAGCCGAACTTGGATTGGAAGGTGGTGCGCACGGCACACTTGTTTTAGCTCGTCAGCAATCTGCCGGTCGCGGGAGATTGGGACGGCAGTGGGTTTCACCAGCAGATTCTGGAATCTACGCAAGCTTTTTACTGCGACCGGATCCAACATCGTTACCGAATCTTTCGACAATAACATTGGCAGTCGGCGTTGCCGTTGCCAGAGCGATTCGAAATAGCGTCGGTGTAGATGTCGGACTGAAGTGGGTGAACGACCTTGTCGTGGATGGGCGAAAACTTGGTGGCATCTTGTGCGAAATGTCTGCGCGACCAAGTGGAAACGCACTGATCATCGGAATCGGAATAAATGTTCGCTTCGAGGTGGACGAGTTGCCAGATGACTTGCGCGAAAAAATGACATGGCTTGAAAAAATCACCGGGCAGCCTGTGGATCCAAATGTCGTCATTGCCGAAATTGCAAATCAAGTGGAAGAAGTTTATTTGTTACTTCTGGGCAAACAATCGGATTTAGTCTTGGCTGAGTGGCGCAAGCGGTCGATTACCTTAGGACGCAGAATCATAGCCACTTCCGGAGAGCGAACCATCGAAGGAGAAGCGATAGATATCGCACCAAGTGGTGCCTTAATTGTTGATGACGGCAAAGAAAAAATCGAGTTGCACGCTGGCGAAATATCAGTTAGAAATGCTGATGGTAGTTATTGTTGAACGAGTCATGCTGAAGTTTTGAATGCGCTCACTATTTTTTTGTCGTCTGAGAAAACATCCAAACACAGACCAGTAATTGGAGACCCGCCATGGACTTTGGCAATGCGGAGCCATTGCCAATTTTCTCAATTCCACGTTGCCAGAACTTCGCCCAGGCTTGAGGTGAACGCGCAAGCCAGATCCCATCAATTAAACCCCACACGCATAACAGTCTAATAAGAAGATGCATGAGAATCTCCACTCGTGGAGTTGCTAATAACTGATTAGTGAGAATATCTCAGCATCTTGTGGAAGCTTTGTGCGTCCATTCAAAAATGCTAATTCAACGACAAAGCCGATCCCCACGACGTTGGCATCAAGCACTTGCATGAGCTTGTACGCGGCACCGGCCGTGCCACCAGTAGCAAGCAAGTCATCGATTAGCACGACTCGATCATTTTTCTCGACCGCGTCGGCGTGCACTTCGATACAGTCAGTGCCGTATTCCAGGGCATACTCAAGCTTTTGAACTACGTGCGGGAGTTTGCCTGGTTTGCGAATTGGAACGAAACCCACACCTAACTTATACGCAATGATTGGTCCCAGAATAAAACCTCGGGCCTCAATGCCAGCGATATATTTCGGATTGAGAGCGCGACACTTCTCAGTCAGGGCATCGATGGCAAATGTAAATGCATCAACATCTTTCAGCAGCGGAGTCAGATCTTTAAAGATGATTCCCGGCTTGGGAAAATCTGGAATGTCCCGAATCTTGCTTTTAATCCAATCTTGCTTTTCGGTGCTAAGCGGAAGGCTTAACTGTTCCAATTTGCTCTTGTCCACTTGGGTACTCATTAGATTGCTCCATCTCTTCTTCGTCGTCCGACTGGACAAGCTCCAGAGCGTCCGCTTGGGAACCCAATCCTATGTGATTGGGCATGACGGCTAATTGTATCTCTTTCAGAGATGCAGACGAACACCAGTCCTTAAACTCTTTTGTAGCTTTGAGTGATAAGACCAGCTGTTTGAACTCAGGCAGCTCTTCAGCGTTGCCTGTGGCTGGACCTAGCAAGTCCAGGTTAATGAAACCCTCTTCCGAAAACCAATCAATCAAGTTTACTTTCTTCAAGATTGTCAGCCCAAGCGCTACTGACATCTTGGTGCTGCCCAGCACAGCTGCGAGCTTTTCGCCTTCGGCCTGACCATCCTTTTTATTGACCGCGTATTTGACTAACCCAAATAGTTTTTTCAAAAACAGGCTTGAATCAAACGAATCATCATTCTCGGGAATACCCACGAGATAAATAGTTTGAGCACCAGAGTGGGAAAGCAATTCCTGAAAAACCATACTGCTTGGCGGAGTTTGCCAAACAATCAAATGCTGTTTACGCCCAACAGTCATGCGATCAACGAATTCGAAAGCCGCTTGCTTAGGGCTATTTTCAGCAAAGATACTGACGTTAGTGCCAAGCTTTTCTACAGCTTTGGCGAGGATTTCTGCAGCTTTAGCGTGATTGCGCAAGTCTTTCCAAATCAGCTTTGAACTCGCGGCAGAGAAGTCTCGTGGTGGTGCGAAGTCGGATGCACCATCCGCTGCGGCTTCCTTATGTTGCATCGTCGCGGGATTCGGGGCACGCAAGGATGCGTTCGCTCCATTTTCGACGGGCGCAACGTTGACTGCTGCTCTCATACCATCAGCAGGCGATGAGATAATCGTGGCGTCATAGGCACCTGAGGATGCATTCACTCCATTTCGTGCGGACAAATCAGTCCCGGCATTCGCTCCACTTCGCGCGGAAGGATCGGTTCCGGCGTTCGCGGCGATTTTGCCGTTAGCGCTAGCGGGAAGGAAATCTGAAATTCCTATAGTTTTCTTTGCAGGCACTGCCAACGGTGCCATGGTGGAAAGAGGCACCGGAGCAAACACCATTGTCTTGCTGTCACGCCAGTCAGAAAGAACCAGCTGCAATCGCTCTTTGTTATTAAACGTATTTATTTCAGGCGTGAAAACAGCATCAATAATCTGCTTGTCTGCCGGCACATTACCGCGAGTATTCCACATAACACATTCGAAGTTCATGCCACTTTGAACGTCCTCCAGCATGACTCGATGATGTTTACCATCTTTACCCAACAGGCGAGTGCTCACACAAGACAATGAACGCATGCATAGTGTTGGTTTCTTATTCCACATTCCAAATGGTGCCAGCTTAGTCAAAAGTTTTGCCATTTGCTCATTAACTGAAGAAGGCTCGACCTGCACGTCAATTTTAAGAGTGGCTTTAAGAGGAGTATCGATCAGCAGCCGATTGCACGTATCTGTTAGCCCTCGGCATAGAGCATCGGCTTTTTCAGCATCGACAGTAAATCCCGCTGCCATTTTATGGCCACCAAATTTCGTCAACAGATGGTCATTATGTTTGAGGACTTGATAAAGATCAATCGCGTCGATACTACGGGCGGAGCCTTTGACTATTCCCTCAGAGCGATCCAGTTCACCGATGAACACAGGACGGTGATATTTCTCTACCAATCGAGAGGCGACAATGCCAACAACACCATGATGCCAACCGTCGTCATAGATCGCAATGCAACGGTCACGGTCCATGTCCAGACGAGTAGCGATCATCACCTCTGCCTTAGCATAGATTTCTTCGCACAATTCTTGTCGACGCAAATTATCCGTCTGCAATTGACGCGCCAATTTATCGGCGACTTCTTCATCGGGAGTAGTTAAAAGCTCCACAGCAATGCGCGCGTCAGCCAAACGACCGACAGCATTGATCCTCGGCGCCAGACCGAAGCCGACAAGGTCGGTGTCGTCCGATTTTTTGACCTGAGCAAGAAGCGCTTGTATACCCGGTCTGGCCGAGTTTACGAGCACCGGCAGCCCGATTTTTACCAAGTAGCGATTCTCTCGAATCAAGGGCACGAGATCGGCGATCATACCGAGCGTCACATAGTCCAATAGAAGCGGAACTTCTTCGGGCATTCCCTTATCGATCAATAAGGCTTCGCAAACTTTATATGCAACCCCGACCCCAGGCAAGTGGAAAAGTGGATGCTCTTCGTGCAGCCGCTTAGGATGAACAATACCAACTGCGGGCGGCAACATTTCCGGCATCGTGTGGTGATCCAGCACCAGGGTGTCTACTCCTAATGATTTTGCAAATTGAATTTCAGCAAAGTTAGACACGCCGCAATCGCATGAAATAATCAATTTGGTGCGGTGCTTGCTCGCCAGGATGCTGACCGCTTTCAAGTTCAACCCATATCCTTCGCTGGCGCGGTTGGGGATATAGAAGTCGACAACGGCTCCTAACTTGCGCAGCACCGTAAGCAAAACAGATGTGCCAGTCACACCATCAACGTCATAGTCACCATATATGGTTATGCGTTGTCCTTTGGCGATCGCTTCGGTAATCCGCATCACCGCTTTATCAACGTCTGGTAAATCCATCGGGCTGGTCGGCTGATAGTGCTCTGTGTTCAAGAAGCTTTTTGCTTCGTCACTCTTTAGCACACCACGAGCATTCAAAATTTGAGCCAGCAGCACTGAGCCATCTGCGGCATCGACGAAGTCAGGCTCGAAGTCTGGTGCAGCTTGAAACTGCCAAAATTTTCCCAAGGCGGACAATCTGGCTTGTTCATCGCCCCCAGCAAAACTAGCAGAGTTAGCCACAGATATGGTCACGAGCACCCCCGACAAGGACAGCGGTATGTCCGCAAGGCATACAAAATATCGAATTTGTATTTGCAGTACGACGCCACCAAATGCGATGCGCAGCGACGCAGACGAACACAGCTAGAATACTGCATCCGCACATCTCAATCTATCCTGGATCTATCATCGATTGGCAGCAATAGCGCACATCGGATCGTGCTGCATATGCATTGATGCACGGTTTTCTATGCAGATGATTCTAAAAAATATCCGACCTTGGATTCCCGTTCTCTCTATAGAACGTCAAAACTGATAAAAAAGTTCAATGCTCAGCAAACTCGCTTTCCTGAACGTTATTTATTCAACTTGGGATCGCGAAATTCAAAAATCTTCCTCGGCTTTGGTGGCCAGTTTTCCAAATCCCATTCAATAATCGTCGTAATCACCGGGGATTTAGGCCACGGCAACGCCCAACCAGCAACCCAAAGAATCGGCAGCATAACCACATGCAAGCTCAAGGCGACAAGAAAAGCCTCAAGCAATGGCACTTGCTCGATCAATAGCTTTATGGTCGTCTCGCGCAATGGTTTGCTCAAACGCCGTTCGTCCCCAATTCGGAATTATTCGAAGCTAGTCTTTCAAAAAACGGACCAGAAACTCGCGGATGGAGTAACCGGCACGCCGATTCGACGATTGCGAAATAACTCAAATTGTTGCCACCATGAATATACAAAAGCAAGAATGGTTAGTCTCAAAACGAATCGAGTGGTACTATGTTTAACTAACATTCAGCATACACTTTGAATACCTGGGTTAGCTCAACATTTCCAGGGATTGGTTTCAATCAAATTGATATTCAGAGCCACCAAAAAAATTCCCATCGTTGTCATTGCCGCACTCACAGCTTTGTTTGTGCAGGTTTCGGCTCAGTGCGAGGAAGGGGAATATGGTCCCCCAAATCTTTTGAAAACCATGAAAACCCCCTTTGCCACTGGCGGTAAAGAGGACCCAGAGCAGACGGGAGCCGCTTCTGCAATGGCGCCCATAAACATAGGCAGCTCAACAAACCGGCACCTGAGCCTGTCGCAACGCCTGGTTCCGTCCAGACTTTACTTACCTGGACGGATGGTGCTTGGCAAGTCCTGTGAATTTACGATTAAGGCAAAACCTAAAAGCTGGGTGGCGATTGCCATGGCAGACAAAAACTCTGGCGCCAATCCAATATTGGGTCACAAGATTAAATTGGGCGCGGACCGCAAACTCGTAGCTTTGGGCGAGATTCCTGAATCAGGGGTGCTCAATCTGTTTGTCGAAACACCGATCCAGGGCGATCTGGTCGGCTCATGCCTTTATTTTGAAGCGGCGATCTGGTCAAAACCTGATTTTAGCGATGTCGAATTTGCGGTAGCTGTCCCGTCTGAAGGTCAGGGCAAAGAAAATGAAAACGGCGTTCTTATTGCAGCCGAATCTGACCAGAAAAAAGGGATCAAAATCGTGCCGGAAAACCAAGTCATGAGCCCTCTCATGCAGAGGGCGGGCTCAAGCCTGGGCAACAACATCGGCCATCCGTAATCGAGGAGACATTTAAATGCGAGCTGTCCTACTGCCCCTTGACGATCGTCCCGTGACCTATGGCTTTCCACAATTGATCGCCAGAGTCGCCGGTGTCGAGGCTCTGGTGCCACCTCGCAGCCTCTTTGGCTCCTTGAACACATCTGCAGATATAGAAGGAATCACTGAATGGATTCAAAATACAATCGCAAAAACGAATCCGGACGTGCTCCTGCTCTGCCTTGACACCCTCACTTACGGGGGCTTGATCAACTCACGCCGTTCGCCCGATTCTGCAAAAAGTGTGATGGAAAGAGTCGCTATCCTGCAAAACTGGCAAAAAAAGCCGACTGGAAAGCTGCCGATCTATGTCCAATCAAGCATCATGCGCATATCCGACAATTACGACGCCACCGAAGAAAAGCCATATTGGGCTCGCTATGGCCGAGAAATATTCGCCTGGTCTTCGCAAATGCATCGACTGGCCAAAGGCGACAGCCTCGTTGCCGGCAGCCTCGCATCATCTGAGGCGCGAATTCCCGCTGATATCAGGCAAGATTATCAACAGACTCGGGTAAGAAATTTTCAAGCGAACCAGAAATTAGTTGAGTTCGTGCAACAAGGTGTGATCAGTAGATTGACGTTCAGCCTCGATGATTCAGGTCAAACCGGTCTGAATATTTTGGAAAAGGAACGATTGATCTCGATGGTGCAGCAAGCCAATTTGACAAAAAAGATTGCCACCTATGCTGGTGCCGACGAAGTGTTGTGTGCGCTCTTGGCGCGCTGGCTGATCGACTCCAAAAGCAGCATGAGAACCGGACCTACCGCGCTCGTACGCTACAGTCCCGAAGAAGGATCAAATTGTCTGAGCCGCTATGAAGGTCAAAATATTGGTGAAACAATTAGCTCGCAAATGCAAGCTTGCGGAATTGATGTGCAGAAGGAAGACGATCGGCCAAATCCTCTAGATTTCATTGTCATCGTGCACACCGGCGGCGACGCTCAAGGCGACCACATCCAGCTTCCTGGTCATTCTGACTTGAGGCGCATGGATACTTCACGGGCGATCAGGCGCACCCTTGAATTGCTGCAACAGTCACAACACCCCTGCGTTTTGTGTGACGTTGCTTACGCCAACGGCGCTGATCCCGAACTGATCGAAGAGCTGCTGCAGCGTCCGGATCTACTAGCAAAATTATGGGCATACTCTGGTTGGAACACGACCGGAAATAGCACAGGTTCTGCACTCGCCCTTGCTGTAGCACAGTGGTTCTCCGGCACCGCATCTGATACCAATGATAATTTGAAGGCTTGCTTGTACGTTCGATTGGCAGACGATTGGGCGTATCAATCAAAAGTGCGTTCTACACTCAACTCAGCACCATCGCCTGAACATCTTCGCGACAACATGAAGCCCTACCTAGAGCGCATTAGTCAAGCACTCAACTACAAGCCCGACAGCCTCACCCTAGGCTTTCCATGGAATCGCACGTTCGAAGTAGAAATCGGTTTGCCCAGCGACTCAAATAGCGGCTCGCTGTCATTTGCAAAATAGATGCAATCCCGCGATGTAGCGAGCGGCTCCGCTGTTATAATGCGATTTGAAAGGCTATCCTGCAGGCATGATTGTCAATCGACACGCACTATCGACTCATATTGAAAAAACTTACCAAGCCATCTCGCAGAAGAATGTCATTGCTTAGTGCAATGCTGCTGGCATGGTCAACTGTTTCGCCTGTATTTGCGCTCGACACGTGGGAAAAAGTAGACAAACGTGTCAAAAGTCAGATTTACGAGCTGAATGTGGGGCTCAAATTGCGGGTGAAGGATAGCCTCTGGGCTCAGCTGGCGGACCTCTCTCCTAAGGGACACTTCCCTGTCTACAGCACATCTCGGGACGATAAGGGATTTCGCGTTGTCTGTTTTGGCTCGAGTTTTCCAGTGCGCACCAGCCAAACAGACAAAACTTTTTTTCTGACAAGCGCACATGTTCTCAGCGGTGGTGAACAAATTGTCAAAGAGTGCGAGCGATTTTATGCCGCCATGAGACTCTATGCAGAACAACCAGACGCCAGTAATGCGGACGCGAAGTACAAAGAATTACTGCAGATAGTCAACCTTTCGACCAAGGGAAAAGGACTAGTCGGAAGCGAGTTACAAACTTACCAAACTACAGTTGACGCCATCTGGGACACCTATGAGACCTATTTATCCTTGCGCGCTGATCCAGGCCGAGTGATGTTCAAGAAATACTTGAAGCAAGCAGGCGTAGAACCTCAGTACGGATACTTTTTACACCCACCAGGCCCAGTTACACAAGCGCCAACCGAAGCTAGAGTCTTTAAAACTGCGCACTCAGACAAAGAACCGGACATTGGCATTCTCACCGCATCTGGTACCACAATATCCGGTCTGGAATTTGACACTTTACCGGCTTCTGAAGGGCAAGAAGTACAAGTAATGGGCTATCCAGTGGCATCTGAGATAATTGATAAGGATGCAGATAAACACTATTCACCGACTTTGAACAGCGGCAGGATCAGTCGCGTCACTCCAACATTGCTGCAAGTGGATGCTCCGGTTTCTAAAGGAAATAGCGGCGGACCCGTTGTCAGTATTAGAGGAAAGGTACTGGGGGTGGTGGCACTCCGAGCCATTTTGAACGGCACAGAATTACCGAACTTCGCCGGAGCTGTGACTACACAATCTGTGCAAAGCTTTGCGCCGGAACTGTTTTCCAAGTTATCGGCTCGGTAAACTAGATGCCGGCAGGGGTGCCGGCGCTCCCCGGCGCTCCCCGGCGCTCCCAGGCGCTCCCAGGCGCTCCCAGGTCTACTCACTCGTCCTGCATAACTGCGGATGAAATATCTGCGTCGCAAACTTCCGATGAAATATCCGAGTTCACAACTACTTATTAAACATGTCGAAGAAGCTGCCAGTCTTTTTGGGCGTTAGAGGGGTGACGGGCTTCGCTACAGGAGTGGGCATTGCATCGAGTGGATCCTCGGCTCCCGCAGCCGGTTCGTCACCTTCATCAAGCATCATCGCCATCTCGTCTTTGACTTTTTTGTAGCCTTTGAGAGGCATAAATTCAGATACCTTCACATCCACTTTTTTGGCCTTGTAGCAGTCCATCACAACAACCATCTTGTTGTTTGTTTTTGCCATTTGGAAAACACGAAGCGGAGTCCCCGCGTCGACCGGAATGTCAAGCATGGTCTTCATCATACTATTAAACTGCGGCGGCGTTTGGATATCCTTGGCAATCCAAGTCTCAGCGACAATTTCTTCGTGCTTGGATTTCGGATCCTTCCTTTTCACGATTACCTGGAAGCACTTAACGCCCTGAATCGTCTGCATTTTGCCTGTTTTAATTGGAGTGAGCACAACAGACTTATCGGCCACTTTTTTGCCTCGAAGCAGAAACTTAGCTTTCCAATGCTCGTATGGCAAATCAACGTAATTCTTGTTGCTGTCGTTGTAGACAAGCGCATTCCACTTCGGCGCCTTAATAAGCATCAGAAGTCCCAACTTGTCGAATTTCATCCGAACAGCGTCAGGTGTAATGTAGTAAAGAACCGTACCGGCGAAGTTGCTGTTCACGTTCAACACCCATGCTGGCACAGTTTTTTCGGAAGACTTGGCTTCTACTGGCGTCTTATCCGCAAAGGTGTTCGGCGCTGACAACGCGCAAAAGAGCAGCAGCATTGACAGACCCAGATAAATCTTGTTTGCAAAATGCTTTTTCATGTAAGGTCCTTTGCTCAATGTGCCAATGAATCTATGTGAAATCAACTATAGCAGCTCAATCAGTCCGATCAAATTACGGGCATTTTGGGCGAGTCCGGCACGAACGACCATGTTTTGGAAAGCTGTCCAAGATCGCGCAAATTTTGCGAGATTTTGATGGCATCACTAACTGTATGCACAGGCTCAGACGAAATAACCTGTAGTGTTACTGCTTCTCGATTGCCAATATTCTCAAAAGCTTGAGTGGTACCAAACGATTGATCGACCAATAACGTGCCCTTAAAAGGTTTTTCTCTATTTGTGATTGCCACAAATTTGATCCCAACCTGCTGCTGAATTTGCACTTGCAGAGCGGCCAATCTGCAATTGCAGTGCAAATTGTCGACCTGAAAGTCAGTTTTTGCTAAGTTGAGCTGATACGGCTTCTCCGCAGCGCCAAAAAGCTTTTCGCGCAGCCTTCCAGCCAAGTCATTGTTTGCCAGTTTCACTCTCGACACCAGATACGGTGCAAGGGCATCGCTTGAATCGAGAGTATTTGCCTTATTAAGCATCGTCACCATTTCCTCAGTTCGCCCCTTTCTGTCCAATATAGCGGCAAGCGCAAGAAAATATTTCGGGTTAGTCGGCGCACCTTTGATTGCGGCTCGGTAAGCCACTTCTGCGTTATCAAGCCAAGCCTCGCGATAATTTGAGTCTAGCGCCTGAGTATCCGCCTTGAGTTCAAAAACTTGGCCAATTCGATAATAACCATCAGTATTCGGAAGACTGTTTTCAATTGCTTCGCCGATCAGATTGCGGCCTCGCACAGGATCAGTCACTGGATAAAGATCCGCAGCAGCGCGAACGTAGACCTGATCATCCCTCGGCCTCCCTTTAAAAACATCTTCTTCGATGACGCGTGCCCGTTCAATTTCGTTGGCGCGAATCAATTCAATAAACAATGACGAGATTGCCGTCGCTTTTTGCTCAGCGGAAGAAGCCGCAGCTAATGCCTTCTGAGCGGCCGCGGCAGCTTGCTTCGGCTTATCGAGCTTAGAGTATGAATCGGCAAGGTGATACCACCAATCAAAATCAGCATCCGTTTTCCCGCTCATCTGATCGAGTACAGCTCTTGCTTCATCGGTACGGGCACTTGAAACGAGACACTGCATCAGGCCTATTCTCGGAGCCCAGTTGGAAGCTGACACTTTAATCGCTTTCCGAAAGAGCGGAATAGACGTCTCGTAATAACCAAGCTGCTGACTCATCTGTGCATAATTGAGCACTACAGTCTCATTTTCAGGCGCTAGCCTCGCAGCCGCTTGTGCTTCTTTCAGGGCCACGTCATAGCGGTTGCGCCGCCACTCCATGATCGAAAGCGCCGAGTGGGGCAGCCAATAGTTAGGTGCACTCTTAATCACCTGGTTTTCAAGTTCGATTGCTTCTTGAAATTTGTTGCGGGCAAAAAGCGCAGTCGCGTCCTTGGTCTGCTCATCGGCGGACACGTTTCGGTTTGCAGGTTTGTTGTCGCCTCGCCTTGTGCTTTCGGGGCGAACCGAAAATCCCCTATCCACTTCCAACGCCCTGGCGAGCGCAGGCACAGAAAGAGGCCCGCACGTGAGTCCAGGCATCGGCACGGTCACTAGCACGAACTTAGGTACATTAGCAACGAGGAACGCGGCTAACCCGACTAGCGCCAATTTATTGAGTAGAATTGGATTGCTCATTTACACGACAGTGAAATTAATCATCCTCCAACTGATCAAATATATCAGCGGCTAGCAAGTTTAGCTCATGCAAACAAACACAACCGAATCAAATATTGAGTATCCACCGCTGCGGTTCCGGCTGTTTATGACGGTGATCTTGTCGTTTTATTTGTTCTGCATCATGCTTATTTTGAGCCCGGACTCAGCATTGCGGAACCAACTCTACAAGCCAGTCTATCCCTTCTTGAGCGCATTAGGATTTTGGCAATCATGGAACGTCTTTGCGCCAACAATTAGAACTGAAAATTTTCATCTATTAGCCACAGTCACTTTCACAGATGGCACAACTGCTCTCTGGGAGTTTCCCCGTCAAGACTTACTGACAGGGGTGGAACAGATGCGCGCTGAACGATTCAGGAAATGGGCAAACGACCGAATCAGATATCACGAATACGGATTTTTGCAACCTGACGCAGCAAGATACATCGCGCGCCTACATCGCACAGAATCGGCATCGCCGAAAACAATTGAGCTCACATTCTTCTCCATTCCCATCCCGCCCCCTACAGCGGGCGTTGACAAAGCGCTGCCGGAACATACTCGGCACAAGACGTTCTTTGTCTACGAAGTTCAGCCCGAGGATCTCAAATGACAGCGGCAGCAATTTGGCGCGCCTGGAATGAGTTTTGGTTCAAGCCCGGTTCACCTCTGCCGATGGCGCTCTATCGGATCATGTTCGGTGTGATTATTCTCTTGCATCTCGCACTTCTGGCACCTGACTTAAACATATGGTATGGACCAAATGGTGTCGTCAGCGCGGAGACAGTCAAGCAATGGCCGTTTGATGTTCTGATCGATCCACTCATGCTGATGCCGCCGACTGAGCAATCGCTGCAACTGTTTATCGGCATTTTTGTGTTGGCAGCTNNCTCTACCTCAGCTTCTCGAACGCCGGGCGAGCCCTGTCACTCGACCGACTAATCGAAGTTTGGACTTCACGAGAATTATTGACTGGTCCTCCTCCACCTGTGACGATGTGGGTTCATCGTCTGATGCAAGTGCAGTTGAGTATTCTCTACTGTCAGGCATTTTGGACTAAGACTGTTGGCGATGTTTGGATTAGTGGCAACGCCTTGTACTATGTAACAAGGCTAGAAGACCTGCGACGATTTTCGCTGCCACCATTTTTGAATAATTTGATCGTTCTGAAACTGTTGACCTGGTTTACGCTGGCGACTGAATTCGCATTGTGGACTTTGATTTGGGTTAAGGAATGCCGCTATTGGGTGCTTTTAGGGGGAATTTGCTTGCATCTAGGAATAGATCTGTTTATGAATCTTCCACTGTTCGAATACCTGATGGTGACTGTCTATATACTGTGGGTCGATCCGAAAGACCTAGTCAACGTAATGAGCAAAATTCGATTGTTTATAAAAAGCCTCGTCAAACAACCGATCACCTTCACGTACGATTGCGCTAATTTAACAAGCGCGCGCAAAGCTGAAACAGTACGGCGCTTGGATATATTTCGCATCGTGGAAATAGTAAATACTTCCAAGTCGGATGCACAATCCGCGTCACTTCCACCGTGATACCGAATATGGTGCAAGCAGGCAACATTATCGGGAGTTGCACCCTTTTTGGCTTTGCCGTCGACGCCAAGACTCCTTCCATAGCAGAGTGCTAAGGACCTTCGTGGCCGGGGCTAGGACCAGGACCAGGTCCAGGACCAGGACCGGGCCCAGGTCCAGGACCAGGTCCAGGACCAGGCCCAGGACCGGGCCCAGGACCAGGACCGGGACCGGGCCCAGGACCAGGACCGGGCCCAGGACCAGGACCGGGCCCAGGACCGGGTCCAGGACCAGGACCAGGACCATTAGGCGGAGGGCAGCTCGGAGGCGGGTTGTTGCACAGACCCGGCACCTCTGATGGTTGTCCAAACAAAACCTGTTGATGCTCACGATCGAAGACATCATCAGGCACAGACGACTGCAAATTTAGAATCGGATAGAGATAACTGCTTTCAAAAGTAAGAGAGCCGTTGCCGTTGTCTCCGGTAAACTGAGCGCCACCAAAAAAGAAGATCGGTGCAGGTAACGACACCTGCAAGCGGGTTGCGATGAAGACAGTCGGTTGATTATCAGGATCAATTGGATTTGCCGATCCGAATGGTTTGACACCATTGTAGATAAATTTCGACACTGTTAAATTCTTGATGAACTGACCATCGACTCGTTGATGGGCTGTGAGCGCATTCGTTGCTGCGGCTTGTGCTTTACTCGGCGGTGCAATTCCCGCGGCCCTCGCCGCATCTCGGCACGCCTCATTATTGACACCATTGGCAATTATTAAAACCGCAACGTCAGCACACAGCAACGTCAACACAACAAAGAAAAACGAGCCTACTGCCAGCTCCATTGCTGACATACCACGACTCCGCCTCGCAAGTTGATTTGAAGCACTCGTCCCGAGTGCGCTCCATTTCGTTTTAGAAGTGTGTGATTTTGCTTTCATGCTATTCAATCAACTGCACAAGACTTCTAGCGACCTGTAAGAATGCCTGACTGATCGCATTCACTTGTCCGCCACCAGGGGCAATGATGCTGTTCTTATTGACGGCAAAGAAACGTGCACCATTTCCGGACAGTTTAGCAAGACCGGTGTTTGCCGGCGGCGTTGTAAATTCGTCACCTAAAAATGGCACTTGAAGGTTTTCCACAGTCTGATTCTGCCCAACACCGATTGTGTAAATCGGCACACCATCGGTGTTCGCACGACCCGCTTCCAGTCGTGACTGCGATTGAGCCAGTGCTAAGTCAGAGGTGCCATCTTTGGCGCGAGTGGCAATTCCATCTGTAATCAAAATAACGCATTGCCTGGCATATGCTTTGCGCGGACTGGCGCTCATAATATCCAACGCATCTTCGAGCGCCTTCGCGACGTTCGTTGCCCTTAGTGGCACCAGATAATTTTCAAAGACATCGTTCATGGTCAAGTTAGGTTTATTACTGTCAGTCGGATCGGGCACCAAATCCACTTGTGGATCTTTCAACGGTGTCAACGGCATACGCAAAATCGGATACTTCTTTGAACCCGGTGGTGGCGAAGGATAGTTCGGTGAGCTGGTATTGATGTCGACAGGGCAGATCACCGGCTGATTGTAAGCAATATCCGGCAATGCAATATTGGTTACACTCGGAGTGCCTTGGGCTGCAAAAGTCTCAAAGGCAACCAATCCGAAGTTGACGTCGGCACCAGCTCCATTCAAAGCAAGATAGAAATTCTCGAGCGCATCCACAGTGCATGCGATTGGCTGACTGTAAAAACCAACCATTTCAAAGTAGGCAGACTGATAGCCGTCTTTGCCCTGGGTTGGTAACTCTCCAGCGGCGATATTGTTTTTGAAAACTGTATTTCTAAGCTGATTGAAGCGAGAAATTTCGAGATTGCCTCGTTGCGCTTCAACCAAATAAGCAATGCCATCAAACGTATAGGACTGTCCTTTAAATGGTTCGCGCTTTTTAACGTATGTGAATCTATTCGGTCCAGCACCTGGAATTGGGGTCTGCGGTAAAGACAAACCGAAGATCGGTTGAGCTGAGTTAACGTTGATTTGATTGTCTAGTTTAACGATCAAGTCCGTAAAACCAGTTGGCGCATTAGGACAAGCGCAGCCATAATTTGATGGATATCCCGGTCCAAGGTTTCCGCCGCAAGGGAAATTGCCAGGGTCTGCACCTGAATTTGCGCCACCACTTTCCTGATATGCGCGCTCGGCAAAATTAAATGTGGGTAAATTTGGATTGGCTGGTGGCACAAACTGCTTTTGCCAATTCACCAGATTCAAATTTTGCGGATATCGAGTGTTTACGGGCAATCCATCTGGGGACAAGGGATTGAATAAACAATCAGCAAGAGTGCCATTTTGAACTTGTCCGTATTCTAGTTTGCCTTTTTGATCGGCGAGATTCGTCCTCAACGTTTTATATTGATTCCATTTGGTGCTGGCCGTGGCATAGTATCCGGCACACACGTTTGGATCATAATTAGGGCTGCCGATGTACGATTGCAACGTCTGCAACGACGCCAAATAAATGTTGTAGGAATCGTTAATCTGGTTGCGTTCTGGTAGTGGAATTGTAAATCGGCGGTTGACGAAAGAAACGCGAGTCGAATCATCCATCGAACCGGAGACGTCAAAGCAAACCACCACATCTAATACCGGCACACCAGCGGTCGCTCTGCTGACGATTGGCACGAGAGAGCCAAGTCCAAGAAACTTCGAGAACGCGGGACGAGCAGTGAATTGAGCTGAAACACGCACCGCTTTGGCGCGATCCGAAGTTGGATCCACAACTTGCAGATTGCCTGGATCAACCGTTTCGACTTTATATTTACAATCGCCAGGTTGCGTGCCCAAGCTCAGGGTGCCGGATCTTCCGACATTTGTTGCGGTACGCAAAGTGCTTCCAAGCACGTCATTTAATTGCGCATTCGTTTGTTGAAACGTGCTCTTAAAAGCGTTTTCTGCTGCCTTCGTCGCTTCATTGAAGCGCAGCACTCTATCCTGTTTGCGCTGATATCGTGAAGTAACCAGCATCGCGGCTCCGGCGAGAGCAGCCGAATCACAGTTCGCATTGAGCTGATTCACACCGTGTTGATAGCGTGCTATCTCGAAAGAAAAAATTCCAATCAAAGGAATAATAATCAAGCCAACCAAAATACTCAGCGCTACAACGCCTTGCCCGACAGTTTTTCGTAATTGAGATCTGTTTATCATGATGCTCGCAGAAGCTCGTCAATACTTGCCCCATCATACGGAGCGTTCTGTAGATATTTCCTTCAGAGTGGCATATTACCGAAGTTTAATCCGCTCCCGAATAGCGTCAACCTCACAATGGGGTTACGGCAACTCACTTGCACTTGCTTGCACTGTCGAACTTCCTGCAAACTATGACCAAACCGAACTGGATAAAAATACTAGCAATCTCCTGTTTCATCGCCTGGTTTTTGGCAATCAGCCTGGTGAATTTGTTGAATAAACAGAAGCCGTCTAAGCTGATGACTGCCGACGATCGTTGGTCGAAGTTGTCTGCGCAGCAGGCGATGCTCGAATCCCAGACCGGCACGGTATCTGAGAACAATCTTGATTCAGCGCGCCAGTTGGTATCAATTTACTCACAGCGAAATTTATTTGAGAAAGCCGAAGCGCTGGCCGAGAGGGTTTCCAATCTAACTGGTAATAAATCATTGATTGACCTTGAAACTCTCGCTGCCGTCGAACGACAAAAAGGCGATTACCAGAAGAGTATCCATACTCTTGAAACTATTGCCATGCTTGATGAACACGATGGATCAAGAACAGCACGCGACCAAATAAACCTGGGGACTATGCACTACTTAAATGGACTTTCGTTGGAGAACTTAGCAGATAGAAAATCCAGTTTTCTTAAAGCGCGGGATTGTTTCCTTAATGCCGAGAAGCAGCTACCATCAGGTTTCGAGAAGACTGCGCAGTTTATTGCACTGAAACAGAATAAAGCGTTGAACGATCGGGAATTGAAAAAATAACTACATCATCAAACCCTTTGGATTTTCGAAGACTCGTTGTCCGTGGATTGCCAGGGGAAACGGTGCGGTCAATCCAGGGATGTCGCCGAGCCAGCCGCCTTTGTAGGTGAGTAGTGGGTCTGTTTCAGCTCTAACAAGAACATCAATGTAATAAGTGTGCCCGTCTTGCGGACGTGAAGTTAGCGGTGAATACGTTGGGCCGACTTTGACGCCAGTTGCGTTGTCGATGTCGACGATACCGGTTTTGATATCAACCACGCGAGCGCCGTTGAATGAATTTAGGTAACGGTTGACTTCAGTTCGGGCTACGAATTCGGCTGGTACGTTGTTCGCTAAGGTTCCGGCTGGTACGTTGGCGGCAACTCTGTAGGTCAATGCCTTGCACGCTCTTTCTGATCCAACTTTGGCGGAGTTCATTACGAAGCAGGCACGCATGCCCATGGCGCCGAGGTTCATCAGAGGAAAGGATAGAAAAATGAAGAAGACTGCGAGTAACATCGCTGATTCGGCCAACACTTGACCGCGACAAGACCGCATTCCGCACTTTGCTTGGGAATTCATTTTAGCCACCGGCTGTTCTTTAGGGATGCCAGAATACTAGTCCTTATTCGTGACAAAAGCGTGTCAGAAAAGTGGAATTTTGGCAGGTCTTCCGACCGCCAGGAAATGGGTCGAAAGTTATCACGGACTCAAATGTCCAGCTCAAGCTGGTTTTCCGGAATCCAAAAGAGTTTGAAAACTGTCAGCCTGTTCAAACATCTCGTGTCTCTTGAGCAATTCGATGTATGAGCTGATCAATGCCTTTGAATCACCGCGATTTTCCATGGTATGGAGATCTTGCTCAACGATAGGTACAAATTGCTGCGCTTGGTACGTCTGTCCTTGCTGCAGCGTCGAGTTTAAGCGATTGTAGTTAACATCAGCTTTTCCAGCGGCTTTCGAGGCGTCAGCTTTAGTCGAAGTGGTTCTTAGAATGTCTGCGATTGTTCTGGTGCGAGGGAGATCATTATCGATCGCCTGTTTTTGAAGCGACTTTGCTTGTATATGCTGCGGATCAATGGTATTTCGGAGCAAGGCGCGGTTAGAACTATGATCAGTGTCAGCTACGATTTGTGTTTCGACAAAATCACTCTTTTGCTCAGGTTTAAGGAGCATCGCTGACGCGCTGGAGTCATCTCCAGTCAAAATGTTGCTTGCATAGCGAGCAAAACTCGTCAATGTCGCCGCTCTTGTTAGAGGAGCGCCTGTGTCACCAGGTATTAATTGGAAATTGGCATCGTAATTCGAAGTGAGAGCACTTACAGCTTGTCCATCCTGCAACCTGGTTGACTGGAGGGTATAACCACCGTTCAGGGCAGGAGTAACATCCTGAACGCTCACGGCCTGACCGAGATTGTCTCGCACAGTATTCACATAACCACCATTGAGCTTGTACAAGTGGTCAGTGCTCGCTGTAAGCGATCCATTGGCTTGATAATATTTCGTCTCGGAACTGCCATTATCTGTGTAGGTGCTGTCTACGAAGCCCAAGACCGCTCCATTTGCAGGATCGTAGAGAGCACTGGCAATGTTGTTACCGGAAATTTTGTCAACGTCTGTTAGTTTGCCATTTGCATCGTAGTTATTGTATGTAGTGCTTGAGCCATCTGTGGACACAATGCTGGACCCAGCCGACACTCCATTCATTTGGTGCGCTATGTCAAAACCACCCGAAGTGTTCGACATTACTTTAAAGGACTCAACACTGCCATTTGGCGAACCCAATGCCACTAACTGACTGCCATCGCTGTTACGAGAGATAGCAAGACTGCGTCCATCCGGTAGAGCAAAAGAATCCGCATTCGCATCAGGCTTTAGACTGTAGGCGTCATAGCCACCGCCATTGGTGCCCGGTATGAGTATAGTATTGCCGTCTCCTTCCAAAAGTAAGGTGCCAGCAGTGGATCGTAGCGCTATAGACGTCCCATTGGCAGACTTATCGTTGCTTAAGGCTCCGCCGACAATGGCGCCTGACGATAGAGAGTCTGTTGAAGAGATAGAGGCCGCATATGTGCGACCAAGCGTATCGGTCAGGCTATATGAGGAACCAGCCTCATTATTATTTCTAACTACTTTCACACCATTAGTAGTGTAGTCGGCTCCATTAGCTAAATCGGGAGGCAACTCAGCGATGACCACTCCAGATGAAGTCTTCAATAGATCTTGAGGGTTTCCTTGACTATCAAAGCCGCGGCTAATCGCGTAATTACCAAGAGAAACGCTTTGCGAATGAATGTAATTCGAACCATTGTTAGATGATAGAGCGAGCGGTGGCAACGCTATTCCCGGAAGCAGAAAGTTTGCATTTGTGCTTGCGAGAGCCGATGCCACGACCGCATTCCCTTGCATTAGAGGGCTCGCCGAGTCAACAGAATCAGGCGCAGTACCCAGAGCATTGTTAGCTGAGTTTGTTATTTGATCTCTGGCAACTTGACCATTCAAAGCAGTATCTCTATTTACGCCCGGTGAACCAGCCCTACCAGCGCTACCGGCACTTCCAGCCTTGCCTGCGCCGCCCCCAGCATTCGCTGTAGCTTTTGTCGCAGCTTCCTGTCCAGCCGCTCTAACTAAACCGGCAAAATCAAAAGCGAACTTGACCGACGAAGTAGCCAGGAAATTCAGAGCGCTAGTAATCATAGTGCTGCTTTCGTCGACGCCATTAAAGCAAGCCATAAGCAGAATCGCAGTGTTCCAAAACAGGCTCCAGAAGCAGAGAGTGATTACCCCCTCAATCCAATTTGGCAGCGCGTTTTTAAAATTCGCCATCGGCCACACCCACAGTGCAGCAGCTATGGGACCGACAAAAAACAGATATGATAGATAAGCCATTTGGAATGCGCAGAGAATGTTCCAGGCAGCCGTTAGTGCGGCATTGGCACCATATGAAAGCTGGCGCGCAGCCACCGCCGCAGACGGCATTGCTTCATCGGATTTATTTGCGGGCACGTTATAAAAACCAAGGCTAGGATCTTCGACCTTATCTATGATGTAGTTGTTTTCGAAATCCTTGATGCTTTTGATAGGCGTGGCGGGCCATGCCCGCGGACTGCCCGCGTTCTGATTTTCACGCGGACTTCTGACAGGAAAGGCGCGCACCTCATTGCCGAGAGCGTCTTGATACATATTAGTGCCCATGACGCTTTGATATGTACCGGCAATTGAATCAACTATCGAGTTCGAAAAGTCGATACCATAATTGACGACGAGGTACGTAGCAGGAATGAGAAATATTGCCACAACCGAACGCAGCAGACCTTCTAATGGGTTCATATCAGGTTGCGGATTGAGCGGGTCCATGAGGACGGGATTACCGGCCAGAGCCATTGCTCTCACTTGAGTCAAGATCGCCCCTGGTAATAAAAGCAAAAGTGCGATTGGCACGAACAATCCATTGCGAATCTTATTCCACCTGTTTCCTTCATCGACGGTGAAATTCTGCAAGAAACTAGAGCAATACGAAATAGCGCTCGCCGACTGAGACTTAGCGATGTCGCCCATAGCGTTGGACATAGCCTGTGCCTGACCAATTGCTTGCGCTTTGGCCTGGTTCGCAACGTTGGGAGGATATTGCAAAGTTCTGGCCATGAAATCGCCAGCTTGCAACTCTTGCGAATAGCTTTTTAGATCGGAATTTACCTGACCATTAAAACCGCCCAGTTGCTTGAGACCAGCGTAATACATACCTTCATACAACTTGCTTTCGGTGTCAAATCCCATCGCAGCCGCCGGCGTAGGTGGATACAAAGTACCTAACGGTCCGGCACCAGGCACCAATGCTGGGTTCACATGGCCTGGTATCGGGTTGTTGTTAGCATCACGTATATCAAAATCTCTGAGCCATCTAGCCTCGGGATATTGTAATAAGTATTGATCCGCCATCAAATCGATTGAGGTGCGTCCAGTATCGTTGTTCGCTGAAACGGCTATCATCCCAAACACTAGCGTGAATACAACAAGAAAGAGAGACAGTGATAATGTTTTTGCAAGACGCGACATGACATTCTCCTAAAACTCAAAACCTTTTACCCTGCTCCTAGACAAACGTTAGCCTTTGTTAGCGGCGGCTTTTTCAAGCAATGAATCGACCATATCACCTGGCTTAAAATCGAGCGCCGCGAAGGGAACGTAAGTCAACATGACCATGAAAGCCGTGTAAACCAGCGGTTCCCATTCACTGCTCGGATTGTAGCTGCCGATATCTTTAAGCCATTGTATTCGTGTGGCCATGCACAAAAGAATTATGCACCACCAGAATCTCCAAAGCACCAAATCGGTAAGACCATTGAGCCAGCTAGAGAAGACAGGACGGAAGAGTTTGCCTACGCCGGCTGGCCAGGCAAACATAGCGGCTGCAATTGGTCCTAACAGATAGAGATAACAAATCATCACCATTTGATATACCGTCAGCACCATTAGGGCTGTGTTCAATAAAGCTTGAGCCGTTCCGAAGACCACGCGCGTAGTAGCGGCTGCAGTAGACTCACTTCTGTTGCGCGAATCGATTTGTGCTGCAGTCATATTCCTGGTTGGATTTGTAATATCTTGCGACCACACCTCAATAGAGCTCAAGTCAATAGCTTGCTTAACTGCATCCGTCATCGCATTGCCGAAGTCAATGGCATAGCTCACAGTTAGCTGAATTGCGCCGATTAAAAAGATAGCGACCAAAGCACGTAGAATGCCTTCAAAGGGTTGCCACGTTGATGATGTACTGAAAGACGCTGTTACATAATTTTGCGTCTGTGTGATCACGGCCCCCACTAACAACAGAAGTAAACCCAGTGGAAGAAAAAACGCTTTGTACATCTGTTGAACAATCCAAATCGCTTGCGAAATCGTGCGCTTAGAATCCGTGGACTTCACTGGTGTCGCAGCGAATTCGTTGGCTACGTTGATCAGTGCGCTAGACGTGGTGTTGAGATTGGCATCAAATGCGCCCGCAGCGCTTCCTGAAGTTGCGTCCGCCGCATGCTGGGCGCCTCCTTGATAAGCAGCTTCTGCAGATTGCAAGTTTGGATTTAGGATTTTCTCCGCCGTTCTTTGGGCAGCTGCAAGTCTGAGCGAGTGCTGCACCAAATCGCTGGCAAAGGTGGCACCAGTCAAATAAGGTGCGTCTTTGAATGATTGTGGATTCATGCCGATTGGTGGCGGATCATGAGGCAAAACATGCATGAATGGAATGCCGTGGATGGGCGGGCCCCAATTATTTAAAAGAGGATTTGGATAAAGGCTAATTTCCGGTTGGATGAACGGATGCTGGACTTGCTGAATAACCGGTACCTGTACAGCTTGAGTAATAGGCGTCGAAGTCGTGAACTTGGGGGCCCGTCCTGAGACTGTGGTGCCGGATTGTATTGGAGCAATATAGGTGATCGCTTTATCAACACCAGGTTCAGTGATGAACGATTGAAATAAATCTTCTTTGCGAGTGTGAGGAGCGAATTGATAAAAGATCTCCTTCGTGCCAAAAAATGATGGTGTGTCCCTGACTAAGGCGGGACGGAACTGGGTGTTGCCGTTGCTTGCCAGACAAGGGTTTGCCGCCGCGGCAAATGCGCAGAGCGAAAACACCAAAAGCAAGCGGGCATCGAGACGCTGAATCATAACTTTCTCCACGGTTCTAACTGTTCTAACTGGAACCAAATCCTGTTTCACTGAAAGCAATTAACAGTTAGCCATTGGTGGCAGTCCGATGCCAAAGTCGAGCTGGTTGCGAAAGTTCGACTGTATGGATTCATCGTTTTGGCTTGCCGGACGTGGCTGAAACTTATGTGAATTGTGCAGCAACTCAATTCGATCTTTATTTGTCTGCCACGTAGATCCGTCTGCCATTTTTCTAAAAAAATCACGGATTGATTCGGAGTTGGTAAGTTCATGTGCTAGTTCATTTGCCATTCTCTTGATCCTCGCTTGGGTGGGCACAAGCAGTCTAACTAGAAGACTGTGTCAGCTCAGTAACCTCAGTGTGTTGCAGGTGTGGCATGGAAGTAAATCGACTATTTATTTGGCTCGGTGAAGGCATCAATAAATTCTTCGAACCTCTTCTTCTGCTTTTTTGATACTCCTTAGTGCAAAGACCCTGTCGATGACCGTTCCGGAGTCCCAACAGCGGGAGGAAACTTGTTTCAGGGGTTGCTTTTACTATAGGCCGGTGGTCATGATGTACTCATGATGCGAGTGTGAACTATTTGTGAAGGTGTGGTTAGAAAAATAGTCCTCACATGAGGCTCAGCAAACATTGTTCCTGCCGTTGTCGGCTTCAAACACTCACCAGGCTACCTTATAACAAGCCTAATGAGGTTTACCGAACTGGTCTCCGAGATTGTTTCCCCTAACGGCGACATCAGCTGTTTCACATACGGAGCAAACGGTGTGAACGGCATCGAACGAGTTCTGACGGCTCGAAAGAATTGGTGCAACATCCCATCACTGAAACTCAGGGTTCAGACGGAAAAATATCTAATCCGCAAATCAGCAGTCTGAGCTAAGCTACTGGACCTTATTTCTAAGGAGTAATCGAAGCGACATGCTACCAATCCAAATCGGATTCTTCCTCTGAATCAGGATCGAATTCCAAATCGGACTCCAAGTCTAACTGGCCGTGCTCGCGGACCAAGCCGGATCCGTCTTCTTTCCTAGGCCAATCTATTCCTTCGTAGATCGCATCGAGCGATAGACCTAGTGACCCCGAGGGAATGGATTCTAGCTTTACCTGTCCACTCACGGCAGGTGCCAAAATATGCCAGTGCTGTTCGTCGTTTTTACGATGCAGCCGCACCATTTGCTTCTTTTGATGTACTATAAGATATTCTTGAATCGATTCAATCTGTCTGTAGGCGACAAGCTTTTCACGTCGATCGATTACAGCCGTAGAAGGGGACAAAACTTCCACGATAAGCACTGGATTGGTTGCGAAAAGGTCTGTACCTTTGAATGCGCCGCATGCCACTACGACGTCAGGATAGTAAATGCTGTTCGCTTTCACGACACTCACCTTCACGTCAATAATGTATGCTCGACACGGACCACCTTGGAGATGTGCACGCAAGGCGCTATAAATGTTGCCGACGATGAGGCTATGTCTTACTGTCGCGCCCGTCATAGCGAACGTTTGGCCGTCCACATACTCGTGACGAACGGTCGAGCGCTCTTCTTGAGCCAAATATTCGTCGATGGTTAAGAACGACCTTTTGGCTGTAGTAGACATCGAACCGCCCTCAGTACTGACAACATTATTATAACTCTGGGCTAGCTTGGATAAAGCCTTGCATCTGGCATAATAGCTGGCGAGGAGGATATTGCAATGCCCAAAGTGTTACTGGCGGAAGACGATGCCGAATTGTCGGAGATGGTAGCGCGCTATTTGAAGTTTGAGCACTACACAATTGAAGTAGTGGACAACGGAGATTCGGCGCTTGAAATGTTGAACACATGCGACTTCGATCTGGCGGTGTTGGATTGGAATATGCCCGGCAAGAGTGGAGTTGAAGTTGTTCAGAGCCATCGCCAACGGGGTGGCACAACTCCTATTCTGATGCTGACCGGCATGAAAGAAATTGAAGACAAGATGCTTGGGTTAGAGTCAGGTGCCGATGACTATCTGACTAAACCGTTTCACATTCGAGAGTTAATCGCCCGCTTGCGAGCCCTGCTTCGGAGGAGTCCGCTGACCGTCACTCCGATATTCACCTTGGGAAATCTCTCACTGGACTCAGAGAGTTATAGAGTGCTAGTAAATTCCAAAGACTTAAAACTGATTCCGAAAGAGTTCGGCATATTAGAGACTCTATTGAAAAAAGCCGGCAAGGTATTCAGCACAGACGAGCTGTTGAACAAGGTTTGGGTGGCAAACGAAGTTGCATCCGCGGAGAGTGTTCGTACGCACATAAAAAATTTGCGACAAAAGTTAAGCAAGGCCGGTTGCAATGTTGAAGTGGAGACGTTGCACGGAATTGGCTACAAAGTCTCAGAAAAAGTTGTGGATACTCAATAAGAGTTAGGATTCAGCAAGGGTGCCGGCGCTCGCAGGTTCGCTCACATGACGCGGCACTCGAAACCAAAAAATGCTTCCTTTGCCGAGTTCACTGTGCACACCGATTTCGCCGTGGTGTGCGTTGATGATCGCTTTGCAAATTGGCAGACCTAGCCCTGTGCTTTTCATTTTATGCACGCTGCGAACACTGGTCTGTTTGTATTTTTCGAATATTGTAGATTGGTCCTGTGGTGGCACTCCTGGCCCACAATCGATTATTTTTACCGTCACCGCATCAGGCGAGTTCTCCATAGTTACCGAGACAGCCTGAAGGCTGGGCGAAAACTTGATCGCGTTCGATAATAAATTGACCATGACCCGCACCAGGCGTTCTTTATCACCAGAGATTGGTTCTTGTCCGTTGTGCTCGAACTGGATAGCAACTTGGTGCTTATCTGCAAATGGACTGACTGCATCAATAGATTCTTGAACGAGTGATACAAGTTCAACCTCGCTCAAGTCTAATTGCATTTCCCCAGCTTGAATTTTTTCATAGTCAAGTAAATCGTTCACCAAGTCCAATACGCGCCTCATGCTCGTGTCAGCAAGAGTCAAACTTCTAGCTCCTTCCGCGTTGAGATTTCCTAACATGGAGTTGCTCAACATCTCATGAAAAACTTGAACACATGAAAGCGGCGTGCGCAAATCGTGAGTCACCATCGTCACAAATTCATCGCGCAATTTCTCCAGGGCGCGTTGTTCACTGATGTCGTGAACGACGCAGAATATCGCCTGTTCCCGCGCAGACCATGATATCGACCAATTTGTGGCGATGCGTGAATCATCTTTCCTGACGATTGAGCAATCCATTGATATCGGAGTTGCGCTTTCGATGGCAGCGTTGAGAGACTTCAACTTGGTCTCACGCTCGTCGGCAGCGAGAAGCAGAATGAAGCGATTGCCGATCAGTTCTTCGGCCTTGTATCCCCAAGATTCCACAGAAGGGCTGACAGAGAGAAATCTTCCCTCAGCACTAATGGAGCAGATCACATCCACCGCGTTCTCTACGATCGCGCGTTCACGATGAATCATTTCTGTAAGCTGTTCAGACACCTCGTGAAAGATACGATCGAGATCCGCTATCTCATCTCGTCCCATAATCACCGGTTGGAGTTCCTGTCCACTTGCCAGTCTAAGCGAATTTTCTGTGACGCGGTGAATTCTTTTGACGATACTTCGACTGAAGAAAAACGCTAATAGCAAAGTTAGTAAAACATTGAACACAGAAAATAGTGTGGTATACGTCCGCAGTCGTTGACGCGCACTTTCTTGAACATCGATCTTTCCAACGGATTGCAAAGCCGCACTTGCTGCTTGCACATCGTCGGCAGCCAGACGAACTTTTCGATAAGTATCTGCAGATGTATATTGCCGCAAAAACTGATTTTCATTTTCGAGTCCATCCCTTTCAGCGTCAAATGCAGCCAATCCATCCTGCACTTTCGAATCAAAGTTGCTCACTCGACCCACTATTCCAAGTTCTTTAAGGCTAAGGTCAACAGAATTCAAATCATTCTTTGTCTTGTCGGAAAGACTCGTGTATCTGTCTTTGAACCAAGCATTGCCGGTTTGCGCATAACCACCAAGCGCAAAGCCGGCATCCGAGAATTCACGCACCAAGGTTTCAATCTTAGAAGTCAGTTCGCGCTGCTTGTAGGAATTTGTCAAATCCAATTCTGTTTGGCTCAGCATTTGCTCCAAAACGGCGACAGAAGTTAACCCAAACAATAGTGGGACAAGAACTAGGATGATTCCTTTATGTGTGAGTCCTAGTGCAAAATTCATTACTGTTTGGCCGTTGTTCCGGAAAGTAAACTGATCTTTTTGGAAATTGTGTCTCGGCTTTTAGGATTGAGCTCGATTGCTTTCAGATAATCGGAAGTCGCGTTTTTTGTTGAACCAATCAAACTATAAACCTCCGCACGTCGTTCATAAAGGGAATCATTATTCGGCTGAAGTTTAATCGCGTTTGATATATCAGCCAGTGATTCGGGGTAACGTTGCAGGCGCTCGTAATGCCGCGCACGCGACAGATAAAAATCAGTGATGCCCGGGTGAAGCTTAAGCAAAGTAGAATATTGTTGAATCGCAGTCACAGGTTGATCCGTGGCTTCTGCGACGCGAGCACTTTGCAAGTATGCATAATCCAGTTTAGGATCCAGTTTGCTGGCAGCCGTAAAGTCTTTCAACGCTTCGCCTAGTTTTCCAGCGGCAGCATATGCGTCCCCACGCAACGTGTAATAACTAGCGTGTGTTTTGTTTAGAGCAACGAGCTTGTTGCAATCAGGAATGGCAAGTTCAGGCTGTTTGCTTCGAATATATGACTGAGCTCGTTGTCGTAAGTATTCAGGATAGAGCTGCCGCATTTGCGCTAAGCGATCAAATTTCGGATCGATTTTCTTCTCAAGGGCATTTATTGCTACAGAATAATCGTCGATCGCTTTTTTGTATTCGCCCAAATTCTCGTAAGCTTTCGCTCTGATAGCATGAGCGCTTTCTCGACATGCGCAATTTTGTCGAACCTCTAATGACCTGGTCAACGCCAAATTGAGGTCAGCGATTGCCTCTTGGTTGCGCGACATGGCGATTAGCAAATAGCCCCGGTCCATCCGACCCATGTCATCATCAGGGCGCCACTGAATAAACGTATTCAGCAGCGTCAACGCCTCTGAAAATTTGCCGTCCGCGACGAGAATCTGGGCCTTTCTTGGCAGCTCCAATTGTTCGGCAACTTGGTCATCAGCTGCGGCCTCAGCAGCCTTGTGCATCATCCGATAAGCAGCTGCTCTATTTCGGTACGCCTTCGCGTTATGTGGATTCAGCTTCAGCGACCTGTTGCAATCAGCAATCCCTTCTTCGTAGCGCCCCAATTGGAAGTAGCAATATTCCCTCAGATCAAACCCATATTGAGCACCAGGAGTCATTTTCAACTGTGCGTTCAAACATTCAATCGCTTCCCGATATTTGTGCTGCAGGGATAGAAGGTCGGACCATTCCATATAAACAGGCCAATATTTTGGTGCGTGGGAGGCGACAGTTTTAAAGCATTCAATTGCAGCAGGGAAATTGTTGCCGATACGAAATTCCAGTCCACGTTTCATCAGTTCTCGATCTTTTGCATTCAACTTCAGTCCAACACCTTCGTAATAACGCAAGTTACTTTCCGAAACTTCCTTCGGCCTGCTGTCGAAGTGCGCCTTAACCTGAGAAGAACGGTCTTTCGCAGAAAACATATGAAATTCGCGAAATTGATCGCCGTAATCTTCGACCGGTAAAGTAGGCAATCCAGTGAATTGAATAGGGCTAGGGCTGATGCTCAGTTGAGCACCAGACTCGGTGCAAAGGTTGAGTAAGGAAATTATGCAGACTAAAAACGTCATGCACCTAATTAATCGTGTTTTCGAAGGCGAGTGGAACAAGCAGTAATTCATCCTTTGTCTAAAGCGCGGTATATATCAACGGTACATGTTATTCGTGCCCAGCGCGACACCCTTTCTGTCAGCGCTGAGCCGAATATAGTCCACCCCTGGAAACTTTGAAGCCTTCTTTGAAAATTACCTCGGAACAGATAAAGATGTGCGTACTTGGACTGATAGTTCATCCTTTCGCTTGTCCACGGTATTAGCGTAAGGTCAGTCTCATAGATAAAGCGTGATGCGGCTGTGAAGTTTTTGTGCTGATCAACCTCAGATGAACAGATCCGAGATGTTCTATAGTCGCTCCCTCCGATTCCTGACTGGACTTATGCTTAAGTCCGTCAGGAGTCGGGGGGCAGACGAGCCCCCCTAATAAGTGCGCTGGCCTGATAATATGGGCTAGGGAGCCCAGGTGGACTGATCACGTAGGCAATGAGACCAAGGTTGTACTGTGCACTCGGAACAGCGTTTTACAGAAGATCAAGACGAACAGCCGCATCTCGACGAAGCCTTAGCCGTGTCAGAAGACCAGGATAAGAAGAAGTCGGGTGCTGTCCAGCAGGACAAGTTCATTGGCAAAACAATTGCAGACCGCTATGAGATCCTAGATCTTGCCGGCAAAGGTGGGATGAGCGTGGTTTATCGCGCTAAGCACCTTCTGACCCAGAAGATAGTGGCGCTGAAGCTCATGCATCCCCACTTATTGGCCGACGATAACGCGGTGCGTCGATTCCAGCAAGAAGCTAAGGCTGCCAGCCGTTTGCATCATCCAAATGCCATTTCAGTTGAAGACATGGGAGTAACTGAAGACGGACAGCCATTTTTAACGATGGACTATCTGGATGGATTGCCGCTTTCCGATGTGATCAAGACGTGGGGAAAAATGGATCCCGAACGTTGCATCCATATCTTCGTTCAAGTTTGCGCAGCTCTCGCCCATGCACACGAGCAAAGAATCGTGCATCGAGATCTCAAACCAAGCAACGTAATGCTAGTGCGCTCAGATGAGAATCCTGATTTCGTAAAAGTTGTTGACTTCGGCATCGCCAAAATCTTGCCGGAAGGGGGAGAAGTACTCAAACTCACGGCAACCGGTGACGTATTCGGCAGTCCGTTATACATGAGCCCCGAACAATGCATGGGTCATCAGCTCGATGCGCGGTCAGATATTTACTCAATGGGTTGCTTGATGTATGAGGCTCTTACAGGGAAGGCGCCTCACGAAGGTAACAACGCTTTGGAAACCATGTATAAGCATACAAATCTAGCGGCACCATCGCTGGCAGAGATAGATGCTGATCCAAGGCTGATCCAACGCCTCGACCACATCCTACAAAAATGCATGGCAAAGGTTCCTGAGCAACGTTACCAGAGTATGCTCGAATTGAAGGATGATTTGTTAGACGCATCGGGTTCCACTCAAAAAGGGTCCAAAATAGCAGCAAAATTGGGCATGGGAGCGGTCGACAAAGGTCGCAAGTTCGACAACCGCCTCTCCAAAGTCTCATCTAAAAAGTTATTCTGGTTTGTGGCCGTGCCACTACTATTGGTGCTCGGAGTTGGTGCTTCATCATTTGGCTACTACTGGATCAGCACTGCGGGAGACCCAACCCTTACCGACCGCGAGTTAGTTCTTAACCGATATATCTCCAGAGTAAAGGCGGATAGTGACATTTCTGAGAGCATGGAGAAAGAATGCAAGACGGCGCCTGCCGTTCTGCAGAAAAGTATTGACACTCTAAGTGATGCCGAACAGAACCACGAGTCCAATCTGTCTTTGTTTTTGACCATGAAACGAGCATCGCACACTTACACGCCTCAAGAGTATTACTATAGATCCCAACGTTATGGAGTTTATTTCACTAAAAATGGTGACTACACCGAAGCTTTAGATGCTTTTAGCACGGCAATGGGTGTGTCGAAGCAAAACGGTTTTTCAAACCCCCTGGATAATGCTCTGATGCAGGCGTTAGTTGCGGAATGTCTTATGATGGCAGCCGGCGAAAGCTCTACCGAAACTAGACTGGGCGACAGCACAAGCAGCACAGTAAAGGACCCTCTCGGATGGGCGCTTTTAGCCTACAGAGGCTTCAAAGAAGGCAATGTCGACTCAACGTCATATGTCACCGCCAATTTAGGCAACTTGCTCGAACTTTATTCAACTCGACCTGAAAAGTTGCGCGACGGAATACCATACCTAGAAGAATTGTTTAAAAACCGGGAGAATGCTCCGCTAGTTGAAGGTCTAGCCTTTGCGCAAGCGGCTCAATTCGCCGAGGCTTGCGCAGCAAACGGCATCACAGCAATTCCAATTTGGGAGCGCGATCCTCAAAAAAATATGGACACAAAGATTCCGATTTCGACGACGGAGTTGGCAGCGAGGGCACTGCGCAAGTCTCTTGCCGAATGGTCACAACTCGAACGCAAACGTTCCAAGAGAGCTGTCTTTTATAACGAAGGAGTCATTCTCAACCGGCTCGGGTTACTGGCAGAACAGAATGGCGACCTAACTCTAGCCGAGCGGCAGTTTAACGACGCGCTAGAAAAGTTGGCCCAGGCAAACAACAATAAGGACGAATCGGTGGCTAAAGTCTTGTTTAATCTTAGCGAAGTTCAACTTAAAGAACACAAGCTGGCAGACTACTACAAGAATCACAGCGACGCCAAGAGAATCTGGGTTGATACATTCCACCCCAGGAAAAAAACGTCCAGCGCCTGACATAAGGCGAGACTATCTTCGGATAAGGACCTTTGGAGATGATTTAAAATTGGATCAGCTTTCAATCAGGTTTTCAACAGACCAGACATAGTAAGCTCGTCTACGACAATCATTCTGTTGGGTGACCGATGAACCGCAATATCCGCCAGTGTTTCCAAGCGCTATCTTTTTCGTTGAGCACGTTGCTAATTCTTCCACTTTTATCCGGGTGCGCAGCAGATAAGCTTCCTGCCACTACCAATGGTGCGTCGACAACTACGACTACCACGACTACAACTAGCAATGCATCCGGAATTAAAAGTGCGCTGCCTTTAGTCAACCCGGCAAACCCAGGTCCATATCGTACTAAAGCGATAGACGGCGAAGAAATGCGGATCGGACGTTTTCCTATCGGGCAGTATGGTGGCACGATGGTTCGTTCCCTGATCGGTGCCGACCCGAAAACATTCAACTATTGGTCAGCTGAAGACACAGCATCCTCCTTGCTTGCAGGCTTGATGTTTTCAGGACTAGTAACTGTGGATCCTTGGACTGGAGACGTCGTTACAGACATGGCCGAAAGTTTCAAGGTTGATCCCGATGGCCTTACATACACGACTACTCTCCGCAAAGGCTTGAAATGGTCAGATGGCAAACCTATAACATCTGCGGATGTTGCCTTCACCTGGAATAAAATTATTGCTGGAGGCTATGGCAATTCCTCTTTACGTGACGTTGTTAGCGTTGATGGAAAGCTGCCTACTGTTACTGTCGTTGATGAGCTTACAAACAAATTCGTCACGCCTAAACCATTTGCACCATTTCTGCGTCAAATTGGAACTCCAATTGCTCCCAAACATATCGTTGAACCTATCTTGGCGCGCAAAGACGGACGAGAAGCATTTCAGCAGTTGTGGTCATCGAACATTGACCCAAAAACCCTGGTCACAAGCGGCCCTTACACCTTGTCCAGATTCGTGCCGGCACAGCGTGTTGAAATGGAAGCAACAAAAAACTATTACATGGCAAATGCTGATGGGAAGAAATTGCCATACTTAGCGAGGATGATGTTCTTAATTGTGCCGGACCCGAACACCAATTTACTCAAGTTCCGGGGCAAGGAAATTGACATCACTCCTGTTCGCGCCCGCGACATTCCCAAGTTGCTAACCGAACAAGACAAGGACAACTTCAAGCTCTACAACCTGGGACCCTCAATCGGAACGACGTTCATTATGATGAATATGAACCGTCGTGATAATCCGAAAAGTCATAAGCCATATGTTGACCCGATTAAATCTAAATGGTTCAACGACACTAATTTCAGACAAGCGCTCAACCATGTGATCAATAGGGATGAGATGGTGGCAAATTATTTCAAGGGCATTGGGTCAACATTGTTCACCGCGGAACCATCAGCAAGCCCTTATCACAACACCAAATTGAAACCCTTTAAGCCTGATCTTCAGTATTCGATGTCACTGTTAAACCAATCGGGCTTCACCAAGAAGCCTGATGGATTGCTCTACGATAAAGATGGGCACAAAGTCGAGATCAATCTAGTAACGTCTGCCGGCAGCACATTTTATGAAGCTCTGGGGAACATGATGGTGGACGATTTCAAAAAACTTGGCATCACGATGAATTTCCAACCGATAGATTTCAATGTGTTGAATGACAAAGTAAGCACGGGAGATTGGGAAGTGTGCTTGATGAGCCTGTCTCCAGGTGATGCGCTTGAGCCCAACGACGGTGCAAACGTTTGGAAATCAAACGGACGTATGCACTTGTTTGATGAAAGGAAAGCTGATGCCGCCGGCAACGTTGTGGTTACTGACGCCCGACCGTGGGAAAAGCGATTGGACCAAATCTTCAACCAGGGTGCTCAGACGTTGGATAAAGCGAAGCGTCATGCGATCTATGACGAGTATCAACAGATTGCCTACGATCAAGCACCATTCATTTTCCTCGTCACGCCCACAACCGTAATTGGTGCCCGTAACACTCTCCAAAACTTTGTACCAACTCCTTTGTCCCAATATACGAACGGCGTGCATAACATTGAAGAGGTTTGGAAGAAAGCAGAGTGAAAACACTTCTACTTCTATCACTACTTTCGGTATCGCTATCCCTCCTTCTAACTGGTTGCCTGGGAGCGCCGGCACCCTTGCCGGCATCTAACAACGCATCAAAAACCCAATCCGCCACCGACGATCCAACCAAACCCCAGCCCACCGACGATCCAACTAAACCGCAGTCCACCAACGATCCCTCTAACCCCCAGCCGTCAAGCGATCCGACTAAGTCCCAGTCATCCATCAATCCGACTAAATCCCAGCCGACCAGCGCCCCCACTAATCCGCAGCTATCTAGCGCTCTTACCAAATCCCAGTCATCCATAGCCACGACTTCACCCCAACCCACCACCACTTCTTCCCAATCCCAGTCATCCTCGCCCGATTCTAAAAGCACTTCCGCAACCGGAATCATCCCCACTCCGACTAGCGACACGGGCATGTCACACATCGCCAAAACTCCACAACCGCCGCCCTTTAAACTGATCGAAGCATCCGCATCCTCAGACCAAACCGTCAAACCGCCGAAATCAAAAGATGAACCCATCATAGAGTTCTGGCAAGCTCGCGGTGAGCCGGGCGAGTTTGGTGGCACATTCACTACGGGCACCTTCGGACAAGGTCCCAAAACCTTCAACAAATGGCAAGCCGCTGATGTAGAGAGTGATGGCATTTGCCAGTTGATGTATGAAGATCTGCTTGCACCAGATCCTTGGACTGGAGAATTTTATCCAAAACTAGCGAAGAGTTTTTCAATCAGTCCCGACAAAAAGGAAATCACTTTTGTTTTGCGCAAGGGCTTGAAATGGTCAGACGGGCATCCTCTAAATGCGGATGATGTCGTATTTACTTTTGATACCATCGTGCGCAAAGGTTACGGCAACTCGAGTTATCGCGACGTTCTATCCGTGCGTGGAAAGTTTCCTGACGTGATCAAAGTTGATGACCTGACCGTCAAGTTCCGCACGACCGTGCCCTTTGCACCCATATTGAACGGACTGCGTGTGGCAATTGCGCCCAAACACATCCTCGAAAAACTAACAAAAAAGCCAGTGGCAGAATTCAGCAAATTCTGGGATGTGAACAGTGATTTGTCGACGTTAGTGGTGAGCGGCCCTTTTAAAGTGACGCGTTACCTCGCTGCTCAACGCGTTGAATTGACTCGCAATCCCAATTATTCAATGGTTGATCGCCTTGGCCGACGCTTGCCCTACCTTGATAGATTCAATGTTTCTATCGTGCCCGATCAGAACACAGAAATTTTGAAATTCTACGGCAATGAAATAGACTTCCTGGACATCCGAGCGGTGCGCGGTTCTGATGCGGCTTTGATGAAAAAGCGTGAAGTCGCCGGTGGTTATAAAATGTACAACTTGGGACCAGATGATGGCACCATGTTTCTTATGTTTAACCAGAACCAACGCAAAGATAAGAAAGGCAAATACTATGTTGATCCAATTAAACAACAATGGTTCGACAGCAAAAACTTCAGGCAAGCGGTCAGTCACGCCATCAATCGTAAGCGGATCATCAGTAACGTGTTGCGCGGGGTCGGACTGCCTCTCTATACAGCCGAATCACCAGCATCCATCTATTTCGACAAGAGCTTAGAGCCGTATCCTCAAGATCTGGCGTTTGCCGCTGATCTGCTCTCCATGGCTGGATTTAAAAAGAAGGGGGAGTGGCTATACGACCGCGAAGGACATCAAGTCGAATTCACGCTCAATACTAACGCCGGCAACACCACTCGCGACGGCGTTTGCGTGATGATTGTCAATGAACTCAAAAAGCTTGGCATCAAAGCTAACTATCAGCCGATCGAATTCAACATCCTGATCGACAAGGTAGAAACGAGCCTCGATTGGCAAGCTGTCGTGATGGGACTGACCGGCGATAAACTCGAACCATACAATGGCGCAAACATCTGGAAATCGAATGGACGTCTACACATGTTCAACCAACGGCTACCGGCGCCTGATGGTAGCATCCCTGTTAACGACGCGCATGATTATGAGACGGCCATCGATGGATGTTTCGACAAGGGTGCCACCACATTCGATATCGCCGAACGTCACAAGTACTTCGATATGTATCAAGAGATAGCGTACGACAAACTTCCGTTTATTTATCTCTATTCAACCCTTGACATAACTTCCATGAAGAACAAAGTCGGGAACTACATGCCCACTCCGTTGGGAATTTGGTATACGCCGAAGGGCAGCCTGCATAACGTTGAAGAGATTTATATTCGCCAGGCAGTTCACTGATGTCTGTACCCGTCTATATCCTGAAACGAATTCTGCAAGCACTGCCTCTGCTTTTGATTATTTCAATCATGAGTTTCACAATGCTGAAACTGGCGCCGATCGATCCTCTCGCCCACTTGCGCGCCAATCCAGCCATCTCCCTATCCGCAATTAAAGCGGAGGAACAAAGACTCGGGTTGAACAAACCCGCGCCAGTTCAATACGCAATTTGGATCGGAAATATTCTCCGCGGTGACATGGGAATCTCCACATCTGGTGCTTCGGTTTTCGTGCTGCTCATGCAACGAGCCGGAAACACCCTGCTTTTGAGCGTTTTGAGTATCGCATTCACGTGGCTGATTGCCATTCCTGCCGGTGTAGCTGCGGCAGTAGATCGCGGAAAGTTCGTTGACAAATTTTTTGGCATTCTCACTTCTATTGGAATGTCCATGCCTACATTCCTTTTCGCTTTGCTGTTGCTCATGTTTGCGTTAGCCACACACTGGCTGCCTATCGGTGGTTTAACGAGTCCGGATTTTTTCGAGCTCGATTTCCCGCATCAAGTTTTGGATGAAGGAAAGCACTTAATTATCCCCGTGATTGTGCTGACGTTTGTCTCATTGGCTGGGATTCAGCGACAGATGCGAGCGAACTTGCTTGATGTTTTACGGGCTGAATACGTCCGCACGGCCCGTGCTAAGGGCTTACCGGAGCACACGGTTATTTATCATCATGCTCTCCGCAATGCAGTTAACCCGCTGATCACGCTTTTGGGATTCGAGTTCTCCTCTCTTTTGAGCGGTGCTGCTTTAACTGAAACTGTACTCGCCTTTCCCGGATTAGGCAGGCTAACGCTGGAAGGTGTGCTGACTAAAGATATGAATCTCGTCATGGCTTCTTTGATGCTTGGTGCTGTGATGCTGATTGTCGGTAACTTGCTCGCCGACGTCTTGCTCAAATTTGTTGATCCCCGCATAACCCTGGAATGATATGGAATCTGCGATAGCGTCAATCGAACCGGTTATAGCGGATGAGCCATTGCGCAAGACTCCATGGGATCGTTTATGGTCAGACAAGTTGGCTCGCTTCTCATTGCTCGTTCTGGCGTTCCTATATTTCTGCGCCACCTTTGCCGATCCACTCACTCCTTACAGCATGGGATTCAACGACGCGGAAGTGGCGAATGCGCCACCAAGCACCATTCACTGGCATAACGCTCAAGGAAATATTGAACAACCCTACGTCCTGCAGGTTGAGCGCACCTTCAATGCTGAGACTTTCCAGCAATCCTACACTGAACTCCCGGGTCCAGGTTTTCCGATTAAGCTTTTCATTAAAGGCGAACCATATAAGATTCTAGGCATCATCCCTGGTGACATACATCTGTTCGGCGTACAAGATCCGGGACGATTATTCCTCTTAGGATCCGACATAAACGGACGCGACAATTTCTCAAGATTATTCTTTGGCGCCCAAAAGAGCTTAACCATAGGGTTTTTGGGCTTGTTTATCGCCTTCCCGATTGGCATTATATATGGTGGCATGTCCGGTTTTCTTGGCGGCGCGGTCGACAACGCGATGATGCGACTAGCTGAAGCGGTTATGTCGGTGCCCAGCTTCTACTTGTTGATTGGACTGGCAGCCATGCTCCCGCCTGAGATGACGAGCTCCCAACGATTCGCCTTGATCACTGTCATTCTCTCATTCATCGGTTGGGCTGGATTGGCGAGAGTAATTCGCGGCATGGTCCTATCGATACGCGAAGAAGAGTTCGTGCAAGCGGCACGGGCAGCGGGTATGCCTGAGTTTTTCAACGTCATCAAGCACGTCTTACCACAAACAGCCAGTTTCATTATCGTTGCCGCAACACTGCAAGTTCCCAACTTCATCCTTTCAGAAAGCGGATTGAGCTTTATCGGATTGGGAATTCAGCAACCCGACGCGAGCTGGGGAAATATGCTTAAGGCGGCGCTGGACAATGCTAACGAGCTTGTGGATCAACCATGGTTGTTAGCGCCAGGCTTCCTTATATTTGTCACAATCCTTTGTTTCAACAATGTCGGCGATGTTCTTCGAGACGTGCTCGACCCCAAAATGCAGGGACGGTGAGCAGTGGAGCAAACATACATCTACTGGGCCGTGACCGCCATCGTAATCGTGGTGGCATTTGTGATCACTGTGTTCAATGCAAAACATTGGATTGGCAGGGGGCGTTACCTCTGCACGGATTGCAAGTTCAATACACCGCAGGACTGCTTAAAGCCTGATCGCCCGACAGCTCTGGACTGTACTGCCTATCGCCCCGGAAGCGCCGATTCCCAGTCTGCATCGAACAACTAGGAAAGAACTGGAAGCGCGGGACTGGAGTCCCGCCCCCGATCTGATTTTGGGCGGCTAAAATAGCCGCGTTCCATTTTCACTTTGAAAAGTTCTGTGATCTTGTCCGCAAGCAGCTTGCGAAGACTCTATGTGCGGTGATGCGGCAAGGATGCCAGCGCTCAAGCTTTGAGAATTAGCCACAGCCTTACCAATAACAAAGTCCTTACAATCCATTTGGAACTGATCCCACACTTCCCGTGTCTTAACCAATTACATAAGACCAAGGATCTGGAGGGAGTTATGGCTGAGTTAACGATTTACGACAAGTACGCTAAAGATGGCGATGCGGCTATGAATGCTGGCAACTATCGAGAGGCGGAAGCTTGCTGGCACACAGCAATGAAGATAGCTGAGTACTTTGGCGAGCATGATCCTCGGCTAATAGAAAGCATGGAAAAGCTAGCCAGCGTCTACAGCCAAATGGAACGTAATCGTGAGGCAGCAGGCTTAATAGACACCGCGGGCAAAATCAGAACCAGAATAACCGGCGTTAATTTCCCGGCCCAAGGCCCGAACAGCCAAAATACCTCGCGAGCGTATTAACTACTTAGACTTTCGCTGCAGCCGTCAACAAACCCGGTAGTAAACGATCAAGCAACTGCTTCAAACAATCGTCATCGACGGGCTTTTCGAGAATGTCGTTGATGCCAGCGGCGATTAGCATTTCTCGCTGCTCTGTAGTTAGGCGCGGAGTACAGGCTATGACTGGCATGTCAGTGCCCGCAGATAGAAGCGCCTTTGCAGCAGAAAGTCCCTCCATCTCAGGCATTTTAATATCGATAAAAACCAAGGCAAAATCGGTGTTGGCGATCGCCTTAACTGCCTCGACGCCACAATGTACAAAGGTAGAATTTATAGAGTGGTTTTCTAAAAGTTTTTGCAGAGTCTCTATGTTAGACATGCTGTGGTCAACGATCAGGACCGGTCTCCGCGATACCTTTGCCCCTAGCATCAAACGTATTTCAAAAGTTGTGCCGCATTGAGGCGCGCTAATACAAGTAATTGTGCCGTTCTGAGCTTCAATCAATTCCTTGCACAGATGCAATCCAAGACCTAGACCGTCAGCACGATAATTTGACTTCGCTTGATAAAAGCGCTGAAAAACTCGGCTCAATTGTTCTGGATCCATACCGATACCATTGTCGGTGACAAACAGTGAAGCGATGTTGCCATCGCATTCCAGGCGGATCTGGATTTTCCCTTTTGTTGGAGTGAACTTGATCGCATTGCTCAGCAGATTGGTGACAACACGGCGTGTGGCTAATCTATCTGCATTTACGGGGATGTTGTCTGTGCATGAATTTAAAATCTCAATGTTTTTTGAATAGGCAATTGGCAAGAATTCGCGCACGCACTCAGCCACGAGGGTTGACAAATTAGTGTCCAGCAGCTTAAAACACTCCGCACCTTGCTCCAGTCGATATGAGTCAAGCACATTGTTTATAAGCAGTAATTGCTCTCGCTTGCTGTTCGCTAGCAAAGTAAGCAGACGTGCTACCCCGTCAGGAACATCGCCTACAGCACCGGCCAGTATCAGGCCTAAAATGCGCTGACCACCGATAATTGGGTTACGTAAATCATGAGCAAGCATGCCGATAAAATGTTCGCGCTGTTCAAGAAGATTCAGTCTCAGAATCGTTTCATCCGCGCGCTTACGCTCGATCGCAAATCGGATTTGTCGCTGTATAGATTCACTTCCTGGTGCCCCTTTAACGAGGTAATCTTGGGCACCGTTTTGTAGAGCTTCCAGTGCAATCTCTTGCTCACCTAACTCGGTCAAAACTATTATTGGAATACTGATTGAAGCATTTCGAAGTTTGATTAACGTCGCTAGACCAGCGCTATCCGGCAGGTTTAGATCAAGGAGGACCGCGTCAAAGCAAGATGCCTTCAGACTTTGGAGACCAGCGGATAAAGTTGTGGCCTCGACAATTTCGAAATTTGTTTGGCCAACCGCTTGTAGCGAAAGCTTTACCAGATTCGAATCTTCCTTACTGTCTTGAATTAACAGAAGTTTGATCGGAGCACTCAACACTTGCGGAGACGTTGATTTTAATGAGCCGTCGGACATTTGATATCTGCTCCTGTTCCTGCCTTAGCTTCAATACCAGGCTAACCAGTGCATCAGTGGATACCAGGCTACCAGCGCATCAG
>PLXC01000091.1 GCA_003151275.1 Candidatus Melainabacteria bacterium
CGGATACCAGGCTACCAGCGCATCAATGGATACTAGGCTACCAGCGCATGAGCGGCAAAACACCGCCAACCTAAGTGAAAGGGGTCCCTCAATTCCATTATATGCCGTATTGGGCGAAAGAGCAGAATGATTCCATAAATCCTGAGCCTGTGGCTATTTCAGACGGCTGGAATTAAACTAAGGTGTAACAAAAAATTCGCAATTTTTGTTATTGCTAACTGCACAGTTTTCATGTTCCTAGATCTGGGAAACTGGGTCGTGGTCAATCATAAGTCGACTCCTGCGGCAATGGAATTCGATTACATTCACGGATGTGTGAATGCACCTTCCACTATCTAGTACGCTGGCATTCTAGAAAAAGTTCAATTCACATAGCAATGCGACATCAGGCAATCGAAGACGAATAAACTGCTACTTCCGGCTCTGGCTCAGCTTCAATTGGTATTAGAGATTCCGTTCTCTCAACTAGTGCGCGACGTTCTAAATCGGACAGCTTTTCATAAGAGCGATACTGATTGGCAGTGACTCGCCAGAAGGGCTCCGTACTCTTCATCACACTAAGCCGCATAGCGCTGTCTAAAACGATTTGATGAAAAAATAGAAACTCGCCTTTGCAATTTGTGAATGCAGCATCTTTCTCAACGGCAATTGCAAATCTAATTGCTGAGATGTATGCCGTGCGTTGCAGATTTACGTAGCGCAATTCTCGCTCAAGCAACAACATGTCACGATCTACGGACTGCAACGGTGCGCTGGAGACTTCAAATTGCACATCGATGGCGTCGGCAGGATCATTTTGCTCGAGTAAGGCGCGTGACTTTGCCAACTGCTGAAGCATTATTTGGATAAGCTCGTCTCCTGGCACAACCCGTTGTTCGTTTCGAATAACTTGCGCACAGAGCAATGCAGCTATTACGAAACCGCCTAAGGCCGTGATCGTTATTGTTTCGTGCGAAAAGGTTGCTGAAATCGGGTGGCTTGGAGACATAAACAGCAAAATACTGTGCCATACGGTAAGGACGATGGCCGCAGCGATCGCTACTGTTCCTTTCTTATGAGGAGCAATTTCGGCTGCGGTCAATATTGCAAAAGCCGTGCCACACCAATCGCTGACAGCCCACAGCGCGAGCGATGGAAACAATGTCGGTTTGATCACTCCGGTCATAACCGAGAACAACTCCTGGCTGGCAAAAAAAGCTGCTAACGCCGCAAAGGGTGTGAGAAGCCAGCGAATGGGAGCTAGGGAGGTTTGATTCAAGCTTTTAAGCGATTTGGTTCGGGATTAAATGAGATATCAAGAATAGCATTAAATCTGATTTGGCGAATCGATAAAGCCTGTAGCAATGAAGAGTTGCGAGACATGATTCTTAAGTGGGTCGTTCGCCTGCAAAATGAGCGTAATAATCTAAGCGCCCTCTCGTCAACCTTTTCGGGTAACCGCCGTAGGTCACTTAATGAACGTCTCCTTATCGCCGGAACTAGAACAGCTCATTGACCAAAAAATCAAAGGCGGAATGTTCCCAGGTGCGGCTGGATATAACAAGAAACGAATAATAGAGCACTCACTCGTCGGAAATTGGGTGATGTCGGAACAGCAACCAGACCACTGAACTAATCGCGATGATGCTCAAATCCAAAAATAAAATATTGATGGTTCCTCCAACAAGCAAATATTCATAATGGAGTTTGTTGTAGAGCGGCATCATAAGCGGCGTCACCGTTAGAAGCCAAAAGAGTTTTTGTTTAGTAGTAAGAGAACGTGTTGAGTTTCCAAAAATAAATACCACGGCGGTCGGCAACAGCAATAGTAGGTCGTAATTGTGACAGTGGAGTGCAGTCAAAAGACCAATTGGAAGGGCGCCTATGGCCAGGTATTCCCACCAGTAGGGATTGAGACGGAACTTTCGAGCGATCAGAAACACGCACACCATACCGACGCACAAACTGAGCAAAGAAACAATCATTATCGTTGAGTCTGCAGTCGGGAAAATCCGCAACAGCTGCCCGCGAATTGTCGGTGTCACGTCAGGTGCTTGCCAAATCCGATTTTCTCTGAACCGTTGCAGCAGAACAAAATAAGCAGTGAAAGTTTCTGAACCGAACAATTCCAACGCCACCACGCTCAGTACCGCACCGATTGCACTAAGATAGGCGACAATTTTGTATCGCCCCGCACCAAGCAAGAAAACAATGATCGGCAGAATGAGTTGAGGCTTTGCTAAAAGCGGAGTCAGCGCAATGGAAGCAAATGCGTTGCTATCTATAATCCACACGGACTCAGTTGATGATTTTCCCCTCTGCTCACGGCGAAATACATACAGCGCCAAACAAAGCGACAATAATAGTATCGGAGCAAGCTGACCATGGCGAACCGCTTCCCACTCAGGGGCGCTTATGCAGAGCAATCCAGCAATTCTCATCAAATACTTGTCTTGCAAATTCAAGGTCAGTTTCAGAACTATCACTGACGCAAGTCCGCACAGAATCAGAAAACCAAACCAGATCGGATCAGCCAAGGATACTGGTAAGCATCCCAGCGGAATCAGTAAGGGCAATGCAAAAGGCGGTATGTATAAAATTGGTGCCTCATGACCAGGAAAAAATTTCTGCGCAAAAAGCTGCAGTGACTCCGGTTTATAGACGTCTGCCGGATTCCCTGAGAGCAACATACTGCCTGGCGCATAGAACTCTGAGATGTCCTTCAAGGCTAGATGCGGAGCCGATAGCAGGTATCCAACAACAGTCAGCAGTAAGAGTGAAAAACAATAGGGCAGAATGAGTTCCAGAGAATTCGACTTCTTTGAGTTTAACTCGGAGCTACTCATCGGCTGGGCGAACCTCCTTTTGCCACCAATTGTATTAAGAGTGTACTCGGCTTGAGCAATTCAACACTCCTTGACTTTCTTCTCCCAAAATGGGAGAATTCAAGAGAGGAAAGCTGATGCGGATTAATCACTGGGGGCGAGCAAGGCAATTTATTGAGCAACATCCCGAAGCTGGTAGCTCGCTTGGCACATGGAAAAGAGCTGTCATCGAAGCCTCTTGGACTAACTTCACGGATGTGAAAAGAACCTGCAACAGTGTTGATTGGTATCAGGGAGCTCTCATTTTCGACATTGGCGGTAACAACATACGCTTGATCGCTGTTTGCCGCTTTGAATTAGGCAGGCTGTATATCGACAAAGTCTTGACTCATGATGAATATGACAATGGAACGTGGAAGAAGCGTTACCTGAAGAAGAAACGCTAGAGGTAGGCAATGAAACTCGCAATAAAACCCGATAAAAAATACCTTGAACGAATCAAGCAGTTTCCACTGAAACCCATTCGTTCAGAACAAGAAAACGAAATGGCAGCAGAAGTCTGCGACAAACTTTTAGACAATTTTGATTTACTTTCGCCCAATGAACGCGATTATTTGGAAGTGCTCTCTAAGCTCGTGGAAGACTTTGAATCCCAGTGGCAAGAAGAAAAATTGGTAGACCCCAGAGAACTTCTCAAATTTCTCATGGAGCAAAACAACTTAAGCCAAACTGACCTTATTCCTGAATTTGGCTCGTCATCACGCGCATCTGAGTATCTGTCAGGCAAACGTCCAAACCTCTCGTTGGCACAAATTCAAAAGCTCGCTAAAAGATTTAGTGTTTCGCCAAGTGCATTTATCCGAGGATAGCCTTGAAGCGCCCAGCCCGTGATACTGTAGAGACTCACAGCTGGTTCTAACATGAACGACATTGAGCTCAAAGCTCTCGAATTGAAACGCAAGGCCTGGGAAGTGCTGGACTGCAAGGCGGAAGCCGATGTTTTGTTCCAAGAGCTTTTCAGGTTGGAGCGGCAAACTCCGGAGTTTTTCGAAGCAGTTGCAAAGCAACTCGAGGAAGACAATGGCAGATGGGCTGCTACCTCGGCGCTTCCAAATGCAGAGGTACGAAGAGAGGCAGCAACCAGTCGAATTGAAGAAATCTGTTTTCACGCCTTAGATTCACAAACGGAAGAGCATCCGCATCCCGAAAACAAAACGGAATTTAAGCATGTGGCGGTGCCTAAACCGGCGGCAGAAGAAATGAGCAGAACTGCGGATAAAGATTCTGAGCCCTTATCTGTGATTGTCTGGCGGTCAGACTACGGCGACAGAGCTTGGATCGAAGATTTTGCCAAAGATTTCACCGATAATAAGAAGAAAGATGCTAAATGAAAGCCCGGTATTTTCAAAGTTGAATTAGCCTGTTTACGGAGATACAGATGAGTACTAGCGCAATCCACGATGTCTTTAAACGCTACGACGTCAGAGGTGTTTATCCATCTGAGTTAGATGAAGACATAGCCTTCCAAATTGGCAAATATTTCGTGCAGCTTCTCAACGCGAAAACAGTGGCAGTTGGACGTGACATGCGCGCGAGCGGTGCCAAACTTTTTGAAGCATTAGCAGCTGGTATCACAGAGAGTGGCGCGATGGTAGTCGACATCGGACTGGTGTCGACGGACGCTTTGTATTTTGCGGTCGGCAAATTCGGTTACGACGGCGGAATCATGATTACTGCATCGCACAACCCAGCCGAGTACAACGGCATGAAGTTTACCGGGAAAAACGCGGAGGCGTTATCACTCGAAACAGGCTTGTCAGAAATAAGAGATCAAATCGTTTCGAAGCAGACATATAAGCCAAACAGCCAGAGTGCTTCTACAAATGCAGACGTCGTTGAAAGAGATGTGCTCGATGATTTTGCCAAACACTGCCTATCCTTCATTGACCCAACAAAAATCAAACCGTTTAAAATTGCAATTGACGCCGGCAACGGAATGGGTGGCAAAATCGTTCCGCCAGTTTTTAAACATTTACCCTGCGAGGTGATTCCGCTTTTCTTTGAACTAGACGGAAGTTTTCCCAATCATCCGGCGAATCCATTAGATCCAGAAAACATGCTCGCTTTGCAGAGTGCGGTGTTGAAAAATAAATGCGATTTAGGTATTGCTTTTGATGGTGATGCGGATCGGATGTTCATACTCGATGAGAAAGCGAATATGATCACGGGTGATATAGTCACCGCCCTGGTGGCAATCAACACGCTGAAGCAAAATCCTGGACAAAAAATCCTGTACAACGTAGTTTGCAGTCAAATCGTGCCAGAAGTCGTTTCAGCAAATAACGGAATACCTCGACGATCGCCTGTTGGACACTCACTGATCAAAAAAATCATGCGAGACGAAGACATCATTTTTGGTGGCGAGCACAGTGGGCATTTCTATTTCAGAGACAATTGGTATGCAGACTCAGGGATGATCGCGTTGCTGCAATGTCTTCAAGTTTTTAGCGAATCCGGAAAAAAGGTCAGTGAAATAATTTCGCCGATCGATACTCGTTTTCGCTCTGGTGAAGTCAACAGAACAGTTGCCGACATTCCTGCGGCTATCAAGAAATTAGAAGAGCATTTCAAAGACGGAGAGCTGGATTACCTGGACGGCGTGACAGTGCGCTTTCCAGACTGGTGGATGAACATCCGCAGCTCTAACACCGAACCACTCTTGCGAATAAACATCGAGGCGAAAGACCGAATCGTCATGGAAGAACGACTACAAGAAGTTCTTGCTCTAGCCGGAGATTAATCGACGCTGCATTGGCTGCAAGGCGAGCTTGCAGTGAGTCTACCGTTGCGGTTGCGTGCTAGCATGGTAATAGTTGAACTTTTTTGCTGTGTCAGACGTATAAGTAAGTGATGAGTTCACGAGGTGCACATAATGGCTGAATGGGAAATGGCATTTGAAAAGTTAGCTGGCGAAATGCGCATTGGCTTTGGTCAGGTCGTTTCAGCGGTTCAACAAACCAACGAGCAACTGGTTCAAACCAACCTACGATTGGACCAAACCATCATACGATTGGACCAAACCAACACACGATTGGACCAAACCATCGTACGATTGGACCAAACCAACGAGCATCTTAAGGAATTTAAGCTATCTGTAAACTCAAAACTGGATGGTATTTTACTCGCCACCGAGAGCTTCTAAATCAGCTAAATCTTGTGCACGTGCAGTCGCCTTCTTGTTTTGCTTTAAATGCTCTAGATCGATGAAGGCAACAAGTATATCGTTCAACATAACCATAATCCGAGTCGAATAAGCCGCATCGAACTCCACGCCATCCACTGATGTTAGGAGGTCAATTCTATTAGGAGGGTATCCCAACTGAATAACCTGACCTGGGACGATAAAATCGGACGAAGCCAAGCCGAGCGATTCAAAGCCAAATTGAGTGAGAGCGGCGATTATCTTGACCGCATTATCCTGCGAGCACTCGACCCATATGTCCAGATCTTTTGTGTAGCGAGGATGTCCATGCACTGCCACGGCATAACCACCAACAATAAGATACCTAACTTGCTGGTCGTTTAACGATTGTATAAACTCTTTGAAATCCTGGCTGAGCATTGTTTTGCCATTGATGGAACTCTTGACGCATTTCTTCCAAGGCAGCTATCCGTGCTTGCATAGGTTGCGCTTGCCAGTAAAGAAGGTCGCTCTGTTGATCGTGCAATGAACGCTTGGTAAAAACTTTGATGATTTGGCGCGTGCTGGTCATCATACTATTGTAACCTGTTATTGCATAACCTAATCCTGCGAGCTTGCGCACCATTTTTATGCTCTTTATCACTTGGTAAATCGATGGGATTGCAAAAACACGCCTCGCCAAAAGCGCTACTAAAATCGGAGATAGTAGTACCATCCGAAGTGCTTTGGGGGTCTACCGTTGCGTGCTAGCATGGTAATAGTTGAACCTTTTTGCTGTGTCAGACGTATAAGTAAGTGATGAGTTCACGAGGTGCACATAATGGCTAAATGGGAAATGGCATTTGAAAGGTTAGCTGACGAGATGCGCATTGGCTTTGGACAGGTCGTTTCAGCGGTTCAACAAACCAACCAACGATTGGACCTAACCAACGAGCATCTTAAGGAATTTAAGGTATCTGTAAACTCAAAGCTGGATGGTATCGGTAATTATCTCAGACTGATTGACCGGAATTTTGTCGGAGTGGAAATGCGACTGACGAAGATCGAGCATCGAGTAGACAAGCTGGAAGACGTTGGGTGAACTTTTTTGCTGTGCAAGACGTATAAGTAAGTGATGAGTTCACGAGGTGCATCTAATGGCCGAATGGGAAATGGCATTTGAAAAGTTAGCTGGCGAGATGCGCATTGGCTTTGGCCAGGTAGTTTCAGCGATTCAACAAACCAACGAGCAGCTTGTTCAAACAAACCTGCGATTGGACCAAACCAACGATCACCTTAAGGAATTTAAGCTATCGGTAAACTCAAAGCTAGATGGTATCGGTAGTTATCTCAAACTGATTGACCGGAATTTTGTCGGAGTGGAAATGCGACTGACGAAGATCGAGCATCGAGTAGACAAGCTGGAAGACGTTGGGTAACTCAGCTAACACATTACTATCCGCTTCCTTAAAGGCGGCTATGATAGGCATTTCAATCGGTTAGACGAAGAGTGAACCGCTTTGCCCAAAACACCAAGCCGGGTATTTAAAAGACTGAGCGTCATCCAGAAGGAATACATTGTATTTGGTCGCACACGGGCACTGTTATTTTAGAGACAATTGGTATGCTGATTCAGGCATCATCGCCGCTTCAAGTGTTATGAATCCGGGTGCAGCGTGAGCTACCGCACTAACTTTGACGAACTAAGGTTACAGTCGACGGGCAAATTTCCAGAATTTAACGAGATTGTTCCATCTTAGCCAGCACTAGGGTTCCCGGTGTGCCGTCTTGCTTGTACTCAAGGCTTCGGAAACTGCGTTTGGACGGCGCAACCTTGCTATTGATCAGTTGAGCAAAAAACCCACTAGTATTGGCGACCTGCGATAAGAAAATCAGGCTTGCTAGCGAGCATGGATGATCTGATTTGACTGTAAACGGACTGAGCAGCAGACTTGTATAGAACATGAACGGCTCAACCTGTATTGATCCGTGATTGGCTTTAGCACGCAACGTGTGGAAGGTGTGTGCGCCCTTGCCATAGTTATAGTGCTGACGCCAAAACGAATAGGCTGACAAATGATGAGCATGCAACACCAGAGCCTCTGGTGCATAGCAAAACTTCTTTCCTGCAGCTTGCCAGCGATGACAAAATTCTCTGTCTTCGGAAGCGTTACTGGGAAATTCTACGGAAAATCCGCCTGTTTCTTTAAAAGAATCAGCATAGCAAGCCATGTTGTTCGTCGTAAAGAATCGCATTTCAGTGTGGTGCAGTGCGTAGTAATCGTAGATAAAATCGACAAGCAACTGACTTGCTTTCGAATACCGATTGACCGCTAGCTGATTCTCAACTCTGCCGCCGACAATGCTCTCATGATCGTTGTTTAGAGCTTTGACCAATGCGGCAATCCACCCAGGTTGCGGTGAACAGTCATCATCGGTGAAGGCGATGATTTCGCCAGACGAACAGTCGACACCAACATTGCGTGCGGCCGCCGGCCCTTTGTTTTCCTGGCGAACCAAACTAAGCTCAACAATTTTGCGAAAAGGTTCAGTTACTGATCTGAGGTCTTGTTCACTGCCATCATCAACGACAACAACTTCAGTGCGAGTTCGATCGAAATCAAGTTCAGATAGTGCATGCAAGCACTGTTGAAGTTGCTTTGGGCGAGAATAGGTCGGGATTACTATGGAGACCAGTGGTTGCATAGAGAGAGAGAAGATTCACCTGGTAAGGTCTTGAGATCATGCGAAATGCTAATCGCAACATACACGATTTGACACTTGTTTTCCTGAACAAGCGTAAACATGTTTCATATAAAGAGTTAAGCCGATCAAAATCACTTACACGGATCTGGGAGTATGCTTCTAACTGACAACACGTGCGGATTAATTAGATGCGACTAATCTCACGCACGAGTATCCCAAAGCACTATCGAAAGTGTCGGATCAACCTGGTGCCATTACATGCCCGCGACGGATCGAATACAAGATAAAGTCTCAAACGAGTCGCACTTTAGGGTCGACCATTTGCAAACAGATATTCGCCGCAGGTCGATAAATGGCGGAACACAGACTTTAATTGCACAAGCAGCAAAGGTTATCGTGCAAATGGCATCAATGG
>PLXC01000188.1 GCA_003151275.1 Candidatus Melainabacteria bacterium
TCTAATATGCGCGTTCGAATGCCGGTGTTTGCCTGCCTTTTTCGGCGAAACTCCTACTCCACTAATAGACCGTTTTTTATGGGGAACGATCTTTCATGATTCGATACTAAATTCCAGTTGTTGCCAAAGAGTGTCCAATTGAATTCGATCTAATTCGCGAAGTAACCCACGGGCGATGCACCATGCACGGTGTTGTGCTGTGGGGATTACAGGTCAAGGTCCGGCGAGCTAAATCCCCTCCTCAGGCTTGGAATCCTCTCATAAACGCTACAGATGAGATCATCGGCCTTGAAAGACCCGGATGTGTTGCCGCTCTTACCTTAGAGGGCGCAGATAATTGCGATAACCTAATTATTGGCAAGTAAAAACGAAAACAATAGTACAAACATGTTGGCAGAAGCCGCGCACCAATTTTCATAAGGAGAACTCCAAATGATGGGAATCTTCCACGATCTGGAGAACTATGGTCACGAACAGGTCGTTTTCTTCCATGATAAAGAATCTGGATTGAAAGCAATTATCGGCATACACAGCACTGTTCTCGGACCTGCCTTGGGTGGCTGCCGGATGTGGAATTACTCTGATGAGGCGGCTGCGGTGCGCGACGTTCTTCGCCTCTCTCGCGGCATGACCTATAAAGCTGCAGTTGCCGGACTAAACCTGGGCGGCGGAAAAGCAGTAATCATCGGCGATGCCCGAACACAAAAGACTGACGAAATGATGGCTGCTTTTGCCAGAGCTGTTGAGTCGGTTGGCGGACGATATATCACGGCCGAAGATGTTGGCATGAGTGTTAAGGACATTGATTTGATCCGTCAATACACCAGCCATGCCGTAGGTGGAAGCAATGAAGGCGGCAGCGGAGACCCATCCGTGATGACTGCTTTCGGGGTTTTCCAAGGCATGAAAGCGGCACTGAAGCAGGCTGGATTGGGCGAGCGTCTTGAAGGTGTGAAGGTTGCTGTACAAGGCGTGGGCAACGTCGGCTATCACCTCTGCAGCTACCTTTCAGCTGCTGGAGCAAAATTGATTATCACTGACATTTATCCAAAGTCAGTTGAACGAATTGTGCAAGAGTTCGGCGCTGAAGTCGTAGCACCAGATGAGATCTACGCAGTAGACTGCGATGTCTTCGCTCCATGCGCTCTTGGTGCGATTCTCAACAATCGCACTATTCCTCAATTGAAGTGCAAAGTAGTTGCTGGTTCAGCAAACAATCAGTTGGAAACGGATGCCGATGGTTTTGCGCTACAAGCAAAAGGCATTACTTACGCTCCCGATTATGCCATCAATGCTGGTGGCTTGATCAACGTGGCCGCTGAGCTAGATGGTTACAACCCAGAACTCGTCCATCTTAAGGTCAGCAGAATCTATCAGACGATCGAAGACATTTTGCAGCGTTCAGTAGCGCAAGGCATCTTGCCCCACCAGGCTGCAGATGCGCTGGCTGAGCAACGTTTAGACGAGGTGCGGAATTCAACCAACGCCCCCAAGTCTTTTCAAAACCCAAGCCGACAAAACGCCGATCGAACAAAAAAACTCGTGATCGCTAGATAGTTCGGATTGGATTTGGATTATCGATTGACATTCAATACTGTCTACTCCGACTTGGACTGCCCTTTCTGTCATGCGAAAGTGGCTTCCGGTGTTGGTTTCCAACTGGGCGCAGTGGAGAATGCGAATTATAAAGTCGGTGACAAACTTAAGTGGGACGGCAGCAATTGCCGTCCTTCTGTCTGTCCAGAGGATGGAAACATCCAGAGCATTGGTTACTTCAACTGCGACAACATTCGCTGTTCAACCTGGCAAGACTGCTATCCGGAAGTGCAACAAGCCCTTGTTACAGTGAAAAACAACGTCATTACCGATGTTAGTGTCTTTCATGAACGAAAAGAAGGGCAAAACTTTGACATCATAGAACCGAAGGGTCTATCCTAATCGCTGCCTTTTGGAGCGATTACAATGCCTATTCAACCACGTGAGTTTCTGATGATTCCCGGGCCGACGCCCGTTCCCGACGCCGTTTTGGAAGCCGTTGCTCGACACCCTATTGGGCATCGCACTCCGGAATTTTCTCAAGTTGTGCAAGATGTCATTCAAGATTTGAAGTGGCTGGGTCAAACAGAAAACGATGTTTTCGTTCTGACCGCGTCTGGCACTGGTGGAATGGAAGCGGCGATCGCCAATACCATTAGCCCGGGCGATCGTGTTCTCAGTCTAGTTTGTGGTGTCTTCGGTGAACGTTGGGCGAAGGTTGCTGAAGCCTTTGGCGCCAAAGTTGAGCGGATTACGGTCGAGCCCGGCACTGCGATCAGCGCCCAAGCCGTTGAAGAGAAACTTAGTTCGGCTGAGCCTAAATTCAAAGCTGTGACGATCACGCACAATGAGACTTCCACTGGCGTAATCAATGATCTGCAGGCAATTGTGGCTGCGGTCAAGAAGCATGGCGCTCTTTCCATTGTCGATGCTGTCACCAGCTTTGGTGCTGTGCCCCTGCCAATTGACGCATGGGATGTGGATGTTGTAGTCACGGGCAGCCAGAAAGCCCTGATGCTGCCTCCAGGGCTGGGCATAATTTTCTTCGGTAAAAGAGCCTGGGAAGCCAAGGCCAACTGCAAGACGCACAGCTTCTATTTCGATCTCAACAAATATAAAAAGTCCCTGCAGGCGAACACGACGCCTTACACCCCGAACGTATCCCTGTTTTGTGGGCTGCAAGCCGCCTTGAAGATGATGCGAGAAGAGGGCACGGATGCAATCTTTGCCAGGCATGTGCGCCTAAAAACGTCTCTCCGAGCTGGGTTGCAAGCAATGGGCTTAGAGCTTTTTGTGGATGAGCAAGCGGGCTCACCGACAATTACGGCGATCAAGCCGCCTGCTGAACTGACTGTTGATGCCATTCGCAAGAAGCTCAAAGAGCGCTATCGGATCCTAGTTGCCGATGGTCAAGAAGAATTAAAGGGAAAAATTTTCCGCATTGGTCACATGGGCTATGCCTTTGAGCGCGATGTTCTGATGACCCTTGCCTCGCTCGAGGCATCACTGATTGAACTTGGCCATAAAGTAGAGGCTGGCAAGGCGATCAGGTCAGCATCCGAATTGCTTGCCACGCGCAAGTAAGCAGGCTGTCGGCCAAAAAACAGTGGGAGAATCCCCACGTCACAGGCGTTCTTCTATTGCAGTTTTCATAAGAGGAACTTAAACTATTTGAAATAAACAGGCACCGGCTGCTGTTTAGTGGTATCAAAGAGGTCTACTTCGGTGTGCACGTGGGAGTCAGAGACCAAATGAAAAGGTCATTAACCCCGAGATCACTAGCGCTTATTGCAATGAGCCTCACTGTTTCGTTCGCGAGCTGGTTGCAACCCGCTCAGGCCCAATATTTCAATAACATGCCTTATTACTTGGGTAGTTCTTTGCTGTATCCGCTTAGTCGGGTGTTTTTCGGCGGTGGAGTCAGCCCCTACAACCTCGCCAATCCGTATTATTTGACGAATAGAATGGTCAATGGCACGATCAACTCAAGTGGAATGTTTCGGGCACCTGGCTACGGTCCCATGCCGATGGGCATTTCTGGATACACCGATGAAGAACCCGTCAATGCGCCAAGACAGCGCAATCGTCCGTTCCGTTACGGGCAGTATGGTGTGGACCAAACATCCTACGCCGGTGGTTACATCCAGCCAGATCCCGATGCGGTCATGCCACAAGCTGTAGGTCAGCCAGGAGCTCCTGGCATGCCGGCGATTATCCCGCCTCAGCAAGCCGCAAAGATGCCACCTGTCGCTCCTCAGCGCAGCAAGCATAGCCGCAAGCATGCTCAACAATTAGCCCAGTCAGCGCCACCAATGGCGATACCGCCAGCGGTCGTGCCTCAAATTCCCTCACCTTCACCGGCGCCGCTCGCCCAGGGCTTCGTCACTATGGTGAACACTAAATATGATGGTGATATTTCCAAAGCTTTATTCAATGCTGACGGTAGAGCATGGGCTCACACGGTTGGATTAATTGAGAATAGCGACATTTTTGGCGCTGACCTCAGTCAAGAACGTGTCAGTGTTATCGGCAAGATCTTCAAGGATCCAGGCTTAGACGCCTGCAGCAAACTGGACGCAGCTAAAATTCTTTTACGTAACTCCGCAGCAGCGACGGCGGTAGCGGGATCTGGCAATTAGTCGTTATGTAGTGTGACGAACTTGATGTTGTCATGCGTGTTTCGATGTGTTGGTTCGGTATATTAGCCTTCTTCGAACTCACAAAGGAGTGCTCATGAATACTCAATCTTTTTCGCAGGAACTAAATGCACGGATCGCTAAATACGATTTGTTGTGCCATCCGTTCTACAAATCTTGGAGCATGGGCACACTTAAGCGCGACGAAATTAAAGAGTATGCCTGCGACTATTACCATCACGTAGCTGAATTTCCAAACTATCTGGACACATTGCAGAAGCGCTTGCCTGAAGGCGAACTTCGCAACATCGTTTTGGAAAACAAGGCTGATGAAGAAGGCATCCAGTCGCGAGACGGCCGTTCGCACGCAGAAATTTGGCTGGATTTTGCCGAAGGCATGGGCGCCTCATGCGAAGATATTGTGGACCACGAGCCAATCACTGAAATTGATCAGCTAATTGCCGGGTTCAAAGATGTCGTCAAAAATGGATCGACGGCAGAAGCGCTTGCCGCCCTTTATGCATACGAGTCTCAGATTCCCCGCGTCGCCACTGAGAAAGAGCGCGGCTTGAAAGAACAGTATGGTGCAGACGATCGCACTAGCTACTATTTCACCCTGCACAAATCTTTTGATGTGTTGCATTCCAATACCTGGCTTGAACAATTGGCAAAGGAAGTTGGAACAGATGAAGATGTGCAAGATGCTGCTCTGCAAGCGGCTGAGAGAACAGCGAAGTCGCTCTGGAACGCTTTGGATGGTGTTGAACGCGAGCGTTTGTCCATTGCTAACAGTGGTGGCACCGTTAACCACTAACTGATAGGGGATAGATGCTAGGCTTGAAGCCCGCTGATAACGACGTTTTTCAACGACAGAATCGCGGCTTTTTGCGGGCGCGTGGACTTTCACATGAGTGGGGCTCGCGCACATTGATCATGGGCATTGTTAATGTCACCCCGGACTCCTTCTCTGGAGACGGGGTGCTTAGCTGTGGAGGTGCGGTGGATTGGGCGTGCCTGCAAGCGGATGAGGGCGCCGATATTTTAGATATCGGTGGTGAATCGACTCGCCCAGGGCATCAACCGATTACGGCAGAGGATGAATTGGGGCGTGTGGGACCGGTATTATCGGCGATCCGCGAGCGGATGCCTAATGCCTTAATTTCTCTGGACACGACAAAGGCTGCCGTGCTCAGCGCGTCGACTGAGGTCGACATGCTCAATTCAATCTGGGGCATCAGTGACGAACTTTTGGCCTTGGCAGTGGAGCGTTCACTACCTGTGGTGATAATGCACAACAAGGAACGGGCTGAATACGACACAAGCGTTGTGGACGAGGTCTTGCGCTACTTGGATGAGCAGTCCAGAAAGGCAGTCAGAGCCGGTCTCAAACGCGAAAATGTGATTCTCGATCCAGGCATCGGTTTTGGAAAAGCTGCGGAACACAACATGCAGGTGCTGAGTCAACTGCACCGCTTAGTTGCCCTAGGATTCCCTACATTACTAGGGGCTTCGCGTAAGTCTTTCATCGGCAAGCTGACCGGCAAAACAGCGGATCAAAGACTGATCGGTTCACTGGCAACGGTGGCGCTGGCAGTGGCAGCCGGAATCGATGTTGTTAGAGTGCACGACGTCGCAGAAACCAAAGATGTACTTGCAGTTAGTGATGCAATCGTTCGCCAATCCCGACCGGACGGCTGGGTAAGCTGATGTTCCACATTCCCTCCAAAGACGATCTTCCGCTCGACATTATTAGAATTGAAAAAATAAGAGTGAGCGGCAAGCATGGTGTCACAGAGGCGGAAAGAGAGAAAGCTTTGCCGCTTGAAGTTTCAGTTGAGCTACTTGCTGATCTAACTAGAGCGGCACAGAGTGATGAGATTGATGACACGATAAATTATTCTCGGCTGCATAAAGAGATCATCAGCGTTGTTGAAAATAAATCTCGACATTTGCTCGAAAGATTGGCGCTGGATATTATCGAAGCGATTTTTGTGAACAAGCGAATTCGCCAGGCTAAGGTCTGTATCTCTAAGCCGGACCGCTTATCCGGCGCCACTCCCAGCGTCACGCTGGTTCGTCGGAACGGAGTTTAATGGTTATCGCCAACATCGGTCTCGGCTCGAATCTAGACAATCCGCCCAAGAATCTGGAAAGGGCGTTACCTGAATTGGCTGCGCTTGGACAAATAATCTCGAAGTCTCGGCTTTATCACACGAAACCCTGGGGCGTGCTTGATCAACCGAACTTCTGCAACGCCGTTTTACAGCTTGAGACGACACTAGCACCGCAAGAATTATTGGTTCAGTTGAAAGAGATCGAGCAGCGATTGGGCCGCAAAACGTCCCGGCGTTGGGGGCCGCGGCTGATCGATCTGGATATCCTGACCTATGGCGATCTGGTCGTCGATGAGCCAAACCTGACGATCCCGCATTTACACATGAATGATCGAGCCTTTGTGCTTATTCCACTTTGTGATGTCGATCCGAGCTTTGAGGCTGCCCTGAAGGCACTACCGGCGGCGTCAATTCAGGAAGTCGAATTATCCAACCTGACCTGGTAAAAGAAGGATCTTAGATCCTGGACTTTGGCAAGTCCAGTTAGATCCGCCCATATCCGGCGAAATGGAGCGCGGACTATCCGCCCATAGAAGCTATTATCAGGCGCCCCTTTTTTCGTCTTCTTTCTTGGCTTTTTCCAGCATCGGAACCTCTGGCAATAACTTCTGAATTTCTGCAACCAATTGCACTGCATCGAATTCAGGCATACTTATAAACGCGTCCGCACCAAGCACACGACCGACTTTCTCTGTTGTGTCATTCACCTTGGCTCCTACTGGACCCGGTGCCAGAGCCAATGTCATAAACATCGAATTTTTATGGGTTGGGTCGGCTCTCAGCCGCTTCAAGAATTCAAACATGGATTCATCTTCCAGATAAGCAGCGCAAACGATCACATCAGCATGGTCTTTGCCGTCTAAAAAAGCGAATGCTTCTTTTATCGACTGAGCAGCTACAACGTCGTGCCCGGCGTCCTTGCAGGCGGCTTTTAACTTGTCCGTATGCTCAACGGTATCCATTATCAAAATGCGGAAAGTATCTTTAGCTGGCAGCTTGGCCTCGGGGGTTGCTGGCTCAACTTTCGGTTCATCAGTCATCATGTATTAGCCCACATAAACACGGAAACCTCTCATGAAGCCATTTGGCAACCCGGAGAGCTTGACAGAATCAGTCGTTTCGTCAAGCGCGAAAACCAGCATACACTCTTGGCTCGCATACCCCGCCCCTGACAACCGAATTAATCTGGCTGGACTTCACGGTATTGGCCTCACTGTCCTGATTTCTTATTGAGTTCTTCTAGGGTTCGACTGAAAGAGTTTCCAACGTCGTTTGATGGCGTCAGCGGCGTGTTTGTTGGCATTACATGGGGAGTAGTGGGAATGTTTAGCGTGGGCGAGCTGCCCCGAGTTGAGGAAGTCACTGGCTCGCTGACGAAGAGTTGACGGATCGCTTTTCTGGGCTCTGTAGGCGGCGGCCCGACTGCTCCAAAGGGACTTGTGCTCGGTGCGCTGTTAGTATAGGGCGATACTTGATATGGTGGCACATAGTTGTTATTAGTCTGGGGTGGCGGCGTTGACTGCTGAACCGGTGCGTGATCGCGTTCCCAGTTCCACGAAAAATCATGCCACCATGATTTGAGGCTGATGCCCATCCAACCAACGATGCATAAGCCTATCCAGGCGGCGCTTATACAAAGACTAACTTTCCAGTTTAAAAAGCAGGGGGCCTGTGGCGTCTCTTGGCACAGGATCGGGCGAAAGACTAAAAGGTCAGTCCAAAAGCCCAGCGACAGAACTGCCATGTCTTGCTCTTGTTCAACTTTTCCAGCAACACATGTGTTTCTTCCAGCTCCGACTCATACTCAGAGAGCGTCTCGATCAACATTACGTTCTCACGCTCGGTTAAGATCGCTCGTGCCGCTCGGGCTCTAAATTCAGGCAGGACTTTGAGCTGTTCTTGCAGGCTATCTACCTGCGATTCGAGATAGCCGATGCGATACATCGCACCCTCAAGACGCACCGCCGCGAAGTCCAGACTCTCAAGGACGGACTCAACATTTTTCGCTGTCGTCTCGGCCCGGTTCAGTGAGGAAAGTCCTGATGGCTGGACCGTCTTGGCTAATCCGGTTGGTTCAACTAGTGTGGTATTTGTCTTCACATCTGGTGTCATGTCGATCAACTGCGTATTATCGAACAGGTTATCGATTGCCGCCTTTGTTGGTTGGGTTTGAACAATGTCCATAAGCTGATCCTTCCATTGTCGGTGACGTCCCGGTGCAAAGAAGATTATGAGCCCCTCAGCCTTTACTGTCTAGTGCCGGATTTATCGGCACTATATGCGGTGTGGTATCATCTTGGCAATATGGTACCACCTGTACTGGCACCTGGTTAGCGTTCGCCGAGAGTGGTGCTCGAGATCTTTTCTCTCCGCGATTGTTCGGCGTCTGTTAGATCATCCATTTGAAGATGATTTCGAGGTTTGCCAATGCCTGTGGAAATTGCAGAGGCCGCCTCTGCTATCGCCTTGCCTAACTCCTGATCCCGATTAGTCTCGAAGTTATCGAGACTGTCATTGCGCACTATTTGTGACATATACAACGAGCCTTCGTGGAAAAGTTGTGCCGATGAAAAACCGGCACGAATGAATTGGTAATAACAAATGCCGGAGTCTCGGCGGAATCTCTCGCCGGCATCAAGCGAACCAATTGGAATGGCAAGAACGTATGCCTTAGTAGCTATGGCGGCGTCAAGCACAACCAATTGGAATGGTAAGAACGTATGCCAAAGTAGCAACGGCGGCGTCTCGCCGTCTTCTGAACATTTTGATTCAATTGTTGTTGGTAAGAGCGCGGAGGAACGTTGTTGCCAATTCTTCCGCTCTACCATCCTGACCGATAAACCTGAATCGGTGTGCTACTGCTGCCTATAAATTAGCCTAGGAAAACATGCATTTCCCTGTCATTTCAACGCTCATACAAGCTTCGCTAGAGGTCTACTTTTAAAAAGCATAAAACCATTAGCTCTTTTAATTCTATTTATTAGCTTTAGGAACATCCTTAACGCTAGGGTTAATCATTCCTTTACTTTCTTCTAAACCCCGAAAACATCCAACCCTAAACCCCTTAGCGACCAATCAAATCTTTAGTTGACTGCCTTTTTGGCCGTTTCGTCGACTAATACCTTGGTCTGCAATTTATCAACCTTTACCACTCCGCGCCATTAGGAAGCCCGGTGTAGAAATGGAGATGCATGCTCGTTTGTAACACCCATAACGTCGCGCCATTTGCCGTTGTCCTCGGAGGAGGCATGGAAAGCAACGGTAAATCCGGACAGGCGACCAGACTACGTGCCCTCGCGGCCGTGAAACTGGCGAAAGCCAATCCAACTTGGACCTTCATTCTCTCTGGAGATGGACGCCATGACCCCGCTAAGTCAACCTTGACTGAGGCAGAGTGCATGGCGCAAATCTTCGAGGCGAATGGAATTGAGCGTTCGCGCTTGCTGCTTGAGGACGAATCTCGTGACACGATCGGCAACGCCGTTCTTGTCGCAGCTCGTTACTTGCGCCATGTGCAGCCTCGGAAACTCTACGTCGTCACTTCTCCGTTCCATGCCGTGCGTGCATCACTGCTCTTCCGCAGTGTGCTAGGTCCGGACTGGAACATTAAGGTGCTGCCGTCTTCCCCTGCTCGTGGCGACGCCGCGCGTAGGGCCAATGAGCCAGGCGGCATCGAATGGACACACAGGTTCTTTGCCGGCATCACGCCTAGCGACCTGCGGACCTCGATTGCCAGGCTGCTTGCCGAACGCCCCGTTTACACCTTCAGCCATTGGCTTGTTCTCGACGACGAGCCTGGAACTGGTGATACCGCACTCGGTACCGCCGCCTGATCGTCTTTTTTTAACTTCGAAAAAGGAGGACCCCGTGAACACATCTAGCCGCAAAAGCGGTTTCTTTCTGATTGGCGGCAAGGCTAACACTTGCTACGCCTCTTTCTTGGAACTCGCTGGTGGCAAGGATGCGAACATCATCGTCATTCCTCATGCCAGCGGTGTTCCCACCGAAGCTGCAGCCGATGTCACAGACGCCCTTACGAAGCTCGGTGCCACGAACATTACAGTGCTCAAGCCGCCTTCCAAGTTTGCCGCTGGCTTGGCTGCTGTGCTGTACATGCTGGGCGCTAAGCGTCTCAGCCGAATGGTCTCCGACACGCCGATTCCTGAGGGCACCGATGCGGTGTACATCTCAGGCGGCGACCAGGAGCGCTTGGTCCAGAAGCTTGGTCCAGGCGGCATCGCTGCGCTCAAGTCATTCATTGCCACAGGCGGATTGATCGCAGGAACCTCTGCCGGCGCAGCCTGCATGGGTAACTTGATGATCAAAGGCGGCATGTCTGACGGAGTCATCCGTGCAAACTCGCTCAAAACCGGCAAGGGACTCGGTCTCGTTGCTCGGCTGGTGTTCGACACGCACATGAAGCGCAATCGCTACAACCGTCCGATCGTAGCACTGGCTACTCTCGATATCGATGCTGCCATCGGTCTCGATGAGGACACTGGTGTTTGGATCGACAGCGGCGTTGCCGTTGTGATTGGTGTCGGCAACGTCTGGTTCTACAGGCGCCACACTGATTTCAAAGTCAACGTGTTGACCGGTTCTGCGTCGGGGGTGGACGTTCTTGTCTGCACCGCAGGCGGTTCGTTCATCGTCTGAACTGCACGATCATCCAACGTGGTGCCATCACTGCCCAGGCCCAGTCCTAGGCAGCGACGGCGCCCTTACTAAAGCTAGCCTGAGTTTTTCTGCAAAGTCAAACCCAGAACAGTCTTTCTGTCTGAAAGACTAGGAGATTCTATGACTACAAACCTATCCACAGCGGAGTCGCTGTTGTCGCGGGCCCAGCGAAAGCTGTACGAAATTGCCGGCGGCAGCAAAGACAGTGACGACGTTCGCGCCGCCAAGCTGACTACGGCTGAGCGCATTGATTACTTCCGCAGCCCGGAATTTCGCGATTGGGTTGCCTCGGAAAAGGCTGCCGGGCGCGAGATTTTCTGGCTGAAAGATGTCGACAAGACGCAAGCCGCAGGCGACATCTTTACGTTTTTCTTTAAGTGGCGTGCCGACAACGGCAAGTTTTCCGACGCCCAGTTGAAGGTGCTTGAAAAGTTTCTTCTCAGCCGTCCGCACGTTTTGTTGCGCCCGTTCATTCGGCTTGGTCGCGCGCTTCGTCGCCTGCCTAGCCAACTCGGGTTGACCGCTTCCGGTCGCTCAACGCCTCACAATGTCGTCGAAGATTGGCAACGCCGGGAACACGGCGGCAAGGGCATCAGCATGCTCGATTTCTGGTCTGGAGCCTACTGGCCTTCGCAAGTGGGACTGACTGAAGAAGAGAAGCTCGCCCAAGTTCGCGAGTTCGCCCAGCACTATGCAGCCAAGGTTTTCCCAGGAGTCCCTGAGGAGAATCGGTTGCTTGAAGAGTTGGGTGTGCATGTGGTCATCGTCTCAAACGGCGATCAGGATTTGGCCAGGGCTGTAGCCGGTGTCTTGGGCGTTAATCCGCTCAACGTTGTCGGCTCTAACCTGACCTATGGTCCTTTAGGGCGCGCAACCGGTGTCAACCACAGCTACGACGTGACCGACGAGAACTGGAGCAACCGTCCGCAGCCTGGCAAGCCCATGAGCTTCCACTACTGGATGTACATGAACCGTGCGCGTTGGGGTTGGCAGAACTTGGACGAGGACAAAATCGTTATCGCAGGACGCGATGGCGACTCGGCGGCAAATGATGGTGGCATGATGATCATGCTGCCGATTCCTGCAGCCATCGGCAACTTCATGGTCGATACTCCGGGCGAACCGGCTCGCATCGAGAAGTTCTACAAGCTAGCCTCCAAGTACGGCTGGACTCGCGGCAAATTCTTCACGCTTATCCAACAGCCCTCTTCGACCGGCAGCATGCCAGACTGAGACGGCTTCTAGAGGTAGCTCTATAGTTGTAGTGACCCTGGCATCGAACGGGACAACCTGTTGATGCCAGGGCTCACTGCGGCTTGGGTGCATTTGAATTAAAGAAGAGTGAAAGGGATCGGCTCCAGTGCCGGTTCTTTCTCTTTTTCTACAATTTCCCAAAAAGCATTTTTCAACTATATCGCTTAATAGCGTATCCACCTTTCCCCTTCCCGCTTGGGGTGCGGATGTGCCGATGTTGCGGATGGACTGACGTGTGCTCATGTTGGATCTGCGGATCCAAATTTGAGATTCGAAAGCACATGGTGTTTACTATTCCAACACTGAGAACTGAACATGCTATTCAACCACTCCTTCAGAGGACGCGATTTGAAGTCGAATAATAAATGCGGACGATACTTTCAACATTTGGCTTTTTTGTTTTTGCCTCGTGTTTACCGGCGTTATCCTATGAGCGTGCGAAAACTGAGGTTCCTTTCGAGTATGTGGCAGGACACATTCTTGTTGTTCCTGCACAAATATGTGGACGCAAATCTTTTGTTATTTTGGATACAGGAGTCGGTGTTAACGTCATTTCAAAGACCTTAGCTCGGAAACTCGGCTGCAGGGAAAGCGGACAACACAGCGGTCGGCGCATGTCTGGACAAAAAATGACTATGGCAACCACGTCGATTCCCTCCTTGCAAATAGGAGACTGTATCGGCACGAACATTCCAACAGCGATGATGGACTTGGACAAACTTTTTCCCAATGAGCCAGAGTTCAACCGAATTGAGGGCTTTATCTCACTCAACTTTTTTAGAAACACTCCATTCACACTCGACTACAGACGCAAGCAGCTGATTATCGAAGACCACGCATCAGTGGGAAAGCGATTGCTTGCGGGCTCTGCTGTACCAGTCTATGTCCAAGATAAGCATGGTATTGAAACCGGTATCACGCTTCCGTTGAAATTTTCCAACGGTCAGTCGGCGTTAGTTGAAGTTGACACTGGCAGCGGTAATTTGATTCTCGATCAGAAATACATGAAATCATTTGGTATCGCACTTGATTCACCGAACTTGAAAATAGTCCGAGGTAAAGACGAAACCGGACACGCTTATGTGCGCTACTTCGGGACACTACCAGCAAGGGTCTCTTTATCTGCTGCAAAGAATGTTCAGCAGTCTAATCCACGCGTGCAATTTCAGAAGATTATTTATGACGGTTTAATCGGTGACTCGTTTTTGCATAATTTCGTGGTGACATACGATCTGCCAAATCGGCGCATGATTTTTGGACCTAACTAACTAACATGGTCCATTCTTCATTTGAGGAGTTGAATTTCGAAGCTGGTCTGATTTATAGTTCGCTTTCATTTAACTGGCGGCGAAATATGAGGTCTGCATGCAAAGGTTTGCTCTACAGATTCGTCAGGCAATGCTCAAGCTTATCGCACAGCCCGACTAGCTCGTCGTGCATATATTCGTCAGTTGCTTCGGCGACTGGCAAGTATTCTTCTCGCGTCTCGATCAAATATCGTTTTTGAAACACCGCGTCATTGCATTCGATTGCGTCACGCATGTTGTCCAGTCTGTCAGCCAGTTTGACTAGCCGTGTCGGAATCGCAGCTTGCATGATGCGCTCGTGATATGTTTTCAGTTGAACTTCGCGCGGAATTTTTTTATCAGGATTTGGTTTTGTCAAAACCGAGACCATAAGCGCAATAATGCGCCCAAACTTTTGTTCTAAATCGCTAGTGGTGACTCGGCCATTACCGTCTTCGACAACATCATGAAGAAGAGCAGCACAGAGGGCATCCGTGTCTCTCAATCCCAGCTCTTCAAACAAAATCAAGGCAACACGCATTGGATGAATGACATACGGTTCGCGTAATTCGGGATCGATCTTGGGCGGCTTTCTGAATTGTCCCTCGTGAATTTGCTCTGCTAACGTCAATGCGCGCGTAAGCAAGACACGTTTAGGGTGCTGCAATTCGTCCACTTGCAACATTAAACGGTGTCTGATTTGTCCTGTGGAATTAGGCATTTTCTGACAGTCGAAGATCTCTATTACCCAGATTATACGCAGTCCAGAACAAGTAATATCAGACCTGCGCAAAATTTGAACTTGTACCCTACAGTCGACGTCTCTTTGTCAGACTTAATACAATGTCTTCTTTGCATCCGCATTCTAACGAGCTGCGCTAACCCTGAAGCATGGTGCTGTAACAGCTATACAAAGCCGATGTTTTAACGGTGGATGTCATTAGTTCTCTTGTCGTCAAAGCGCCTAACCCACTAGCCAAGGGCTTCGCTGACGTTGCTGTCAAGAAAAATCGGCAAGACGCCTCTTTGAAACCGCCTGTTCGACTGTGTTTGGCGCCTTTAGCGATGATGAACTTCCTTCAACCTCCATTGTTTTGCCTATAGCTATGGCCGTAATTTAAGAGCGTTTCCATTTTCCTTTTCCACCAACAAGTTTCCCACAGCCAGTAGCCTTTCCTGATTTTGCAGTTGCTTTTGAAGCGCTTTCAAGCGCCTCGAATACGCATACGAATCGGCTTACTGCATCCATCTCGAAGGGTCACAACGCGAGTTCCGCATCTGCGTGCGAGCTCTGAGCCGTTGGTTCACTTCAATCAAAAGTCAGCTGCCATGCGGCTGTCTCACCAAGTGAGGTTTATCATGAAAAAGTTACACAGATGCCCAGCGGTTCGCGTCGGAATGTTTCCCAAAGACACGAACGCAACTGGCACGAATATCTTCGGTGGCGTCATTCTGAGCCACATGGACATTGCCGGTGCCATTGCCGCCCGTGAAGTCACCGATCACCGCGTCTTCACCGTCAGTTTCGACAAAGTCGTCTTCAAACAGCCGGTCCATATCGGGGATGTGCTGACCTGCTGGTCCGAAGTGATTCGAACCGGTCGCACATCAATCACCACCCGCATCATCGTCGAGGCACAACGCAAAGGCGTCTTCATTCCGGTTACCGAAGGGGAAGCCGTCTATGTGGCAGTCGATGATGATGGTCGTCCGACTCCAATCAAGGGCAAGGCCCAGACGGTCGCTTCTCACGCTACAGGTGATTGCGGTCGATCTTGCCACCACTCTGTCGCGCCAGCTCCCGACCAGTCCGGCCCGACCCAGAGCAAAAGCAAGAAGAACAAATCGTCAAAGAAGCACAGGCAGCAATGCCCGGCAATTCGCATCGGTATGCTTCCCAAAGACACGAGCTACACCGGCACGAATATCTTTGCGGGCGTGATTCTGAGCCACATGGACACAGCCGGTGTCATTGCTACGCGCGATGTCACTAACCACCGTGTCGTCACCGTTAGTTTTGACAAGGTTGTCTTCAAGCAGCCGGTGCATGTCGGTGATGTGCTGACCTGCTGGTCCGAAGTGATCAAAGTTGGGCGCACATCGATTACCACCCGCATCATTGTGCAGGCTCAGCGCAAAGGCGTGTTCATCCCCGTGACCGAGGGAGAAGCCGTCTACGTTTCCGTCGACCCTGCCGGTAAACCCATACCCGTCAAGGACGAAGGTACCCAAGCGCCAGTTATTGGTGCATCAAATTGCGGTCCGTCTTGCGGCTCCTCTAATTCCACCCCACCGGCAAAAACCGGCAAGCAGCGGAAGAAGGGCAAAAAAAAGTCCAAGAAAAACAAGGGTGCGAAGTGATACCGCAATTGGTGCGTTCACTTCGTCTTCTTTCCACTAACGCCGAGAGGACCTGATAATGACCGAGTATCTGGCGCTTGTGCGTCATGGAGAAACTCTGCCTAACATCCTCGTAGAACAGCAAGCGCAGGGCTTGTTCTACGAGGTGTCAGGAGCAGATGAAACCGTCACGCTAACAGAGTTTGGCGTAGAGCAAATTGTGAGCGTCGGAAAGTGGCTTGCGAAGCTGTTTACGAAAGACAACCCGCTTGCTCGAATCCTCGTCAGTGGTTACAAGCGCACTGACCAGTCCGCCGACCACATCGAGGACCAGCTTCCCTACAAGCCCGCGCGCAAGGAGGACCGTCGCTTCGACAAACGCAGTTACGGCGACTTCTGGAACATCACCTACAGGGGTGTGCAGGAGCTTCATCCTGAGGAATACGAGCGCTTCCTGCAGGAAGGTCCGCTTCGTTACCGTCCTCCTGGAGGTGAGAACTACCCGCAGCTGTTTGCTCGCGTTTCAGAAGGTCTCGCTGAGGTCTCGAAAGCGTCGGGGAATCAGCTGATTGTTTGCCATCTCGTTGTCTTTCTGGCTATTCAACGCGAGTTGGAGGGTCATGAAGACGAGCATGTGCATGAACGCTATGAGGCCAGCGCATTGCCAAACGGCCATGTGCGACTCTACAAGCGCGAGAATGCGGATGAGCCGTGGCAGCCAGTGGACCTGGTCGCGTGATTGAAAAAAGATGGAGAAGCCATTGAGGACATTCGGATAAAACCGACATGTTCTCAGTGGCTTTTTCTACTTTTTGCGCTTTTTGATCATTTCAGGACTTTGATCATTGAGGAGTTTTGATCATTTCAGGGTTTTTGATCAATCGGGGACCTCGATGCNNTTTCAGGGGTTCTTTGATCAATCGGAGACCTTGATGGCTTCGATCTTTCAGCGCATTTTGATCATTTCAGCACCAATTCAACGATGTTGCTGGATTAACTCAGCAAGCGATTCTTCGCTTCGCGGCGGACTGGCGTTGTAGATTGCGTTGCCGCTGGCATCGAGCATGATCATGCGTGGAATACTCTGTACCGAGTATTTGCTGGCCAGGTCTTTATTTTCGTCAAGGTTCACTTTCTCGAAAGTGACATCTCTAAATTTTGTGGTGATTGCGTCAAACACGGGCGCAAATGTTTTACAGGCCCCTCACCAGTCGGCATAAAATTCGATAATCTTTTTGACCTTAGCACTGGCAACCACCGGTGGTCTGCTTGTGGCGGCAGCGGCAGGATCTGATGAAGCTGTCGACACAGAACTCGAACTCGAACCAGCACTTGATCGGGCTTTGGACAGTTGATCGAACCCTGACTGTGCCATGCCTTTCAAGCGCGCGTCGCCATTTTGCGCCACCCAGAGATACTCCGTTTTTGCTCCCTCAAGCTGCCCCATCGCTTGTTTGCACAATGCCAGGTAATAGTGCACCATCGCATTGTTTGGATAAGCTTGCTTGTACGATTCCAGTTCAGTGCTCGCCTGGCCGTATTTGCCTGCTGAGTAATGCGCAACTGCTTCCTGAAAGCTGACTGGTGCGGCAAATGTTATCTGTGTCGAAACAAACCCAGCTGCTCCAAGCAACAGAATGGACGTCGTCATTCTTTTTTCCACAAGCAAGCCCTCCTGAGAGTTCCAAATATATCGCAGTTTGATTGTTAGTGATGTTTTTGTCTGTCGCCTTTTTTTGGACGCTGTTGCACTCTGCTCAGGGTGGAATGGGTTAAGCCTCTGATTTCCATCAAATTTTCGTCATTTCGCTCATTGGATAAGCCATAAATCTATTCCTTTGTCATCTGGGTAAAAGGAAGGAGAGAGTGCAGTTTGAACGCGTGCGACGCGGTGCGATGAGGGAACCGATCTTGGCGGATCTTCAGTTAGCGATTAGCTATAAACCCAGACTGTTGCAGCCGTTCTATTCGATTGCACACATCTTGAAATGGCTATTGGTGATCATTGTGCCGGCTGTTTGGATGCTGGCTGCTCTGGCATTTATGTTATTACCGATATTCAAAGTTTCTTTGTATGGTCAAGCCGGTTGGAGCGCTGTCTTGATTAGTATTGCCTATTGCATCGCTGTGGGATGTCTTGCCCTGGTCACCTGGCCGTTTAGAGACTGCTACATAAAAGTGTCCAAAGACGGTTTAGTCTTGCCATTCCTCGCCGCACGAGTGCGGCTTATGAAGGCTAGCCATATGTGGTCCGAATTTACCTCAGCTTCAATTTCGCATAGTGGTGACGAGGCAGCAAAGCTGCTGCTGGGATTCGATACGGGGCGCAAAGTTGTTCTTGATACTAGTGGATTTGAAAGTTCTGAACTGGAACAACTGTTGCTCGGCATCGAGCTCTGGGGAACCAGCGTTCTACGCAGTCCCGACTTAATTGACTATCAATCGAATTTGCAAAACGAAACCAAAGGTCTGGAGTTGAATTACACGCGGATGTGGGAAGAAGAGCTAAGTCGGCGCTTCAAAGCGACTTCGTTTTTGCCTCTCGATCCAAATCACTCATTGCAAAAGGGCAAGCTGACAGTGCTCAAGCAATTGGCATTTGGCGGGCTCAGCGCTATCTATCTGGCTCAAAGAAATGGCAGCGAGCTGTTCGTCCTAAAAGAAGCCGTGGTACCTGCAGACGCGAATCCAGAGATGCGCCGTTTGGCAGAAAAACATCTCTCACGAGAAGCAACAATATTGTCCGGTTTATCTCATTCGAACATAGCTAAAGTCGTTGATTATTTTGTCGAAGATGGGCGTAATTATTTGCTTCTTGAATATATAAATGGTCAAGATTTACGTCAGTTTGTCAGACAGAACGGATTGCAGCCGGCCAATACAGTCATTGCATGGGCTCTGCAAATTGCTGATGCCTTGCGGTTTTTGCACTCTCAAGATCCCCCGGTGATTCACCGAGATGTCAGTCCTGACAATATAGTTTTGAACAACACCGGCTCAGTTGTGCTGATCGACTTTGGTGCCTCCAATGAGTTTATCGGCACTGCCACCGGTACCTTGATCGGTAAGCAAGCATACATGGCACCCGAGCAATTAAGAGGCAAGGCCACGACTCGGAGTGACATTTACGCGTTCGGTGCCTGCTTGTTTTTCCTTTTGACTGGTCGAGATCCCATGCCCCTTTCGGCATGTCATCCCGCAGCAGTGTTGCCGGACATTTCCCGGCGGTTGGATTTGCTGATTGCTAACATGACGGAGCCCGAGCAAGAGGCTCGTCTTGCAGATTTTACAGAGGTGATCGTGCAATTGAGCCAAATAGCCGATGAGATGGTAGCGCCACCATAGGTGATGGCAAAGGATTGGCAGTGGAAAAGAAGGCTGAAAAGCAAAACGATTTTATACTGAAGCCAGAAAGCGACGAAGCTGCCGAGTCTGGGGAGGTCCTGCCCGAGCTTGTTTCCGGCCCAGATCTAGACGTGTCTCCAACCCTGGAGGCGTTCGGAGCTCCTCAGCCCAGTGAGCTAACGGCGTCCGCAACTGATCCGCCAATCGATCTGTCGGCGGAGTCTCAAAGTCATTCGCCAAATCCATCGTCACCCGATCTCGTAATCGAGCCACAAGATGCAAGCGACACGCCCATAGAAACAGGCAGGTTAACCGGTGTCGGCAGGGCAAAGAAAACGGCAAAACCAACATTTTTCCGTCAAAATGTGCTGCCGTTGGTGCTAGTCATCTTGGTCTTGGTGGTCGTTTTAATTCCGCTTAAAAATGCCTTTGTTTGGTACAAAGAAGCACCGCGAACTTTCTTTTCCGGAGGAGTGTCATTTGTGCCTGCCATCTTCACGGCTTGGGTAGGGGATGCTGACGCCGCCTACGCTCTACAGCTGGGAGCGACCGCGATGATAGAAAGCGACCCAAAGCTGCACGGTGAGAAGAGTCAGTTTCGAAAAATCACATTGAAGAACGCTGAGCAGTTCGTACAGCAAACTGGTGCTCCCCAATCTCTGACCAGGTTAGCTGCTAGCCTTGCCTACACAAGCGAGGGCCGGCCGAAAGAAGCTTCCGCCGTAATTCGAGGCGTGGCCGAGAACGCCAGCAACCCTTTAATTAAGGCGTATGACGCGCTTCTTCTTGCGGGCAGTGGAGATATGAAAGCTGCGCTCAGCGAAATCGATCAAGGTCTAGCTATTGATAAAAAAGGTGAAACGTACTTTGGTTATGGCAACGGCTTTCTCCTCTGGTGGGAAAAGGCGCAAATTCTACAAGCAATAGGGAAACCGGCAGAAGCGCTCGCTTTCTTGAATTCATCGGAATGCCTCGCTTCCACGCAAAAGGGCTTGATGAATTCAAGCGACTTATTGATTTCTAAATCATCAGCGCTTCTGCAACTCGGCGAGCCAGATCAAGCAATCGCATTGAATGAAGGAATCCCGGCTCCGAATCACATCACGTTGTTTCTTGCGTATTTGCTTAAAAATGACTATGAAAGGGCCTTTCACGAAGCCCACGAAATAAGCGGAACACCAAATTTCGCTCTATCCAGATATTACAGTCAGAAAGGACAACTTGCCGAGGCGCTGGACTATGCCGAAAAGGCGGAACAGAAATCTCGCAATTTAATCACGCTGGAGCAGCATGTGCATGTGCTCAATCAACTTGGACGATGGAAAGAGTCGTTGTCGATTAGCCAGGATCCGTCGACTTTTGCTAATCTAATGAATTTGACCGCTTCTGGAATCCAGTGTCAGTACGAACTACACGCCCTGCGCGCCGAAGCCTTCGCCAATCTTGGTCAGTCTGCCACTGCGTTTGTGGAGGCGAAGATGGCACTGGACATCAATCCTGAATGCCGTAAGGCGTTGGAAGCGGCTCGACTGGCAAGTGCGAACCTAAAGGATTTTGCTAAAGTCGCGTTTTACGATGATCAGATTAGGCGTCTCACAACCCCGATTAACTACCGCCCCCTGTTTTTTATAGGTGCATCTGGAGAATGACAATAGATGAAGGGACCGTTGAGGCGAAACTAGGACACCAGGGCGAAAAAACACGCTTGGAGGTTAAGCAGGCGGGCGCCGCCAAGAAGGATCTAGTGCCACTCCCTGCAGTGCTTGAAGCCGCCGGGCAACCTAAAGAGGAGGGCGCGCGCGTCCAGCTGCAGAAGCACCAACTGCCTCAAGCGCTTAATAGCGCACAGAAATTTGCCGATATCATGATTGTTAGTTTCGCTGGCGCCTTAGTGAGCTTCGGCGTTGTCTTCGTCACCTGCGCCTTGCTGCCAACGCTTCACCCATTGGGGCTGATCGCGCTTTTAGACATCAGCGTCATGGCCGGGCTCAGTGGTTGTGCAATCTATCTTATTTGTGCTCTTTGTCCGATCTGGTTGGCTGTTTGCATGTTGTTATTGCAAGCTCTTTCTGGCGTCTTTTGTGGGCAGGTAATTATTGCCGCGCTTTGTTCGATGTTTTTGATCGATCCACAAACACTTGGACCGGTTGGCGTTCTATTGTCCTTGCTCTATACGTTCGTCTTCGCTGTTGCGCCAGCTTTTGCTTTGCCTTTTTACACTGCTGCTTTCGAAAGTTCACCTTTGCGCAGAACACTGGGCGCTCTATTTTCTGAGTATTTGGTGGCGGACCTCAGAGGAAAAAAATTGTCCTTCCGGCGTGCTTGGATGAAGGCTGTTCTTGAGGGATTTGAATCCCTTCTTTATCCAATCTCGGTGGCGATGGGTAATAACTATCGCGATCGAAGAGCTTGGCTAGAGCAAGCAACTGGCACGATGCATGTGCGCAGACCGGAGAAACTCGAGGAAGAGATCAGTAAGTCAAAAGAAAAAGTGATGGTGCGCTATCGCGCTTTTCAGGAGTTAGAAGGTGTGCTCGGGCAGGACACTGAACATGTTCCTAAAGTAATGCGAAAAGAAGATCTTTCATTTAAGAGGGCTTACCACGCCGTTTGGGCACTATCCATGGTGACGTTAGCAGTGTCGTTGCCTGTGGCTTTGCTGGCACCAATGGCTTGCCTGCGTCTTATCCTGCTCAATGGTCGATTTCAAACGTCTTGGACACCAGCTTCATATGGCGCCGGACCTATGTTTGATGGCTGGCCTCAGATTTGCTTCTATCTTATGGCGGCGCTGTTTCTGTATTTTCTTCTCGCTATCTGCAGACCTACTCATATCCAACTGACCAAGGAGGGGATCAGGTTCATTTTTAAGACGATGCCAGTTTTCATGCAAGATCAAATTTGTCCCTGGAGCAAGATCAAACAAGTCACTCTAGAGCAAGTGCCGGGTAAAGCTTCTGTAGCTGATCACAGGCTCGTCTTTGGTCTGGTCGACGGAAAGAAAATGCGCTTGCGCCTTGGCAGCATCAGCTCTGTGGTCGGTAAAGAAGAGATACTCAAAGCTGTTGAAAGGTGGGCTCCTAGCGTACCTCGCTCATCAGAGGTGATCACTGCACTGCAGCCTCCGTGCGATTTCAGCTATACGGAACTGTGGATGGAAGCCCTTAGCGCACCACCAAAGCGCGAGAAGTTGAAGCCTTTAATCGATGGTGCAATGTTACGTGAGCAGCAGTTCACCGTTCTCAATATGTTAGGCGTCGGTGGTCAGGGAACGGCTTATTTGGCAGAGGATGCCGTGTCTGCTCAAGCAGTGGTGCTTAAGGAATTTGTTTTACCAGTTTACGTCGACGTCAGCGCCAGGCGGCGCGCGCTCGAAACTTTTGAGAAGGAAGCCCGACTCTTGAAGGAGCTATCGCATCCAAACGTTGTCAAGCTGGTTGACTATTTTATCGAAGATCACAGAGCTTACTTGGTCCTTGAACACATCGACGGGGAGTCACTGCGTACCTTGGTGAATCGGTCCGGCAGACTGACTGAAGATAAAGTGAGGGAGCTGGCTATCCAAATGTGTGAGATTTTGCAGTATCTGCATGCTCAGTCACCGCCAGTGGTGCATCGAGACTTTACTCCGGACAATTTGATTCTCCGTAAAGATGGCACGCTAAAGCTGATTGACTTCAACGTCGCCCAGCAGAGTGATTCAAGCGCTGTGAGCTCAGTGGTCGGGAAGCCCAATTATCTTCCACCGGAGCAATTCCGCGGCACGCCAACGACCCAAAGCGACATTTATGCATTGGGAGCGTGCTTGCAATTTCTTTTGATCGGCGAAAATCCTGTAGCGATACTTAGTTCTAATCCAAGTTTGACTCGCTCGGATGTCTCGGAAGCGCTTTCGGCAATTGTGCAAAAGGCCACTGAACCAGAACTGGAGAACCGGTTCTCTACTGCTTCAGAGATTCTACTTGAATTAAAAGACTGATTAGTTTCGCCACGTCGGTGGTGTCCGCTAGTTGGAACTTGGAACACGTGTTGCCGCCAGCAGAGCCAATACGCACACTAACACCACCTTGAGCATTTACCCAAGCAAACGCTGGTTCATCTGGCGGAGAATCGCCGACAAATACATAGGCGCGTTCACCGTCCTGTGGAACAAGTTCGTTAATAGCGGCTAAGGCGCGCCCTTTATCCCAACTGACGTCCGGAAGAAACTCGTAGCTGGTTGGCAGGGCGCGCAATTTGAGTTCGGGAAATTGTTTGGACACCGCGGCTACATGCTGATGAACGGCTTCTCTTGCTTCAACGGCAACGGTGTGCCAATGAACACACAAAGAGTATCCATGATCCTCGAGGATGGCGTTGATCTCTGGGCGAGCTAGCGATGCCAATTTATCTCTTGCGTCTTTTAAGGATCGTGTGCTACTGGCAGCCATATCGTTGACTGTTGGATTTTCGCCTGGCAGCGCGATTTCGAGCCCATAGTTACCTGCGAGAAAGAGGCGATGATAGTCAAATTCACCACGCAACAGAGCAATACTGCGAGCACTGACTATCCCGGCAATTACCCTGGGGGCAATTGCCAGTGCGCGAAGACTCTCATGTACGGTTGGATTTAGGATTGCCTCTTCGGGGCGGTCAGCATAAGGGACCAACGTGCCATCCCTATCGAAGGCGATGAACAGCTCTTTGCCTCGTGATATTCGTTCGATGGAATTGACTACTTCGTGGATCAATGTTGCCTGTTCACTCAATCGTCCCTCGACTTGCATAGGCTAGCTCTCGATGACAATGCGTACTTTACCGGACTTGTTTAGGACCTGACAAGCGCCTCGACCGTTATGATTGCTGAAACTGAGACCAACAACGGCAGAGCCGACACGAAGTCCTTGGACCGTAAACTTGTCCATCCACTCAGGCAAACTAGGCTCGACAACTCGCAAAAGGTTGTTGCAAGCATCTGGTTGGAAGTTGACGCACGTCTTCAATAACTGGAAGATCGCTCCGGCAGCCCACGCTTGAGGCGAGCAGGAAACTGGATAGTCGATTGGACGGTAGGCACCATTGCGTTCGAATCCGCAAAACAATTCAGGCAATCTGAAGTCAGGCTGGAATTGAGCGGCCTCCAGAAGAGCCAACATAATCTTGTGCGCATCGGCTATACGTCCGATTTTTCGCATACCCTCGGCGATGATAGCATTATCGTGCGGCCATATCGATCCATTGTGATAACTCATGGGATTGTAGGCAATTGTACTTTTGGAAAGAGTGCGAATGCCCCAACCCGACTGTAACTCATTGCTCATCAATCGATCGGCGACCGCATTGGCCTTCTCTTCATCAAGTATGCCTGTGAACAAACAATGCCCTGGATTTGAAGATATAACGCTAACCTGTTTGTTGTCTCCATCGAGCGCAAGCGCTAGGAAATTCTCATCCTCCATCCAGAAATCGCGCTGGAAACGCTCTTTCAGGTCAGCTGCGGATTTCGTCAACTTCTCGGCTACTGGTCCATGTCCCAGCAAAGTAGCCATACGAGCCATTCCGACCCAGGCTGCGTACAGATAGCCTTGCACTTCGCACAATGCGATAGGCGGGTTAGCGAGGATACCGCTTGTGTGCATGACTGAATCGCCTGAATCTTTCCAACCTTGATTCTCTAAGCCTTTTTCGCTTTCCCGTTTGTAAATCAAATAGCCGTTATCACCCAAAGTGTCATCGATCCACAGCAGTGCTGCCTTAGCCGCGGGCCACATCTTGGATGCAAACTCCAGGTCACCGGACCATTCTACATATTCACTCAAAACGTACAACCAGAGCTGAGTTGCGTCGATGGTGCCATAGTATGGGCTGTGAGGTATTTGTTTTGTGCGTGCCATTTCGCCGATGCGCAGCTCGTGCATGATCCGCCCGGGAGCTTCCGCGCGGTACTCGTCTACCTCTTGGCCCTGATACGCCCCCAATACTTCGATGCATTCTCGCGCGACATCTGGAAGAAAAGGTAAGATTTGCCATGCTGTGATGGCACTGTCTCGGCCGAACAAAGCGCAATACCATGGGATTCCTGCAGATAATCCGTATCCTCTTGGTGAGGGCTGGCGCAAGATGTATAAATCTCTGAAGGCGCGTTCGACAGCCATGTCAAAAAGTTGGTGCCCAGTGCGAATAACTGTTGATCGGTTGCACCACTCGCGATATCGTTCGTCTGCAACGCGGCGAGCATCGAGATAGCCGGTCTTTCTCACTTCGGGTGCCGGAGACTGACCATCCCAGCGCGTTGAGACACATATTTGAATCTCGCGTGTTTGATGTACGGGCAAAGTCAATCTAAATGTTACTTCCCCTTCCGATGTAATTTCATCTGGCTGTATTCCGTAAAACTCAATCACTGTTTCCAGGAGCGCGTCGTCTAATCCCCGATAGCCAAGAAAGAGGGTACGTCCATTTTTGCCAGGAACAGGCAACATCCGTTTGCCGCGTTCTTCAACGTTTAGTCCGCGCACTTCAAACATATCGGCAAAATCTGATCCGAAGAATAATTTGAATTCGATATCGAGCGGAGTGGCATGAAAGTTTTGAAGGATAAGCCGTTCCCATAACAAATCGCCCAGAACAACCTCACGTTGTATGGTGATCTTTTGTTGCGGTGTTTGGTCAGTGTGAGGATTCGTATAAAGGAATTGTCCAGCATAGCCTTCGTTTACGGAACTGGAGAGAAGGGATAGAGAAGCACCGTTCAGGGTCATGTCCCACTGACTGATGTGCCTGGTGTCGTATCGGTAGTAACCGTATCCAAGCGTGTTGCAGCCCGGAATCAATGCACTTTGGTCCATAACGAGAAAGTGACTACCCTGTTTTAAGACCAAGCGCGGATGAGCAGCATCCGTCAATACAAACGGCATACCCTGGCACAGAGGACGAGTGTCGATTGTGTACTCGTCGGGGAATGCTATAGCGCTGACTGCATCATCGGAAACGTCTGGAGAACTTGGTGTTTGGGTCATTTTCGTTTTATCCGTGCAGCGGCTGACTTTCCTGTTTAGGGTCTAAGTAATGGATGACGCCATATCTCACTTAGTTCCTCGGGTTCTTGTCGCTTCACCCATTGGCGGTTTAAATGAAACAAAAGTTCAATGCTTTGTAGGCAAAGGTGCTACATGCCAAGGCCAGTTTATCTCATCCTTGCCTATAGTTCATTATCTACTTCAATACATCTTGGCTAGCTCAAGGCAACGCGCTCGAAAATATGGTGTCTTTTTTTAGCCAGCACTGGTACGGTGCAAATCAAAAAATTTCTGCCCTCGCGTTGGTACCCTTCGGCTCCCTCATTCTCGGATCTAAGCCATCCGCTTAGGGTTTTGACAGCCTTGCAATCAGTCTTTTGTGGGAATTGTGCCCGAGGACGCACTGTCCAAGCAATCGAAGACAGCATTGTTTTTCTCGACAAAACGGTTGCACTGTTAATCGAATGGTACCATAGGCAATACCACAATAATGACTGTGGGAATCTTTCTGAAGAGGCAGAAATCTGCAACTGTGATGGCAAAAGTCGTTAAATGTTGGCTCTCGCGTTAACATAATAGTGGATCCCTCCGCCCCTGGAACAATGGGTACCTCGCTTAGCCGGCAGCTGGGCCCGTGCCCTTACAACGTGGATCCTTGTGGTCTGCAAAAATGTAGATCCTTGCACGCCCAATTTTTGCGGTATGAAACTCGGATGCTGCATCCATGGAGATCTGGAACAGATCGTGTCAGAAGAAGCTAGCGACAAACCAGTTTTATTTTTTACTGTCAAAAACAAACGAAATGACTGGTGTTGTCACCCTTTAATGCCCGCAAGATGCGTTGTGTCAGGGCGGGGGGCGCTTGGGCGCTTGGCAAGTAGATCGACGTAGTACCTGCGCTGGATTCTTGACTCTTTACTACTGGTTTGGTGTAGGTTTGAAATATCTCTCTATATCTTTTTCTCCGAGCCAGCCAAACTTTTAAACCCAGCTCTTGCCCCCAATCCATAATCCACCAAGCAGCTCAGAGCTGTTGCGGATATCGCCCCATGTCAATTTGGCTGACTCAAGAGACTGAAGTGATAGGAGAAAATATTGCTGATTAACACAACCAACTAAGAATGGAGAACCATATGGAGCCGCCAAACAACTCGAAACAGTCTCCCATCGCACGAGCATTTGGAGCTATCTTGCGTCAGGACAAGCCTCAGAAAACTGTGGCGCAGAAATCCGAGGCTGTCGGTAGAGCACTCGGTCTGTTCGTCGTCGTTTTTGCCGTCATTGCTGTGTTTCTCTGCGTCGCCTTCCAGGGAATCATCGCAGCTGCCCTTGCCTCCCCTGTCCTCGGGATGGTGGCCATCGTCGTCGTCTTTGGCGGCATTCTCTACGGAATCGCTAAGCTCTGAGCTGCGAAATTCCTGGGTCGATTTATTGCGTCTGCTAATTAACTCTGGCACTGCCTGAGGATTCCGAATTTCTCAAATCAACCAGAAAGACACAAAATGCGTTTCTTCAAAGTGTTGGGCAATGCGCTGATCATCATCTTCCTCTACGAGATTCTCATCCTCGCCGCCGCGTTGATCATGTCACCGAAGGAGTGTCTGTCCGTGCTCGGCGCCATGATTCCGACGTTCATGCTGTTGTGCTTCAGCGTCCTCATGGAAGCCTCCCTCAAGGTGGAGGCGGCCAAGCTTCGAAACTAAGATCCCGACACGCGATGCCATGAATTTTGCTGACTCCCGCCTACAACAAGCTGGAACATGAGGCATCACCTACGGTGACCTACAGATTCACACTCAATAACTTCTGCAATTCATGCAGTCGAGAAGGTACCGCGCCTGGTTCAATCAGCTGCTGGATTGGCTGATTGCGCAGGCGGAACAATTCGAACGAAAGCACAATATGACTAGACGGGCCCTTGAGCTTGAGGAAGCGCATAAAGTGCGCCCCAACACAGCTCTCCCTCTGTCGTTCTTCCAGCAGGACATGATCGTCTGCACCGGTGAGGATCCGCAAGAGCTCATCCGAGCGATCAAAGCGGTTTTCCCAGGCAGGCGTCCCCGGCATCACCAATATCGCTGTTATCAGGCGTGGAAGCTTCCGGGGGTCACCATAGTGATCTCAGGCATCGGCACTGGCTGCATCGAGCCGATGATGTGGGAGCTCCTCGACTACAAGACCCTCGGTGCCAAGGTGCCAAAGCGCCTGGTGATGATCGGCACTGCGGGATACGTTAGCGATTCGGGCTTCGGTCAAGTCTATGTCGTTGATGGTGCCTACCCGGCGGGCTGCGCGGTGCGGATCGAAGATGAGAAGTTGCCACTGCGGCCAGAGTTTGATGGGCTTAAGGAGGCTGTCGAGCGGCTCGGGCTGCCGACTGCCGAGGAGGTCTCGACCGATCGCTACTTCACTTGCACTCCCGACAACAGCGACGAGCGGAAGGTTTTCGCCAAGTCGTTTGATCGGGGGTTGCGGGAGGAGCTGAAGAAGTACTGGAAGCCTGGTCGGCTGATCTCCATGGAGACCTTGCAGTTTTATCACTTCGCGCACGTCTTTGGCTTGAAAACTCAGTATGTGGCGCTGCGCGGCGTAGCTAACCTGGCGGATCAGTTCGAGACCCAGGGTGAATACTCACAACAGGTGTTGACGGATGCTCTCCGTCACGCCGTGTCGATTCTAAGGAGCACATATGTGCACTGAAAATGAAACTCCCATTGTCGTGGCTCTGCGCATTCTTGAAGCGGAGTCCGATTTGACGCGTGCCGAAGCTGCAGTTCTTCGAGCTGACGCTGCAGTTCATGGGCTCGCTGCCAGAGCAGCTGAGGCGCAGCAGGCTGTGGACATCTGTCATGATCATCGGTTTTCTAGCAGTCTTTGGGCGTCGGCAAATCAGGCTGATGCAGCCCTGAGGCTTTGGACTGGTGCAGCGCAGTCGGCGCGCCGCGCTGTTGATGATGCACGCCAAGCGGCTGATACTGCCCGTGGTGACTACACCACTGAGCAGCTCAAGACTTTGTTGAGCAATTGTCTTGATTTGGTGATGCAGCGTCAAGTCCAGTAGAGCATCCCTGCGCCTTTTCGCTGGGTAAAGCCTATCCGGCTGGCAGGCAATCAACGAACGAACATCAACGCCCTCTTCGACAGTTGCTCGCCTTTTCGGCGAGCAATGTCGAAGTCACGATTCGAAGCAGTTGCAGAGATGTTCTTTGCAGTCACTAGACTTACTCTCAGCAAATCTATGAAAGGTATCAGTGCAGAAAATTCGTGACATTATTACCAGTTCGAGGCTCGGATTCAGCGACATCTCCGGCAGCTTCCCGCTCAGCGGTGTGGCTCAGTTCGAATTCAATCCTGACCAGCCGGAGACGATCAGGATCCACGTGCATGGCACCGACGCCAGCAACCATGATGAGCGCCACGTCTACGCTGTGCCGGCCGAGATGCTGCGCGACGGTCTTGAGCGCCCGACCGAGTGGACCGACATCAAGATCTGGCCGGCGGCGCAACATCCGACCACTTCACACCCCTATCCCATGCGTGCTGTTCGGTTCGGCTTCGGGCAATCGCAGCAGGGTTTGGAGAAGGTTTACCAGATCTCGCACCGATTGATCAGCGCATGGGTACAGGCCAACCTCGGTGACCACGTTAAAGCGTCGCCCAAAACGATCGAACCAGGCCGTCTCGCTCCCGGAAGTGGACCCGCCGCCAGCGGTCGAGGAGAAGAAGTGACCACAGACGATAAAGATCCCAACGAGGAATACGCCGAGAAGTCGGGAGCGCGTCTTTACCTACCGGGCGAGCTGCACGTCAGTGCGGACGACATCATCGGTCAGGGAGCGGCGAAGAAGAAGTTGCGTCAGACCATCGAATACATGAAGGACCCGGAACGGTTCCTCGTCATGGAGGCACGAGCACGGCGCGCGCTGCTCTTCGTTGGCGGTCCTGGTCTGGGCAAAACCCTCATGGCCAGGCATGTCGCCAGCGAGGCCGGCGTGCCGATGCTCGTTACCAACGGCTCTTCGTTCATGGAGCAGTTTGTTGGCGTGGGCGCCGCTCGCATGCGTGCGCTCTTCGAGTGGGCGAAGCATCTCGCCGAAGAGCACGGTGGATGCATGGTTTTCTGCGATGAAATCGACACCATCGGTCGCCAACGGAGCGGAGACAGCAACGGCGGCGAGCAGCAGCAGACGATCAACGCGCTTCTGGCGGAACTCGACGGTTTCGACCAGACGCAAGGTGTGCTCTTCATCGCGGCGACGAACTTCGAGAAGATCCTTGATGAGGCTCTCCTCAGTCGTTTCGACGACAGCAACATCATGTTCCATTCGCCGACAGCGGAAGAACGCGAGCAGATGCTGGAGCTCTATCTGTCGGAGCGGTTGCGTGCTGCCGATGTCGACCTGACTGCAATCGCGAGAATGACTCGCGGGGCGTCCGGGCGCATTCTCGAGAAGGTGGCCAATGAGGCCAAGCTCGCGGCGGTGTTCGCTGGCGCGACGACGGTCAATCAGCAGATGCTGGATGAAGCAGAAGCGGAAGTAACAATCGGCGCGAGGCGGGAAGGTAAGGTTCTCACCGACGAGGAGTTCAAGTTCGTGGCCATCCACGAGTGCGGACACGCGCTTCCCGCTTACCTTCTCGGCAACGATGCCGGCGAAAGGATAGCGCCGTTGCGGTTCACTGTCGTTCCCCGAGGAAACACCGGTGGCCATGTCATGCAAGACGGAGGAGAGGGTGAATTCGGGTACACGAAGACACAGCTGCTCAACCGTATTGCCGTAAGCATGGGTGGGGTCGCAGCCGTCAAGCTGTTCGGTGACGGACGCGAAGACACAGGTCCTTCCGGCGACTTCGAGAACGCCACGAGAACCGCGAAGATGCTGGTCATGCTCGGCATGTCCAAGCTCGGCTTCATCTCGCAGGATGCCGCCGATCCACGTCTGTGTTCAGAGTGGCAGCGCGCCGCCATCGATCAGGAGATCTCTCGCCTGATGACCGAGGGCTTCGAGCGTGTCGAACAAGTGCTCACGGAGAACCAGTCCGCTTTCAACCGAATTCTCGATGCAATCATCGAGAAGGAAACCATCCTCGGCGACGAGTTCGCAGTCATTTGCGAAGCTGCCTAAGCCACCACTTACAATACCGTTCAATCCGAAAGATTAGCCATGTGCAGTCTTTCGTGAAGCGCGCCGTCGATCTGCTCGGAAGCGTCCAGGAACTGCTCGCGGCGTTCAACGCATATGTGGTCGTGGCGCCTTTCTTCGACTGAGACCATAGCCACAAATCAGTCGCTCGCACTTTGCGGGCGGCAAAAAAAGCCTGCTGCGGCCCGAATTGGGCGAGCGGCAAAACCAAAGTGAGAAAAAATGAGTAAGTTCGTCGACGGTCCGATCCGCGGAATCGTCAATGTCAGTCAAAGCTGGGCGGTTGGACAGAGCGTCACGCTCGGTTGCCGCGAGTGGCTGGTGCTGACGGAAAACGCTGATGGTCCGAAGTTCCAAAGCGTGAGCTTTCCTCCCGCATTCTTCGATGCTGCAACTGAGTTCAACACGAAGGCATACGGGGTGGACAACGCAACTCCCATCTGTGCCTGGGCGACCGCGAAGCGGATCGGCAGCGGCGTCTTCACAGTCGTTCTCGACAATGGTGAGACGCGTCAGATGCCCTTCACCATTCGCAAGCGCGTGACTGCGGAGCATTCGTAACGCGCGTTTGACGCAGTTTTAAATTTTTTCGATTCTGCAATTCGCAGACAAGTTCTAAGGAGTCTCATGTCTAACGACAAAAACGCGCGCGCATCTCTGGCGTACACGAGGAATTTCGGTATCTGTGCCCATGTGGATGCCGGCAAGACAACAACGACCGCCGAGTTTGAGTTCCACACCGGCCAAAACCGCAAGATCGGCAAGGTCGATAAGGGTGATACCACGACCGACTTCATGGTGCAGGAGCAAGAGCGTGGTATCACTATTCAGTCAGCGGCAGTTTCGCTGGAGTGGAACGGCACTTGCTTCAACTTGATTGACACGCCCGGGCACGTCGACTTCACGATGGAGGTGGAGCGTTCGATGCGCGTTCTCGACGGCATCGTGCTCGTGCTCTGCGCCAAGGGTGGCGTACAGCCACAAACGCGCACGGTCTGGCGGCAGGCCAACAACCACGATGTACCACGCATCATCTTCATCAACAAGATGGATACGCTCGGTGCAGACTTCTACCGGGTTGTCGCTCAGGTGGAAAACGAACTCAAGGCTTCGCCCGTAGTCGTGCAGCTGCCGATCGGCAGCGAGCAAGATTTCACAGGCGTCGTCGACCTTATCGCCATGAAGGCGTTGGTCTGGGACGGTTCAGACAGCACTGGTGTTGCTTTCTCGGTGGAGGAGATTCCGGCTGAGATGGCTGAGCAGGCTGCGGAGTATCGCAAGCAGCTGGTTGAGGCGATCGCCGAGACCAACGATGAACTGCTCGAGCGCTATCTCACGGAAGAGGAGCTGAGCGAGGAAGAGCTCAAGTCAGCTTTGCGCAAGGCGACAATCGCTATGGAGCTCATTCCCGTGCTCTGCGGCTCGGCCTTCAAGAGCAAGGGCGTTCAGCCTCTGCTCGACGCTGTTGTCGACTACCTACCGTCGCCCCTGGATGTGCCTGCCGTCAAGGGCATTCTTGCCGATGGTTCAGAAGTCGAGCGTGCCGCTGACGACAACGAGGCCGCCACCGCTCTGGCTTTCAAGGTGACAAGCGATCCCAACGGCACGATTACTTTCATTCGCCAATACTCGGGCACAACCGAGGCTGGCTCCTACGTCTACAACCCGGCGAAGGGCAAGAAGGAGAGAATTAGCCGTCTCGTCAAGCTGCAAGGTAATAAGCGCGAGGATGTAAGCGTGCTGCACGCCGGTGACATCGGCGCCGTCGTGGGGCTGAAGTTCACGACAACCGGCGATACGCTCTGCGGTGAGAACGACACCATCACCCTCGAGTCCATCGTCAGCCCCGATCCAGTGATCTCGATGGCGGTTGAGGCCCAAGACAAGGACAGTGCAAAGAAGATGGATGAAGCGCTGGTCAAGCTTGGGGTGGAGGATCCCTCCTTCCAGGTGCGCACGGATCATGACACCGGTCAGACGATCATCTCAGGGCAAGGCGAGCTGCATCTCGAGGTCAAGGTGGATATTCTGCGTCGGCAGTATGGCGTAGACGTGACTGCCGGAAAGCCGCAGGTGTCGTACCGCGAGACCGTGGCTAAGTCAGCCAAGGTTGACTACACGCACAAGAAGCAGTCTGGTGGCTCGGGTCAGTTCGCCCGGGTGGCGATCGAACTGGAGGCTCTGCCTGCCGGCGGTGGTTTCGCATTCGAGAACAAGATCAGCGGTGGTGTCATTCCCAAGGAGTACATCCCCAGCATCGAGAAGGGCATCCGCAATATGCTTGGTTCAGGTGTTGCTGGATTCCCGGTCATCGATGTGAAGGTGACGCTTGTGCATGGCGGCTTTCACGCTGTCGACTCGTCAAACATGGCTTTCGAGCAAGCTGGGGCGCAGGCGTTCAAGCAGGCCTTCAGCCAGTCGCAGCCTGACTTGCTCGAGCCTGTCATGAACCTGGTGATCGAGCTGCCCGAGCAATATCTGGGCGAGATCATGGGAGATGTCTCCCAGCGCCGCGGCAAGGTCGGTGATTTCGAGACGAACAACGGCATGACTGAGGTGCAGGCGACTGTTCCTCTGTCAGAAATGTTCGGCTACTCGACCGACCTGCGCAGCAAGACGCAGGGACAAGGCACGTTCACGCTCGAGTTTTCGCGCTATGAGCGTGTGCCCACCAAGATCGCCGAAGAGATCAAGGCCAGGGCATAAGCCTGAGCCTGAGCCATGTTGTAAAACCGGGCACCAGAGTGTTGCTCGAATATGGGCAACACTCTGTCCCGGGCTGACTCTTCGGATTCGGCATCACCGGCGGTGCGCTTTCGCCAAACAGTCCTCATCAATGCAGCATAATTGATCGGAGAAGTTCATGAGCAATTCCACTGATTGCGGATGTGGTGGCACTTGCGGTTCCACTGGCAGCACCGCGGAGGAACTGATCGAGGCTGCCCTAGCGGCTAGTCACACGAACATCGCAACCAGCTCGAACAAGGGTGACTGCGGCGACAAGTGTGGCACCAGCGAAGGTTGCGGTGGCTGCGCCGAAAACAGCGCCGTCGAGAAGTAGCTTAGCCTGAAGTGGTGCCCGACGACAGTTGGGGGCTCGAGGCTGGGGCCCGATCGCACGGGCTGAGAAGTCGAAGCAGAAATCAACAATCTACGCCAAAATAGGAGTTGAACAATGAGATCTAAAATTCAATCACTCGCACGCGTTCTGACTGCGGCAGTGGTTGCACTCTCACCAGGAATGGCTTTGATGGCTGCGACCCCGGCCGCTGCCCGTTCCTCTAAGCCGAAGGTGACCGCCGGTACGTACCACTATGTCGGAATCGCCTCCGCGCCGAACGGCCCCGGCTATTGGCTTGCCACTAGCCGCGGCAACGTCTTCCAGAAGAACGGGGCACCATTCCATGGCTCACCGGTGTCCCAACACATGCATCTATCCGCACCGGTGGTCGGTATCGCCTCCAGCGGGTCTGTGCAGGGTTACTGGCTGGTCACGAACTCTGGTCGGGTCCGTGCCTTTGGCAAGGCACACAACTATGGATCGCTGAACCAGAAGCCTTCCAGCCCCATCGTTGCCATTGCTGCCACTCGCGGCGGTGGCGGCTATTGGCTGGTATCTGCCAGCGGTAAGGTTTACCGCTTTGGTGGCGCGCGTCAGTTTGGGTCAATTCCCGCTAGCCGCCAGCACAGCCCTGTTGTGGCGATCATGGTTGCACAGAAGTCTCAGGGCTATTGGCTCGTCACCGCCAGTGGTGGCGTCTTCAATTTCGGTCAGGCACGTTTTTACGGCTCGCTGATTCGAAGGACTCTGACCAGTCGGGTAGTAAGTGCAGCAGCTACTGCCGGCGCTAACGGCTACTGGCTTGCTACCGCTGATGGTGGCGTGTTCAACTTCGGCAAGGCCCCCTTCAAGGGCTCCGCGATCCGCACTCGGCACGCGGCTCGAGTCACGTCGATTGCGGCTGCGGGTCCTGGATACCGGCTTCTGCGGGTGAGCGGCAAGGTGCTGACGTACGGCGTGCCTGTTCCACCGCCAGTCAATACTGGCACTGACCCTCTCAAGCCGGGCACGTTCGGTTATGACATTTCCTGGCCTGAGTGCGGAAACAGCCGTCCCAACGCCAGCAACGCTTTTGTCATCATCGGCATCAACGACGGTCATGCGTTCAGCACCAACCCTTGCCTCGCCAGCGAGTGGCGCATCGCTCTGGCTAGCCCGAATCACTGGCTTTACATGAACACCGATAATCCTGGTCTCACTGGATCATCAGCTTTTCGATTCGGTGAGCAGGCAGCACAGCAATCTCTCAACACCGCAGGTGATCTTCACATCGCGTCGTCGACGATGATCTGGCTCGACGTCGAGACGACGAACCAGTGGAGTGGTGGAACGTCGGGGAATACGCAAGTGATTCTCGGCTTCATCCATCAGCTCACGAACGCAAAACGTCTTTTCGGCATCTATTCAACCGGATTCCAGTGGGGCCAGATCACAGGCGGTTTTCGTCTGACGACACCGACACCGCAGTGGGTTCCGGGCGCCCCTTCGTTCGACATGCCGTCCTATTGTACAAGCAGCAAGCGTTTTGCCGCCGGCACCATCTGGATGACACAGTCAAGCCCGGGCAACCTGGATTTCGATTACGCCTGCGGTCATAGCTCTGCCGCAACTGCGCAGCCGATCTTCTCGCTGCTTCTTAACCACACGCTGAGCCCTGTTTCCGTGCTGACTATCGGTCCGGGAGCGTCACCGTTTGGCTTGGGACCGGCAACTACCCCTGCAATGATGCACCGCTAGTGGTGCATCAAACCCAAGCACCAAAAAATTAAAATGACTTTCGCTCGGCATCATTGTCTGGCATGAAGAGCGTCCGAAAGAGTTGAAAGAACTAGTCAAGCTTGATGTCGACGGCATCTGCACGAACACGCCCGACTTGCTCAAGTCGGCTCTCGACGCTCAACTCGCCAAACAAAATGATCATTCGCAGGTGAAAGGAACACTTCATGTCCTCATGGGCACCACTCATGTTCTCCGTTCAGGAGGGCCCAGTGCGTTACAACGTCGAAATTCAAAAGCTCAGATTTGCGTGCTATGAAGCACGCGTCCGCTTCCTTCCTCCCCGGATCGTGGGCAGTACATACCCGCCGCCGCGCCTCGATCTGTGCAAGCAGTCGCGGTTGTTCGGTCCTTGCGACCCCATGTCCTTTACCAGGCGTGGGGCAAAACGCAAGGCCGAGCGCATGATTGTCATTTACAGCGGTAAACGGCGTTCACGTCTTCGTTCGCTTCCGGTGTCTGTTCGGGCGGCGAGGGTTAACTAACTGACACGTGACTGAGATTCAATGAAGCCAGGGAGCAAGTGCGACATCCCAGTCGCGATGCTCCCGGTCCTGACCGTGGACAGCTTTCGTCATACATTGACGTAGCAGTGTCTGTTGCAATTCGAAGACTCTCGGGGCACCGCTCATGGTGTCCCGAGACATGGTGGTCTTGTCAGTTAACTAGTTGACAATGGAGAAGTCGCTGACGACATGCTGAAATGCTGGCATCTCTGTTTCAGTGACTTTTTCATCTTTTTCAGCTTTTTGATCATTTCGGGCAACGGCAGCTCCCTTGCTTGCAAGTTTCCTGAAAGTTCATGGCGGTTTCCAGACCATGGCGGTCGCGGCCCTAAAGACACGGCTGCAAATAAGCAGGTCTAAGATCGGTTAATTTGCACGGATTACAATCGCGCTACGATACAAATCCCCACAGGTCAAAGGAGAGAAAGTATGACAGCCAAGATAGTTGCACTCTATAAAACCCCACAAAATCCACAAGAATTCGATCAGCGTTATTTTGATGAGCATGTACCTCTCGTCAACAAAATGCCTGGCGTGCTGCACTGGGAAATCGCCAAGTATGCCGGTTCAGCAACTGGTGATGAACCGCCGTACTATATGGTTGTTGAACTCTACTACGATAATTTAGATGCCTTAAAAGCGTCGTTAGCCTCCAAAGAAGGGAAAGAAGCTGGCGATCACATTATGTCTTTCGCCAAAGATATACTCACCATCACGTTCGCTGAAATCACAAAAACATTCGTGCCAGCCACGAACTAATATTATCTGGCGTGCGAATTTCGGCACGGCAAGACATCGCGTCGCGGATTCAGTGAAGATCCGGCCGTTCTTCTGTCGTTCAATAATCACCGCTCTTTCTCAGCGCGCAATAAAAAAAATTGACTGCCGTGCCACTACTGGTAGTGGCATCCACGAACGCACAAATTCTGCTAGGCGGCGCCGCCTGCGAGAACGATCCACCTTGGGTTGAGAGAACTCGCGCTAAGTCTGCTAGCTGGGGATTCGCCGCTGGGTCAAGTACTAATTTTTAGCTCCAAACTATGATGCCGCCGACGGAAAGCTGGTTGTCAGGCGGATTTGGCCGGCGCCATTCTGATAAAGAATCAATATCCAGCCTGGCAATTTTCTTGAGTTAAGTGTCGCCTAATACGTAGACTCTGTTGTTACCTATCTTTCTTCTTTTCCAAAGCTCCCACCTCAAACACTTTCTGACACATTGCATTTGCGCTTTTTTTCTCCTTTTTTGAGGAAGCGTATTTGCATGTGTTTTGTATTGTTTTGAATGTGAGTTAGGAAAAGAAGAATCCCTATGTCAAACGCGAATGCACAACAGCATCCGCCAACTGAGGACAAATCCAATGAAGACCACCGAAACCGCCCCCGTTTCCCCCGTCACCGAGTGCCTCGCCACCGCCACCACCGCCGCCACGAAGGCTCTGGGAACCGATGCCGAGAACCGCAGCGTCACCGCCTCCACCAACCTGACCGTCGCGGTCACCGAGGACGGCGTCACCAAGACCAACAAGGTCAACGCCAGCGTCTCCCTCGGCGTCGAGAACACCGAAACCCCCGTCGCGGGCGCCTGACGTCTGCGCACAGTGATTGAATGAAGGACTCCAACTTCAATCACTGTTGAATCGAATTCGCGAATCGAACCTTCACGGTTCGCGAGTTCACTTTGTTCGGATTGCTTTTGACTCACTTGTGACTCAATTCCCAGCCGTACCCGCAATTCTTCCGCGCTTGATACTGCCTCTTCTAACTGTTCATAACACTCGCCGCTCCTACCAAACGTACTTTGCACTTCGACGCTTTGCATAATTCGATTCATTCGGCAGATAGGGATGACTCTTCACTCAAATCAGCATAGCGATGACTCTTCACTCTGAACACACTAAGCGAACGGACAGCAAAACTAGATAATTAACCCGCAACTTTGGTTTGACGCATTGCTACTCAATTCTGACCGTCGTTGTGGACTTCGCTATCCAACTGCAACTGCTTTCGTTATATGTTCATGGTTCAACTTCTTTCGCTTCCTGCATGGATGTTCAAAATCCACTGATGTTCAAAATCCACTGATGTTCAATATGCTAGCGTCCAATCAAGCTTAATTATCAACTCGTTTTTTTTAAAAAATGTTTCTTATATATTATAGTAAACTACCCCATAATACATAAAACATAAAACTCGAGGATAAAAGAAGTGCAAGAGGTTCAGTATCAAGGGGCTGAAGTTCACTCCGCCCTCTTTTACAGCAAATTTGCAGAGCTTGAATACCGCCTTGGCAAACTCAAAGTTGGGCAAGCATATTACAATGAGGTCCGTAAAAGGTGGAACCTCCTTGGCCCGAGTAACAGCTTTTTCGAAATGTTAGGTATTGGAAGATTGGCTCAGATTGCAGATAAGTTGGACGAAGATCCAGAGGAACTGTACGCAAAGTTTATGAATATGCTGGGAACTGGAAATCCGAAGCGCTATGAGAACCCTGTGATCGCCAACATTGTTCAATCGTACGCTCACTATCAGTGGAAAAAAGGACGATTGTTCGAATCCAATAGTTTGCACCAGCAAGCTGAACTAATTGGTGCATCTAGGTAATGGAAATCACGACCGTTTTCTGCGATGTCGGAGGCGTTCTACTTACGAACGGATGGGGGCACGAGTCAAGGCAGCTTGCCGCTCAGCGCTTCCATTTCGATTATGAGGAGTTTGAGCAAAGGCATAAACCACTGGCGGAACAGTTCGATAGTGGCTTGATTACCACAATCGAATATCTCAATCAAACTCTGTTTTACCGACCGCGTTCGTTCAACCAAGCGGAATTCATGGCATTTATGCGAGAGCAGTCTCAACCCTTTACGGACCGCCTCGAAGTGATTGCAGACGTAGCCGCGACGAAGAAATATTTGATGGCAACTATAAACAACGAGTCAATTGATTTGAATTTGTATCGCATCGATAAGTTTGAATTAGAGAGATATTTTTCTCTGTTTTTCGCTTCATGCTTTATGCGTTGTAGCAAGCCAAAAGCGCCTATCTACGATAACGTTTTAAGTATCACTCAGAAAAGTGCAAAGGAATGTATCTTCATCGACGACCGTGAAGAGAATCTGGTTGTGCCCAAACAACTGGGCATGCGCACAGTGCAATGCATCGATGCTCTACAGCTGCGACGCGCTCTTGTAGAGCTTGGAGTCGTTACGCAACGACCACCTCATTTAGTCTGAGCAAGTCTGCTACTATCCTCCATGCTGGTTGTTCTGAGGTAGAAAATGGCTCGGTTTAATAACGTCTTGCTGGCGATGTTTCTGGTTGTGATGTCCTGCTTGCTTGGAGGCTTTGGCGTAATGGCAAAGAAAGATGCGATCAAAGTGGGTGATCAAGCCCCAGACTTCAGCCTGCCGGCTCAGGATGGAAGCAACGTTTCGCTCAAGGACTTCGCCGGCAAAAAGTCTGTCGTGTTGTATTTTTATCCAAAGGACAACACACCAGTTTGCACCAAGGAAGCCTGTTTATTCAAAGATCAATATGAAGTGTTCGGCAAAAAAGATAGTGAAGTTATCGGTGTCAGTGCGGATTCCGTCGAGTCGCATATGGGATTTGCCACCGCACAACATCTTCCTTTCAAGCTGTTGAGCGATCGAGATAATGAGGTGCGCAAGTTGTATGGCGTACCTTCAACCATTGGAGTTATGCCGGGAAGAGTCACATACGTTATCGACAAAAATGGCGTCGTTAGGCTTGTTTTCAATTCTCAGCTTGACGCGCAAAAGCACGTTGATGAAGCACTCAAAGTCTTAGCTGAGATTGATAAGACAGATGGAACAGCCAAAGCCGATGGAGCCGCCAAGCCGACGACAAGATGATCGTAGACGAAAAGGGCAAAGCCGAGGATGGGGTTAAAGCTGGGGACAAGTCCAAGTCCGACGAATAGGACAGGTCAAGCAGATCACAATTCGATGCTGGCAGGGGTGCCGGCGCTCCCAGGCTATACGCTTGCGTCTGCCGCTAGTAAGCGTTCCCGCCTGTCGTGGCGGTGAGCGAGCGAATTGGCTACGAATACCATCCCAGTGCACGTTGTAATCAGAACGGCGATTAAACCATAAGCAGCGAAGATGCTCGTGTGATCGGCAATAAATCCAAGCACAAGTGGCGCCAAGAGTATGGCCGCGCCTGTCCCCAGTGATAATCTCGAAGTGGCAATAGCGGCTCTATCAGAAGCTACTGTGATTGCCGCAGACAAAGTGAGCGGATAAAAGTTGGCGATTCCCAAGCCGGTGATAAACAGTCCCGTCACATTTACAGGGGCTGTGGGTCCAAGCCAATAGATGCTGAATCCGACCATGGAAGTAATCGCTGCAATCGGCAAAAGGGTGTGAATGTCGAAACTTCTTGCTAAACGGCTACCGGCGATTCTGCCGATTAACATCGCTGCAAGGAAAACCGATACGCAAGCTGACGCGTCTATTCTAGGCAACTTCCCGACTTTTTCAAGAAAATCTGCGCTCCAAAAAATCATTGACCACTCGCACCCGACGTTCAAAGTGATCACTGTCCAATAAGCCCAATATGCTAAGGGCAGTGGCGCTGCTGTCTCGATTCTCTGCGCAGGCTCCGCACCCGGTACGCGACGTTTTCTGAAAAGAAGGAAGAGCACCGATATGGAAAGCAAGGGAAAGGCAATTGCGAAGCGCCATCCCAAACCTAATCGTATAGATAGGCTGACTGCAAGCGGTGCCAAAAAACAGCTTATACTGGCGATTATGTTCGCTTCCGTTATTCCAAGGGCGCGCTCGGAGCCGAATCTGTCCGACATGATCGTATTTATGGTTTGACCGATCGTGCTTGCGGATAGCCCTCCCAGCAAGGCACCAAATATGGTGAAGGCTGGATTACGCATGAAGATGACCATTAAAATGCCTGAGCAGATTCCGGCACAGGCCGCCCAAATGGTGTTTTGCCGGCCGAATTTTTTCATGGCTCGGTCACCGATCATTCCGGCGATTAGAACTCCTACCGCCCAGGCGCTAAAGTGAAAGGCTCCGATCGTGTAGCTGAGATTTAGTTCGGCGCGCAAGAACGGCATCATTGGGCCGAAACACGAAATCGTGTAGACGGCACTAGCCATCAAAAGATAGCCAAGCCAGGTAAAGCTGTCCCGGACAAAGAGTTTGTGGGTGTCTGTGTTTTGCACTATGGTTTGGGCAACGTTAGTAGCTTTATTCAACTCCTTTCCTTGACCTCAGGCAAGGCTGTGATAAGACACGTGAACAGATTTGCCGATACTTAACATCCAGGCCGTGAAAAGTAGATAGGTGGTGCCGGCGTTTGTTGCCGTCGATTCGTAATAAACATCAATCCGCAATAAACATGGAATACTTATAAGGGACCCCTTTAATATTGGTTTGGCTGTGGATGAACCACCTGAAATAGTTACCACCGAACTTACGGTCGGACAATTATCTAATACCTATAACTTTCTTGGGCAGATTGGCTCCGGCGGTATGGGCGTCATTTATCGGGCGCACCATGCGATGTTGAATAAAGACGTCGCTATAAAGATTCTGCACCAAGTCAACGATTTGACCGTGCAACGCTTTCAACGTGAAGCGCAAGCTGCCTACAACTTGCATCATGAGAACGTTGTCGCCGTGCATGAGTTTGGTGTAACCGAACAGGGGCAACCCTACATGGTGATGGAGTTTATTGATGGAAAGACGCTCTCCTCACTAATTGATGAGCGTGGTGCTTTGCCAATTGAGTTGTGCATAAACATCTTCAAGCAAGTCTGTAACGGCATCGTGCATGCACATGCTCGGGGCGTTTTGCATCGAGATTTGAAGCCCAGCAATGTTATGTTATCTGATCCCGAAAGTTGGTCACCGCATGTACGCATCGTCGACTTCGGTATTGCCAAAGTTTTGGACAGTAACGATCTTGATTCCGGGAAACTTACACGCACGGGCGACTTTATGGGCAGCCCGATGTATATGAGTCCTGAACAGTGCTTGGGTAAGAACGTCGATTTGCGATCGGACATCTATTCGATTGGTTGCATTATGTTCGAAGCATTGACCGGCCGACCGCCTCTTCAGGGTGAAACCTCCATGGAAACCATGCTCATGCAGATGAATGACAAGGCTCCTAGTTTGAAGGAAGGTTCAGGTGGCAAGGCTTTCCCCGTCTGGATGGAGAGATTGGTCGCACGTGCCCTGGCCAAAGATCCAGGGGCTCGGTTTGGCAGTGCTGATGAACTTAAAAAAGCTCTTGAAGAACGGGTTGTCGCCGATGTGAAGGCGCCAGGGCAAAAAGACCGAGGCTTCACTGTTCCTAAATCTCTGCGCCTTCCAATCATAGCCACCGCTGTAGCACTGTCCGCGGTGGCAGGGCTGTCTGTATTTTTAATGGCGCCTCGTCCGGTTAAGAAGGAAAGCAAAATGCCGTCCCAGGTGCTGGCAGAGCAGTTCCCTAATCTTAAGTTTGGCAAGAAAAAGACTGACGGCGCCTACAACGATTTTACCCTTGATCCATCAGTCATCTCTCCGCCGACTCACGATGAGGTCGTTGCCCGAAATGTGGCTGACAGAGAGCAAACGAAAATCTCAACTCAGTGGCAAACGATCAACGATAGCGCTCTTTCCGGACTGAAGGATCGAGTGGACATCAATACCTTGGAACTAGCAGGCTCAAAGATTTCTGATAAAGCCTTGGAGCATGCGCATCACTTACCTCTGATCAGAATTGAACTAAACAGCAATCCGAAAATTACAAACAAAGTTTTGAACTACATCAAATCCGATTTTTTGGAAGAATTGGATCTCTCCAGGACCGGGTTCAATGGTGATGGTATACCGGCTTTATCTAAATTTGAAAACTTAAGAACGCTCGCACTTGCCTCCGATCATATTACTGATCCAGACCTGACCAGCCTGAAAAAACTTGTCGGCTTGATCAATCTCGACTTGTCGGATAATCCGAAGATCACCGATGCGGCGCTATCTGTCATCTCCAAACTACCTAAACTGAGACAGCTGAACTTGACAAAAACAGGTATCAACGGTCAAGGACTAACGGAATTGCGCAATCTGCGCGATCTGTCAATGCTAAACATCGGTGGAACCAAAGTCGATGATCGGGGAGTTGTGGCCATCCACAGCCTTCCCCTAACGGTTTTGAACTTATTTAATACCGCCATCACAGATGGTGCTCTGGAAAGCATTGCCAAAATCAAGACTTTGCACGAGCTTGGTCTGCAAGGAGTTCCGCTGTCGCTCGCCTCAATGAAGCTGATCGCCGCTCTGCCTCTTAATTCACTTATTCTCTATCAGTGCGATATAAACAATGAAGATCTAGCCGAGTTGTCTCGCTGTAAGACTCTAAGGGATCTAAAACTAAGTGGTAATCGTTCCATCAATGGCGCTGGAATCGATGCCATAGCGATGCTGCCGCTCCAAGAAATTTTCTTAGTGAAAACTCAATTCACAGACAACGACTTGCCACACTTTTACAACTTTAAAGAGCTGCGCTCAATTGACTTCACCGGCTGCCCGGGCGTGACTCAAGACGGTGCCAATCGACTTAAGGCGGCGCTGCACCACGATTGTTCTGTCTTGCCGTTCGACACGCCAAGCCTGACAAGGATAAATTTTGGTGCCGCCTTTTAGGGCTATTTTTCGTTCATGACGAATTTGAGCGTTTCTTGGCCGCCCTTGTCGTAGAGCATGTTCAACAGCAGTTCTAGTTCGATGACGAAGCGATCGGATTTGCCTAAATCCCCAAAAATATCCGTCATCTCAAGCAATGCTTTCGGGTCACGACTCTTCTTGGTCACAGCGGTAAGTCGCTCGGCCTGTGGATCCTGGATCGGAATCTCGTTGCCTTCTTCGTCTTTTCCATTCAAGAAGCGCATCCAACTTGCTACACACAATGTTAGTTTGCGGATAGGACCTTTGCGCTCCAGTTGTTCGCTGATTGATGGGAAAATGAATTTAGGTAGTTTGGACGATCCGTCGAGACAGATTCTCAATGCCTGATCCTTGATCGTCTCGTTGGCGAAGCGTTCCATCAGGCTCTTCTTGTAGTCAGCGAGATTGACGCCTGGAATTTCACCGACCAGTGGAGTCACTTCTTCATCCATCAAAGCTTTGATATAAGGAATGAATTCGGGCGCTTGAGCAATTTCATAGATGTAGCGATAGCCGCACAAATAGCCCAGGTAGCCCATTGCCGAATGGGAGGCATTGAGCAATCGGATCTTCATCTTTTCATAAGGTGCGACGTCAGAAGTAAATTGCACGCCGACCTTTTCTAAAGGCGGGCGTCCATTGCAAAAGTTGTCTTCGATAACCCATTGCTTAAATGGCTCTGCGACAACGGGAAATGCATCTTCAAGTCCGTAAGTTTGGCGAACAAAATCGCGCTCGGCATCAGTGGTCGCAGGAGTGATTCTGTCGACCATGCAATTTGGAAAGCTGACATTCTCGTCAATCCACTTGGCTAATTCGGGATTGCGCTTGTTGCAAAAGGCGAGCAAAGTGGATTTGGCGACGTGTCCGTTGCCCTGCAAGTTGTCGCAAGATAGCACCGTAAATGGTGTCACTCCTGACTTGCGTCGACGCTCCAATCCCTCTGCAAGATAGCCAAAAATGGTTTGCGGTCGGCTCGGATTTTGCAAGTCGTTTTGAATGCCCTTATTATCAAAATCAAGTTCACCAGTGCCCTGGTTGAAACAATAGCCGCCTTCTGTTGCCGTCAATGAAACGATCTTGATACTTGGATCAGCCATCTTTGAAAAGACAACTTCAGGATTCTCATAGCCAAAGATGTATGTTTTCAGGGAGCCAATTATGCGCGCACTGCTGGTCTTGCCGCTTCTCTCAACCAGCGTATAGAGACAATCTTGGGCATTGAGCGCTTCGTTCATCGCCGCATCTTGGGGCATGATGCCGACACCGCAAATTGCCCAATCAGTCAAGCCATGTGACTGGAACAGGTCATCAAGATAAAGCGCTTGGTGCGACCGATGGAAGCCACCTACGCCGATGTGCAGAATTCCATCCGTGAGTTTGTCCCGATCATACGATGGGCAGGTCACGTTCTTGGGCGCATTCTTGAGCAATGCTTTGGATACTGGAGTCGAGGTCGTATTCGTCATATTGGTGCCACTCTTTTGGAAACAACTGAGGAAGTTCTCCCGACCATCCATCCAAAAGCCAGCCGTCGCTGCCAAGTGACTAATGCTTGTGCGGTAGTGAGAATTGCTTTTGGAGATTGTACATTGTTTTTTCTGCCGATATATCCATCGGGTTCAGAACGCTTGGGCATCGGCATGCGTTCTGCGGGGGACATACTGGTCACACGATCTCGATAGTATTTAACCACTTCACAACTGCTGGAATTGACTAACCAGTTCGCTCGTATCCAGGACCTCAACCGCGCTTCAGCCCTCAGGCAACGAAACCGCCCAGGAGTGTCCAAAATCCGCCGAAAGGGTATAGAGAAAGAGTGTTACCTCACCATCGGAAGCCATGCCTGACCGACCAGAGAGCATATTTACTACCCCAAAGACCGACCCCGGGGCATCTCATTCGATGCTTCGCGAGGTTCAGCAGCAGCATAAAAGCTACTTGCAGACTGGCGTTGACGCTGTTGTCGACATGACTTTTGGAGCTGACAGCACGGTCGGTAAGGAAGTCAGTCGTTATGCTCCAGCTTTTTTGACAACGGCGGCATTGTTTACTCCCGGTCGCAAAGCCCTGGCAGCTAGTTTACTGTTGGGCGCTTCCAACGAAATGCGAGTTGGCGATAGCTTGCAAATGCAAATCGCCGAATTCGGCATGGGCGCAACCAAAGGCGTAGCCACCAAGGCTCTCTTCAACAAATTAGGCAACGCCAATATCATGGAAGGTTCATTGATGAGCGTTCCAGCTAAAGGCGTTTTTCTCGGCGCTTCCTCCCGAGCTCTGGACATCGGCTTAACGCCGCAAACTTGGTTAAACAAGAGTGGCGGAGTAGATTTCAGTTCGGGATTGGAAAAGACTGTGGCCGGGTCGATTAATCCGACCTCTTTGGCCATGGATGCCACCATTTTCTCTCTTGCACATGGCGGCACATTCGGTCTTAACAAGATAACCGGCGGTGTAATCGAAAGAAGCCCAGCCCTAAGAAACATTGTTATGGGTACGACATTCGGCACTACTTCTGGAACGACGCAGGAATACATGCGCCAGAAAGAGGCTGGTGGTCCGATTAGTTGGACAGAAATCGCCAAACGTGGACTAATCCAGGGTGCTCTTGATGGCTTGGCATCCGCACCGGGAGCCGCATTAGGTGATCCCACTTTGCGCAGTAAACTTTTCCAGCCGAGCGAAAAAATGCGTGCTACGTCAAATCTAGTCACAGCGCTGAGCATCGGGGCGATCGAATTGACAGCGGGTGCGCACACTAGTGCTACCAGAGGTAGCTCGGCGGAAAGCCAACTCCTCAACAAGACAACAGCGACATCCGATTACACTGTGGACCACGCTGCTAAGACTGAAGTGGCGAACGGCAGTGGAGGCGGAACTGAAGTGGCTGGCGGTGAAAGAATCACTTACGACTATGACAAGAACACAGCCACCATTCATTACGACGCGTTGCCGGCAGAAAGAGCCGCTGCGCCATTTATTGAAACCAGCAAAAATGTCAATTTTGTACTGACTGAAACGATCCCGAGAGCTAAAGTCGTAGATTCTAGCGGAGTTGTAAGCGGTAAGGGCACAGTCGAAGTATATGGAAGTTCCTCCGATGTCGAACTGTGGGCGCCAGCTGGTCAGACACTACGAGTCGTAATTCAGGAAGGCTCGCCAAAGCTTCGCATTGCCGATGGCAATCAGGGCACCATTGAAGTTGTTAATCACACCAACAACTCGATTTCTCCAGAACTGATAACCGATGCTACCGGCAAGCCGCGGGAAAACGTGCGCGTCCTCGATCAGCTATCTGAGATTTTCAGCCCAGCAGAAATCCAGCGCATTCAAGACGTACAAGCGCAACAACGAGCGCTTCCGAAAGGACAACTGCTCGAGCATGTTCAGGCAGACATAGAGGCATTGCCTGTTGAAGAAAGAGCCGCAGCAATCGAACGTCGCAACGCCGCCGAGGCGAAAATAAACGAGCTTGTGAACAAGGCTTGGGGCAAGGGACCGACTGGAACCGAAAAGGTTATCCATATTGTCATCGGACCTCCAGGAGCCGGCAAATCAAGTCTTCTGGTAGATCCTTTGGTGGAAAAATATGGTGCCTTACTAATTGACTCCGACCATATCAAACCCTTTATGGACGGATATGCAAATGGACTGGGCACCAACGCTGTTCATGCGGATTCTGCCGAGGTAGCTAAGCGGCTGCTCGACCGTGGTTACGCAGAAGAGAAGCCGATGGTGTACGCGCAATTAGGTCGCGTCGACAGCTCAATGGAGCAACTGTTGGTTCGGAGCAAAGCTGAAGGATATAAGACTGCTTTGCACATAGCCGATCTTCCTCAAGATGTTTCCAGTCGGCGAGTATTTGATCGCAGTGAGTTGCCGCCTGATTCGCGCGGCATTCGCCAGATGGTCGATCCTGCGTTTGCCCTGCTGGTGGCCGGACGCAATCCGATCAGAGTATTTGAAAAAATGATCGCCACGCCGGGTCTGGTCGATGAATATTCTCATTACGACACCAATGTTCCATTGGCAGAAAGAGCCCGCCTAATTAAGGCTTCGCACACGCCTCCTTGGTTGCCACCATCGCCTGGAGCGGCGGCACCAGGATCGTAAGAGGCTGCGTTCCCGCATGCTTTCGAATAACCACGTGGGCAACTCTCGAAGACCTGTGCGCGGTCCCCTCATGTTCGAGGTCATCAGGAAACCAGCTTGCGTTCCGAATCACTATGGGGTTCTGCAAAAAATTTCAAATGTCGGAATTTTATACGATATGAGATAGTATCAAATGGCACTGAAAAAGCATCACGAAAAGCAGCCCGCAGGCTGGTTCCGTAATGCTTTCCAGTTATGAGTTTTTGTCATCGGTCGTCTTCTCGAAACCCTTGAAAGCTGCTGCTTCTGCGGCCGTGGGGTCGTAGATTACAGAGCCGCTTTGGGTGATGAAAAGGTCTTCGCGCTTGTAGCCGTTCTTGAGGAACTCGGCGATTTGCGCGTCGATACGGACCTGCTTTTCGTCAGTGGGTTGTGTCATTTTTTTCCTTTCTTTTTTTGTGTGGTTAGTAATTAGATTAAAACAGAGACTAGCCAAAAGGCATAGGCTGTTTGGTGAGATTTGAAAGGTCCGCTGGTTGGCTAAGCCAACGGACATTTCAGGTGTGCACTGCGAAGTTTAAACCGAAACGGCGGCGACGAAGTCGGCATGCAGTTCCTCCAGCAGGTCGGTGGTGAAACCAGAAGGCAGTTGACCAGCGGCCACTGTCTTATGTCCACCGCCACCATATTTGGTTGCAAGAGGGCGCAAGTCGATATCGCTGTTTTCCGTCTTGAAAGAGACGTAGCCGTCGGGTCTGACGACGCAGATGTGGTGACAGAAATAGCCAAGTTCTGCCATGACGCCACGATGAATTTCGGGACGCTCGTCTTTGAGCACGAGGAAGGCAATTTCACCTTCGATGCGCATATCCGCCTCATTCATGGCCACGACGATTTGGGCATCCTTGCGAACCATCAGCTTGCGCTGCATGTCCGCGAGAACGTCGTCGGTCAAGCCATGCTCGCTCAGAATGCCCAGGTAATGAGCGGCTTGAGCAGGCATGTTCTGACGCAGCCAGAAAGTGTCGGTGAGAATGCTGACCGCAAGAATCGGGTCGAAAACCCGATACTTCTCAATCAGCAAGCAACCGACTGACGGTGCGACGTGCACGAAAGCGTCGCGGTCATCGTGTTCCTCGTCGACGATGTGGTGGTCCACATTGAAGACTGTGATGCCGCGCGGGTCGAAACCCAGGCGGGTAAGCGGACCGTCAAGGAGCAGAATTTCATCGGGACGCCAAGTCGCAATCAGCGTGTCAAACGCTTCTTGCAAATTGTCGACGGTGAAATCCTGGTGAGCCGCTGACAGTGCCGCCTTGTGATAATCATCGCTCTGGAGAATCCAGGCGAGTTGCTTATACATCGTCAGAGTCGGCAGCGTGTAGGCTTCCAACCCCCGCTTGCGCAGGAAGTTGATCATCGCCTTGGTGCACGCCACCGAGTCTCCGTCGACTGGCTGTGAAGGACCGACCACGAGCGTGTGCTTGGACCAGCGATGGCCTGTGCGAACGCCCGTGAACAGCCGACACAGTGCTGTCAGCAGTTTGGGTATCATGGGTCTCCTTAGAAGTCTCCGCGGGTGGCGTTGGTGGCTTGCTGGCGAGCGGCGCGCCGGTTGGCACGATTCTCACCCTGCTTGCCTTTCCAGTGCGCACCAGTGCCGACTGGGTGAAGGATGCCGCTGTCGATTCGGTCCTTGCGGTCCGAAGCTTTGCGCATCCTGTTTTGGTCCTCGACCGTGATCGTGCCGCAGTAGAAGGGGCTAACCTTCTTCTTCGACTGCACGGGTTTGGAACCGTTTCGTTTGCCTGACATTTTCGTTCTCCTTGGTTTGAATATGACTAATAAACAAGTTGCCAGCAAAGCGGCTCTTGGAGCCGCTCTGCCGCAACTGCGAAAAACGAAAAGGAATCAGCCGAAGCCAATTCCAGTTTCGTGTCGACGTCCTACTTGTGGTGCACCTGCGAGTACAGCTGCAACGCGTACAGGAAGAAGTTGAGGAAGTCCAGGCGTCTACGACTCAGGCTGAAAGAGCGCCGAAGCGCTGCACAGCCAGCTTCGCCAACGCCGCCTCGAACTGGCTCCAGTCGGTGATGATCACCTTGACGCCGAGCTTGCGCATGTCCTTGCGGATGTGCGCCTGCTCTTCGACCGGATACGCGCCCAGGTAGCCGATCACGGTGATGCCCGCACCGACAGCCGCACGCGCACCGGTCAACGAGTCCTCGACGGCGACGCAGTGATGGACGTTCAAGCCCATCCCCGACAGCGCCTCCAGGTAGACCCGCGGGTCCGGCTTGCTCGACTTGTAGTTCGCCGCGGAGTAGATCCGGTCGGTTTCGAAGAAACCTTCCTGACCGGCTCCCTTCAAGCAGGCGCGAACACGACGTTCGGCGCTGCTCGAGACGACGGACTTGCCGATGTCGGCGATGCGAGCCAGCAGCTCGTTGACGCCATCGGTCGGCTTGATGTCGGTCGCCAACTGGGCGATGACAGCCATCTCCTCCTTCTTGACGAGGATTTCCAGCTCGGGCCGGTAGTCTTCGCCTTCGAGGACCTCCTTCATGCCTTCGTCGAAGCTGAAGCCGTGCTCAGCTGCGAGTTCGGTGATCATGCGACGGAACGAGAAGCCGACGAACCGCTTCATCAGCGACTCGGGCGTGAACTGCTTGGCGGCGGCGACACCCTTGCTGGACAGGGTGGCGTTGATCACTCCGCAGCAGGCCTTGAACGCCGGCGCCTCGGTCAAGCCGAGCGTGTTGTCGTAGTCGAACATGATGTGGAACATCCGCATCAGCTGACGCTTCTGTGCTGCGGTGAGGCGCTTGTGGCGGCTCGTGGTCGATCGTTTGGTTGTCGTAGTCATATAGTTTCCTTTCGAAGTTTAATCCTAGCCTCGGTTTGAGACAGGCTTGTTGTGAAAAAACCTGCTGAGTTACCTCAAGCAGAGACCAGGTGATTCCTGGAAAAAAACTAAGTCCGCAAGACCGGGTGTGACCCCGGTCCTGCGAACCTAGATGACTACGCCGCCGCCCGCACGAGCAGGTTGCGAATCGCAGTCTTGGTGTCGCCCGAGCTGAGCTCGGTCAACGCCCATGCCAGTTCCGTCACGAACCCCGCCTTGCCCGCCATCACCACGAACCGGTCGTCTCTGCAGACTTCACCGATTTTGCGCAGGATGTGAGCGAGAACGTGATGGTCACGGTCCTGCGAACGAGTCCAGGCGAGCACTTCCTGGTAGACGCCATCGAGCTTGGTCAGCTCGCTGTCGTTTTGCTGGAAGTGGTTACCCAGTTCGTCCGTGCAGCCGAGGTTGAGCAGCCAGCACGCGAAGACGAAGGTCGGCGCCTTGAGCACCTGCTCGCCATCGGTGATGACCAGTGCACGTTCCACAGCGTAAGCAATGCGCTCGGACGCCTTGCTCGTACCCCGGGCACCGACACGAAGGATCGTGTCCATGGGGGCGCTGTCCTTGAAGCGGCGCTGGATCTTCGGTCCATACACCGCCATCAGGTCGTCACCGAGGATTACACCCAGTTCCGTGTGGAACAGCGCGAGCAGCGCCCCGACTTCGGGAATCAGCACTGCTTCGTGGATGAGGGTCGCACCAAGCCGGGGGCCAACCATGGCCGGCACTTGATGTCCCGCGTTCAGACCAAGGAACTTCAGCTCCCAGTAGGAACCGATGTCTGCCACAGTCTCAACGCCAACCGAATCCCAAGCCGGAACCTGGAAACGGCCCTGCTCAACCACGAGCTGGCGGAACTTCTCCGTGCCGACCATGACGCCGCCATCGAAGCCGAGGAATTCCGCCGTGTCCTTGCGGAACGCGTTGGTCACCTCGGGGGTAATGCGGTCAACGAGCGTGGTCAGGAAGTCCACGTTGTCGTTGATCCACTGGACCATAGCCGCACTGTGTTCCGTCGACGCCTCGACGTACTGCAGGAACGCAGTCTTGAGCGACTTGCTGTTCTGGGGAACGTTGTCCAGAGACAGCACGGTCAGCGGGCGGGGTGTGCCGCTCGCCAGGGCTTCCGCCATCCGCTTCTCGATACCCGCCATGAGGTACCAGTAGATGGTCTTGGGCGCGTCGGCATCGACACGAGTCTCGAGGGTGAAGTCGAGGTCGTGCACGATGTCGTGGTGTGACGCGTCCAGGGTTCCGTGAGCGTCGCTCACGTAGTAGCCCTTGTTGGTGATCGTCATGGAGACGATCTTGATGTTGCCATCAGCGATGACGTTGACCAACGCGGCCGGGTTCTCCGGAGCGAAGATCGTGTCAACGACAGGAGTGAGAACGCTTGCGAGGCGCTCGGTTTCCTCACGCTCGACCAGAACAATGCGGTTGCCCGCCTGGCGAAGCGAGTTGATGGTGCCGGGGCTACGCAGCGAAGCGACGACGAAACCCCAGTTGAGGTCGCCGGTCTTCGCCATGTAGTCGTGAACATAGGCGGCGAAGTGCGCCGACCAGAAGCCTCCGGGTCCAACGTGGACGATGCCACGGTTGACCTTTGCACTGTCATAGCCAGCGGGCTTGATGTGCTTCGGGAGGTTGTCGAAACCGAACACTGGGGTGGTTCCGACGGGGGCTTGAGTTGCTGTCATAGATTAGGTCCCTTTCTTTTGTGGCCGAAGCCGATGAGTAAAAAAAACGGGGACCTGAATTGGTCCGCCGCGCGCAGTCGAAACCAGCCTCAATTGCCGTGCACGGCGCTTGAAGCTGGGGTGGTGGCACTCAACTTGAGAGCCGACCGGGTTGTGGTGAATGACTAGTTGCCGCCGATCCGTTGTTGGAACGAGTGCAGCTTGGTCGCCTCACCGAGGTTGAAGAGATTGAGCCAGACGCTACGTTCGGGGCTGTCAGCCGCGTTCGATTTGCACCAGCTCGTAAGAGCACCATCACCGAAGGCGAAGACGACGCCGCCGGCTTTCACCACTTGCGCGGCGAGAGGGATGTTGCTTGAGGAATCACCGGCGAAGCCGACGATTTCGTTGCCTTCGTTGACCGCGGTGCGAATGGAGTCGTCCGAGGTAAAGCGAGAGGCGGGGATGGGAACGATGCGGGAGTCTCTCAAGGTCTGAAAGAACTTGTCCGCGCCGGGAAGGAGTGTGGGGTCCGAACCAAAGTCAATCACCAACAGCTTTCTGCTCATTTGCATGCTCCTGTGTAATTCACAAATTCCGAACGATTGAGTTGAAGTGAGTTCTTTCAAATCCAAACAGTCCAAAGTCGCCATGCACGTCAAAATCCACCAGGTAAAACCACAACTTCCCGCGCGAGCGGAGGAGTTTTTGTTTGTGGTTAGTCACTGGCAGAGATGTCTGGGTGCGGGGTTGTTGCTCTGGGTTATTTGGAAGTAAAAGATACTTTTGAACCTACTGGTCAGCTTCTTACTAAAGCAAGAACATATATTCATGTGGCGACGCTTGTGCAAGAGGCGTTTCGGACCATTTTTAGCAGGAGGCGATTAAGTTATATTGCCCCACCGTGCCGATCTCGGTTCGATTTGTCTCGCACCTAGCACAACGCGCAAAGGTTCCCGTTCTACCAATCAGGACCCTTCTTGACATCTAGCACGGTTGTGAGAGGTCGTTAATCTTTGCTTTAGATTTGCTTTATAACATATAGTGGAACATTCCAAGGACAAAATTTCAGAAAAAGCGCATGGGCACTATATTTCAGCGGGAAAAATATGAAATTGTCGGTCGATAGTAGTTGATGCTCGCTTTTTTCAATTCTGGCTATCTGAATTTTGGAATTTTGCGGCAACGCAGATCGAACAGATAACTTGTTACTAATTACTAAAAGCCTGAATCAATCACCATAGGCTTATGCATAACAAAGTGCGGCAGTCTTAAGCAAATTTCGCTTGCGGTCTCTTGGAAAACATGCAGATTGAAGATTGGACGAGGAAATTGTTGCGCTTGGCAATCTTAAATTGCTCTTCAGCAAAATACTCAAAAGTGCCTGTAGCTGGGAAAAAAGCCACTTTGTTACAATTGAGCGAGGCTGCACGAGCGTCTTACATTAGAGACTGTTAGAGTCACGCTAATTGTCAAGAGATACAGCTTTGTTTGCTGCACGTTTTTCAGCAGATCAAATCTAGGCTGGTTATACGTCTTCTTTCATAGACTTCTTGTCCCTGATCTAGCTGAAGATCAATTCGCTAGAAGTAATTATTTATGGCTTGAGTTAAGAACACCATTACCAGTACGGTGTTCTTACATTCCCTTCTCTTTTTGATTTCTTCAGGCAAAAACCTCCCAACACTTTCTGCCCCCTAGCCTTTAAGCCCCTTCCCCAACTTCATCGTTGTAAGGAGTGTCTTAACGTCAAGTCAAAGCAGATCACAACGGAGAGAAAAGCCGGAGTAATTGAAGCGAGCAAATCTATGACAGAAAGGAGAACGAGCATGATTTTGCACCCGCTAAACTGCTCGGGCTCTTCTCTCGAAGAGATCGGCAGGGATATGTCAAATTTGGCGCACACACCATTCATCCTGGATAGCGTCAAATTTGCGTCAGTCGAGGCCTTTTACATCTGCTTGCGCACTCCCAACCAGGAACAGCGATTGCAGGTGGCTCAACTTCACGGCGTGAAAGCGAAACACATGGGCGCCAAGCTCAAGAAAAAGTTTCGTCTGACGCACACAACCTGGTTGGGTGTCACATTTGAACTCGGTTCTGAACCGCATCACCAACTGGTGAAACGCGCCATCAGAGCCAAGCTCGAACAAAACAAGAAAATCCGCAAGGAATTCTTGAAGACATCTCCCCGCCCCATCACCCACGACACTGGTTGGCCCCAAAGCCGGTTCACCCAGTTGCCCGGAGAAAAATTCAGTCTGTTGCTCAGCGAGCTGCGCGCTGAACTTTCCTGGCAAGGTCGTTTGAGAGAGTCGCTTCGGCGGCTTGTTGGTTTGCTCGCGGCATGACACCACTCGTGGTGGCGTGTTGACGATTTGAATGAGTAACGCTGCAAAGCCTTTCAGGTGATGCGGCGCATTCGTTCAGCTACTTAGCACGCGTTTCTAGGTCGTTCATCACAGTCGTGGTGCGCGGCTTCATTTACCAACTGTTCATCGCTCGGGCTTAGGCAGGGCGGCGAACGCTACCGGTCCTAACGGACCAAGAAGGAGTCTCTGATATGAAGAAGAACACCAAAACCAGCAACATGGACCTCCCCAAGTGGACAGTTCTCACCCCCAAGCAGGTGGCCAAGCTGAACGCCGTCGGCGAAGCTCACCACCGCGACAACCCGCAGCCGGTCTACCCGGAGCCGGGCGAAGCGACTCTCGCTGACATCCTTCTCGGCAACACCAACGGTCTCGCGGCTGTCGGCGGTGTCGAAGGGCTGAAGGCGCTCGGCTGGGACAACCACCAGCTCGACATCACCGTCGACGACATCGAGGACTACCGTGGTGGTCGTCGGCGCCAGCGCGGCAACCGCGGCGGCAATCAGCAGCGCAGCGGTGGCGGCAACAAGGGCGGCAGCAAAGGCGGCAGCGGCGGCGGTCGGGGCAAGACGGGCGGCAACGTCCTGTTGAACCCCCAGATCGTCCTCGCGGCCGTTCAGAAGAAGATCGCGGCGACGGGCGCCAAGCCGGTCGACATGTCCGGCAAGATCGTCTTCGGCTGCCAGAACTTCGAGATGCTGACCAAGGCGAAGGCTGCCTGGTTCGCGGACTCCTACAAGGAGTTCATCCCGCTCGCCCACGTCTGGATGTGCGTCGAGATCGGCAAGGAGGGCATCGAAGAGATCGCTCGCCTGACCGGCTACACGGCGTACTGCTCGACCGACAACTCCCGCGGTAACCAGGCGGTCGCCATCCTCATCCACCCTCGGGTGAAGTTCATCGCCAAGAGCTCGATCGACGAGGTGGCGAATGTGCAGGGCGTCAACGACCTGCGTCCGCTCCTCAAGCTCGACCTCGAGGACACGGCGCCGCAGACCCCCGATGCCGAGAAGAAGTTCTTCGCCGGCGTCGTCCACCTCAAGTCCATGCGTGGCGGCGAGGTCACCAGCGGAGCGGTTCGGTACCAGCAGTGCCAGATCATCGCCAACAAGCTCTCGGGCAATGGCGTGGTCGGCGGCGACTGGAACATGAAGCTCCCGGGCGTCAAGGACTACTCCCCGCTCACGGCGGCCAACTTCACGTTGGTCGACCCGGGCGACAGCCGCAACACCCACATCATGGGCTCGCGTCTGGACGGGTTCTTCACGCTGAACTTCTCGCGCAAGCTGTCGGGCATCACCCTGCTCGACTGGTTCACCGACCCGACCATCGGTCGCGGTCTGACCGACCACGCGGGGCTCAACGTCTAACGGCTTTGGCGGCGCAGCTTCGGCTGTTCGCCAAGGTCGGAGGAAACTAACGAAAGGCTGAGATCCAGCCGGAGCGTTAGCTCTACTGCTTGGAGCTCTGGTGCCACCACAAGTGGTGCCAGAGTTTCCAATCAGCATGTTTGTCAAAAAACCGAAAGTGCCATCACTTCCATTTTGTAACCCAATCAAAAACAAGAGTCTGGTCACAAGCCAGGCCAAACAAGGAGCAAACATTATGTCCGCAGATCGCAATTTCTATGACAGCAAGCGTCGTCTCTTCGGATTCGACGGGCAGACCGGCTTCAACGGCTCGATCGTCGTCCACGAAGGTGTGGCCTACGTGCAGGAGCCGGTGAAGTCCGACGCCAAGTACTACAAGCTCACCCCCAAGGTGGTAGGCAAGATCATCGCCACCGCTCTCATCGACGGCGCCACGAAGGTCCACTTCGACAGCGTCACGGTGAGCGTCAACTACCTGGTCCAGATGCTGGGCTTTGTCGGCAAGAACGGCTGGTTCTCCGACGTCCTCTCGTCAACCGAAGACCACGCGTTCGACCCGAACCACCCGACCCCGGGGTATTTCGTCGGCGAGGCGCGCAAGCTTCAGGAGGAGGCGGCGGAGCTGGAGAAGTACGCAAGGGGGGCGCGTGGCGCTTACCTTACCGACGAGGCGGCCGACGCCGACTCACGTGCCACCCAGCTCAGGGCAACCGCTCGGCGGATGCTCACCCAGCAGTAGTCACTCGTGGGGACGGAGAGTCCGGCTTGCTTAGCAAACAAGTCGGACTGTCCAGTCCTTTCGTTTCGTTTTTCCGGAGCGGCGATGTTCGTCGTTCGAATCAAGAGGCGTACGGTTGGCAAATCACTCTGCCAGCCCGACTTCCGCGGCAAAGAAGCCGTTACCACAAGGAACTTATGACCAATGAAAAACGTTCGGCACTTGTAACTGACCTACTCAACCTTCGCGCCATCGTCGAGCAACACGCCGGTGCGGACAACATCATCTGCATCTACGCACTACGCCCGCTCGCCGACTTGTATGTTTCCTGTGCTCAATACAAAGCAGCAGAGCCTGTTCAGCGAGAAATTCTTCGCCTGTCCAGTCTGCGCCCCGGCAACCCGATTCTGCCCACCGTGGACGAAGCTCGCCAGAACCTGGCCTTCACTCTCACGCAAGTGGGCAAGCACGACGAGGCGATTGAGCTGTACGAAGTCTCGTTGGCTCTAAGCATCGAAGCGCCGCTCAACGCTGTGTCCCTCGACACCGCTGCCGCGCTTGTGCAGTGCCTCCAGGCAAGCGGCCGATTCGCGGAAGCCTTGGGCATCACCCAAACCATCGTCGCCAGGGTTGAGGAGTTTCCCGCTGGGCAATTGACCTGGTTAATGCGGCTCAGCAGCTGCTACTCCAAGCAGGGTGATTACGCCAAAGCGGCCGCCGTCACCGAGCTCACCATTCCGCTTCTCGAAGCCACAGGCGAGGTTTGCTGCATCCCTCAGCTGGACGTTCTGGCCGAGCTCTACCGGAAAGCTGGTGACAGCGAAGCCTACGACCGCGTCCGCACTTGTCGCCGGTTCCTCGCCGACAAGCACGACTTCTAATCCACCATTCACAAGGCATCACTTTTGGTGCAGCAGGGCTAGCGCCCTGCTTTTTTAAATTTTCCAACTATAGCTTATAAAAGAACTTTTTTAATTTCCGACACATAGCCGCCATCGAGTAGACCCGACGAATGTTTTTCATGTTGCAGACGTTATTGCTACAACCGTAAATTGAGATCAAAGGCTATGATCATATTGGTGACCAATTTTAAGCTTTCGCAAGAAAGCGTTGGCAGGTAAGTATGAGTCTGAACAAACAAGATTGCGAGTCCACGGGCGCAGGGTTCATGGCCTCACATGCCAACCAGTTCGACAATCTTCGCAATGTCATCAAGCAGCATTTTGAACGCTACTCAAATGAGGGAAAGCTCTGCGATGAAGAGCTTTTGTCGGTTCTCAACGGTAAGGCTGGGGCACTAATTGTTAGCCGCGAAGTAGTTTCAACTCAGCAATACGCAGACATGCTCTACAGTTTGGCTCTGCTCAATTATGAGGCCGCTAGTTACGACCAGTCGGCTCGCCTCGTCGATGGCGCTCTGAAAATACGAGAGGAAGCAGGCGGCCCTCGTGCGGATCTGCTTTTGGATTTCGAATTGCTCGTTCTTTCCTACAATAATCGTGGCCGCTTTGGAGAGGCTGAAAGTGCGGCGCACAGTTGGTTGCGTATGGCCGAAGATGAATTCGGAGTCGATCACCCGTACATCGGTAAAGTGACATTCTGCCTGGCGCAAATTTATCGCAAACAAGGACGAAAAGTCGAAGCTGAGCAGATGTTCTTGCGCTCCCTTTCAACCTACGCCAAAACCAATACTCTCGATAGTGCCGATGCTTCGGTAACTCGCACTGCTTATGGCGATTTCTTGCGAGTCACAGGTCGCATCGAAGAAGCAAAGCAAATCGAATTGAACGATTAGAATCTAACTTGCCGATTAGCAATTATTTTCGAAGTTTGATTGAGCAAAGCGGACGCCAATCCAGCTGCCTCAATGCGCTAATATATGCCGTGCCCCGCTAAATGGATGTTACAAAATGCGCACGACAAAGGTGCTGATTAGCACCCTCTCGACAATCTTACTATCTGGATCATTTGCCGCAATCGCTAAAGTTGCGCTGCCCCCGATCACTCCAGTGCAACTGTTTACCAATCTCTGGCAAACTGATTTCGGAAAGGACATGCATGGGGAAAAGGTCGACCTTTACACACTGCAAAATGCAAACGGGATGATCGCTAAGGTAATGACCTACGGTGCCACTTTGACCGAGTTGCGCGTGCCTGATAAACGACGCAAATCTGTCGATATCGTTTTGGGTTTTGACACTCTCAAGCCTTACGAAGAGCAATCACCATACTTCGGCGCTACAGTTGGACGTTTCGCCAACCGCATAGGCGATGCCAAATTTGTCCTCGATGGAAAAGAATACTTTCTAGCACCAAACAATACACACAACACCTTGCATGGCGGTATCCGCGGCTTTGATAAGCGTCTTTGGCAAGCTGAACCAAGCAATGAGGGTGGGGTGCCTTCGGTGAAATTTACCTACCTGAGCAAAGACATGGAAGAGGGTTTTCCGGGAAACCTGACAACCAGCGTCACTTATACTTTGACGAACGACGATGAACTGAAGATTGATTATGTGGCGACAACCGATAAGCCCACGCCGATCAACTTGACTAATCATGCTTATTTCGACCTCGCTGGAGCTGGGGATGAGTCTGTGTTACATCATCTGGTCAGAATCAATGCTGATTCGTATACTCCTGTCGACAAAGAGCTAATTCCCACCGGGGTGATCGAACCGGTCAAGGACACGCCGTTTGATTTTACGGAACCAAAAGAAATTGGTCGTGATCTCGAAAAAGTCAAAGGTGGTTACGATCACAATTTTGTTCTTCGACCGAGCAAGGGCGAGTTGAAGGAAGCGGCGGTCGTAGTTGAACCCATCTCTGGTCGCACTTTGACGATGTTGACGACAGAACCAGGCGTGCAATTTTATACTGCAAATTTTTTAGATGGCACTATACACGGTATCGGTGGATTTTATCCGAAACACTTTGCGTTCACCCTAGAAGCGCAACACTTCCCTGATTCAGTGCATCGTGATAGCTGGCCGACGACGATTTTGCGCCCCGGTCAGACTTACAAACAAACGACGGTTTACAAATTTTCGCAAGGTGCGAGCCATGCAAACTGGCTTCACAAGTGACTTCTATCTGTAGATGAAAACCTCTGGGTGGACGATACCCCTTCCCATTTTTATTCCGCTTAATGTGTTAAGCAAAAAATGCAGATGCTTGATGTGCTCGAAACCCTTCATTATCAATGCTCGACAGCAATGGTGAAGTCTGGAAACCCTGATGTAATATTGTGTTACTTAATATGGGATCAGTAAAAAGGGAAGGGCTAGTGAAAGAAATTGTTCTGCTATTTTTCCTGCTCGTGGAGGTTTTAATTATGGTTTTACCGACGCCAAGCATGGCAGCCGATGCACAGCATCGCTGGACGGAAGAAAGAGCAAATAGTTGGTATCAAAAGCAAGGATGGTTAGTAGGTAGTAACTACAACCCTGCCAGCGCCATTAATCAATTGGAGATGTGGCAAGCCAACACGTTCAATTCCGCGGAGATTGATAAAGAACTTGGTTGGGCTCAAAATCTCGGTATGAATACAATGCGCGTTTACCTCCACGATTTACTGTGGAAGCAGGATCCCGAAGGATTTAAAAAACGCATCGATACTTTCCTGACCGTTGCCGACAAGCATAAAATCAAGCCCATTTTCGTTCTTTTCGATTCTTGTTGGGATCCCTATCCCGCCTTGGGTTCACAACATCCTCCGATTCCCGGAGTGCACAATTCCGGATGGGTGCAAAGTCCTGGTGCCAAAAGTTTGCAGGATGCCAGCGATTATCCTCGGCTAAAAGTCTATGTGCAGGGAGTTGTGGGCGCCTTTGCCAACGATCCCCGAATCTTAGCCTGGGACATCTGGAACGAGCCGAACAATGCTAACGGTCACGCCTATGGAAAAGTTGAAATCAAGAATAAACAGGAATTGGTTGCCCACTTGCTTCCGCAAGCGTTCGATTGGGCGCGCGCAGCCAAGCCATCGCAACCATTAACTTCCGGTGTTTGGGATGGCGACTGGTCTTCGCCTGCGAAGTTAACGCCGATTCAACACACACAATTAGAACAGTCTGACGTCATGTCATTCCATAGCTACGGATGGCCCGAAGACTTCGAGATGTCTGTGACCTGCCTGGAAAGGTACCACCGCCCAATTATTTGCACAGAATTTATGGCTCGCGGAATCGGCAGCACCTTCGACACAATTCTGCCAATCGCCAAACGTCGAAATGTGGGCGCCATTAACTGGGGTCTGGTGGTCGGCAAAACGCAAACAAACTTGCCCTGGGATTCCTGGCAAAAGCCTTACGTGCTCCAGCAACCAGCTGTTTGGTTTCATGAAGTATTTCATCCAGATGGCACACCGTATCGCGAACAAGAAGCGAAGCTAATTCGAGAGCTGACCGGACATTCGTCGAAAGTCCACGCGCCCTAGAAAATTAAGCTAGATCGGATTGATTTGGTCTTCCTTCGTGCTAGCGGATCTGTGTGCAGATCCGCTAGCAATCAGGGTTTCTGAATGTTTTATTTATATTTGGTATACGGAAGTACTCAGTCGCGCGAGCCGCGCCAGGAAAAAATTCCCCCGCGCCTTCTGGCTTCGGGCAGGATTGTCATGAGTCATTAAACTTCAGATCACCGCGCGTGCTTGAATTTTATGCTTGAGAACTAATAGCTTCTCTATGTTCTTTCACTCACTTCTTCTTTTTAAATCTTTCAACCACTCTAAATAACGCTCTCTATCACCTATTCATCTCACCCGAACTTCGGTGCGTGAACTCAGGTCCAGACAGAGAGATTTCCATCAACACGAGGGCAACCTCCCTTCTAGGCCGCGGTGCACAGCTCGCAGCCCCTTGGAGTTACGTCATGACACCTAAACACACCACTCCTCCCAAGAGGGTCGGTCGGAAGAAGCTGCGCATCGGTCTTTCGATGGGCACCTTCAATCCAATTCATCTCTGGCATATGCAAGTGGCGCAATGTGCCTGGGATCAGTTCAAGCTGGATTTCGTCTATTTCATTCCCAACGGCGATCCGCCGCACAAGAGTGACGTCGCGCCGAAAGAGATTCGCTTCCGCATGGTCAAGGCTGCCACTCGTGGCGTCAAACACTTCCGCGCTAGTCGCATCGAGATCGACAGACCAGGCAAGTCTTTCACCGTTGACACTTTGCGTGCTCTCAAGGCGCTGCATGGCGACAACGTTGAGTTCTTCTTGATCATTGGACTGGACAACGTCGAACCCATCAACCACTGGATGGAAGCCGACGAGATTTTCAAACTCTGTCAATTGCTTGTCGCACCGCGCGACGCAGCAATTGCAGATCGCGACATCGTTGCCAAAATTCTCCCGAAAGGAGCGCGTTTCGGCATCATCGACTGTCCCGGTGGTGGCATCTCGAGCACGATCATCCGCAACTGGATCAAGACTGGCCGTGCCCGTTCCGCCGACTTCCTCTTCCCGAACGTACGTTGCCGCAACATCGCGGTGCGACATCGGCTTTATCGCTAGGAATCCCTTAATGCCAGGCATGGTGCAGATCGCACCTGTTTCCTGCATGGGTTTGGGACTGGAGTGCGCGCTTTCCTGCGTGTGCTTCGGACTTCCTGCATAACCAGACTTGTTGGATCACTGCCTGCACCACTTGTGGTGCTGGTAATTTCTCAACGTTCTCAAATCCGAAGTCCCACCGCACTCACTAAGTGAACTGCGGGGACTTCGCACAAGGAGACCCTCTATGAGTAAAGCCAAAATTCGGCGCCTCGACAAAGCCGTCAAGGCTAAGCGCGCCGAGATGATTGCTGAATTCTACCGCCGGATGTTCATTCTTGGCGGCATGATCACGGCAACCGACACATATAAGCGCACGATGAGCGCTGCGTCGGTTGATTTCTCGCTCAAGCCGGCTTCATATCACCTCACTTTCCGCCGCGGGCTGAACGAGCCTGGCGCCGGTGATCAGCTGATCATGGCCGGTCATGAAGCGATGCTCTCGCAGTGGTTCGGTCAGCCACTCAAGCGCGGCGACATCGAGATCGCTCGCCACTGGTGCAGCACGGCTGCCAACGTCAAGGCGTTCCCTCATGAACTGTGGGATGACGTCCTGGCGCGCAACCCGCGTCGCCGCAACATCGACCTGGACATCGACGTCTGGGGCTTCCCCGGTGGCCAGACCATGCTCAAGAACGTGCCGGCGATGTCCTTCGAAGGCATCGGTGGCTTGATCACGTTGATTGAGCCGGCCATGTGCCGCTACTTCGCTCCTGTCATTCAGGCAACGAAAACGCGCCTGATGAGCGAGGCTTCCCAGAACTTCGCCGAGTTCGGTTTGCGGGCTGCCGTGCTTGAGCTGAACAACATCATCTTGCTCCACGCCATGATCGTCGGCGGCGGAGGCAAGCCAATCCTGACTTCCAACGACACGGCCGAATTCATGTGGCCGGATCTGTTCAAGTCAATTGGCACACTCGGCCACGAGTTGATGTGCTCCAATCAGCGTCTCGACAAGCCGCTGGCCGAAGCCGAGTACGAGATGATGGACCTGGCGCTCACCCGTGTACCGGACAGCAAGCTGCTCTGCGACTTGATCGATGCTGAGACGATCGGCTTGCACAACTTCATCAAGGCTCTGGTCGCACATCCGGAAGCCATCAAGGCCGGTGGTCGCATCGACTCGGGCGATATTGCCGCGCAGTGTGTCCAGTACTTCCTGGCCATGCGCAAAGCGGGCGTCACGCCTGACCGCATCACGGTCTACGAAGACGAGGTCAAACCGACCAAGTGCGATGAGGTCAACGATTATTTCCGTGAGCACACGGGAGAAGAGCCGAACAAGCTCTTCCCGGGAGCTGGCGGTTACTTCTGGCGCGATGTGCATCGGGACACTGTGTCGGCTGCCTTCAAGCGGTCCGAGACTGACGGCAACCCGAACATCAAGTTCTCCAACAGCCCGGGCAAAGAATCCTACCCTGGCACCATCCGCGTCTACGGCATCGGTGAGGTGATGTACATCGCCGACAAATCCGAAGTCGTGGATGGCATTCCGCTCTACGTGCAGTTGGTGAAGAACGGGCGCATCGTCTACAACGAGTCCCTCGGGCAGCAGGGCAAGCGTGCGAATGAGACGTGGGGTAAGTACACCCGCGTCGAAATCTCGCCGCTTATCCAGCACTACATGGACGTCTATCGCGGCAAGCGTGAAGAGGAGCGGCTGGCTTTTATCGCCTCACAGGCGTAATCCGGTTTCTCCTTTTTCGCACTAAGTCAGCACAGGAGAGAATCTATGCAAAAGGTAATTTTTCTGACGGCGGGCGGCTCAGTTGCAGTTGCTGCCCGTCTTCTCGCTAAGGCTGGCACCATCAGTGGTGAAGTCTTCCAGGAGCCTTTCCCGGATGGCGAAATTTATCACCGCCTCGTCACGCCCATCGGCAACAGCGAAGCGGTGGTCGTCGGTGATTTCAACTTCTCGGATGCCGATGCCACGATCGAGCTCTTCGACGTGGCCAGCCTGCTTGCCGATGAGGGTGCGCTCGGGCTCACCCTCATTGTCTCCGAGGAGAAGAGCAAGACGAAGCAGGCGCGATTCCTGCGTCGTGTTCAGGCTCGCATGCTCTCGGCGATTCCCGACACGCCGATGGGGAATCGCGTCTTGCCAGTTGATGCACAGACCATGGCCATGCCTTTCTATGGCAAGCCAGTCTCGCGTCGACGGGCAGCCTCACCGATTTCGCGCAGCGCCGCTCTCGACTTGTTCGAGTATCGCGGCAAGCCGGTGCTTTTCGCCACGAAGAGTTACGGCTACATGTTGAGCCAGTTTCAGGTGCTCGCCGATTTCGAGGCTGGCGTCTGTCACCGCGACGAAGAAACCGGCATCGTCTCAGGCGTCGATGCCTCTGTCGCAGGTCGGGATGTCGTCATCATCGGCGGCACCATCGATCACGCCGAGACGCTGGACTTGTTCGTCCTGGCCAACGCTGTGTTCGAGGCTGGGGCCTTGAGCATGACGATCGTCTGCCCCTACTTCGGCTACTCGACGATGGAGCGCGGCAAGCCGGAGTTGCATGAGGCTGTGAAAGCAGCCTATCGGGCTCGTCTGATTTCAGCGATTCCGCGTTGTCCTCTGGGCAACCGCGTCGTCCTGACGGACCTCCACTCTGAGGGCATTCCGCACTACTTCGGAAACGGCGTGCGCACCACTCACGTTTACGCCGTCAAGCGCATCATCATGGAGATGGTGCAAGAAAGGCTGAATGGGCGAATCTGCACCACCGACGCCGGTCGCGGCAAGTGGGCCGAATCGCTGGTCAAGGACATCAACCGCGTTCTCAAAGCGCGTGGCCTCGACACCGCCTCTTTCTGGCAAGCCGCCTTCGCCCTCAAAGACCGCAAGAGTGGCTCCGAAACGGAGTTGCTTGGCGTGCTTGGCGATGTGGCGGGGCTCGACATCGACTTGTTCGACGACATGATCCGGCGTGGCACCACTGCCATTGACGCCGGCAAGGGCTACCGCAACGGCATCGCCGGTGTGGCTGGTTCTGGCTGCAAGAGAATTCGCTTCGTCGCTTCGCATGGTGTGCTTCCGGGCACTGCCCTCGAGCGGCTGCGCACAGCGGTTGACCTCCATGGTGAGCCGCTGTTCAGCGAAGTGATCGTCAGTGACAGTCATCCCAACGCTGTCAAACTGGCTGGCGATTTCCTCAAGGTCAAGTCGATTTCCTACATCCTCGTCGAGCAGGTCCTTCTGCTGCTTCGTACCGGCGCCTAATCGCTTCTCAACAAGGAGCGAAGGGAGCCTTATGACAATTCTATCGCCAGGAAGTCGCTCGACTTCACCACCTGTGGTGGCGTTGGTAAGACGTGCTTCCTGGCAGAAGAGGACTAAGCTATGAAACTTATTAAAGTGGCAGGTGCTGCCCTCAACCAAATTCCGTTTGGTTGGGCAAACAACCAGCTCAACATTCAAAACGCCATTGCCGACGCAAGAGCGGCAGGCGTGACAATCCTCGGTCTGCCGGAGCTCTGCATCACAGGCTATGGCTGCGAGGACGATTTCTTTCGCCCGGATCTTCGCGAACGGGCGTGGAAGATGCTGCAGGAACTTCTGCCGCTGACGCGCGGTATGGTCGTTTCGTTCGGACTGCCGATCCTGCACAAGAACAAGATCTACAACTGCGTCGCCCTCGTTGTCGATGGCACCATTCGCGGTTTTGTCGCCAAGAAGGCCCTGGCGAACGACGGCATTCACTACGAGGCGAGGCAGTTCGAAGCCTGGCCCGATGGGCTTGTCGAGCAGTTCGAGAAGGATGGACAGGTCTACAAGATCGGTGATCTGTACTTCCGTATCGGCGACGTTATTCTCGGTTTCGAAATCTGCGAAGGCGCATGGAAAGGCAAGCGCGACGGCACGCATCTGGTCGGCAAAGCGGTCGACATCATGTTCAACCCGTCCGCCAGTCACTTCAGCTTTGGCAAGGTGAAAACGCGCCGGCGCCTTGTGCTCGAGGGCTCACGCGCCTTCGGCTGCACCTATGTGTTCGTCAACCTGCTCGGCAACGAAGCCGGTCGAGCCATTTACGATGGTGACGTGCTGATCGCTCAAGCCGGGCAGTTCGCTGCCATCGGACCGCGCTTCTCGTACCACAACCACGTGCTCACCACAGCAATTGTGGATATCGAGCACACGCGCATGATGCAGTCTCGTACTTGCAGCTTCAAGCCTGAAATCACAGGCAAGCAAGACGAGCGCTGCGTCGAGGTCGACTTCACCTATCCGACCCGTGTCCCCGAAGCTCGGGCAGCGATCGTGCAAGAGCCCTGGGAAACCAGCGTTCGCATCAAAGAAGAGGAGTTCTCGCGGGTGATTCCGCTTGGACTTTTCGACTACCTGCGCAAGAGCATGGCCAACGGATTCATGCTCTCGCTCAGTGGTGGTGCGGATTCTACTGCGGTTGCCTGTCAGGTCAAACTGATGGTCGACTTCGGCGTCGCCGACCTGGGCATCGACGGCTTCAAGGCCAAGCTGGCTCACATCAAGGGTCTCGACAAGTGCACGAGCAAGGAACAGCTCGTCAATCGTTTGCTGGTTTGCGCTTATCAGGCCACCAAGCAAAGCTCCCGCACCACCCGTAATGCCGCCAAGAAGGTAGCAGCAGCGGTCGGTGCTCGTTTCTTCTCGCTCAACATCGAGCTGATCGTCCGCCTCTACATCAAGCTGGCCGAAAAGGTAATCGGCCGGAAGATGACCTGGGAGCAGGACGACATTCCCCTGCAGAATGTTCAGGCTCGTGTGCGGGCGCCGATGATTTGGCTGCTCGCCAACATCTTCGGCATGCTGCTGCTTTCGACGAGCAATCGCTCGGAAGGGGCAGTCGGCTATTGCACCATGGATGGTGACACCGCCGGTGGTCTGTCTCCCGTGGCAGGCATCGACAAGTGTTTCCTGAAGTGGTGGTTGGTCTGGTTGCAAAACGAAGGTCCGTCCGCAGTCGGTCCGCTGCCCGCGCTGATCTACGTCACCAAGCAGCAACCCACGGCTGAACTGCGTCCGCTCGAGCAGGCGCAGACCGACGAGAAGGACTTGATGCCGTACGATGTGCTGAACTCCATCGAGGAGGAAGCGATCGAGAACAATCGTTGCCCGATCGAGTGTTATCAGCTGATTCGGGTCGGCTACGCTCAGTACGCTCCGCTTCAGATCAGCGACTGGGTGCAGAAGTTCTTCTCCAAGTGGAGCATCAATCAGTGGAAACGTGAGCGCCTTGCGCCCGCGCTCCATTGCGACACGCGTAACCTCGACCCGCGCACCTGGCGCCGGTCGCCCATTCTTTCGGGCGGCTATGCACAGGAGCTTGTCACCATGCGTGATTACGCCGCTCTCGATCACGAACAGTCTGTGAGCCAGGCGTAACGTGCTCCGTCGCTTCGATTGATTGACTGTGGTGCAGCCCGCTAACCTGCGGCGCTCACCGCAGGTCTTCCGTTTGATTGTAGTGAGTGCCGCGAAACTGCGTCGCTCGCCGCATCTTCAACCACTCCGCAGTGCTCGAAACTGCGGAGATATGTCATCGGGACATTTGTCCCGCAAGGAGATCTGTACATGACCACCAAAAGATTTCACCAACAGCCCGGTAACACGGCTCTGTTCAATGTCGACGGCACCAACGACTTTGCCGACTACAAGCGCACTCGCGCCGGCAACTTCAGCCGTCTGGCTGTGCCCGGCGGTCGCAAGATCGGTCCTGTGATCGGGCGCATTCAGCGCTGGGGCAACAAGACCGGCAAGATCCACTACCAGATCGGTATCCGCGATTCGCACAAGAAGACCATGTTCAACTTCGCGGCGCAGAACCCGACCAAGACGCCCTACGTCGACCAGGTTCCCGATCGCGACGGCAGCCTCGTCTCGGTCTATCCCGAGCACATGATCGAAGGCACCTGGGGCTGGGACTGGATCCGCGGCACCGAGGTGGAGCTCTTCGACGCCACGTTCCGCAAGGGCACCGAGGAGAACCGCGACGAGTTCTCGGGCGCCACGCAGGAAGTGATCGACTGGCTGCGTGCCCGTAACGTCACCCGCGTCGTCGTCGTCGGTCTGGTCAAGCGCATCTGCGCCGGTCTGACCGCAAACGCTCTGGCCAAGGCTGGCTTCGAGGTGATCATCGTCACCGAGGCCATCTGCGACCTGCCGATTCCTGCTTGGCAGTCGGTGATCGATGACTTCGCCACCAACGGCGTGCGCGAGGTCTCCGAAAACGAGCTGATCACAACGGTGCTCTAGCCGCTGCCTGCAGTGGTGAGAAAGGGTGGGCGAGTTGGCAACTTCTCGCTTACCCTTTCGGCGTCACTGCATATGGTGGCGCTCGCCATAACACATTCCTCGCGTGAAAAATCGCGCTGCCGGGCGACACGTGTCCCCTAAGGAGAACCAATGTCTCAAAATACAACAACCCACGCCTATGTCGTGGTGGATGACACCAACTTCGACGATGTGGTGCTCAAGGCAACTCTGCCAGTAATCGTCGACTTCTGGGCAACCTGGTGCCCGCCGTGCAAGCTGATTGGACCAATGGTCGAGAAGCTGGCAGTCGAGTTCGCCGGTCGTCTCCTCGTCGTCAAAGTTGACGTCGATAAGGCACCGAAGAACAAGGCAAAGTACGGTGTCAACAGCATCCCGCAGCTCTTCTACTTCAACGCCGGCGAAATCGCGCAGGTGATCAAGGGCTCCAAGCCCTACGCCGATCTCAAGGCCGACTTCGAAGCCTTCGCCAAGACCAGCTCTTCTGCGGCAGCCATCGCAGTCGACCCCGTCGCCGAGTCGGCTTACATCGCCGCAGCTGCCACCGCTCAAGAAAAGCTCGAGCAGGCGCTCGAACCGGCTCGCGCCAACCTGACTGCTGCTGCCACACCGTTCAAGAAGAGCTTCGATCGCAAGGTCAAGTACCGCGGCAAGAAGCTCGCCAATGGCAAGTTCGGTCAGACAGAGCACGACACTCAGATCGCCGGATTGAAGGCCGCTCTCGGAGACGTCATGGCCCCGTTCCGCGAAGCTTTCTCGGCAATTGCAAATCCCGCTTGGGATGCCTACCGCGCTGACATGGACGCTGCCAATCAGGCGTTCACCAGCGCACTCGTCACAAGCAACGACTGACGGAACCCCACTTTGTAGATCCAAGGTGGAAAGAACCGCACCGTAAATGGTGTGCATAAGGAGCAAATACAAATGACCAGCCACTCAAGCAACGACTCGACTCTGCAGGGCAAATTCAGCGAGATCATGAATTTCCTCATGGGCGCCGAAGGTGATGAAACCGATCAGCTCGCGCGTCGTGCTGTCAGCGTCATCCTGGCCACGAATCGCCCGCAGACCGGAGAAGAGGCTGATACTGATCCGTTCGTCGCGAACATGTTCGCCTGCGCCGCACTCACTTCGATCAGCGAGAACATCAAGCATTACCCCTTCGTTCGCGACACTCGCGTACCGCTGGGTTACAACGAGAGCGGCAGCATATCGGGCTTCGACCCTGATGTGCTCGGTTCGGCACGCAGTCTGATCGAGCGCGCCGAAGCACTTCTGCCGGCCACCTCGCCCTTCTTGCAGGACGCGGACTTCTTTGTCACCGAAAACGGTGGCACCGATTTGTCCGCTCTCGAAGAACTCTTCCAGAGTCTGATCGAACGCGCTGCTCCGCGTGGTTTCGATGGCTTCGTGTTGATCATCATCGACGACGAAGCGGAGGAACCGCTCCAATAGCGCGACTGCTCATCTGCGTCGCGCGGTTATCTCATCTACACGAGAGGTGCTCCAGCAATAGCTAGGCAGTATCTCTCCTTCAATTGGGAGCGGCTCAGCCACGTTGGTTGCGCTGCTCCCGACAGCCGAAGGGATCTATCTCATGAAACTCAGATATTCACTGCTGGTGGTGACACCAGTTGCTTTCACTTCAAGCGACAATCAGTCCGCGGCCACCTGCATGAACCTGGCCACAGCTTGCCAGGCAAAGGGCGTTCGAGTGGCAGTGGGTAAAGGACGCAAGCGCCTTCCTGCGCTTGGTCGTGGCGGTCCGCGCATCGTTTTCATCGCGGGCGCAGTCACACCGCAGTCGCTTCTCGATGTCGTTCAGAGAATCCACGACCGTGGTATGAAGCCAATCGTGGTCGTCGACGCCTTGCAGGTTCCCGACTTGGACGACTTGCATGCCGTGCTTACCGTTCTGAACGAGAAATCGGTTCAGCTCGCTCACGCCGGCGAAGTGCCTTCGTTGCTCGGGCTGAACTGGAACGACCTGCACATGCACCGTTTCGCCAAGGCCGACAACACTTCGTCCGTCGCCGTCTTCCTCGAAGGTGGCAAGAAGATCCTCGCCATCAAGCGCAAGCACAATCCCGACAAGGGAAAGTGGGCGTTGCCTGGCGGCTTCCTCAACTGCCAGCTCGAGACGCTGGAAGAGTGCGGTGCTCGCGAGGTGGGCGAGGAGACGAAGGTGGCGGTTTACTGGTACGAGCTCACTCTCGTCGACGTGCGTTCCAGCCCGCGTCGCGACTCGCGCCAGCATGTCGTCGACCACGGCTATTCCTGGTTCGTGCCTGAAGATCGTGAAGCCGAAGTCTACGCAAAGATGGAAGCATCCGACGACGCCGAAGGTCTCGAAATCCTCGACACCGACTGGTTGTTGACGCAAGACATCGCCTTCGATCACCGTCTGATCATCGAGCGCGCGCTGTCCATGCATGCCTGCGCGTAATCAGTTTGCTCCTACTCTTTCCATCATGGAGCGGCTCTTACTAGGAGTCGCTTCAATGATGGTTTTGGTGAGCGGGATATCGATTCGGTCCAAAACCGAAGCATGTCCCAGTTCACTCCCCTCATCTTTTCCACAGGGAAAAACAATCATGCCCTTATTCTTCATCCTCCTCTTCCTTGGCGGATTGATCGTCGTCTGCGAATTAGTCGGTCTCGTCGCCTTCTCCGTCGTCATGGCCGCCTTCGCCTGCGTCATGGCCGGACTCACTGCTGGCCTAATCGGCACGCTGGTGTTGACCAACGTCTATAAAATGAACTACGAGACTGCCTTTACCCGCAGCTTCTGGGGCGGCACCGCATTGGCGGCCTTGATCGTGGCAGTTTGGACAGCCGTGCTGAACCTTATGGCAGGCGGTCTAACCACTGCGCTAATAGCAAATCTCTGGTTCGTCTCAGTCTGGTGCGCCCTTTCTTCCTTCATTGTCGCAGTCGTCACGATGGTGATCTGGGGCGTGATGGTTTTTACCAACCGTCGTAAACACCGCGGCTGACTGGGTTCTTCCTCTTTGCCATCGTTGAGCGGCTCTTACTGGACCCGCTTCAATGATGGTTTTGGTGAACTGGGAGATCAATTCGGTCCAAGGCCGGAGATCTCCCAGCTCACGTACCGCTGATGTAACAGCACTTCAGCTGCGGTTTACCGCGCTAACAGGAGATTCTGCATGAACTTCAAAATTTGGCGAGATATCATTGAATATGCAAGATGGGCTCCATCTCCGCATAACATTCAGGCCTGGAAGTTTCGCCTGGTGTCCGAAGACGAAGCTGTTCTGCTTTTCGATCCGTCGCGTCTTCTGCCTGGCACCGATCCGACTGGACGCTTCACTGCCGCAGGTTTCGGCATTCTGCTGGAAACCATGTCGATTGCCGCGGCGCCATACGGGCTGCAGGTCGACGCGCAATATCTCGGTGCGTTCCTCGACAGCACCAAGACCGAACCGACCCCGTTTGCCAACCTCAAGCTCGTGGCGCGCACCCAGCCCGAGTCTCTCGACCGTCAGTTGATCCTGGACCGGCGCACTTCGCGTTTGCCCTACGATGATCATGCGGTATCCCAGGTGGTGCTCGACGAACTGGCGACAATCGCGCAACAGTTCGGGCACGTCCTGGAATTTTCCACCAATCCTACTGAGGTGGAATGGGTGGTTGGCTTGAACGCCGACACCATGTTCTATGACATGACCGATCCGATCGCGCGCAACGAAGTCGGCGGCTGGATTCGCTTCAGCAAGTCCGAAGCGCGTCGCAAAGCAGATGGACTAGCCGCTTACGCCATGCTCTTTCCGGGCTGGATGATGCGCTTGTTCGTCAAAGCTAACTTCATCTTCCGTCTGCCGCTTCTCTCCCAGCTTTCGCGCTGGATGTACATCCGTTCCATGAGCGGAACGCGCACCGTGGCGTGGATTTCAGGTGACTTCGAAACCCCTGAAGGATGGGACAAAGCTGGGCGCATGTTGGCACGGTTGTGGTTGACCATGACCGAACACGGTGTTTATCTTCATCCTTTCGGCAGCGTCATCACCAACGTGAAGGCGCACGCTCGCATGGATGAGCGCTTCCACAATCCCAAACGCAAGGACCCACTGTGGTTGCTGTTGCGCTTGGGGCATAGCGACGTGCCGCCGCAAGCGCACCGCTTAACCGTCGATCAGCTGCTGATCGGCAACGGGGGGAACTGCAAATGAGATTGAAGAGATTCCTGATATTCACATTTGTGATCATCGCTGCTCAAGTGCGGCGCCTGCTCATGAGAAGCGAAACCGCTTACAAGCTGCTGTTCATGCCGCAGCTCCAGGGCTTCCGTGAACTCCTCGGCAAGTGGAAAGCCTGGCGCGTTTTCGAAATCGCCAAGCGTGACTGCCCGGCGTATGCCTCCTTCCTCGCTGAACATGGCTCCCCAGAAGTGAAGTTGCACGGCTGGACTCCCGACTTCTCCGCCATTCCCGAGACCGACAAAAAGAACTATGTCCTCAAATATGGCATCGAAGAGCGCTGCGTCGGTGGCGAATTGCCATTGTACGGTGCTCAGGTCGATGAATCTTCTGGATCAACTGGTGAGCCGAACAACTGGGTGCGCGGTTATCGTGAACGTGAGTCGCTGGCTCGCACCATGCAACTGGCGCTGCAGTACAGTCTTGGCCGCGGTCCTGTGTTCTTCCTCAATGCCTTCGCTCTTGGTCCCTGGGCAACTGGAATGACGGTCAGCTCCGGTGTGATCGACATCTGTTTGCTCAAGTCGGTCGGTCCGGACGCGAGCAAGATCGTCAAAACGCTGAAGAAGTTCGGTCCCAAATACCGCTACATCATCTCCGGCTATCCACCCTTCCTCAAGTCACTGGTGGACAGCGCCGACATCAACTGGAGCGAGTTCGACATCGTCGCCTTCTACGGTGGTGAAGGTATCTCCGAGAGCATGCGCGAGTATCTGGGCAAGGCATTCAAAAAGGTCTACGGATCCTATGGTGCCTCCGATCTCGAGATCAACATCGGCGTCGAGAACGACTGGGTGATCAACATTCGCAAGTTGATGTTGACCAACGAGCGTCTTCGTCGCCGCTTCAACGGCTCTCTGGGCGACCGGCTGCCGATGATCTTCCAGTACAACCCGATCGACTACATGGTGGAAAGCAACGAAAACCGTGAGCTGATCATCTCGCTTTGCCGTGCTGAAAACGCGGCGCCGAAGATGCGTTACAACATCCACGACACAGGTCACTGCATGTCGTTCGATCAGGTGGCGCAGATTCTTCGCGAAGAAGGCATCGACCCCGAAAGCATCGCCGGCGATACCCCGCTTGCGAAGCTGCCCGTGATGTTCCACTACGGTCGTTCGGACTTCGCGGTCGGCTACTTTGGCTGCAAGATCACTCCCGGCGAGATCGAATCGATCGTCTACGGGTTGCCTCAGCTTGCCACCACAATCAGTGCGTTTGCTCTCGTCACTCACGAAGACGAGCAGAACAACAAGCGTCTGACAGTCGCTCTGGAGCTGCGTGAGGGGCAATCCGCACCTGCTGACGTCGCTGCTTTGCGTGACACCATCTTCGCTCGTCTCGAGGCGGTCAATCAGGACTTCCGCGAATCGATCAAGATGGTGCCTGTCGAAATCAGACCGGAGGTTCAGTTCCATCCACAAGGACAGGGACCGTTCGCCCTGAACGACATCCGCATCAAGCTGCGCTACATTCAGGAGCAGTAGCGGCTTCTATTTCAAAAGGCTTGGCAGGATCACTTCTCGTCAAGCCTTTGTCGGCTACGAAGATGATCAGTTGCAGGGGCTCTGTCGGGCCCGGCTAGACAAAATCCACCTCGACTGAACCTTCCAAGTTCAGTCGTTTTCTTCGACCACGTCAACGAAGCGGATTGCACCTGTGCAGTCCGCTCCTGAGCGCTATCCTCAAGGCAACGTCGTGGCTGTTCCAGCCAAACAATGAAAACCATCTGACTTTTTTCCGGAATTACTCCGTCGTCCCAACTGCTGACGATCAGCTCAACTGACTCAGTATTTGGCCAAGCTAAATCCCCTGTAGGGCAAAATCATGACCGACACCAAAAAACACCTTCTCGAGCAAGTCGTAGCGGACTGCCGCTCCCACTTCGACCGCACCATCGCCAACGCCGAGCAAGCGCTCGAGAACTTCAGGACCGAGCACTACCAGAACATTGCCAAATCGGCCGCCAGAATCGCCGCCCTCGAGAGCAACCTCGAGATGTACGACGGGCTCGAACAGACCCGCATGGCTGCACAGACGCGTCGCGAGATCGCCGCGGCTGTGGAAGACCACAAGCAGGTCGTCATCGGCGCCAACAACCGTCTCCAGCACGCCTGCGAGAACTATGTTCGCGCCTTCTCTTCGGCCGCCATGGCTATGGAGTGCAGCTTCAACGCCGCGATGGCTGCCGCCGCAAAATAGCGTCAATTTCGAGCAAGGCTTGACCTTGAGGAACCGTGCACCGAATTTGGTGCGCGGTTCCACTTTTTAACTCAGGCAAGAATCAGCACATCTAAAAACTCCTTACACCCCAACTTCTTAAATTTTTACCTTGCTTCTAGTCATCAATATAGTATGTACGCCATTTTTAACGAAGGATTTTAAGTAACGGCTCCTGTTGGGCAATCGGTGTCCTTGCGGTGATCCGGATTTTTTTTCCAGTTCGTATTACCGCAGGACTAGTTGCCCAATCGCCTCCTCTTCCAGTTCAAAGATGACCAGCAGCTAATAGATGCTCATGACTACACCTGTAAAATTACTCTTGTTCAAGTGGAAACCACCAATTGCAGCAACCAGGTTCATCACGCCGGTCTAATCTCAGTCGCTTTTTTATTGCGGTTGGGGCTTTCGCTGCGGTAAATTTTCTTGTTTTCAGTTCGGTGGGACCGACGTCCATGCGTTTGACTCGCGAGGCGCTCTCTCAACAAACCCAACTCTATCCATTGTTTGGCAGCTGGACGTGGTGGATGGCTAAAGGCTTTCTCGATCAAGCGTCGCCACCAGATATAGTGCTATTGGGTAGCTCGCAAATGAATTCAGCGGCTCGCGCCACTGATGCTAAATTGATGAATAGAGCCGTTGACTGCGTTTTGCACCGCAAAGTTTACGGTTTGGAAAAGGCTATGGACGTTGCTGGCTTGCCGCATCAAAACGTGGTCAATTGTTCGCTAGACGGGGCAATGGCTTCGGATTATTGGATGACCGCACGCGCTCTGCTTACCGATGATCACCGTCCCAAAATAGTTATTCTCGGTATCTCACCTCGTGACTTTATCGATAACAAGCTAGTCTCAGCAAGTGCCACCGAGCCGTTCCGCTTCTTTTCGCGTTATGTTGATAGTGGAAAATTGAGTTCGCTTGCCTATCCCGATCCTATTGCGCGTGCGGGTGCCCAACTTGAATGGTCCGTCAATTCTTTGCCGACGCGGGCGTTACATGGCTCGATCGAGAATTTGCTGGGTTCCAGCCAAGTTCGAGGCAACAAGCCTCAGACGCAGGAAGTGTTGGGCATCGTTCGAGACTCGCAGATGATGGTCAAGCCTGGCGAGTACATGGAGCCGGCGAAGACGGAAGGCGTTTGGGTGGATAACAGTCATGAATATATCAACCGATATAAGAATTCGTCCCCGCCTTGTTATCCCATTCAAATCTCGTTCTTCAAAGAATTTCTCGAAATGATGCGCGAGCAAAATGTGAAAGTATTGGTCATCGGAATGCCAACATTGCCTCAGAATCGCAATCTTCTGGATGATAAGTTCTGGGGTGGCTATCGCAGCAAGATCTCCTCGATCTGTAGTGATTACAAAGCATCCTGGTTAGACATCGGTGCTAGTCCTGATTTTGATGCCAGCGATTTTATCGATACGGTACATGTGAACAGCAAAGGTGGCGCCAAGCTTTTCGCGATCATGGCTAAGCAGCTAGGTTCTGACGCCAGTCTTGAAAAAGCCATGGTGGCGATTCCTAATGTTGGACTGGCATGTACCAACAAATCCAAGCCCCTACAGTAACGATCAGATTTAGTGCGATTAGCGATATCACAAGAGCCTTGCCAACTTTGAATTGGCTCAATCCGGCGATCGTCAAAGCGAGAAGACATAGTTCGGAAGGAAATAAATACCTTCCGTGAGGTCCGGTCACGTTCACGATTGTGGCGGCGAGGTTGGCGAATAGATTGCATAGTGGGAATGCTGCAATCATGATCCAGATGCAGATTTGTTTTCGAGCGCTATGAGAATCCGAAGCCGCACCTGCGCCTCCGGGATCCGAAGCCGGCTGGACACCCGCGTCTTCAGGATCCGAAGCCAGCGTGACCCCTACGCCCGCAGGATCCAGAGGTCCTCTTTTCCAGGATTTGAGCCAGCCAACAATCGCGGCTATCGCGTATCCGAGATAGATAATGTAGATGGGGCGCCATAAATAGCGATCCATATAGCCGAACAATCCAACGTAATCGAAGAAAACGTAACGCCACCAACCAAGCTTCCCAGCTTGTGGCCAGGGATGCTGCACTTGTCCATTCACTGTCGGCAGGATCTTAATCCAAGCTTCATACATTGTTTTGGTGCCTAAAATATCACCCTTGAATTCAAAATAATTTCGAACGAAAAACCATCCCGAAGCAGCGAGAAAAGTAAGCCCAAATGCCGCCAATCTGGCTATCGTTTGTGAGACTGTAAGTGCATTCGCATATCCCGCCATAGCGATTCCAATTAGCACCGCCGGTGCCACCGAGAGTCCTGTGTGTTTGCTCAATCCCAATACACCAAACAGCGCGCCGATCAAAGCAGCCTTGCCTAAAGTAATTCCGGAATTGATGCTCCGAACTAATAGATAAATGATCGCTGAAGCGAGAGCTGTTGCCATTGAGTCGTTGTTCGTGTAGCTGTTTACGAACACTAGTTGCGGGTGGAAGACCACTAGGAACGGCAGAGCAAGAGCCAGCCAGCGTTGCTTTGGAAAGAGTTCTTTGCCCAGTAGTACTGCAATCCAAGGCACTAGCGCACCGACCAATAGGCTGCCAAAGCGAGAGAATGTAGACATCAGTGCATCCGGTGCCAATGCCGTCAATATGACGTGTGGGACATAGCCCAGCGGGGGCAATGCTCCGTATTCCGCTGCGGCGCCAGCGCTTCTCACGTCCTCAAAAGATGGCAAACTCCAGTGCCGGGCGATAAAGTGAACTACCCAAAAATGATTGGGTTCGTCCGGTGCTTCTGTTACGGGAAGTGTCAATAACCATGGCAAGCGCACCAGAAAATACAACAACAACAAGAACAAGACCGCTTGTGTTGTAGAACAATTCTCGATCAGCTCGAAGCGCCTTTCTTTCTTTATTGGCGCGCTTGTCATTGAATGATGTGGATCCTGTTTGTTGCCGGTGGCGCGTTGTCACGTTGTTGGATTAGCCAACACCTTATATTAAGCCACCAACGCTAGCCCAATGATAAAGATCCAGTCATTCCCGCGAACACTATGAATTTTGATCAAAGGCGCACCATTGGTGGTGTCTTGAAATGTCGAAAAGTGGACGAAACGACATGGAATTGTGGGAAACCTCTGCGAAATTCGGGTCTCACCGCGAGGTCCAGAAATCACTAGGCGCCCGAAGAGCTGTGCGGTATGCCTTGGCGATTACATCAACTCGGAATTTGTATTTCTTTACGCTTCTCGATAATGAGCCGTGGCGTACAGGCGAAGCTGGCCGCGGATTTCAAGATTGCGGTGGATTGCACACTGCAGTCGACAATATTAAGCTGCTATGCCGTTTCTGGAAATCAGAAGCATTGGGCGTACAATGAGGCATCAGCGTAGGTGTTAAGTCGGCACTGGCTGAAAATTTGATATCAAGGAGACCCCTGTTTATGGACTTTGTAAATCCCAACGTGAAAAATTGCAGGAACGATTTAATTGGGCGTTATGGCCTAGCCGATAGCGATGAAGCGCTCCAGGCATTTATTGACGCCCTTCCTGCCATGGTGTGGCTCGGCGATGACAAAGGGCGAGTTCTCTATTTCAGCGAACAGTTTTATGCCTTCACTGGTTTGCGCCGGGAAGATGATGATGGTTACCTATTCTTGAAAGTCATCCACCCGGATGATCAGCACAAACATCTTCTAGCCATCGAAGCAATCAAGGACAGACGCCCTATTGAACTAGAGGTGCGGCACCGAGCCGCAGACGGAAGTTATCGTTGGTATTTGGTTCGCGCTGAACCACTCACTATTGGCGATGGGCCAGTGACGTACATTGGCACCAACATGGATATTGATGATCGCAAACGTGCCGAAGAGGCGTTGAAAGAAAGTGAAGAAGAACTTCGCACGCTAGCCGAGTTGATACCGCAGCTGGTGAGTATTGCAGATCTGGAGGGACGTACTCTCTATGGGAATCAGCGACTCTATGACTACATCGGCAGGCGTCGAGAGGATGAGAATGGATTCCTGTGGAAGGAAGTGGTTCATCCTGATGATTTAAAGGTTATTCTGCCTCAAATCGGACAGACATCAACTGCCAATCTCTGGCAAATGGAAATGCGATACCGGTCGGCCAGCGGCGAATATAAATGGCATCTGGTGAGAGCTGTGGCGAGCCCTGATGGTAAAAAAGTTTTTGTTACGGCTACGGACATCGACGAGCAAAAGTGTGCCGAAGCGGAAGTTCGCGAGTCTGAGGCACAGCTGAGAACGCTAGCTGAAGCTATTCCTCAAATAGTGTGGACCTCTGACGCTCAGGGCGAAATACTATTCATGAACCAGCGCTTCCTCGAATACACCGGTTTATCCAAAGAGCAAACTGCTGATGGGGGCTGGAAACTCTTGATTCACCCGGATGATCTTCAGTCATATCTTAATGGGTGGAACCACTCATTGGCTACAGGTGAAACCTTCGAATGCACGTTTCGGCTCAAGCGAGCGGTCGGCATGCGCTCGACAAAAGCAAATGGCTACAGGCGACATCTCAGTCGCGCCGTAGCTTTGCGAGATTCGGCGGGCAAGATAATTAAATGGTTCGGAACCTCTACGGACATTGAAGGATCGCCTTGAAAAATTAGAGTCCGGCAATGAGCCAGGATCGTGTCCGTCCTTGTGCCACTACAGGCGGTGGCACCATGGGCAAATTTTTTTTAGACGTTAAGAACTCACCATATTGTGATTTGTTCATGTTGTAGTAGAAGCAACAGAGACGGGCGATTGAGAGCGGCCGCCCTGTCTGGATTGTTAGTCCATCCAGAGCGGAAGCTCTAATCTAGGATGTGACGTTGATCACGAGCGACGCAGTTCGGACGTCTGCTCGCGGAGCAGCAGTTTCTCCAGCTTCTTGTGACGGGAGCGCCGCTCCTGCACGAAGCCGGAGCCGTAGCCGCCCTTGTTGCCCGACTCGCCGCCGATGCGGTTGCCGGTCTTCTTGATCCGCCGCTGCCCGATGCCATTCTCGCCGACCTTCTGCTGCCCGAGTTGCAGGAAGAACGCCATGGACTAACTCCTGTTTGGGGAAACCTGGAAATCCACACGAGACCGCTTCTGTTGCCCGTTCAAGCGACGATACTATTTGCTGGGGGTGGAGAGATTCCCCGTCGGCAAATCAAACTCATCGCCCGAGCTAAGCACTGACATGACGACATTGTGCACGCTGGACAAAGCGTTCTTGCCGCGTGCTTCGACGTTGGAGCGAAAGCCTTCACCGCGCCGAAACAGGCGCACGTGACCTTCGCCGTACACTTTTGCTTTGCCGTCGTGGATGTAGACGGCCGTGTCTTCATCCAGTCCAATTGCCAACTCGGCTGTCTCGATCAACACGAGTGCAGCCATCAGCCGAGTGTCACGAGAGCGCTGCCCAACGTGAGTGTCGACGACGATGTTAGGCACAAAGTTCAAGCCGTCAACGACGTTGAGCGACTTGGCTTTGACGGCGTGGTCATCCATGCCACCAGCGATCATGCGCGGGGCTGCAATCATTGCGCCTGCACTGCTGCCTCCAATCAACCCGTCGAAGGTCAAAAGTTGGCTGAGCACGGGCTCCTCCAACAGTCTCTTCAAGCGGGTTTGCACACCACCGCAGATATAGATGGCGGTTGTGTCCTTTGGCAGACCCGTCTTCGAGCCTGGCAGGATGACTGTGGTGCGTTTGACTCCCAGCTCGTTGAAGGAGTTCTGTAGGTCATCACCAATTTTTTCTGGTTCTTCGCTGGCGTGCGTGATGATGGCGATGTTCGCTTTGTCGCCACCGGCGAGCTGAACGAAGTCATCCAACGTGCTCTTCGCATTGCCGCCGATCAAAAAGAAAGCTGCCTTGGGAGCCTTACTGGTGGCGCCTTGAGCTGCGAGGCTGGAAGGGGCGGTAAGCGCAAGCACTGCCACGAGCAGAACTGTCAACTGACGCAATTTAAGCGACATCGTGATCTCCTTGGTGTGGGTGTAGTGTAGCTGAACTGAACTAGACCACGGTGACAAAATCAGAGCCGCACAGCGCGTCTCTAAAAAGCGGCTGTCCGGGAATCGAACCCGGCCGGGCTATCATCCGGTCCACACCATGTGGCCACAGCCTAAATTTCCCCAGCCAAGCGCGATCCCGCTTGGCCAGCACCGGATTCTCACCGGCCCCACCGCAAGCGTGCGGATCGGGGATGCAGCAAGCAGCGGTGGCGTCATTTGCTCGCCCTCTTGCTTCGACAATATTGCGATCAGTCCTTGATCTCAGGCTCAAGACCATCGCCCGTTAGTAAGAGTGTCACTTTCGCCTTCTTGCCGTCGCGAACGATGGTGACGATAACCTTGTCACCAGGCTTCTTGTCCCAGAAGGCCCGCTCAAGATCGAATGCGTTTGTGACCAGGTGACCGTCAACCTTGATGATGCGGTCGCCTTTGCGCAGCACGGTTTGCGCCGCTGTCTTTTCCACGGGCTGAGCTTGCGCATCTTCGCCCACTTTTTTGACGGCAGTCGGTTCAAGAGCTGCTGCCGGGCTATCGGCGGCGATTTTCTTGATCAAAACAGCTTGCCGGTCGGCACCCTTGCCGTCGCGTGACAAGACCTTCAGCTCCACAGCCGCGATGCCGTGCTGGACCTTCGCCTTCTTCTCAGCGCTCATCGCCGCTGAGAGAATGCGTTGGGCGCGGTCGGCGGTGATTGCCCAGCCAAGCCCGGAGGTGCCTTTCTTTAACTCGACGATACCGACAACCTCGCCTGCGGCGTTGAACAAAGGACCACCGCTGTTGCCCGGATTGATCGCTGCATCGGTCTGAATCAGGTAGCGCTTGACCATATTCTTCAGCTCGCCCGGGCGTTCATGCAGCTTGTTCAGTTTGGAGATGATCCCCTGGGTGACGGTGAAGGTTTCATCAAGCGGATTGCCAATCACAATGGCTGGCTCGCCGATTGTGAGGTCAGAGCTCGGTCCCAAAAGAAGCTCTGGAAGCGGTTTTTCGACTTCGACTTTGAGAACCGCCAGATCGTTGCCTTTGTCCGTGAAGACGACCTCCGCCTCAAGCCAGCTCTTCTTTTCGTAGAGCCCTACCAGGAGAATCGTTTCACCGTCGACAACGTGCTCGTTGGTGAGAATGTAGCCGCGCGAATCGATGACGAAACCGCTGCCAATCACGTCCACCCCGTCTTTGATTGTTCGCGCAATGCGCACCACAGACGGAAGCACTTGGCGCACCACTTTACTGGTGTTCGTGTCGCGAGGGCTCTGGGCAAAGATCACCGAGGACAGAGTTGAGGTGAAGTATGCCACCAAGACAAAATTAACCGACCTTTTCATGAGCGTAGACATGGAATTCCACCTTTGAAAGTTAGATGCTCTCGGAAAGAGAGCGACCGTGAAGGGAAATGGGCTGCCGCACAGTGCGACTGCCTCAAGCGATTCAGGGAAAACAACCAGGCATTCTGCCAGACAGATCGCGCAGGAGCAGCGGCTACTGTCGGATCTGAGTGAAACTAGTGAGGGGAGAGGTTTTGCTTGCTTGTGAAATGACAGTGAATTGGTGAAAAAAGAAGATAGTTTCAACCTACTTGCCTGCTAGTAGCGAGTCAAGTGCCTGGAAAATCTCAAGCTGACTACGCGCTCGCGTTAGGCGCAGAGAAACCACACGGAGCTATCGATGAGGCGATAGCAGTTAGCGCAGGTTTTGTCTTTGGGTACAAAAAAGCCACTATATCTAGTGCGAGCTTGATGAACTTAGATGAAATCACTGAGGAGACTTGTTTTGGCTGCTTGCCAGACGATAACTAAATGAATCGGTTCGATATTAAAAGTGAAAACTGATCTGAAAATGTCACGTTGGCGAGGCGTGCCCTGTAAACAATTGCGACAATGGTTAGTGCAGTTTTGTCTTTGGGTACAAAAAAGCCACTATATCTAGTGCGAGCTTGATTAATTGAAACGCACGCACCACTTTCTCTTCAGCCCTTCTGAAACGA
>PLXC01000027.1 GCA_003151275.1 Candidatus Melainabacteria bacterium
CAAGTTGGTTACTGAGAAGGACATCCTCTCAGCAATAGACTATGCGCATCAAATCATCAAGAAGCAGGTAGAAGTACAACGCAACTTTTTTCGCAGCCTTGGGGTGCAACAGAAGTCATTCGAAGCCCCACCGAAGAAAGAAGGACTCAAAGAACTCATCGTTGAACATTGCACCGACAAGCTCAAGCAATCGATGGCCGGCGTCACGGAAAAAGCCGTCCGCTACGGATTCATCGATGAAGCCAAGGCGAACCTCAAGGCAGCGATTCAGCAGCTTCCCGAAGAACATGAATTGCGAGGCGTCTCAGACCGAACCATAGCTGAGTATCTCGAAGAAGTGGAAGCCGAAATCATGCGGGCTCAAGTGCTAGACACCGGTGCCAGAGCCGACGGACGTCGCTGCGACGAAATTCGACCGATCACAGTTGAAACAGGACTATTGCCAAGAGTGCACGGCTCTGCTTTGTTCACACGCGGAACAACACAAGTTCTTTCAATTGCCACGCTTGGCATTGGCAGCGACGCACAGAGACTGGATTCTATCGATCCTCAAACTGAAAAGCGTTACATGCACCATTACAACTTCCCAGGCTTCTCAGTTGGTGAGGTGAAGCCAAATCGTGGACCAGGACGTCGTGAAATTGGTCACGGTGCCCTTGCCGAAAGAGCATTGATGCCAGTTTTGCCGAGCATCACTGATTTCCCGTACACCATTCGGGTCGTCTCCGAGGTGCTTGAATCCAACGGTTCAACCAGTATGGCTTCCACGTGCGGCTCGAGTCTCGCGCTTGCCGATGCTGGTGTGCCGATTGCGCACACTGTTGGTGGCATCGCCATGGGTCTGATTTTGGAAGGCGATAAGTTCGCTATTCTTTCCGACATCCAAGGTCTTGAAGACTTCCTTGGCGACATGGACTTCAAGGTCGCTGGATCTAGAGATGGCATCACAGCTTTGCAAATGGACATCAAAATCGAAGGTATCTCGCTGGCGATCATGCATTTGGCTCTTGAACAAGCCAAGCGTGGACGCCTTCACATCATCGACAAGATGGATGCTCACTTGCCCGCACCAAGACAAGAAATGTCCAAGTGGGCACCGAGAATTATCACAATCCACATTGATCCTGAAGATATCGGTACCGTCATCGGACCTGGTGGCAAAGTGATTCGTCGCATTATCGAAGAAACTGGCGCCACAATCGACATAGAAGATGATGGCACCGTGCTTGTTGGCAGCGTCGATCAAGTTGGCGGCGAAGCCGCTCGAGATTGGATTCTGCGCTTGGTAAAGCGAATCGAAGTAAATGGCGTGTATGAAGGTCGCGTTACCCGCATCATTCCTATGGGCTGCTTCGTTGAAGTGTTACCGGGTAAAGAAGGAATGGTCCATATTTCTCAGCTAGAAAATCACCGCGTCGAGAAAGTTGAAGATGTTGTCGCAGTTGGCAAACGGGTGATCGTGAAAGTTCGAGAAATCGACGATCGCAATCGCGTCAATCTCACTATGAAAGGTGTGAGCGACGAAGAAAGAGCTCAATTCGAAAATAAGTAAATCGAACTAGTAAGCTAAGCCGAGCAGCTTCAGGCTATCCTAGGATAGTAGTTGTTGAGTTGGTCAGTTAATTGCTGAACCCAGGGGTACACGGCTATCCTTGAATAGGTTGATCTGGTTTTCCCTTTGAATGGAAAGTGGCGCGTGATCCGTTGGCTGATTGTATTTGGTCTGGCGATTTCCATAGCCGGAACTCTTCCTGTCGAGGCGAAACGAAAACATGCTGTCTCGACTTCGCATCAGCTTACAAGCTCGCACCAACCGAGCCACACGCATCGCTCTTCAGCTCGGCTATCCTTGGGAAACGCTGGGCGGACCAGCGCCAATGTCAAGCGAAAAGGGCTGAGCAGCGGCACTTCGCGAAAGCATTCAATAATAGACACTGCCCATAAACATTCACGAGCCGGAAAAACGGTCCACGTCGCTAAACATGCGCAAGCGAAAGCCGTTCCCGAGCCGCATGCTGATTATGTGCAAGATAATCAGGGACTTGCCAATGTATATAAGCTGTACGATCGAGGTGTGAATGAGCGCCTTGAAGGTCGATATGAGCAAGCTACGAAAACGTTGCTAGAAGCGACGAACTCCTATTCGTCAACTAAGAAAGGTCTGACGCTCGAAGCAATGATCGATTATGAGTTGGGTCAGGCGGCTGAAGCTATTAACAATTATTCCGTTGCCGCCGATGCGTACTCGCGCAGTTTGCGGATTAAACCAAATTTGGTGGAAGCTGCTGTGCGCTTGGCTAGCATGCTTATGAAGGCTGGTCAGCCTCAAGCCGCGCTAAGTCGCGCCCGAGATGCCGTCGCCGTAAATCCGATGGATCCACGCGCTCATCAAATTCTTGCGCTCGTGCTTGATAAAAATGGCTTGTCTGATGCTGCCAAAGCTGAAAATGACACAACCATGAGACTGATGCGTTCTGGCTCTTCAGTGAACACAGATCCGATTGATAGAACGCCGGTTGAGCCGACTGTCCAAACACCAGCATCTACGCCCGCGACGCCATCGACGACTCCGGTGACGACGCCGTCAACATCGACAATTCCGGAAACTGTCCCGACAACAAATTCTAATGCAGACCCTGCAAAAATCTCTGCGCCAATCCCTGTAGATAGCAGCAAGCCGAAGCCGCTGGCTGAGCCGGTTGACTCGGACGTAATGCCTTAGCTCAGTGAAATCTAAACCGATATCGGTTTAAATCCAAACCGATGACTTCAAGATCCTCGGTAGTTGGATTGAACGAAAAATCTAAACCGATATCGGTTTAAATCAGAGGTCATGCCGTAGGATGCAACGGGCAGCCTGATTCAGCAAGCCGCGGATTGAACAATAATGCTCCATGCTCCAAAACCAAAGAGGAGGGTCGCCCCTCCTCTTTTAATAATTCATCGCGATCCGAGTCACTTATTTGTGGTCGACTCTTTCTTTGAATTCTTTTCCTGGTGCGAAAGCAGGTACTCTCTTGGCAGGTACTTTGATCTTTTCGCCAGGTTTTTGTGGGTTGTTCGTTTCACGAGCGTTACGGTTACGACGCTCGAAAGTGCCGAATCCAACGAGAGTTACACGATCGCCCTTTGCGACTACTTCGGTTACAACATCTGTAAATGCAGCGAGCATCTCTTCCACGGATTTCTTCGTGTTGTTGGTGCGTGCGGCGATTTCTGCAGCTAATTCTGCTTTGTTCACTGAGCTTCCTCCTGTCCCTATTAGTTAGTAAACCACCTTGTTTACTGAGTCTTTGTGATTTTTCTGCTCTACGCAACAAACCACGTAATCGGCAAGAATACAGCACCTTATAGCCTGAGACAAGATATTGAGCATAAAAAATCAAATTTCTTGCAAACGTGTAAAAAAGGCGCCCACGCCGCAAGAGGAGGATGACAACTTTCTGACGGATGCAAACCTAATTTGTAGGATGCAAGCAGCAAGCAAAAGAGGCTATTAATGCGGAAGTGCTCATAAAAGAATTGGCCCAAAGTGGTGTGAAATCGGGTACAACTGGGAATATCTACCAGTACGGATCCTTAAGAGTAGTCAGTTTGGGACCATCATCAGCCGCTAAACATTCGATCGATTCGCGCGAGGCGACCTTTGTGGCTGCTAACGCTTGCGAAGCGAAGAAGTCGCTTGGCACGATTGTATTGGATGTGAGGCAGGTCACACTGATTGCTGACTACTTCGTCATCGCTGGAGGGGATTCCACAAACCAAGTGAGAGCGATTGTCGATTCTGTCGACGACCAGCTTTCCAAGTTGGGTTATGGTCAACGCAAGGTCGAAGGTATGCAGGACGGCAGATGGGTGCTCTTGGACTACGGCGATATCATCGTCCACGTGCTCCACGAGAAAGAGAGAAGCTTCTACAAACTAGAGCAGTTTTGGAATCATGGCTTGATTGTGCCGAAAGTAGAGTGGGACCGTTCAGATTGGGTACAAGATTGACAGAGAGATTTTGGAAATCGGATAGCAAGGCAGCGAAGCTGGTCTGATACAGATATTTCGATAAGTTAGCGGGTGAGGATCATTGGGGGCTAGGGGTTTGTTATGAGCTTCAGGACCAGATTACAAGGGTTTGTTGAAAACAGGCAGAAGATCCAGATCTGGTATGGAATGGGTTGCCACAACACCGTTACCGGGCGTGTGCTTTCCGTTGATCACGACCATATCGACGTCGAATCTTATTCACATGAAAGTGACGGACAGATACACATTCGTCGCATTCTCATACCGTTGCATTTGATACTACACATTGACATTACGTCTGCTGAGTCCATTGACGAAGAAGAAGACTCAACCTCGGGGGCAGAGGCAAAAGAGGGAAAGCAGTCGGCGACTGAGATGCAAGTCATTGACTTGCCTGATGCGCCCCGCGGCTATGCCGTGCGCGTGCTCTCTCAGTTGAATGCTTCTTATTCGAATCGTTTTTCAAGAATGGCTTCCGGTCCCGGAGGCGTTTACTTCGCCTGTGACGGCAGCGTCTGGTTTGTAGATAGCGCCGGGCAATTGACCGAGTATGCTCGCATCCGCGGCAACAGCACTATCTCTGGATTGAGATTTGATCGCAAAGGCGTTTTGTACGTCGCTACTATTCAAGGCACCGTTTATCGCATCGATCCAAACAAGAGCGGACGCATCCTTGCCCAGCTCGACGGCAGTCTGACCGGTGGTGGCACCTTCCTTTCTGACCTGGCGATTGGCACACGGGAAGAGCTTTTCGTATCAAACTTCCCATCTAACACTGGTGGCATTTTTAAGATTGATCGCACTGGTGAGTACGAAGTTCTTATCGGTGGACCTGGTCATGGCACTCAAGGATTGCTGCTCGATCCTGATGGCTTCCTCTGGTGCCTCGAACATGCAACCGGATCAGTAGTTAAGAGATCGCTGGACGGTAGAGAAATCGCCCGAGTCGTGGTAGCTGAACCTGAAAGTTTCAATTTCGCAGACGGTTACGATGGTAATCTCTCGATGGACAGCCTGGGCAGATTGTATGTCACTGCTGGACGTTCGGGATGCGTGCTGCGCGTTAATCGCGAAGGCAAGAGCGAAATGTTCCTGACTGGATTGGTAAATCCAACTGGTGTCGCATTTGGTTCCGATGGTGCTCTCTTCGTTCTCGAAGCGGGACGCTCAAGAGTGTTGCGAGTGGCTGCTTTAGACAAAGCTGACCGCACCGCAAATGCCACAGCACTAAGCTAATCGCACGATTATTGATTTAATAAGGGGGCACCACAAGTGGTGTCCCCTTTTGGACCTACTCCGATTGCTTCAAAATAAAATCGGTGATAGTTGGAGCTTTGTATGCGGACTTCTGCTGCTCTTGATTCTTGTAAGCGACCTTGTTTCTCCAAATCGATCTAGCTGCATCCTGCATGATGCGTTCAGCTGCCAATGGATCTACGAAATTTGGATCTGGCACTCGTTCACTTTTAGGACGAGCAGTTTGTTTTGAGTGTGACGATGCGCTCGCGTTTGTCTTTGATGAAGTAGTTGCGCCTGGTCTGGACGAAGAACCTGCGTTGGACCCAGCACCCGCGTTTGTTTTGGACGAAGTGTCTCTGTTTTTAGTAAGTGATTGCCACTGCCTACATGCGCAGGTAGCGTGCTCACTGTGATCCTTCTTAAAATGGGACTCAACAATTTCGAACTGCAAATTGAATGTCTTCATTTGTTGTTCAGCAAGAAGTTTCTTATTCGGAGCCAAAGCATTGTCCGGATGAGATGTTTTCGCCAAACTTCTATAACGCAGTTTTGCGTTTTCAAATGAGCAACCAGGCTCCAATCCTAAGGATTGGTAAGCCTCTTGCAGAGAGTGCGACATATTTTCTTTTTAGTAAGGTGAGTGAAGTAAATCCATTTCTATCATGGCTCTTTATCCCGGGCACGTCAACTGCGGTGAACGAGGTCGGTGCCTGCATCCCACTCGGCATAACACAAGCCTCGCTACAAGACGAGCTTCGCTACAAGATGAGCCGCTCTCTCTTACTTGCGTGAAGAACCGACCAACGCAGTCGCGTCCACATTCTCGTCTTTGTAGAGTGCTTCGATGACCGACTTGTATTTCTGCGAAATCACATTGCGCTTAATTTTCAGCGTGGCTGTCAATTCGCCTTCATCAACGGATAACTCTTCAGGAAGAACAGCAAAGCGCTTCACCACTTCGTAGTCGGCAAGCTGTCCTGAACGCGATTGAATTTCTTTGCGCAAAAATTGATTCAGCTTCGGCTGTTTCAATAAATCAGTATATGAATTGAATTCCCAATTCTGTTCGTGCCCAAAATCCATGACCGCTTGCTCATCCAAAGTAAGCAACGCCACAAGTGATTTCTGCTTGTCTCCGAACGCAACAGCCTGAGACACATAAGGTACCGTTTTGAGAATCGCCTCGATACGTTGTGGTGCAATATTTTTGCCGGCTGAATTGACAATCAGATCTTTCTTGCGGTCGGTGATCTTCAAATAACCGTCTTTGTCGACCACTCCGATATCGCCAGTCTTGAACCAGCCTTCTTCGAAAGCTTCTGCAGTTGCTTGCTCGTTCTTGAAGTATCCCGAGAAGATCGATGGTCCGCGTAAAAGTATTTCTCCGTCTTCTGCGATTTTTAGTTCAACTGACGGCAAGGTTGGTCCCACTGTGCCGATTTTTACTTTTCCCAGCCGATTGACGCAAGCCGGTGCTGTTGTTTCGGTCAATCCGTAACCTTCTAATGTATCGATGCCGATAGCATTGAAAAATTCGATTGGTTGAGCTGATGCTGGAGCGCCACCGCTGACGACAAGCTTCAGGCGAGGACCGATTTTCTCGCGCAATTTGCCCAACACCAACTTTTCCGCGAGCCAGTGTTTCGCCGTCAAGAATGGCGATGGATTTTTGCCCTCGCCTTTTTTGTGCACAACTTCTTTGCCGACTGAAATTGACCAATCGATCAGCTTTCGGCGTCGGCCGGATGCGCCTTCGATGCCGATGCGCACTTTGGAGAAGATGCGGTCGAGAACTCGTGGCACCACGAGAATCATTGTTGGTTGAACTTCGGCGAGATTTTTCCCCATTGCTTCGATGCTTTCCGCAAATGCATATTCACCGGCACATGCCATCCAATAGAATTCCCCGCAGACTCGTTCAAATACGTGTGATAGCGGCAGATAGTTCAGGTAGACCGTGTTCTCATCAACGGGCAATGTGACTTTGACAGACTCGATCAGAGCAAGAATATTGGCGTGCGTTAGTCCCGCACCTTTGGGAGTACCAGTCGTGCCTGACGTGTAGATGATTGTCGCCAGGTCAGCCAATTCGGTGCGTTCAAGTCGTTCATCGATCAAATCAGGCTGTGTGTTTTTCAGCTCGCGCCCTAGATTCAATATCTCTTCGACGCCGATAATCAAATCTTGATCACCGGATAAACCTAGTTCCTGCGCCAATTCTGTCAAAGACTTGTCGGGCGGGTTGATCAATACGATTTTGTTCAGCGCCGGCAATTTGGCTTTTGCCGCCAAAACTTTTCGGCAGAGAGCTTCGTTTTGAACAAAAACAATTTGAGCCTCTGAATTGTCCAGAATGTACTGGATATCAGACTGTGAGCTGGTTGGATAAATTGGAACTGAAATACCGCCATTACAAATGGTGGCAATATCGGCAGCGACCCATGTGATTGAATTAGCAGAAAAAATTGCAACGCTTGAGCCTGAGTCGACTCCGAGTGCGGCCAGTCCAAACGCCAGTTCTTTGACGAGCGAACTGTAGTCGGTCCAGCTCATAGTTTTGTAGGGACTCTTCGATTCTCGATACCGAACAGCGACGCGGTCGCTTAAGAGAACGGCACGTTCGAAAAACTTTGTCGCGAGACCTTGCTTCACGGTCAATCCTCTCTGTCTTGAAAGCCAGCTAAGTATATAGATGTAGGCACTTAGAGCATTCCACGTCGTAAGACGCCGCTTTATTATAGCCAGTTCCCGGCTTGTCAATGGTGAAGAATGATTGATTAAGAACAGGCTCTAGAATTAGATTAGGCTCCCCTTTCGGCTTGCTTTCCGCAGCACCAGTGAGCCTTTCCGGAGCTGTCAATGAGATTGGGGCATCTTCCTAGTGTGAAGAATCCTTAACGAAGTAAAGTGTGAGCAATCAGGTCTGGAGTGCTTTTAAGCTTTGGTAGCTCAAAAAGGCGAACTTCTGCTTAGGCACCGTATCTGATATCAATGCGCCTAAACGCTGTTGCGGAAATCCGCTTTTACTCGTTTCCCGTTTGACTTGGATGTTTGTGAGATCCAGCGTGCCAATTCATCACTCATCTCGTCGATGACGGGATCGAACATCAAGTCATGCCAGGCTTCTTGATAGATGTGTTTTTCTTTTAGACACGTCAATTGGCTGAACAATTTTTCGCTCGCACGGGGATTGACGATTTTTTCGATACCGGCGTTTAGCATCAATACAGGGCAACTAATCTGACGCGATCGCTTGTTTATGTCGTTGGTTATTTTCAAGAGTTCAAGAAGCATGCGGGCTGGCACGGTGAATCGCCGCTCGGGATCGTTGAGAATCCAGTTCCGCACATTCAGGTCTCTGGTCACAAGTTCTGGTGAATAGGGCAGAACTACATCGCTGTCAGGATCGGTGAAAGCTTGCCATAACGCTTTGACGCGAAAGGGCAGGGTGAATATCTCGGGATGTCCGTCGAATCCAGGCGAAAACATGACAAGCCCGGTCGGGTCAACTGTTTGATCGCTGATCGCACGCAGTGAAACCACTGCACCCATGCTGTTTCCCATGATGTAGAGAGGTTTGTCGCCAATAGTTGAGCGCGCATATGCGTATGCAGTGCCAAGATCGTCCAACCATTGCGTATAAGAGTTAAAAGTTTCCTCTTTGCGCCGGCCGAAGCCAACTTGATCGTATGCAAGCGAATATATACGTCGAATTCTCAGCCGGCGTCCGAGCGCTTCGAACCATCCGCTATGAGCGCCCAAGCCGTGCACGAGTATGGCGCCTGCAGCGCATTCGGTTGGTGTGCCCCAAGTGCGAGCCGGCAATGCCTTGGCAAGCTCAGGTAACCCCGCTGCCGTGTTCGTTTGAGCACGGGCAATTTCAATGTGCGAGGCTGTGGGCGTTAGATTGATATCGACGACCATATTCAAGTTATTATAAGCCGAGCAGCTTTGCGGAGTCGAGCAGCTTCGCTGCCTAGACCCCTCTAGAGTGCATAGACCCCACTAGTGTGCATAGGCTATCCTCGGATAACTTTGACACCTGCTAGATATCACAAGGCCGAGCAACTTGTTGCATAAGGCTATCCTCGGATCTCAAACCATGACGGATACAGGATTGAACGAGCCTGGAATTGATCAGCGTAAATCCGCCACCAAAACTGGTTCTATCTTTTGGCGCTTTCTAATAGGTTTGCTCGTCGTTTCTGCAATTATCTATGCAATTTATTATTTCACTCGCCCCGCTGAAACTCCATTCACTCGCGCCGCCGCTTTGATTCGCCAGGGCAAAGCTGCCGCAGCCCTGCCGATGTTGGAAGAATTAGCCAAAGAGCACCCTGAAAATCCGGAAGTATTTCCCTGGCTAGCTCAGGTCTATTTGAGTACGGACAGACTGGCTGAGGGCCGAACCGCATTGGACACAGCACTTCGCTTGAATGTCAAAGGTCCGACTTTATCGCCGGTGGTTTTGTCTTACGCTAACTACTACGAAGGTAAGGAGGACTTTGACGAAGCTGAGAAATTATTTCAATCGGCTAATAATGCCTGTCCTCCTCAAGAACTTAGTGCGGGGCGGGGCAATCTTTATGCCAAGTGGGCCGATCATGACCTGGCGAAGAATCAACTCGAGCAGGCTGTTGCCCATCTCGAATTAGCCAGAAAATTTTCCGACCAATTGCAAGAGCCTCAAAAGAGTGCAATTCCGCACCGTTTAAGCGAAGCCTACAGACAGCTAGCCGCAACTGCTGAATTGAAGAAAAACGATGCTTCTGCGATTGATTTGCTCAACAAGAGTCTCAGTGTTTCGGATGAACCGTTAACGAGAATGGCTCTGGCTGCTATATATTCTCGCACCGAGCAACCAGACAAAGCAATTGAGAATTATAAGAGTGTCACTACAGTTGATGCAAATAATTTGGAAGCGCGCCATCGTTTGATTGATTTGCTCTGTCAAACCAAGGATTACCAGGGCGCCCAAGAGGCTCTTCTTGACCTGACCGACAAGGAAAAGAGTGTAGAAAACTATCAACTGCTTGCGGCAGTTAATCTCAAGCTTGAAAATTACGCCGGTGCGGTGCGGGCGTTTGAAGATGCGTGTGATCTTCGACCCAAACCAGAGCTGCTCAAACAGCTGGAAGCGGTGCTTTTAGATTGGAGTGCGCTTTTAATGAAACAGAAAAAGTTTCAAGAAGCTGCTTCTGTGAAAGGGCATGCCGAGCGCGTAGCTGAGCAGTTGGGCATTATCACCAAAGACGACAAAGTCGACCTGATCGATAAACAAGAAAAGAACGCCGTGCGAGTTGATGACCCTCGTGTGCCACCGGTTGCGCTTAGTTCGTCCAGAATTTGGTTGGCCAAGGGCAGCTTAACGCCGGAAGGCGAAATCAAAATCCGCAATATCTCGGGTAAAGCAGTGGGCGACCTATCCCTCACTGCCGTTTTCTTCGATAACACGGTGCGTCGCCAGTGCGGCACTGTTAGCTTGCCTGTCGCCACGCCAGAGTCTCAGCCATTTCCTGAGGATTCGTCTCGTTCCCTCTATTTCTCTTGTCCAAATATCGTCAAGCCGGAGCATCAGCTGGCGGTAATCATTTTTTGGAGAGGTCATTTCTTGAAAGAGTTTCCGGTCGTTAAGCAACAATAGATAAGGAGCGTGTTTTAATAAGTTTGATGATTGAAGAAATAGCAGAACAACCAGAACAACCAGAACTGCCGGTGGAAAAACCAGTAAAACTGTGTCGTCATGAGTATGTGAAGGTTTATCAGCGCAAGCTGAAAGGACTTGAACGACGCATGGTGGCAATGAGGGTGTACCTTCCAGTTGGTTTTAAGGTTGGAGACTTCAGCCACCTTGGGGAAGGCAGTTATTGCTTCTGCTCTGATTGTCGGGCGCGCTTGTATCCGCGCAGAACCGCTGCCGATAAGACGGCTGCCCGAGTCGCTCTGGCAATGGGCAAAGCGGCAGCCGCTGCAGAAGCCGAGCTGGCAATGTCGGAGAGCGTAGATGCTCTTCTGGAGTCTATGGATGCGCATGAAGTCGCCATAACCACCACAGACATTCACGTTGAAGAACTTGAGCTGGAATCAGTTGATGTTCAAGACATCACCGCTGAAGGCGTAAAGCTGAGCGATGATGAGGAATCCTGCAACCTGACCGACGATGGGGATATCTAATTATGTTTCGCAAGATTGAAAAGTTGTTTGGTCTAATGGTGGTTTTGCCACCGATATATATGCTCTTTCGATTTCTGAAATGGTACATAAAACAAGATCACGAGCCAGAACCATTAGCACCTGAATCCGCAGAATCGTAACATGCAACGCTATTTTGCGCGAATTATTCGAGCGATTGTAGTCTGCACTCTCGGCGTTGGCGGTGGGGTTGGATTATTCATCTTCATTTGTTGTGTCATTTTCAGTGTCACGCCGCACGCGTTCGAGTTCGCCTGGAAGGCTGGTTTGATAGTCGGATTGCTTTTCTCGGCTATAATCGTCGGCATTTTGTTGCCGATGGATTTGAGCGCTCACTTATTTCTAGCCAAAGGGCTGTACCGAGAGGTTTGGGAGTTAGAACAAACTCGAGAAATCGAGGTGGATGGAACCAATAAAGAAATTATTTCCGCCTGCCGCCAGGCACTACTGGTAGTGCCTTACGTGACTAACGTGTCTGATGATACCGAACATTTAATTACCAGAGCCGCGACCGGAACCAGCTGGCGGTCTGCAGGTGAAGAATTGGAAGTTGAAATTAATCCTGTTAACGCGAACAGATGGAAACTAAAATGCACCAGCAAATCCAAAGGCAAAAATGTTCTGTTCGACTACGGCAAGAACTATGAGAACGTTGAAACCTGGCAGAGACACTTGACTCGTCTCTTGGAAGAAAACGTCATTAATCAAGCGAAGCGCGCAAATCAATAAAAAAGCGCATCCGCGATGCGCCTTTTAAAATGCCTTCGATCAGCTTATTTGCGAGCTTTAGCGGGGTGTTCAAAGCCGTGCTGTTCAGTCAGTCTGAACAGTCTTGAAACTTTGACTTCAAGCGCATCTGCCAATCGTGCAAGCACCGTAATCGTGATGTTCCGTGCTCCTCTTTCGATGTCACTTAAATAAGTTCTATGCACGCCGGCGCGTCCGGCCAATTCTTCTTGAGAGAGATCGAGTGCCAGTCTACGTTTTCTGACGACTTCGCCTAGTTCATGGAGCAATTCAGTTTCTGGGTTGGTGGCTTTGCCTTTCTTTGCAGCTTGAGTCATGTTTTTGAGACCTTCCGGAGTAATGGGGATTCGGATAAGTGAGGAAAGCTTGGCGGATTAACGTTGCTGCCTAAGCCGAAATCTTATTCAACACTTCCAGTCTAGTGCCACAACGGGAAGTGTGGCTGAACGCTACGTGAAGCGAGCGTGAAGTTGTCCTGATTGTCTATGCGTAGCAAGCCTTTCGGGTTTTGATTAGTAAATCATAGTCATCTTGCCCTGACTTATATGGTCTACATGTTGGATATTCGTAATGCAGTATCAAAGTCGATAATGGCAACTAGCTGTTGTTGTCCACGATTCTATAACCTAGATGACGAGTTGTTCTGATTAATGGATTTTCGTTGCTATCGCTGAGCTTCTTGCGCAAAGTCTTCATGTGTGTGCGAACCGTTTCAACTGAAGCAGAAGCGTCTGATCGCCAAACTCTCTGCAACAGAGCCTCAGCAGTGAACCTTTGATTCGGATGTCGCATCAGTAATTCGAGGATGGCAATTTCTTTCAAGGCAAGATCGACTTCCTTCCCAGCTCGTGTCACTCTGAAAGTAGATGTGTCCATTGCGACGTCTTGCACTTTTAGCATCTTGCCGGCGAAACCTACGGGGCGTCGTAGCAGTGCGCGCAGTCGGGCCATGAGTTCAGTTGGATCAAATGGTTTAACGAGGTAATCGTCTGCGCCTGAGTCGAGTCCTACCGCTTTCTCTTCCGAGCTATTCTTCGCTGTTAAAAGAAGAATCGGTGTGGAGCCGCCTGCTGAGCGGAATTGTTTGCAAATTTCGACGCCAAGCATGTCCGGGAGCATCCAATCGAGGATAGCCAGGTCGTAAACGCCGGAGTCCAGGTGTTTTAAGCCTTCCTGCCCAGTTTTGACCGCCTCGACTAAATAGTGATTCAGTTCAAGATGGTGTTGGATCAGGTAAGAAAATACCAGATCGTCCTCAACTATCAGAACCTTGGGCATCTTAGAAACTCATTTGATGTTACCCCTAGTCTACAAGATTCATCCAGGTCAGTCGATAAGGATGTCACTAGACCGTCCGCTCGGCTGGCAATTGCGCCGCAAGCTTCAATCGAAGCCACCACTCACTTTTCTTATGATTCAATGTCAGTCGGTCTTCGTAACGTCATAGTAAGTCTACATTTGACTGAGCGATATTTGTAAAGTCCGGGAGGATCCAACCGAAGTTTAAGGTTGCCCTGCATTTTGCTCGTGTGGACTTGATGCCTTAAAGTTGTGAGCCTTTGTGAATCCGTTTCTTATCCAGATGCGGGATGATAATAATCGGAGTTCAAGCTAGTGGTAGACTTGTATTTACCTGCGGGTGTAGCTCAGTTGGTAGAGCGACAGCTTCCCAAGCTGTAGGTCGCGAGTTCGAGACTCGTCGCCCGCTAAGTTTTTCGAGATTCAACATTTTGCACGGGGCCCCTTTTGGGCCCCTTTGCACAGGAGAATTCGGAAAACGTCGATAACTTTGAGAAAACCATATGTGGTGGCAGAGTTGCCATACGCTCAGACGCCTCAGAGAATGGTACGAAATTCAGGCGTTTCCTGAGCGCGACCGAGCGCTCTGTATCTTGCATAACCAACGGTTCCCTCCCGGTAATGCCTGGCTCAAGGCACCAAACCGTCCAAACATTCTGAATGCCTGCCTCTGGCAGCTTAGTCCGGTTGTCGTCTGCGCACAAACATCCTCTGGTAAAATAGTACTCAAACCAAGTCCGGGGTATTCCACATGGACTCCGCAGGAAAGAAAGAAGCCGTAAAGAAAGGTCGTCCTAGTAATTTGCCCAGGACCGAGAGTTCGCGCGTCAGAAAAGTCAAACACCTTTTTGAAGACTGGTTGCAAGATTCGTCTGGCTACGACGAAGAGACTTGGCCAGACTTGAAACGAGCATTGAACGAGAATCACTCGAAGTCTCACAAGTTATTTGATGAGTAAACTCATTCTGCTGGATGCTGGACCGCTGGGGATGATCAGTCATCCACGAGCGGACAGGAACAGAGACATTCTTGAATGGGTGACTCTTATGATGCAACAGGGCAATGAGATGAAAGTGCCGGAGATATCGGACTATGAAGTGCGCAGGGAACTGCTGCGACAGAACGCTTGGGTTGCGTAGATTGGACCTTTTGCGGAAGCAGCTGGGTTTCTTACCAATTACATCGGATGCCATGTTAAAAGCAGCGGAACTTTGGGCGATGGTGCGAAAGAAAGGAAAACCGACGGCAGGTGATTCCGAACTCGATGCAGACGCAATATTAGCTGCACAGGCTCTCACCGTTTCAACTGATCAGGATGAAACGGTCATTGCGACAAGCAACGTAAAACACCTTGAGCTGTTCACAGTCGCAAAGCTGTGGAGCGAGATAGATTGAGTCGGGAGAGATCAATAATGCCTGTGCCTATGCCTAAAGTTGAGCTACCGGTCAGGACGGAAGCGCTAGTTGCCGTAGTTGTTAGAGCCGGACGCAAATAAACTAAATGATCCGTTGCAGTAGTTTCTTGTATTCTCTGATTTTCTTCTTAGCCATTTGGCTTGTAGGTGCAATCGTGCAAAGTTCCGAACTAAACACTAATTGCCAGACGTCACCTGGGCCGAAAACTATACTGGGTCTGTTGGAATATGCAGGCTCCGCAGACATGGAAGGCACTCCCATTCGTTTTGCGCTTTATTCAAACCGAACCGTAATCTACCGAGATCGCAAGAATCGCCATGGAGGCTTCATAACTGGTACAGTCGACGACGAAGCATGGCAGACATTCGAAAAGATCGTCACCGAACTCCCTGCAGTGAAAGCCAATTTTGCGTTCAGCGAGGCCGAAGGCCAATCAAACAGCCTCATCCTCTTTAACGACGGAAAGTGGATGCGCCAGCTCTCGATGTATGGTTCCATTTCAGCAAAGAAAACTGGAAGTGGCAAAGTTGCTTCGTATTCGACTTCGGTGCCGGCGATCCAGTGCCCCAGTCCACTGTTTAGCGGCGGCGAAGTTCCGCAGAGCGCAATTGGTGCCTGGTATGAGACGCATTATTTTGAGCCTAAGGATGCACATCCCTGGATACCTGATCACTTCGAGGTTTCTCTCCCTGAGGGCACCGGAAGTAAAACTGTTTCATGGCTCGCGAATTGGCCGCAGTTGAGCGCAGCCAAACCACTAGACTATTCGAACGGCTTTTCCTTGCAGATGCCGGGAAAAGATCTTAACGAGTTTGAGAGGCTGTTTCGGAAGACCGGCACCGCAGCGCGTATCTCCGGACACACGTTGGTCGTATCGTACTCAATTTCCTTCCCGTCCCAGCAGGAGCTGCTCGCTGCAATTCCATTAGGAGTTCGGGAAGAGTCCCTTCGAAAACAACTTCCATTGCCTCGCGACTTCTTACAGAAAACAAAGTTGGCTGACGTCAAAATAATAGCAAGGGAACGTGGCTACGACATGCAGCGAATCGTCTCCGAAAGTCCTGTGTCAGGTGGCGTTGGTTTTGTACGATCGGCCGACGTCATCGAGGAGCTTTGTCAATCCAACGACTCTGAAGAGATCGATACCGGACTAGAGCTAACACTCGAAGCCAAACGGAATCCTTTGCGCATGGCGTCGGTGATTGCATCGACACTCGCGCCTGAGTTAACGCAAGCGCTCATTGTCCGGCATATAGCAGACCACAAATTCCTCGAAGTAATCACGCCGCTGATTCAGGAATCCGTCGCGAGAGGTGCCGACTACGACGCTGTCGAACCGATAAGCACATTTTGGCGAAAACTCATGAAACAAAACCACCCGCTTGCTTGGCTTCCGCTTCTTCGGATGGACATCGAACGGTCCATTTCTTTCCCCAGCTACAGCACCGGCGGTAGTGTCGCTCACTTGCCGTCCACGTCCGTTCAAGGGACATTGGAAAAGCAGCCCTCGCGCAGCACTCCCGAAAAGCCCTTCACGACTTTATCGTTGCCATTTAACCAGGATGCTGCGGCGCGCTGCGTGTGCTCCTGGAAGAAGCACTCCAATGGCAAATTCGAAGCAAAATTGTTTGAAATCTCTTCCGTCATTTCCGCCGCTGATGTTTCCACGAAACAATTGTTGAAGCTGCGACTAGAGTGTCTCGCCGGTGCGACTCCGCGCCAAGTAAAGGTCGACGCCGTTCCAGCCGATAGTATTTTTGCCATGATGTTCGGAGCGGCTTCCAACGGTGGTGCGTATCCTCCGGGCGAGAACGGTGCTTACGGGCGGCTGGCCGCGTGGCAGTGGTTGGCGGCGCTGTCCGGTGTCGGCGCCAGTGCCACATTTGATGATGTCCATAGTGCCGCGAAACAGAGCAACTGGTATTCGGTCTCGTCGACATCTAAGTGGTTTCATAACATCGCGTGGGATTTTGGGATTGTGTGCTTGCGCCCAGACAAACGGCACGTAGCAATACTCGTGGCTAGTGCGAAGATTGAAACAAGCCGCCGAGTGATGGCAACTACTCAGTTCGTTGACTCTCGACTCTTCCAGAACTCCACCATCATTGCATCAAAAGTTTAGGTCCATTTTAACCGCCACTGCATCTGGTGGCGAACTTTTTAGGAATGCGTTTCTCAGTTCTTATCGTTTGGCATGGAGCGAACCACTTCGACGGATAGTCACGAGTTTTGGGGCTAAATCGACCAAGCGCGGCCACTCCAAATCCGCCTGGACCGGGGTATGATGGTGCTACCATCAGGAATTCACCATGCATACTGCCGTCGTTGAACTGGCCATGGTCGTCGTCATCACTCCCCTGCTTGCGCTGGGAGCTGCTTGTTTTGATGCAATCTGGTATCAAAAGATAGTTTCCACAATTGGTTTGAACCTGGGGAAAATTTGGATGGCTGGGGCGATTGTCGCGGCGCTGATGGTTCTTGCTGGAATGGGATTTGGAGTCATTCAAGCCTTCGGAAGACCAACACACTTCGATCGACCTTTAAAGTGGGCAGATAACAACGAATCATTGACCCCAAATAATACAAAGCCAAATCCCTAGAGAATCGCAATTATAATCGAATGCCCGTAACCATCGCACGAACAATTGGCATTCCAGAATGGAACTCAGAGATTCAACAAGAAGCATCTGCTTTCTGGACGAAACATGGCATGACGATGTCTCAAGACGAGAACAGCCTGTCCGGTCATCGTGGCGGTCTCTTTGCCGTTCTGTCATCTGCCAAGCCTTCTGCCATGCCCGCCCGATTGACCATTACTTCCCTTGAAATAACAAAAATCGACTGTGTCTTAAAAGTAAGTACGGCGCTTCAGATCTGGTGCATTTGGGACAAGACCGCCTTTGAACTCGAATTGAGTTTGTTTGGTCACTTTCTCAAGACAGGCAACTCGAAAGACGAGCAGTGGCAGAGCTTTGTAGAAGCTTACCAAAAGCACTACTGGATGGCGAATTTAACAGGCGGTCTTATGGGCCTAACAATGTCGGAGAAGGAAAGAAGGCAATTTCGAGCGGATATCGAAATAACTGATGATCGTTGAAGCAGTTTCCAGAATCAGCCAGCATAGAAGCCGTTTTCATTCCTGTTCCTCAGAGACAATCTGGTGAATGGGCTCGTTGTGGCATTCACGTTTGACATATTCAAGGAAAGTTCTGGCCGGTGGACTGAGGTGAACGTGTTTGTGCCACAAGACTCCGAAGTCGAGTGTGATTGAGGCATCTGCAATTGGAATTAGTCGCAAATTCGGATACTTTCTGACCGCAAGTCGCCCGAGCAGAGTGCCGACATTTCCTGCGCCGGCGATCTTCAAAAGTGCCTGCAAATCATCGATCTCGATCATTATTTTGGGTTCCAGCTTCTGCTCGGCGAAGACTCTATCCAACACTTTTCTCGCTGCTGTTCGATTGCTGACGACCGCCAGAGGTGTTGTCGATAGTTCAGAGAGAGTGATCTCGGCGAGCCCAGCTAGCGGATGCTGTTCTCCGACAACGAAAAATATCTGTTCCGTAAACAATTTTTCGTAAGCTAGATCTTCGCTCGAGGGCGGTACAAATGACAGAGCCAGATCCACTTGCCCTGCTAAGAGTTCTTCCTCGAGTTGTTCCGAGGGACCTGTTTTGAGCATGATTTGAATGTTCGGATAACTGCAGTTGAACTTCGCCAACCAGGTCGGCAAAATTTCCTGTCCGAAAAGAAGCAAGGCGGTAAGTCTCAGCGTGCCGCTCTTAAGCCCTTTCATATCGGCAATTTCTTCCATAGCGATGTCCAGTTCTCGCACCGATTTGCGCGCTTGGTCCAGGAAAACATTTCCTGCTTCTGTCAGACGGACGTTACGCCCAATGCGGTTGAATAAAGGTAGCCCCAGCTCTTCTTCTAGCTGCTGGATGTGGATCGAAAGCGTCGGCTGCGAAATGTAAAATGATTCAGCTGCATGAGTGAAGTGCAACAATTCTGCAGCCCGAATAAAATAGCGAATGTGCCGAAGTTCCACGCTGATTACTTCCGTTATTTTGTCGCACTCGAATTAGGGTTCGTGTGCTGTTGTCTAATGTGTTCCAGGAAGGCCTGAGCAGCCGGGCTGAGGTGTCCTTGTCCATGCCAGATTACTCCGTAATTGATCTTAAGCGGCTTGCCGGCGATAGGAACGAGCGTCAGTCCGGGAAAATCTGCCACCACAAATTGTGCTAGAAGGGCAGCCACGTTTCCCTCACTAGTAATCTGCAGCAGTGCTTGCAGGTCATCTATTTCGATGACAACGTTGGCGGCAACTCCGTTTTCAGCCAGAACCGAGTTGACGAGGCGGCGCGCTGTCCATTGTTTGCTCACCAGCGCCAGTGGTATTGCACTCAGTTCAGTCAATTCAATTTCTTTGCGTGATGCAAGAGGATGGTTCTCGCTCACGACGAGACAGATTTCCTCTTCAAGCAGGGTTTCGCCGTGGAGGGGCTCTAATGATGAGGAAACAAAGGAAAGTCCGAGGTCGGCGTCTCCGGCTAAGACTTGCTCTTGTATAAAGTCAGAAGTGCCAGTGGCGACAATGATGCGAATGTTCGGATAGGTTGCGTTGAAAGTCGATATCCACAACGGCAAGACTTCTTGCCCGAACGTGAGAAGGGCTGCCACTCGAAGCGTGCCGGCGGCGAGCACTTTTAGATCGTCTATGCGCTCTTTAGCCACGTCCAAGTTTAGCAATGCTTTTTGGGCGCGCTCAAGAAAGACCTTGCCCGCCTCGGTCAGACGCACGTTTCTTTGGCTGCGGTCGAACAACGGCAGGCCGACCTCTCCTTCCAGCTGGTGGATATGACTGGACAGCGTCGGCTGCGTGACGTACAAAGATTCTGCTGCGTGCGTGAAGTGCAACAGTTCCGCTGCCTTGACGAAGTAACGAATGTGCCGCAACTCCATTACGTTGAATCCTCTTCGTATGTGGCCAATCCTAAAGTATAGAGCCATGGCGAGGGCAACGGAAGAATTGATCAGCCGGTGCCCTGGAAGTCAAGCGGGGTCGGGCTTTTCGGTGCCATCTCTGAGTCATTGGCTGGCCCTATGAATGGCATTGCTTCTAGATATTGGACGCTGGCCAGCATCGTCTGTACATTGGTAATTGTCGAGGGGACGAATTCAATTCAAACAGCGGTCGGGGCTTAGCTTGACCGCAGTTGAGATAGTGACGGGGAGATTTGACAATGCTAGTTACGACAAATATGTGGCATCCTGCCGGTGAAGCCAGGCAATACGAAGCAGCCGGCTCGCGTATTTCGTTTAACGAAAGATGGAATCCGCACACTGCGTATGTTTTCAAAACTCAAGAACCAACTTCGAACACCTTGCAACTGATGATCGCTGTACTGACGGATGAGCAGAAAACTCGCTGGCTGTATTGCTTTAAGCCAGCAGCTTGAAGCAGCGTCACTCCTGGCGATCAACAAGCGGAATTATCCAAACAATTCTTCAAGGTTCAAAAAGAATGGGGTACTGTCGATGAAAGATGCATACAACTCGTTAAGTGTTACCGACGCAATTCACACCAATACAAGAACGCAGTCCTATGCAGCAATGGCTGCAGGAGAGCCTTTACGCCCGTTCGAAATCGAGCGCAGACCGTTAGGAGTGAACGACGTCCTCATACGAATCAAGTATTGCGGCATTTGTCATTCCGACATTCACCAGGTTAGAAACGAATGGGGTGGCTCTACATTTCCCATGGTCCCCGGTCATGAGATTACCGGCATCGTTGAAAAAACCGGCGCAGACACGCGGTTTCGTCCAGGCGATCATGTCGGAGTGGGATGCATGATTGACTCTTGCAGAGAATGCAATCCGTGTTTGGATGGTTACGAGCAATACTGCGAGCGTGGCCCGAACTTCACTTACAACAGCTTCGAGAGGGACGGTAAGACACCCACCTATGGCGGTTATTCGGGCAGCATAGTTGTTGACCAAGACTATGTCCTTCGCATCCCTTCTAAGCTACCCCTCGATGCGGCAGCTCCACTGTTGTGTGCCGGCATAACCACCTATTCACCACTCAAACATTGGAAGGTCAGTCCTGGAAAGTCAGTCGCTGTAGTCGGTCTGGGCGGGCTCGGTCACATGGCTGTGAGATTCGCGCAAGCCATGGGTGCAAGAGTGACAGTTTTGAGTCGCAGTCCCAAGAAAATAGTTGACGCACTGCGTCTGGGCGCCGAAGACTATTTCTCCACCGCTGATCCCGCGACATTTCAGAAACTGGTGCGCAGATTTGATCTGATCATCAACACGGTCTCCGCGAAGTTGGACTTGAATCAGTATCTCGAGTTATTGCAACTGGAAGGGGCAATGGTGCTTGTGGGCGTGCCGCCGGAAGCGCCCGAGGTCAATGCATCGACGCTGATTAGACAACGTCGCACATTATCCGGTTCGCACATCGGCGGCATTGCCGAAACGCAAGAGATGCTCGATTTCTGTGGCCAGCACAACATTGTTTCGGATATAGAAGTGGTCGACATCGAGCAGGTTAACGCAGCATACGAACGAGTTCTCTTGAGCGACGTGCGCTACCGCTTCGTAATCGACTGCCAATCTCTTAAGTGAACTGTGAATCTAGCTTCTGTTTTTCCCAACTTCACCATGAATGCCGAGTTGGTTTAGGAAGATCAGTTTATCAACTTCGAAAGCCTCGGGATGTACTTTTCGATCACCGGAGAATGGGTAGCCGAACCAGAGCACAAGCAACATATTGAGAGAAATCAATACGGAGCACATGACGGTCATCGCCACCTGTATACGTATGTTCTTCAAGCCAAAGAAATATGTAAATACAATCGTCACCACGGCGCCAATGAAAAGAACCAGCCATTCCTCAGGTGGCACTCCGTATTGAGATGTATTGGTGCGTGCCCGACGGCAATCCCAGATCTGGCATACTTCCTGCACTGCAATCGAGTAGATTTCTTGTTGTGCCTGCGTTGTCGGTTCAAAATCTCGAACTGCTCGAATCAGCTCGATTGCCGTACGGCGAGCCTCCGGATCAATGTTACCGTCGTCCATAGCCCGCCATTCAACATCGATGACTCGCTGAACATAGTGCAGACAAAGATCTTTGATCTGTCGCTCCTTTGGAGGTGGATATTTCTCTGACAGCAAGAAAACATCGGCAACACTATTTGCTTCATTTTGCACGTTGGTGCGTGCGTCTTGAAACTTGGCCATGGCATCGACGACCACCAAACCAAGCAAGACCGCATACATGGTGCCCACGATAGATATCATGTAGCCTGCCACCTCGTGCGACTCGTGCAGCGATTCAGGTTTGACTTTACCGCGCACAAGGATTAGTCCAGCCACCGAAATGGCCGCGAACAATATTACGAGCAGAACACCTGCGGGATACGAATCAATCGCCATGGCGATAGTATACTTGTTCTTAAGTCTTGTTGAATGATGATTGATGGACTGATTTTTCGATTTCTTAGAGGTTTTGCTGAGTGATGGTTTATGACTTTGACGATTTCTAAAAATTCTCATTAGTTGCTAGAGAGGCAGCTTCCCCAGCTGTGTATGTATGGATAAGGCGGCTGCGCATAGCCTCTTCTCGGTTTACTCACATTACTCTAATCTTTGATCATGCTGAGTTCATTCAGAATCTTTCAGGATCTTTCAGGATGGGGAATTGCCACTGATTAACATGCTGTCAGTGCACCATATATAGTGGCAGAGACCGGCTACAACGAGATCGTCTCAAGGAATGTTGGATGCGACGATGAGGAGTGGACTCTGCCTCACTAGCTTAGCCTGTGGTGCTTAATGCGTCTTTGTGCTGATTTGAACTTGGCTGCCTTCTGCAAAATCTGTAAACGCTGAACGTAAGTATCCGTTGCCTTATCGGCATCGTCTGCAAGAACGAGACCTTTCTGCACTTCCTCCAGATCAGCAGCCTTGGGAGTGACCTTGAAGGGCTTGCCGACAATGGCGTAGGCACCGTAGTTCTGCTGCCCGAAGAGATTGCGAAATTTCTTGAAACCAAGTGCATTGATCCACTTGTGGAAGAGTGTCGCTTCGTGCGCCTCGGTTCGGTAGTGCACACCGACAGGAACGATCCAGATTCCTTCCTTCCTCTTTCTGGCTGCTAGTTTTGCAATTAGCATAACGCCCGATTTGAAATCTGCTCTGCGAACTTCTTCATCCGATACGAGTTGCCCCTGGGGAAAGATAACAATGCACGCGTTCTTGCCGCCGCCTTGCAGAGCCGAGACTGTGGCTTTGAATGCCCTGGTGCGTCCCTCCTGACTCTCTTCGTCAACAGCAATCGCCCCGGTCATGGCACCAATCCAGCCGCGCACCCCCAGCACTTCTGTGGTGCGAATCAAGTAGTACATTGGTCGCACACCGAGCAACGCGGATACGACAGAGCCATCACCAGCATCTGCGTGGAATGGAGCGATAATCATCGGACCACTTTCCGGCAGCCGATGGCGCCCCAAAATGCGAATGGGACCTACTTCGAAAAATCCCAGCAATACACAAACGCTGCGCATCAAAATTTCGGTGAGAAAATAAGGCGCCGGAGGCACATAGCCGCCCCCGCGCACTTTCTTCACCTCAGCCCCCCAGAACCTCACACGCGCAGTGACGGGGCGAGCAACCGCAAGAGCGATCACCAAAACTATCGCTACAAAGATGGCAATTCTTATCAGAACGTCTGGTGACAAATGTCGACCCTCATATCGCCGTCAATGCACAGGGCTTTGAGCTTTATACCCCAAGCTTGCATTGCGATCATGCGTCAGGGCATAATCAAGCTTCAGCCCGAACTCGGAGATCTGCTAGTGCAGAATTATGAGCAGCTTGAGAAGAGCACGCAGCATGTCGTACAACGTATACGACCTTCGATTTGGCAGATTTCTTTTCACTATCCAACGCCGACCAATTGCTGGCTCCTGAAGGAGGAAGACGGTCTGACGTTAATCGACGCAGGTCACCCATGGAGCACCAAATATATTCTCGCCGCCATTGAAAGCATCGGTCATCCGCTGCGCCGCATCTTTATCACGCATGCGCATCCCGATCATGCCGGTGCAGCAAACGAACTGGCCGGCAAAACGCATGCCATCGTCATGGCGCATCAGAGCGAGATTCCTTTCCTGCAAGGGCAGCGCACGATGGCCAACGAAAAGGGATCTTTGATCTGTAGGGCCGTACTGAGCACCGCGCGACTACTTCGTTCTCTCGATTCACCATCAATCGAGCGCGTGCAGCCGGTGGCAGATGGTGAAAAGCTAGGCAGACTCAAGGTCATTCATACACCCGGTCACACGCCAGGCAGCATCAGCTTATGGGACGCAGACGAACAAGCCCTATTCTGCGGCGACAATCTGCTCTTTAGTATGGGTGCTGTTCGCGTGGGTTTGCCATGGTTTACACTCGATCGCTCGACGCAAAACAAAAGTCTCAAGCGCTATTTAGATCTGCCAGCGCAACTATTGCTGTCCGGTCACGGTCCAGTGTACGCAGGCGACGTAACCAGTAAAATCAGGAAGTTGATATGAAAAATGCTGTCCTGGATAGTGGATAAATCGCCCGATCTCCCGAGTCCGTAGACAAAATGGTCGTGTCTGTCGCAGGAGCGAGAAGAAGATTAGGTATGTAATCGAGCACTGCTGGTGGTGATTTGAGCAATTAAACTAGTGAGTTTGGCTTTTTCGGATGCGGCAGACAGTTGCTGTATTTGGTAAACTTTTAGAAGATTGCACGAACCGGGAAATAGGATTTAATGAGGGAAAACATGCACAGCCACAAACCAATTCTCACAGAACTTGTTAGCCCGTGAGGCTGAGCATTCCACTTGCCATCACATTGCTGTCAGCTACTTTGGTGTCTCCAGTTATTGCTGCAGACGCCACTACAGGTAATGCGGCAAAAGGAATTCAGATTTTTCACGACGTGCAGTGCTTCACATGCCATCAGAATGGTCAGAACGTCATAGTGCCGAACAGACCTATATGTGGCGATTCATTTAAGCAGCGTTATCCGGAAGACAAACAGATTGCCGATGTGATTCGTTCTGGAGTACCAGGCACAGCGATGCCGAGTTTCAGCGCCGATCGATTGTCAGACAGCGATCTCACCGATCTGATCGCATATGTCCGCAGTTTGTCTGAGAAATCAAAAGAGAAGAAAAAGCGTTGACATCACAACTCCGGATCTTTGGCGTAGGAGCTCTTCAACGTTCGGCTCAACTCAGCCATGCTGGTTTCCATGCCGGATAACACTGCTTTGATATCAGACATCATCGCCATGGTGATCTCAATGTTGTTCTCAGCTGCGGGACTGGGTCGCAGCGACCCGCTTGTCGCTGCAGTATTTGCACGCCCAGTATTGGCAATGACCCGTCCCATACCGATCCAAGCATCGATTACTAATTGTCGTCTATTTTTTCCATCTTGACGCCCCGGCAAGGGATGGTTCAAGTATTCCCAGACACTGCTTGGATAGGCTTTTGGAATCCGATCGCCCGAGCTCAGGAAAGACAGTAAAGTCTCTGGGAAAAGCCGGCTCATTTTTCGTTCGCGCCCCTCCTGACGGAGCATCAAGGATGAAAGCGCCATTTGCACCGTGCCGTCAAACACCTCCAGCACATTGGTCGGTATAGCGGAAGTCTTCGTAAGTGCGGTCGTGTACCCACCAATTTTGGTTACTCCGCCACTGAAGAGGTTGGTGAAAGTGGTTCGGTGCTGCGCCCTGGCGTGTTCATCCGAAACCATGATTTTGAGGTCGTTGAGCTTGGACAGCTCGGAATCAAGCCTGGCGACGACCGAGTGCCAGTCGGAATCGGTTGTTTGGTAGTACTGAGAAATTTGTTCGTGCAAGTAGATGATTTTTTGGTGCATTCTTATGTCTTGCAGGGGATCGCCAGATTTCGGAACTGGCATTCTTTTTTGTTCCGCCAAGAGGCGCTCGTGCAGTGTGAAAATTCCTGTCAGCTCGGCAACCTCTCGAGCATCGGCGGACATCACGTTATCAGCGTTAGCATCAGACCGATCCGGCGCTCGTGCATCCGTTGCCTCTTTGGGCGAAACGATCCCGGCAGCACCATCGGAGTGAGTCGGTGCAGTGGGCTGGCTGTAGGCAGCGCTCTGGCAAAGGATGAGAGCGATAATACAGTTGGGCAGGCGGTATCCAATGGCTTTTGTCAAAAGCCAGACAGCGACTGCCATGCAGGTGCGATAAAAATAGATCACAGAGGCATATTAGCCGATCAAATGAGTGTCAATCAATCAGTCTGAAGATTGATCCCTGAGTGAGCGTTAATGGATTGTTTTGTCAAGAACATTGGCTCAGCCAAGAAACCCGGGTCGGGTCAATTTGAATTCTGCAACATAAGTGCGTTAGCGAAGCAAACCACCACATAAATCCAGATACAACTAAATAATATGTGCATGCATGTTTCGAATTTCTTGCCTACCCAAAGCTCTTTGGGATAAACGAAAAATTGGCACCATAATCTCGCCGCCCAGTAGATGGTAAGCCACAATGAAAGCACCAGTCCTGCCTGACTTCGCACCAGCAGACATCCTGGAACGAAGAGGCAGATGCAGCCCATCAAGAACGAGTTGAATGCTACGAAAAAGCATTGCACGACAAACATATGTCGATTAAAGCCTGTGAGTTTGGGAAGGTCAGTCGCCCACTCGAATTTTTTCGGCAATCCAAAATGAAGAATCGCTACACCAACAAGAATGCTGCCGACTAAACGCAGGTTCATTTCCAGAAATGCAGTGTCCATAGCGCCTCCAATTAATTCACTTCTTTAGTGCGACAGTCTGAGCGCCGCCCGTGGTGGCATCGAGCCGAAACTCATTGATTAGCTTCAGTAATGTCGAACGCACTGGTTTGAGTATTGCCACAGACATAAGCAAAATGAAAGTGACAATGAGTTCTGAGGATAATTCGATAAATCGTTTCGTCTTTTGCTGATCTGTCGATGAATCGTGCAACCAGAAAAATATAATGCCCATATGATAAAGCCACAGGCAGTAAGGCAGAGCGTCTCTCAGATCCGATGGTACTTTTTCCTGACTACCGACAATAACGCTATCGAAAAGTAATTGCGCTTTCTGTCGAATTTCGATCGAATCCGCACCAAAGGGACTAAGCGGGCTGTCGGGATCAGCACCAAATCGAAAGAGTGAGCGCAACACCATCCTGTAAGGCAGAAGCGCGGCTAATTCAGCATGCAGAACACCAGTCAGGCGACGCTTCATCGTTCTTGCCGATCTGAGAACCGGTTGGCACGCAGCTATCTGATCATCCAAAGTCAAAGCATACAATCCAAGAACAAGGTGCTCTTTCGACGGGAAATAATAGTAGGCATTTCCGAGCGCCACTCCACATTTTTCAGCTATGCCGCGCATGGTCGTCGCCTCATATCCCAGCTCTTGGAACATGGAAATGGCGGAGTGCAAAATCAGATCTTTCGTTCTTTCACCCTTGCTTGATTTTTTTTGAGTGATCATGTCTTCAGCCTCAAGAGGGGAAGCCATAACCAATTGGTCAGAACCACGTATGAATAAACACTTGCCAGGGCGATGAAGAGTGTGTTGAGCAGCGCATGACCGATAACAAATTCAGGTCCCTTCGGCCAGTCAGTGTCGCTAAAGTAAAACCGATCTACCAGCAGTCTCAGAATCCAGAAAATTGCGATTACTGCAGCTAGATACATCGCGGCTTTCTCGCCGATCATCAGTTCATCGTGCAACGCAAATGTGAGCCAACCGAAGGCTATGATCATCAGCCCTACATATGCGGCATAGTTGAGCATGATTTTGCGATTGAAATTGCTCAATCGTTTTAGCTCCTCCTTCCAGTGCAAACGAAACGGTACTTGCAGACCCGCCATCAAAGTGCAAAAGTGTCCAATCGCGGCTAACCACAAGGCGGTGCTGAGAAGCTGCGACGAGGTCTGATGCGCCACTACTTGATGTACTGCAAGGGAGAGCGGCTCAATGAATGCAGCTCGAAATGGATCGTTGAACAGCAGAGAAATGGGGGCGATAATCCAGGCCAGCGTAATCGCTCGTGCCAATGGCGTGGGTAGCTTCTTGGTGATTGACAGTTGTTTTTCCATCAACAGACCGAAGCCTTGGATCAGAAAATATAGAAGGGGCAGTCCCCAGAGCTGTCCACTGGGATAGCTAATTGCTGCTTCGTGCAATAAGCCTGAGATAGCAAAAATGGCAAATATTGCAGAGCGTGGTTTAAGCCATCGACGCAAAATGGGCAGAAACAAAAGCTTGTCCATTTCGACAAAAGCTCGGTTCCAACGCCGGCTCCAAAAATCTTGTAGCGAAATGCTGAGCAAAGGAGCGTCAAAGAGCGGCTGGACATTCCAACCTAGCAATCTAAGAGAGCATGTAAGCATGCTGGCATAACCCAGGTGGATCGTGAACAACAGTGCCACCAGACCTAGCCAACCGGATGCAGGCAGCGGGCAGAACGATGAAACAACAAGCAAGATCAAACCGATCCAAAAGCAAATGTAGCCTTGCACAAATCTGCGTCCGTCCTCGACGCACTTTTCCCTGCCGGCAAACGGCAATGGATCCATCCCTGGCCAGGCAGACATGTAAATGAGCAATCCAACCGTAGAAAACTTTCGCAGTTCCTCGATTGGTTGCAGTAAGAGAACGGACGCTTTGATCGTAAACAGGAGCCCGACGCTGCCGAACCAGAGTCTTTGCCACGGTTGAAAGATTGGAAAAGCTAAGGCCAACGCGGCGACGAAGCCACATGGTATTGCAACGGCTAGTGCTCTTCGACTTTGTTGTCTACCGGTTAAATAGCAGCTGGCACATAACAATAGCCAGTAAATGAGAAAACTAATGAAAAAATTCGGGGTATCCATTGTGCTATCTTCTTTTTGAACACGTTCAGATTTGAACCTGTTCAAATTATACTCTAACGCCCTCTCCTGTCAAGAGTTCGTACATATCGGTTCAACGCATGATCTGAGTGCGCACAACTGGCGGCGCCCCCAGGTGTGGACTGAGCTTTGTAAGCTCTCGCTGTCCTTATTTTCTCAGGATTTCAGTATGCCATTGCTTTTTGAAATACGCTGTAGACAAATGAGTCAGCAATCACGATGTGGACTTCCGTCAGTCGTTCGTCTGATCGGCAGAACTCTTCGATGGCGTGAACAGCGACGAGAGCCGATTTTTCGACTGGGTAGCGTGCGTGATCCCCGATGCCCAATGGAGTTAAAGCTACAGTTTTCAAGCTGTAGTCAGCGGCAACTTTGAGGGCGTTCGTATAAGTCTCGGCCAGGTATTCTTCTTCGCTGGCGGAGCCTCCCTGCCAGTTTGGACCGACTGCATGAATGACATATTTTGCCTTTAATAGGCCGCCGTCAGTGACGCATGCGTGTGCAACTTGAATCGGTCCTTCGTGTTCAATTATTCGCTTGCACTCGGCGAGCAAAGGCGCTCCAGCTGCGGCGTGAATTGCTTTATTTGGTCCACGCCCCGGCTTCAGGTCAGAACTGGCGTCGTTAATAATTGCGTCCACATTCGACTTTGTGATATCGCCCAAGGAAAGCCCGATCATCGTGGAATAGATCAGTTTTTGCGTCATTTCCCGACCCTGTTTTGTGTATCTAAGTATCAGACCATATTTTGCTAGCCAACACTCTATCCGACATAAAGCATTAGGGATTGCTTTAGCTTGCTACTGCTTGGGCACTAGGTCTTGCCGTCCCGTTTTGTTTAGAAATTCTGCAAAAAGTTTTTTCAAATCAAGACCGTTTAGAGTGTCCATATCTGAATAGGGTTTCGATCTTTTCATCAACAGTTCGTTGCGTTGCATTTGAATTGCAGCGCCGTTGCCGTCGAAGTTTCTGATGGATGCGTCGAGTTGGACCAGTCCGTCATCCAGCGGGATGTAGGTGCCGATTTGTTGGACTTGATTTGAAGCAGCAATCTCTTGTTTCTTTCCGTCGACAGTGATCTGATTTGTGAGAACTTTCAAGACTACTTGCGATGGATCCGTTTGGATAACTTCCTCGCGCAAAGCTCGGAGATATGCGGTTCCATGTGTAAGTTCAACTTTGCGCGTATGAGGAATTTCGATGAATTCCCAGACTTGCCCGGTTTTGTCGCGCTGATGCCCATGAATGGCGTCACTTACTTCTTTCACCACAGTGTGAGGGGAAGCGTTGGCACCAGTCTTGCAATCTTGCACGAAATCAACCGTCTTGGTTTCAGAGTGCCACGCACCGGCAAGCCAGTTTGGAATGGGAAACCAAATGTTTTCGGGCGTAAGACTTTGCAATTTCGCTTCGTCGAATTGATTGCCGACTTGATATTGGTCAGGCAGACTCGGTAAAGTTTCGTCATGATTGATCTCGGCGCGTAGTGGTGCTTTGATTCTAAGTGTGTTTGTTTCTTGGGCTGGAGCTGCCGCGATAGAAAAGAAGATCGCCCAAAGTAATATGTGAATATGCATGTTGAAACGTCTTGGAAGAATTGCCCATCTCTTTGCCTTCACTGATCGTGCCTCATTGCTAAAGAACTAATTGTACCTGTTATAGCTGCTGACTATGCTGAAATTTTGACTTGAGCAGATCAGCTCCATTATTCTTGAGGTGCCACCACCAGCGGGGCGAAGATTTGTCCTGGCATCGGTAACCAATCCTCTGGCATGTCCGAATGCGGTTGTAATGTGTTATACACTTACCGTATTATTTTAGGTGCCCCCCGTATTGGCGGGCACTTTTTCGTGGTAAGAAATATATGTGGTATCAGGGGTTTCACTTAGTATGAGATGCATTTTCAACGAAATTCCGGTCTGGCGGCACTATTTGCTGCAGTCGATAGTCCTCGGCGTCTTGTTTGCCGATCCCGCGTTCGCTGCAAAGGGTCCGGTCGCTGCTCCTCGTACGATGCCGCTTTGGCTGTCAATTTATAAGATGGTTCCCCCGGATGCGTGGACGATCATCGCTGTAATTGGTACCTGTTTCGTCATGTGGTTGCTTTTTTTCCAAATGAAAGACTGCAAATGTAAATGCGGCATATCATGCAAATGCGCATGTAAATGCTCAGCTAGTTGCCCGTGCCAAGCTCCAGCCCTCAAGTTGAAACGTTAAGAACGAAATTAAATGCAGGTCATTAGCATTTAGCGTTTCTGTAACAACAACCTTCTAATATTCAAAAGTGCTTCTAAAGGCAATCGCCTTTTGCGATGTCGCCTCATTTGACTGGCTAATCCCAATTTATTGGGAAAATTGTGCTGCAGGATTTCCATGTCTCGAACATCAGGTATCGAAAGCTTTCATATGCCGAGTCTGACCAATGATTCGGTAACATTGTCGACCAATGTTCAAGACATGATGCCAGGAAATTTTCCGAAAACTCAATCAAAAGAACTTCCTAATGCGCTCAATTTCAGCGCGGATATTTACCCTGGGCAGTCGACCGACTCACAGAATGCGCTCACTGCTGAACAGATCAAGCCTGTGTTCGACAAAGCCTCAGGCGTTAACTTTACCAGTGCCGCGGACAATGAAAAGAACAACGTGCAACCAGATTTCTTTCTGGGTGAAGATGGAAAATTAAGAGCTAATCCGAATAAGACAACGCCAGTTGAAGATGGATCTATTAACATTCAACTACAGACAAAGAACAAGACTGAGACTGACGCTACTAAGTATGCGGATCAAATGCAGAAGGCGGCGGTGAAGGATTTGATCAATTATTTTAAGCAAGGAAATCCGAACGCTCGAATACCGCAACATTGGCTAGACATGCTGAGCAAGGAACCGGATTTACCATCCGCGGCAGTGCCGTTAAGTGTTTCTCGGCGTGAAACAAGTCCAGAACCTACTACGCAGCCTGGGCAAGATTCTTCTCGTCAACAATCCACACAGAGTCAGCCGCAAAACACTGGCGGCAGCAGCAGTGGGGGTGATGGCGGTGGTGGTGGCGGGGGTGGTGGCGGACATCGGGGCGGTGGTGATGGCAACACCTCTCGGTCGAGCGATGCTTCGACAGGTCCCAATGTCACTTTGAATCCATCGTCGCCCAAAGCTATGCAAATCATGGACTACTTTGTCGAGAAGGGATTGACACCGCAACAAGCGGCTGGAATTACGGGCAATCTACAGCGCGAGTCGCATCTCAACCCTGGTATCAGCGAGAGCGGTGGCGGCGGATACGGTTTGGCGCAATGGACCGGTGAAAGACGCGAGGCACTCCAGAGCTACGCTGCCAGCCAGGGACAACCTGTTTCCGATATGAAAGTTCAATTGGATTTCCTCTGGAAAGAAATGACGACGAGAGAACCCGCTGCACTCGAAGCTTTCAAGGCTGACCCGAACATGAGCGCATCCGAGGCGGCAAAAGTATTTAGCGAAAAATTTGAAAGACCCGGTGTGGTCGCGATGAACGATAGAACAAATGGCGCCGAACAGTTTCTTGCCGCGTACAAGAACGGTGGCGACAAAGGTACTACAGCTGACAAAGCACCCGCACCAACTGAGTTCAACGCGCAGCTAGTATCAGCGATCAAGCAACAAGACGCAAATATGTCAGGTACAGGAAGGTGCGCTAAAGCTGTGCAACAGGCGCTAGCCCACTGCGGTCTTCCTGAATTCCTGGGCACAGGCAATGGTGGTCAGATGGACAAACCTTTATTGAATAGTGGCAAATTCACTGAAGTGTCCTATAAAGATGCGAAGCCTGGAGACATCATCGTTAGACCACCCAGTGCGAATCCACACAACAACAGTGTTTACGGTGACGTATCTGTGATAACTGCCAGGAGTGGCGACAATATCACTCAAACAAACGACGCTACTTACCAGTTCAGAAAAGAAAATCCTCGATACGATGGTCAAGCCAAGTTTTTGAGGTATACAGGTTGACCTGAAAGAGTCGTGCCATACGTCAATATTTCCAAAACAGATCCATCGACGCTGGACGTTTGGTGAGATCTCATTTGGTTGATTTGCTAACTTTTAACGTTAGTTTTACTTCGCGAGCGCACTTGCTGCAGATTCGATTAGTCCGACGAGCTCCTGCGGAGGAATCGCTCCAGAAGCGATAATTTCTCCATTCAAAATGAAAGTAGGAACAGCACTAATGCCCATCAAGCGTCCTTCTTTCTCTTCTTTTCTAACTTCATCAATTCCTGCCTCGCTATTCAGAAAATCGCGAGTGCTTTGTGCCGACAATCCTGCTTCTTCAGCTGTTGAAACCAACACCTCCGTGTCACCGATATCGGCTCCATCGTAGAAATATTTGCGGAAAAGTATTTCAGACAAAGCATGTTGCTTTCCTTGTGTTCCTGCAAACCAGATCAGGCGATGTGCTTTGAAAGTGTTTGGCACCCGTGTCATTGCGGCAAAGTTGAACTTCACTCCGTTTTCAGCGCCGGCCGTTGACAATCGGTTGTGCATTGCAGACATGTCCGAGCTGCCAAATTTTTTGGCCATATATTCTTTTCGGTCCGCGCCTTCCGTCGGCATGTTCGGGTTCAGTTCAAAAGGTTTCCAGCTAGTTTGGACGTTGAGCTTGGAATCCAGCGATTTGAGGGCTTCATCGAGTCGTGCCTTGCCGACGTAACACCAGGGACAGATGACATCCGAATAAATATCCAACTGGATACTGGGGTTTCCTGTTACAGCCATTTTGTTAGCCTCCTGCTTGTTGCGTTACGGAAGTCATTCTATCCAACATATTTGATCGATAGCTTAATGCACATTTTTTGTTCTGAAGATTCAGTCAGTTTGCGCATTCCCAAGTATTATGGTGTAGATGATCGAACCAATCGCAGCACAAACCAGCCAACCTGTTTTTGTAGAAGGTAAACCCGCTCAAGGTTCTAAACCAGCAGTCGCGTTTAAATCTCCGCTTCGATATCCAGGTGGTAAGCAAAAAGCTATAGAGCAAATAGCGAAGATGCTCCCTTCCTCTGCCGCTGAGTTCAGAGAGCCCCTGGTTGGCGGAGGTAGCGTCTTTTTTCACGCGCGTTCCATTGGTTTCGCTGAGACGTTTTGGATAAATGACGCGTTTAAAGAATTGATGACTTTCTGGGAGTTCGTCCAAGACGACGAATCTTGTGCGCGCATTGTTCAAGACCTAGAACGGTTTCGCACCAGCTTCTCTTCAGCTGAGGAAATTCGTGAATATTTTTTGACTGCACGAACCGAGGTTCCAGAGACCTCTTATCGTGAAGCATTTCTCTTTTTCTTTTTCAATCGAGTTACCTTTTCTGGAACTACGCGTGCCGGTGGATTTTCGCGAGCGGCGAGTCAAACACGGTTCACCGCGTCATCTATTGAAAGACTTGTGCCTATGCCCCAAGCATTGAAGGACACCCGAATTACGTGTGTAGATTTTGAAAAAATAATTGCTGAGCCAGGCGACGATGTCTTTATCTTTTTGGATCCCCCATATTTTACTGCCACCAAACTGTACGGTCACAACGGCAGCTTGCATGCCTTTGATCACTGGAAACTGGCTAAGCTTCTGCAGAACACTTCACACAAGTTTCTGATTACGTACGATGATTGCCAGGAAATTCGCGATCTTTACCAATGGGCGAACATCAAGGATTGGCAGCTGCAGTACGGAATGAACAACTGCAATCTAAAAAAACAGAGCAAAATCGGATCCGAGTTGTTTATCTCAAACTATTGATTCGCTCTATAAACCGCCTTACTTTGGCACCGTATTTGGTGACCAATGTGCTGTGCTGAACTTTAAACCTGCTTTCTTCTGGCATAATGAAGAAAGCGCTTCATTGTGTGCGGGGAAAAATGACTGTAATTGAGAGACTTACCGAAGTCATCAACACGATGCTCAATGAGTTAATCAAGAAGATTCAACCGCCTGATTTAGTGTTGGATGAGGAGTTTCACGCTTTGAAATCGCAGCTAATCCAAGTTAAGCAAGAGTTAGCAAGCTCGCTTGTAAGTGAAGCACGTATTGAGAAGCAACTAAAGAAGCAGCCGACGTCTCAAGCGTTACAAGAGAAATTGACGAAAGAGGCGGCGAATATCGGTTTGTTAAAGCAGAGAGTAACGGACCTTGAGGCTGAATTGCAAAACAATTTCATCAGACTATCCCTCAAGGCGGCTCAAGGTCCAGTCCACGAACCCATCAGACTGTCCAGCCCTGTCGCGATACTTCTGCTGTCTTTCCTTATTGCCTGGGTCATAGCTGCACTCTACGTCGTGACAAAGAACCTGTCTTGAAACAGATTGTGAGCATTGCATAAGGGCTATTTAGTAGCTCAGACCGCGGCTCTGATCGATTAATGGTTCGAGATTAGTTGCATGCGTGGATAGAAAATCATGATTGCTTTTCCAAGCACCCGATCCACATGTAGGAAGCCCCAAAGGTGGCTGTCTTGGCTGTTATTTCGATTGTCGCCCAACACAAATAAACATCCTGGTGGCACAACTATGGGCTCTTCTTGACCTGGGTACGGATACACAGCTCCTCCGGATAACATCTGACCGCCTAGATCTTTAAGCGTCTGCAACTCGTATTTGGCAGGTTCTTTGACATATGGCTCGGGAACCGCAACGCCGTTGACGAAGAGTGTTCCGTTGTTTTTCATTTCAATTTGGTCTCCGGGTATGCCGATGATGCGCTTGATCGAGGACTCAGGAGAATGCAGAGACGGTGGTGCGAAAGCCTTGTCCAAAATATTCATTGGACTGGTACTTATGTCCTTTGTTGCCACTTTTACATAAGGAGGGAAAAACAGAATAATTTGTCCACGCACAAAGGGCTTGCCCATGCGGTAAGAGGTCAGATCGAACAACACTTTTTCATTTTCGTTCAGAGTGGGTGCCATGTTGCCTGCTGTCACTCTTCTTCCCTCTATGGAGCAGCGCATCCAAACGAATACGGACATGACAAAAATCATGCACAATAGCACCAACAAAACTTGGACAAATATTTTCAAATCGCGCATTCCGAAATCATATCAAAGCCTGGCAATCCTTTAGTAGTTTACGTTAGCGGCATATTTTCAAAAGCGGCTCGCAAATTGTTTGTCTGGAATTGTCCAAAATTCGAGTCTTTTGTATATACCACTGACAAACCAGGTCCAACTCCGACAGCATAGGACGTGACAGAGGCAATATGCCAAATGTCCATAGTCCTCAATCACTTACTAGTTGCGCTCTTACGTGACACATTTTTGCACAATCAGATTTACCAGGTCGGTTTATGAGTTCTAAAGAAAGTCTTGCTACTGTGCTGATTCTGCTTTGCGGAGTTCTCTTGGGGATTCACTTCGTCAATGAAGTTGTTGCAGGCATGAACGCGTATGTTGCTAGGTAATAGCGAATACGAGTGTTTCATTGGTTCTGGCGAAACGCACGCCAGTATAGGGTGTCATTGGTACAGCCTAACGCAGAACAGGGTTTTAATTGGAACTTGCGAACGCGGACCTTTAAAAAAAGCTGGCCGCGTCTCCCGCTTTGCTTGTGAGCTTTCGATCTTTCATCAGTCCGCGTTCTTCCAACCACTTTTCAAACTCCGGAGCAGGAGCGCAATTCATGAGCTCACGCAATGACGCCACATCATGATAACTGGTGGTTTGATAACCCAGCATCACATCGTCTCCCATTGGCACACCCATGAAGTAATTGACGCCGGCCGCGACAAGTAGCACAGTGAGATTTTCAAGGTCATTTTGATCCGCTTCCATATGATTGGTGTAGCAAGCATCGATGCCCATTGGCACACCTAATAGTTTGCCCATGAAATGATCTTCCAGTCCGGCGCGAATCATCTGTCGTCCATCCGCTAAGTATTCTGGACCGATGAAACCGCACACGTCGTTGACCAAAAATGGATCAAATGTTCGGGCCATAGCATAGCATCTGGCCTCCAATGTTACCTGGTCCGCGTCGTTGTTTGAGCGCGACGAAAGCTCGGATCCTTGCCCGGTTTCGAAATACATTGGCTTGCGACCTTTATTTTTGCATTTCGCTAAGCCCAAAGTTTTTGCATCGTTCAGGATTTCGAGCGTGATACCGAATGCAGTATTACCTTTCTCGGTTCCCGCAATGCTCTGAAAAATCAATCCTGCTGGTGCACCGTTTTCGATGGCTTGCATCTGCGTTGTGATGTGGCTCAGAATGCAGTTTTGCGTCGGAATTTGTAGTTTGTCAATCACTTTGTCGGTCAGATGAAGCAATCGTTCTACCGACTCTGGAGTATCGTGAACTGGATTGATGCCGATCACAGCATCACCAATTCCGTAAGATAGTCCCTCGTAAATCGAAGCCAAAATTCCTTGAGCAGAATCGGCTGGATGATTTGGTTGCAGCCTCGATCCAAGTACCCCGCTCAAGCCTAATGTGGAATTTGCCGAAGCCACGACTTGGCATTTCTTCGCCGCAATAATCAGATCTAAGTTGGACATCAATTTCGTTACCGCAGCGGCCATCTCGCCGGTCAGCGCGTTTTTTATTGCATCAATTTCTGCCGTTTCTGCCTGGAGAATAAATTCGCGCAATTCTGAAACAGTCCATGTTTTAATTTTGAGCCAGGCATTTGCGTCGAGCGAATCGTCAATCAGCCTTGTTATCGCGTCATCATCGTAGGGCACCACTGGATTGTTGCGAAGTGCCTGCAGTGACAATTCGGACAAAACCTGCTTGGCGGCCACTCGCTCCAATTCGGACGCCGCGGCTATTCCTGCCAACAGGTCGCCAGCTTTTTCTTCGTTGGATTTAGCGAGCACCTCTTTGATGCTGCTGAAATTGAATCTCTGCGCACGAACCGTGCTGGATAAACTCATGGAAGGAACCACATTGATTGCTGCAAGCCCTTAAAAGTGACTATAGTGTAACGTGTCATAGAAGCTTGAACCAGGAGAAACAATGACACGGTGGAGCAAGTACCCTCAGGAAAGCCAAGTGTTGGCTGAACTTCGTTCCTCGACTCCAGCTCGAGTCGGTGTCGGCCGCGCCGGGGTACGTCCGAGTACACAATCATGGCTCAAATTTCGTCAAGACCATGCTATGGCCAGAGACGCGGTTAAAAGCGAATTTAGCCCGCAATTTCTTACATTTGCGCAAGAGCGGCATTATCCACTGATTCAGTCTAAAGCCTCAAGCAAGTTGGACTTCATTTCTTTTCCGCCCAAGGGCAAGCAGACTGGCGCGGAAACAATAGATCAATTGCGGCAGTTGTGTCCGCAGAATTTGGATGTGCAGATCGTAGTTAGCGATGGACTCTCAGCGCAGGCGATTGACGAAAACGTTCGAGATGCTTTGCCGATGATTTTGGATGGGCTCAAACTTGAAAATATTACATGTGGAATTCCGGTCGTCGTTCGCTATGGACGTGTCGCAGTGGCAGACCAAATTGCTCACGCCCTTGGAATGAAACTGGCAATTAATTTGATCGGCGAGCGTCCTGGTTTGTCTACATCCGGCAGCATGAGCGCATACCTCACCTATAACCCCGGTCCGGATACAATTAGCTCTGACAGAACCGTCGTCTCAAACATTCATGAGCTTGGTACTCTTCCAGTGGAGGCCGGTGCGTATGTGGTGCAATTGGCTAAACGAATTCTTACACTTGAAATGTCAGGTGTAAAACTGCAGCAAAATCACAGTACATCGCAGACTAGTAACATATAGGCGAGGTTTTCGTGTCCATCAAACCGATTTTAAGTGTCGGGATCGATGTAGGCACCACTTCCACTCATCTAACCGTAAGTCGACTATTTCTGACAAACGTGTCGCGAGCGACTGAGCCGGAACGGATAGTTATAGAGAGGCAAGAAATTGTCTATCAAAGCCCGATTCAATTAACTCCTCTTCTAGCTGGAACTATCGATGCAGAGGGAGTTATTGCTTTTTTGCAACAGCAATATCAAATAGCTGGATTAGAAAATAGTGATATCACCTCCGGTGCTGTGATAGTGACAGGTGAAACCGCATTGCTTCGCAACGCAGAAGTCATTGCCGAAAAGCTCTCTAGTTTGGCCGGGCAATTTGTTGTCGCCAGTGCGGGACCCAATCTTGAAAGTGTCTTAGCTGGCCGAGGATCGGGGGCGGCTGAGTACTCAAAATCTCGAGGCAAAACCATTTGCAGCATCGACATAGGTGGCGGCACATCAAATGTCGCGATATTTAAATGCGGTCACCCAGAAGCGACTGCGGCCATATCAATCGGCGGAAGATTTTTATGTTTGAGTGATGATTTAACGGTGCTGCGGATCTCAGAGTCTGGTCAAGTTATCGGAAATCACTTGGGTGAGTCATTGGCACTCGGCGCTCAACTCGATGTTTTCTCGGCTAACAGATTGACCGACTACGCAGCTGACTGTCTTGTCAGCATGTTGACAGAGGTGGGCTATGTGCATCCCCTGTTAATTACCCCGCCTCTTAGTTACGAAGAAACGATCGATGAATATTGGTTTTCGGGTGGCGTCGCCGAAATTATGTCTACTGTTTCAAGTAGACATCGTGATACCGAATATGGTGACATCGGGGTATTCTTGGGCAGATCCCTAGTCAAAAAATTGAATGCGAAGTCGATCTCTTTTGTGGTCCCTTCAGATCCGATCCGAGCGACGGTTATCGGGGCAGGCATCCACACCCTGCAGCTCAGCGGGTCGACCATAGCTGTTCATTCCAAGATCCTGCCCCTATTGGGCATACCCGTCATTCGACCATTAGCGGGGTTCGGTCCCATTGACCCGACCCTTTCTCCCCAGTGCATAGGGGCGCTCGTAGAGGACAGGGTCACTGCAAGTCTGAAAAACCATGACCTCCTGTGGGCTAGTCAGCCGGTCGCTCTGTTCCTACCTGAAATTCCGCGCCTGGGATATAGCCAGCTGGCGGGTTGGGCCACAGCCCTGGCCGGCTCGTTCTCAAGCCACAGGGGATTGGCACCCCTTATCCTCTTATGTACTCACGACGTGGGCGCTGCACTCGGTCAATTTATGCGCCAGGCGCTACCCGGATTGGACGTACTTTGTCTGGACGGTATCCATGACGACATGGGCGGCGATTACATCGACATTGGTCTGCCCATCGCCAACAATCAAGCAGTTCCGGTGGTCATAAAAGACTTAGTGTTTGGAGCCCATACTAGCGCCAGACGGGGCTTTGCTTATCCCCGATAAAGCTAAACCGATATCGGTTTAAGGTCTTGGGTTTGGATGTGGTCCCGGCAATTTTGCACGGGTCATTCAAAACTCTAAACCGATATCGGTTAAGACCCTGGCTTTGGATGTTGATCCAGGTATGGCGCTCCATTTGCCGGGTTATCCACTCTATGATGTTTCTAAACCGATATCGGTTTAAATTTCCTGGGTGGGATGCAGATCCGGCATAGCTCGGCATAAGTCTAAATTGCACCTGCCTGGCGAGCGAATTTCCAGTCGAAATCTCGCTTGGCAACCCGGAATTGATGAGATTTGGAGAAAACGAAACCTTAAATCTTAGGGCGACTTTGATCAAACAGGTGTTTAAGCCTCACGGAGCTGGAATTTCAGCAATTTTTCGGATAGGTGATTAGGAATGGTTGGGACGGGCATAAAACTAGCAGCAGGGCAACGCAACTGCAAAAACAAATTCTCGGTCCGACACCAAGCGCAGCTGAACTATAAGCAGTGCTGAACACTCTATTGCATTTGACCTGTAAACCATTAAACCAGTACGTATTTTGAGGACATCCACCAATGAGCGACAGTTTTACCGATATCCCAACCCAAGTCGCCGAATGCCTGCACATCATGGATTGTAATCCTGGAATGCGTTCCGGTATCTTCAACGAAATGAGAGCCGAGTGGATGGCTGAATATTCTGTAGTTGATTCTTCCGAAATAGAAGAAACGGTTCGCAGAGAAGTTAAGTCAGCACGTCGCACATACCGATAACGCGGACGTTTTGTTTACGATTTGATTAGCAGAGGCACCTTATTTGGTGCCTTTGTTTTTGCCTTTATTTTTGCTCTGGGGGTCACAAAAGCCTCACGAATTACGGGTAGGATAAACGAGAGTCACTACATTTTCTGGATAGTCTTTCAACAGGCTGATGAAGGAATTCAGTGCTACGCTTTAGTAAACAGATCCTTCGTTCAGAACAACTCGTTGAAATGACATATATCTTCTGTAACTCCAACGCTTAGTAAATCTCACATTCAAACACAAATTGCTTTCTTGAAACGAAGAATCCAGATCTACAAGGTATGATCATCTCATCACATTTAGAGGCCTACGATGTCAGACTTGAGAAGTAGACAAGCCAGCGCTCCGCCACTCAGCCCGAGTGCTCAGATATCAATCGCGCTCGGAGCGTTGGTCGTAATTGGTGGGATGTGGTTTTTCAGATCGTCGCTTAAAATGCCGCCCCAAGTCACGTCTTTCACCAGATCTGTAATGAAGTCGTTTCACTAGACCTAAGATTTGTGAGTGGTATCACTCTTCTTTTGCGGTGTTAGCGTTTTTTTATTACGATGCCGCGGCTCGTTGCTCTGCGGAGAGCCGTTCCCACCACTATAGATTCAGACAATGGCCTAAACCAACTGTGTTTGGGCGACCCAGTCAACTAGGAATTTAGCGCCAGCGCCTCCTGTTGTCTTCTCTATGACAAATCTGCAGTAGCCAGTGTGTTCAAGAGCAGTGTGGTGTTTCGAGCGCCCCGGGGACTGCCAACGTGGGGAGCGTGCGGAAACTACGAAATTACTATCGTAGATACCCCATTGAAGGGGACGACTCAAAAAGCAAAACTTGGGTGTGGCTAGTTGAGAATGCGGTGGATTAAATGCCAGATATCACTTATGAGATAACAAGCACCCAAAAGTCAGACGGTGCCCTCAGCTGGGCTCAACACAACGTCTTGGACCCGGCTTTGAATGCCGGACCTCTAGCGATTTACAACATCGCGGCAGACGTCACGCACTTGCCTGAACTTCACCTGGCTGTCGACGAAGCCAAACCTTACAGTGTTAATTGGTTTGTTCAAGGATTGTCCGGCGGCGTTGGCGCTGCAGCACCGTTCCTTTTGGCAGGCGCAGGAGCCGGCAAAGTCTTTAGAGCGGCGGACGGCGCACTTGCTGGTACGAAGGTCGGCGAAGCGCTCAGCCCCCTCCTGACGTCAACGCGCGCGGCTAATGTCGCTGGTGCGACCATGTTCGGTGCGTTGCAGAAACCGGAAGAGGGTCATACCCGATTCGGAAATGCCGTCGGAATGGGACTCGGATTCCTTGTATTCGATCAAGGAAATATGCTCAGTCGTGACCTGCCTGTCGCGGCGAAATTCGCCTCTTTCCCGTTGACCGGATTTGTTGGTGGCGCTGTTATGAGTGAGGGTTCTCAACTTTTCTCAAATGGAAAACTCGCACAGACGGATAAAGTTCTTCAATCTGCTGTGCAAGGCATGACACTTAATTCAGTTATTCCTTTGGCTCACGAAGGATTCAAACGGGTATCGACAAAATCAGCCCCAGCTGAAGATCAGTCAGTCCGTGTCGATGTTAGGGCTAATGGAATTATTGCCAATGATAGTGCAATTCCGGGGGCGGCTGAGAAAGTTATTCCAACAGGCACGATGGATCTTCATGCGCTATCAACGGCGTATTCGGATTGGGTCAGGGACAATAAGCCTAGTTATCCAACCTCTGAAGAATTCGCCAAACTAACTCCAGAAGAGATTGTTCAGCGTGGTTTCTATCATCCCGAAGCTACCAATCTCGAGCAATTAAATGTTTTCAAAGAGGGCAAACCGCGCCCGCTTCCCGATGCGAAAGTGGTAGCTTCCGAAGTAGGTAAGAGCGTTCAAGGAATGCCTATGGCTGGTGCTAAAGGTGACCTGATTCTCGGCGAGTGGAATATGGAATTTCTCACCGGTGATAAAGCCGCATATTTCACCGACAGCTACAAGCAAATAGTGCCAAGACATCACCTGATGTTTGTAGAAGAAGCCAACTCTGATGGGCTGGCAAAAATCGCTCAGGATAACGGCTACAATTTCCAAATTTCACGTGACAATAGCAGAGGACAAGCGGTCGGCTTCCTCGTTCATCCCCGTCTGAAGGTGCTGGGCACAAGCACCTACGAGGAAATAGCTAATGTTGATAACATTCCTGACTTGCGACCAGCTTTCCGAGTTGATCTACAGGACACCGCGACTGGTGAAAAGTTCTCAGCAGTCACAGTCCATCTTAAGTCCATGAGAGGTGGACCTGAAGCTACTGCGCCTGTTCGTACCGAACAAGCTCAACGATTGGCTACCGTGTTGGGACCAGACTTCTCTGGTGTCATCGCCGGTGACTGGAACACATTCCTCGATAAATCGACTGAACTTAAACCGCTAACCGACGCCGGTTTCAAAATCCTCAATCCAACCGATGCAACTTCCACCCAGTCAATGGGCGGAAGATTGGATGGATTCTTGTACAAAAACCTTCAAGGCACTATGTCAAATCCTGAAGTAAGACCTTTCTTCAAGAATCCACTGATCACCCGAGGTTTGTCTGATCATGGACTGCTGACTACACACTTAAGCAGCAATCCGATTGCAAGCGTGCACACATTCGTGCCTAACTTCGTTGGTTTCGATCCGTCCCGCAACTAAAACTCTCGGTCTTTGAATGGTAGAGCTAAGTTCATGGCCGAACACAATGAGGGTTTAATGTTTCCAGTGAATCAAACTGGATCGCTTTTGCGTCTTCTTTTTCAGACGGCTCAAATGAACAGAGTTTGTCAAATGTATAGGAGGAAGACCATGAACCGTTTTATCAAATTGAGTCTGCTCGTAGGAGCTACACTGAGCGTGGCTGGAGCCTCTTTATGTACACCAGCACAGGCTAATGACCAGCAAAAGTATTTAGACAATGTGGCAGTACAAATGTATGCGAATAACGTAGCGAATGGCATGAGTCCACTTACAGGTGGTATTTATAGCCCTTATGTAAATGGAACCATTAGACCTACGCGCTATCGTCGCAATTACAACAACAACAACTACAACTACAATAACAACAACGGTTATTATGATAATAGTTACGGTTATCAGGGTTATGGCTACGGAAACGCTTACCGTAAACCGTCAGTATGGTCGCAGCTAATAAATGGCGGCGGCTATTAACTCGACATAGTTTAAGACAAGTTAGATTTGTACAGCCGCTGACTCAGGTTAGCGGCTGTGCGCTTTTACTGCGCCCAATGGGATCAGAGTCGATGATTTCAATTCCAACGCCATGTCATCCTTTCGGCTAGGGATAACCACGTTTTTATTAGCAGATGCGATACCAGGCACTGTGTTTGTTATGGTTTTTGTGGCATCGTGTAAGTGTAAGAAACAATGTGTTTTGAATTTAGGGTGATGCCTTTTGGTCCAGTTATTGCGCTCACGAGAAATGGAGGAATGATAATTGCCGATGTTGATACATCCACGTCCCCATCGATGCCTCCGCCAATCTCTTCTGGCGGTACATCGCGTAGAGTTTCAGTAACTAGAATTTGTTCGCCTACTTTAATAGGCAAGTTTCTAGGAGTTTGACTTCGCACGATCGCCAATGCCCGTTGGTATGGCGCTTCGTTGGGAGCCACTGTTCGGGCTGTGCCAATTGTCGGTGTGCCAGGTGGTCCTGATGCGGCAGCCCGCGCCGCATCTCGACAAACTGCGTCGTTGATGGTTGCCCCGAGAGCGATAGTGCCGAGGTCAATGCATGTAAGTGCAATGGGAACGACAAGTACCAAGCCCGCGCAAAGCTCAACTAATCCCTGCCCGTTTTTTCGATTCTTTTGAAATCGTCTCTTTATGGTTTTCTTGGTAATCACTGCTCTACATCCATCTTTGCTAACTCTTCCATCTCTACCCGTCCCTCGTCCACTTTTAGGAGGTTTACAAACTTGATACGACCTGCGCCTAATTCACATGTAAAAGGACACCGTTCCTCCTAAAAGAATGACGCTCGCAGTAATCCCAAGAGAGCGGCATACTGTTTGCTGCTCGATATGGACCGTGCGCAGGGGAGTTTTATGAAGAGTCGTGCTCAAAGATCCAAAACAGGACACGCTGCACTGAGCGAATTTGCTGCCTCAACATGCTTGTTGATTTGCTTTCTTCTCATCCCGATTCTGAATATCGCTTTTCTGCCTGTGCGTTTCATGATTACCAATGGTGTACTTTCGGAACTAACTCATCGCTTGTCCCACTGCGAGTCGAGAAGCGAAGCGTACACCGCCATGTCTGGCGAGCTATGGTGGAAGAGTACGCTGTCCAAATGTGGTGTCACAGTCAGTGGCGAACAGCTTAGCCTCATTATCCTAACGAGCGACGGCTCTAATTCTCTTGTCCTTAAGCGGGGTGATATCTTGCCGGCGGATTGGCTTCCTGGCGGCAAAAATGCGCCCTGTATCTATTCTTTAGAAGCTAAGATGAATTGCTCGGCGGCACCGCTGTTCAAAACAAGCGCCATTAACGTCGCTGGACTAACCAGCCCAGTAACTCTATCGCTTTCAAGTCGATCGCAATGGGAGAACTTATCTCGGGATCCGAAGACTTTGGCTTATTACATAAATGAATAGGAGGCATCATGCACGGTATCAAATTGATTTCTAGCGCTTGCGGCTTCCTGGCGTTTTCTTTAGCCTTCGCCTATCCCGCCGGCGCTGGAACCACGTCTCTCGCCATCCCTAACGATCGCTTGGAACCTGCCCAGACAGCATCAAAGAGTTTATTATTTGCTAAGAGAGAAATTAGACCTAAGCCTTGTTTTGTGTTGCAAGCGAAAATTGTTGCAGTCGAAAAGCAATTTGAGCACGAAAGCTTCAATATGCATTCAGTGGTTAAAGCTTCAGTGTTTGCTTTTAAGCCAGGCGATGATCTGCACAAAATCGGCTATGAGCGGTTATGGTTTCACGATGGCAAGGCTATTGGCGTGGAGAAGAGAAATATTCTCGACGTTAAGTCTGGCTCGGCCATTGCGATTCGAGTGATTCAATCGCCGTCGCCTACTATTGAGGAAACTAAAGCTTCCGCAAATGTGGTGCTGCGTTTAGTGCTAGACACTCTCATCCATAAAAATGAAGTTGCTGGAGTTACAGTGCCTGCAAATACTTTCTCCGCTATCTCACAAGAACTTCAATTCCGCAATGGACACTTGCTTCCAGAAGGTCAAGAACCTCCTAAAGAAGCACATGTATCGTTTCAATTGAATGGTGAAGCTTCGAATTTGAAGCAAACATTTTATTGGATATAGGTCCAAATCTAGAATGCCACCGATATCCATGCATGCTGAATAAAATTGTTCGCTGGCATGGGAAACAGCCAGAGCGTCAGCCCTTAAGCAACGATTCGACTGCTTCGCGAAAGACTTCGGAATGTCTGTCGATGTCACTGGCTGTGGTGGCAGGGCACATCAACGCCATGTTATGAAATGGTGTCATTAAAATTCCGCGATTGAGCGCATAAAGGTGCATATACAAATCCAACGAACCGTCAATTGCTGCTGCCGCTTCTCCGCCGTTTTTAGGCGCTTTTTCTTTAAACCAGTATTCTGCTCGACAACCAAGCTGCTGAACCGTCCACGGTAATTCGAACTCGCTGATTACAGCTTGCACTCCTTCCACGAATCGGGTCGCCAGCGGAATTGTCTTTTCGTATGCTGAATCCGTCAGCACATGTTCGAGGGTCGCCCGCATCGCTGCTAGCGATAAGGCGTTTCCGGCCAAGGTGCCACCAATTCCACTTGTGTCGGATTCATCGATGGGTGTGTTATCCATGATTCGCTGAGCGGTCTCCTCATTGAACCCATAGGCAGCTGCAGGAATTCCACTGGCAATAGGCTTGCCGACTGTTAAGATGTCTGGTTTCAAAGCATGCAGCTGGGTGTACCCGCCCGGCCCCGAGCAAACAGTGTGGGTTTCATCAATTATCAGCAAAGTCTCTGTTCGCCGTGTTATTTCTCTCAAAGCTTCGTGAAAGCCGGGCTCAGGATGAACTATGCCGATGTTGGTCATAACTGGCTCCGCTAAAACGCAGGCTATTTCTTTGGACGCCAATGCATTTTCGAGAGCGTTTAGATCATTGAATTCAACTACTCGAGTGGTCACGCAAGGATCTACCGGTGGTCCAAGATTACCTTTGCGCGGCACAGCTATGCCATTTTCCAAGGTGATGAAGGTCTCGTCGACCGTACCGTGGTAGCACCAGTTGAAAACAAGAATCAACTTACGTCCGGTGATTTTTCGAGCGAGTCTGATTGAAAATCGATTTGCGTCCGTTGCCGTCATGGCGATTTGCCAGTATTTGAGTCCGAACCGGCGCGTCAGTTCTTTGCCTACCCAGAGCGCGTCTGCGGTCGGTAACATGAAAGTGGTGCCATTTTTGATCCGATCAACAATCGCTTCTTGAGATGCTTTGGGAGCATGACCAGTCATTGCACCTGTATCCCCAAGACATAAGTCTATATATTCGTGACCGTCGACATCTGTGAAATGTGCACCACTTGCCTCCGCCACAAAAATCGGAAAAGAACCGGCCCAGCGCACCATCCAATTCATTGGTACGCCGCCTAGCAAATATTGTTTTGACTCCTCGAAGAGGGCTTTCGATTTTGGATGCGTCTCTTCAAAGCGCGCTTGTTCCTTTACAATCAATGATGCTAGTTGCTCGCGGTCTATAGTTGCATGATTGGAGATGCTCGTTTTGATGATCAATCTTCTCCCATCTCAATTTCGTCGAGTTCGTCATTCATAATCCAGCGCGTGTACACAACGGCTGTGGCGACACTTTGGGCCATGAAACACAGAAACGGCACGATTACTGTGAATGAGGCTACAGTCGCTATTGCCGCGAAGATTAGATCCAGAATCGCGAGTGGAACAAAAATGCGATTGGTATCAAACCAGCTTCGTTTTAGCGCTTGAATCGGTCCATAACCCTGATCCACAACATAGTAGGGTGCGAGTTGGAACTTTAGAAAAATAATCGGGCTAACTACAACTAGTGCAGCAGGTATTGCCATGGCGATCGTAGTCAGACACAAAACCATTGCGGCGGAAAACATTTGAGGAATTGGTCTGAATAGATTGGTCATCTGCACCGACTCTTGCCTGGCGATTTTTAGTGTTACAAATATCCACCCGGCGTAAAATCCGGCAATCAATAATCCAGGGATCACCAATCCTAGGAGGCTCGCAGGACCGGCATCTTTGAGGTGAAAAATCATTTTGTCGATCAACAATCCGACCATGACGCCAACGCCCATTAAGGCTACGGGACCAAGCAAAGATACGATCCATGCTCCTACGAGCGGAAAGAATTGCTTCATGCAGAGCAGCCCTGATTCCTTCAAAACTGCAAGAGAATACACCGAAGACTTCTTTAGTTGAATTTCCATACATTACTCAGTGGTATTAGTGGATGTCATTTTACCTGATTTCAGCGGAGTTGACGGACGGATATTTCTTCCTTCGCATAAGGGATAGTGAAAGTGAAGCGCGCCCCGCCAGCCGCTTCATTGGTGGCATATATAGTGCCACGGTGTCCTTCCACAATCAAACGGCTAATTGCCAAGCCAAGTCCAGTGCCACCTTCCTTTGTTTGCTTGCTTGTCGGCGCCACTTCGAATGCGGCGAAAACTTTTTCGACATAATCTGGCGGTATACCAGGTCCTTGGTCGATCACGCTCACTTCTACAAAATTTGAGCGCTCTTTACTGACGATCGTCACTAGTCCTTCAGGTTTGCAGTATCTAATAGCATTGGATAACAAGTTAACCAGAAGCTGCGTAATCCGCTCGCCATCAACTAAGACAATTGCCGAGCAGTCGGCGGTTTTCAGTCGTACGTTGGACTTAGCAGCATGAGCGAGCACTTCTTGTTCTGCTTGTTTGAGGATGTTATTTAAGCTTGTCGGTTTAATGTCAAATTGCATTTGTCCCGATTGCAGTTTTTCAAAATCTAACAGGTCGCTGACCAGTCTGATCAGTCGATCCAAACTGCGGGTAACTGAGAGGAATACCGGTTGGGCAGCCTCGGGAATGGAACCCATTTTGCCGGCTATTGTTTGTGAAATGGTTTGTGATACCGCCATCAGTGGTGAACGAAGTTCATCACTGATCATGGCAATGAAGTCTTCTTTGAGATGCTCCACTTTTTTTTGCTCGGTGATATCACTGACCACGCAAAATAAGCTTTTGTCAGATTCAGACCAAAAAGATGACCACGAGGTCTCCACTATTTTCTTGTCATTGGTTAAAAGCTTTAATTCGAATGTTCTCGAGCCCTCAACTTTGCAGGACTCCGTTAGTTGTTCATCGGAGCGCAATGCTTCCTCAGGCGGTACGACGTCCATCAGGGACAATCTGGCTAGTTTTTCCGGTGGGAATCCAAGCAATCTTTTCGCAAATGGATTTACTTTTAAAAATGATCCCTCACTAGTCAGCGAACAAATGAGATTGGCCGAATTGTCAATAATCGCATGTTCTCGCTGCTCCGCTTCTCTGATTGCCAAATCCATGACGTGGAAAATTTGGTCAACTCTTGCTAGATCGTCATCTCCCGTAAGTGGCTCGGCTAGTGGTTGACGGCGCGAGAATCGTTTCGCATTGGCCGTGATCAATTCAATCAGCTTGCGAGTATTTAAAGCACAAAGAGTGGCAAGGGCAATCGTCACTATGATGCTGCATATAGTGGCAGTAACTACGATTTGGATAATATTATTGCGGCGCGCGCTTTCAGCGGATTTATCATGTCGGCTATTTTCGGCCTCAACAACTTTACTGACCACATCTGTCATTTGCGTCGACAAGGATAAAATTTTGGGAGTAATGTCTGGATGGGTTAGGTGATCTTGTTGAATGGTTTCGAGATAATGGAATGTTTCCAGTAGTTCATGCCCTATTCTCAAAATGTTTTGATCGTAGATCTTGTAAGCAGGAATTGTAGACAACTCTTTATGCAACTCAGTCAATCGGTCAGCAAACATTTTATTTTGCATGTTGGATCTTGCCGCGATACCGTCAAACGATATGAACGATTCGCCCAATGAGCGATAAAGGTCGTTGGTCAACAAGTCGCATTGGCGAATCAATCCGCTAGACATGGCTGATTTGGTCACATCTTCCTGTGCCCTAAAAATCCAAGCAACTAAGCAGATCGAAAGAAGAAACTGAAACATCAGAGGCAAGCAGATTACGATTATGCCCTGAGTAAGGAGCTTCATTGCTGGTCCTCACTTTCGCTAGCGAACTTTGGCAATGTAATATAAAATCGGCTGCCCTTGCCTTTCTCACTTAAAACACCAATGGTTCCATTCTGCGCTTCAATTAACACTTTTGCTAACGCCAAACCAAGACCATTGCTCTTGTTTTTCTGCTGCTGGTTATTGCGCGATTGGAAGTACTTTTCGAAAACAAGGTCGAGTTCTTCTGCCGGTATATGTGGACCTTGATCGTCGACGTTAATTTGCACCAAGTTGTCTTTCGAATTGATTGAAACAGAAATTGTATTACCAGGAGTTGACTGGTTGAGAGCGTTTTGAAGAAGATTTGTTAGAGTCTGCACCAGGCGTCTTTCGTCAGCCAACAAAGATTCATCTCGATTTGGGCGGACGATTTCCACCTTCGATGATTGCGCTTGTGCTGCCACTGTACTGATAGCCTGCAAACAAGCATCAAGAGCGCTTACGCAATTGAGTTCGAAATGTGTCTTGCTTGATTCCATTCGCTCAAGGTCCAGCAGTGATTGAATCAAATCCATCAATTTATCCAGGTTTTGCTCAGCCTCTGTCAAAGCACCTTTGAGATTCTCGTCAAGCTCTCCAAATCTTCCTGCGCTCAAAGAAGTGAGATTGACTGAGACTGACATCAGAGGAGTTCTTAGGTCATGGCTGGCAATGGCGAGTAGCCGCTGTTTTGCGCGTTCAACGTTCTTTCGTTCGCTAACATCACGTATGACACAGTAGTATTTATTGGCTTCGGGGATCCAGCTGACTTTCCAAGCAAACTCTCGTATGATTCCATCGCCGCATTTGAATTCGGTTTCGAAATCATGTTCCGTTGCCGTTTGGCTCGTTTCACTTAAAATATTTCTGACTCTGGTTGCATCATGATCCGGCAGCAAAGTAAATATTGATCGCCCGAGAACGTCATCGACAGTGTATTGCCACGAATTTTGTACTGATTCACCAATTGAGATTATTTTAAATCGATTATCTATGGAACAGAGTACGTCGACTGATTTGTTTAAAACAGCAAATTCTTTCTTGTGAACACTCTCCACATACTGAGCAGCGCTATGAAGCGTTCTATCCAATTCATCAATTTCATCGCCACCTGTAAGAGCCGGTGGTAGAGGTTGACTGAGAGCCACTTTTTCCGCGTTGCCTTCGATCAATTGAAGCCGTTTACCGAAACTTCTGAATAAGACTGATGCTACAAGTATTGAAATTAGTAAGCTTAGAAGAAAGGCAACTATCGCTGAAACTGCGACTAACCATCGCGATTTTTCTAGCTCTGATGATTCTAGCGTTTCAATCGAAGTCTCTACGTCGACGATACGTTTTACTAGCGGATCACTCTCCATAATCAGGCTAAAGACTTCATTTTTAAGCTTCGGGCCTTTTTTGCGCTTAGGTATTGTTTTGTCTTCAGAAATTCTGCGCGCTTTATCTATCAGTTCCAGAGCATGATCAAATACTGCCGGTGCTGCCGCTAGCGCTTCGCGCACACTGGGATGAATGTCGGCGGCACTTAACACTCCAGCTTTAGCTATTTTTATGCGTTCCGCGTCCTCGGCAAAATTCGGAGAACTGCCATCGGCTCGATAGATTCCCATAGTGGCGATGTCGATTCCCGCCGCATTAAAATTATTCTGCATAGAATGGTATTCGGAGAGAATTTTTCTAGAATTGTGGAAACGGTCTGCTGTTGTTTGCGTCGATTGCAGCATTTGAACAAGAAATGCAGTGGCTGCGATCTCGAAGGACAATGGAATCAGCATCAGTATCAGAATCTTTTGCCAAATGCGTAGATTCATTTCCAGCCTATCGAGGCACTATATGCGGTGCTGGATGCAGACGTCATTTATGAGCGTAATCCTCTGCACCAAGGAAGTGGATAGAGACATAAGGCTGGTCGCCGACGACCCAGCTATCATGCCCAGGACCAACGTGAAATAAGGTTCCTGCAGTCAATTCAATTATGGTGCCATCATCCATTGCCGCAACTGCCTGCCCAGAAATCACTAGTCCAAGGTGTTCCACCTCGCAAGTCTTAGTGCCCACTATCGGCCCAACGTGCTCGGTCCACTTCCAACCTGGTTCATAAGTCGCTCTACCGAGTGTCATACCGGGCATGCGGACTAGTTCGAATTTTCCTTTTTCGAAGGTCAGGGTTTCATCTGGAGTTTCGAAGCGCTTCAAAGTTGCCGGTATCATGTGACTCCTTTAAGATAAATCCGATTCAACGCTACACTTCAATCAGAGTCCGTTGCCGATACCCGATACTGTACGTTATTTTATTTCATCTTCCAGGCATTTAGCTTTCCACCTAGAATGGGCTATAGACTCGAGTCTCAATAACCCAGTAAGGTCTTGTATTCTTGAGTTTCTATCTTTTCTCCAATTAAGTGTCGATCTGCCTACCGGATCGGCGCACCAGTAACGGGGTTTTGCCCTTTTAAATAACTGTCGTATTGATGCGCGTAAAATGCCTGCATGGAATTGCCGCTCGATTGATATCTTCTTCCATAGCCCCTGCCAGATGATACCACTCGTCGTGGGCTGACCAGAGCCATCTCGCTCCGGGCTCCCTTGTAACCTAGACTCGATGCCTTCAGGTAATTTTGCTTAGCGGCCGCCTTGTTCCCTAAAGCTGCATAGGCACTGCCCAGGCTGTTCCAATAATTGGCATTGTTTGGTCTTAATTGCGCGGCATGTGTGAAAGCGTTGACGGCGTCAGCATATTGGTTTAATTCCATACTGGAAAAAGCTAAAGCGTTCCACGCTTCAGGGATGGATGGATCTAGCGCGACAGACTTTTGGTAGGCCCGACGCGCGTCCGCCGTGCGACCTAATCCAATGTGATGAGCTCTGCTGCCATAGGAAATTCCGAGGTAAGACCAAGCGTTTGCGTCTGCCGGGCTGGCTTGGGTCCACGCTGTCGTATATTTGAGAAGTGCTGACCATTTCTTGGCCCGAGCGTAGGTGTCGGCCTTTTCTCTGGAAAACTCCTGCGCCTGAGCTGCGGGGAAGCCATAGGAGCAGAACAAAAACAATAAGACCAACATTCTGGCAGCCATCATTTACCCCCGCCTGCGCGACTGAATGTGCGATCACCACTAAATTGACTGTGTGTGATCCTATCAGGTAGCCTCTGTCGTGCAAATAGAGGATTCGTGCAAAATGAGGACCTCGGAGAAGTAGATAAGTGTCTGGTAGTCAAGTTTTTCTGTTAAACAGCGGCTGCCGCTGGGAAAATTACTGGAAAGGAATTGTTGATGTTGCCTCGTTCACTCCAAATTTCTCTGGGCTTATTTGTCAGTTGTGTTGTGGCGGTGTCGAGCCTCACTAGTGCCGCGTTCGCGGTCGCACCGCTCGACTATCAGACAGAGTCAAGAATTTTTGATTCTCTTGAAAAGGCTCATGGGCTGATAGTTGCCGACCGATTCAATGAGGCTAAGCCGTTGCTCGAGTCAGCGGCTAAGTTCGATCCCAGCCGATACTCAGGCTCTTTGCACGAAAATTTGGCGATCATTTATCGCGAGCTTGGTTATCCGGAAAAGGGTATCTCGCAAGCCAAAACTGCCATGAGATTCGGTGGGTCGCCCGGAATTGCTTACACGATGGGTCTTTGCTATTCCGACATGGGTGATTTTGACGAAGCCGAGAGATGGTTCCAGCGCTTCATTATCGACAGTCCCGACCCACAATTTCAGCAACAAGCGCGCGATATCATCAAAGACCTGCAAGATGACAGGCACAAAGTCAGTGCAGGATCGCCAAAGAAACGTGATTATTTTGATGACATAACGGCGAATAAAGAAGCGGAAAAATGGAGACAAACGCTTCTCCCTTTGAAGCTGTACATTGAACCCGGCAAGGGCGTGAGGGGTTATCGGCCCACATATCGTCGCTTGATCCTGGAGGCTTTTGATTCTTGGTGCAGCGCTTCGGGTAATAAGCTTTCTTATAAACTTGTGCCGGATCGTGCAAAGGCCGACGCCGTCGTTGAGTGGGTTGGTCAACCGATAAGCACCACTGAGAAGAGTCGGAAACGTGATGCGGCGGGGCTCACCACTGTGTCTGCGGATGATAAACAGATCATTTCGCATGCCCTAATTCAAATCGAAACCTACGACTTTGAGCGCAGTAAAGAAGCAGCAGACAGTAAGATCAAAAGCGCTTGTTTGCATGAAATTGGTCATGCGATTGGTGTCGGTCATTCACCTTACGTGAAAGACATTATGTATTTCAAAATAACGCCAAGGCAGTTGTTCAGCTTGTCTCCCAGAGACCGAGCGACTGCAGCGAAGCTCTATGCTGATTACCCTGAAGTTACTTTGGTTACAGGAACGACTTCTTTGCCACCAGAATGTTTTGCGCAACCTTCGCTTCCTCCAGGCATCATGAGATATCCACCAATCCCTCAGTCGTTCTTTGCCCAACCGCCCATGCCACCGCAGAACAGGGGCAGTGACTCTGAGGAAGATGTGGCCACAAATTCTCCTTCGGCCTTATTCGCACAGCCGTCGTTGCCAAAATCCACCCTACGCAGCAAACAAAGTGGTGCCGGTAGCAAACAGCTTTCAATGCCCTCCCATTTATTTGCTCAACCAGCTCTGCCACCTTCGAGTAAAAAAGTTCAATCACGGTCGACCCTGAAGCCGTCTTTGCCTTCCCAGTTATTCGCAAAGCCATCACCGCCACCTCAGCGGTAAATTCCTGCCACGCAGCGGTAGTGAAATCCGCCGCCTCAGCGATAATATCTATCACCGCCACCAGTGATGATGCCGTAGCGTTGTCACCAAATATGGTGTCCTAGATTTTCAGATTTTTAGGTGGTTTGTAGCCGAATGAGTCGACCATCTTCTCGTCCTTCTCTGCTGCGTCGACATTTTTAAGTGCTCGCCAAACCTTTGCTCGCAGAAAGTAAGCGTCGCCTGCTTTTGGCGACATGGCGACCGCTTTGTTGCAGTCATTCAAAGCGGTTTTGTATTCATGAGTGGCGATTTCAGAGATGGCTCTGTTGAGATAAATATCAGGAATTTCAGGTCGAAGAGCAGCGGCTTGATTGAAGTCAGCAATTGCTTCCTTGTTGCGACCCATGCCGCTGTAGATGATCGCTCGACTGTTATATGACTGAGCGAATTTGGGGTCGATCTCGATTGCTTTGTTGACGGCAGCCAAGGCTTCGTCGTTGCGCTTTAACTTTCGGAAAGCCTGACTTTGTAGTTCGTACACCGACGCTTGTTGGTTGTTTACTTTCAAAGCTTGAGCGATGTCTTTAAGCGCCAATTCTGGTTGATTTAAAAAGATCAAGGAGTTGGCACGTACTTCCCATGCACTGAGGTCCTTATTGTTTTGCTTTATTGCTTGATCAGCTTCAGTTTTCGCCTCACTGTTTTTGCCTTGCCAGAGCAGAGTTTGCGCCTTACCTGAGTGCGCACCGGCGACGTCTGGATCGATGGCCATTGCTTTGTTGAAATCTGCCAGCGATTCGTCAAACCGCCCCAGTTTTTCGTAACTCAAACCTCTGCCGACGTAAGATGCGGCGTCCTTCGGATCCTTCGCGATGTTGGCAGAGTACATCTTCAAGTCGCTGGCCAGATCACCTTTGACTGGCGCTTTATCGGCAGTTGACGCGTCAGTCTCTTTCTCTGCACTCCGTTCAGTCGCTGAATTCTGTCTTCGATCGTTTGTACACGACGCACATATGCACAGGATGATTGCCGATAAAAAAAGTTTCTTTGTGTTCAAATTCATTAGGCAAACCTACGAAAATGGATAACCACGGATAACTATAATCATCGTCAGCGCAGTGTAACTGCTGGTGGGGCTGAACTAATCTCTGGTGCAACCTTTTGAACAAATCGATTGATTCGTTCCAATGCTATTTCGATTTTCTCGATACTTGTCGCATATGAACACCTGATGTGACCTGCTCCTCCCTCACCAAATGCGGTGCCGGGAACAACGGCGACGTGTTCTTCCAAGAGCAAGCGTTCGGCGAATTCTTCCGATGACAAACCGGTGGCAGCAATGCTCGGAAAAGCGTAAAATGCCCCGGCAGGCAAATGGCATGGCAGCCCGATTAAATTTAGACCTTCCACGATCAGGCGTCGGCGTTGATTGTATTGCATGACCATATCTGCGACTGCGCTTTCACCACTTTTTAGGGCTTCGATTGCCGCTTTCTGAGCAGTAATAGGTGCGCACAGGGCAGTGTAGGAATGGATTTTCATCATTGCTGATAGTACTGGTGATGGTGCACACGCGTAACCGATTCGCCAGCCTGTCATGGCATACGACTTGGAAAATCCGTTTAAGGTGATGGTGCGCTGCATAGCCTTTTCGAGCGAGGCCACGCAGATATGCTCACCGTCATAAGTGAGGCGATCATAAATTTCGTCGCTGATAATGTAAAGGTTGTGGCGATGAGCAAAATTGACGACTTCCTGGAGCGCTTCTCTAGGCATTGTCGCCCCGGTTGGGTTGGATGGGAAGCCGAGAATAATCGCCTTGGTGCGGTCAGTCACTGCTTCTTCTAACTGAGCAACGTTGACTCTGAAATCATCTTCACTTCTGGTCGGCACGCCTATAGGTTCACCACCTGCAAGAGAAACGCAGGGGCGATACGACACATAGCAAGGTTCAGGAACCAAGACCTGATCCCCGGGATCGATAATGGCGCGCATGGCAAGATCCATTCCTTCCGAAACGCCAACGGTGACGAGGATCTCATTCTCAGGCGTGTACGTCACTCCGTACAAGCGATCGAGGTGTTTGCTTATCTCCTGCCTTAATTCAAGCAATCCGTAATTTGAAGTGTAAGTCGTTTGTCCCTTTTCGATTGAGTAAATGCCGGCTTCGCGTATGACCCAAGGCGTGACGAAATCCGGTTCTCCCACTCCAAGCGAAATAACGTCATGCATTTTCGCTGCAATATCAAAGAATCTTCGAATGCCGCTGGGCGCCAGTTCACGTGCTATTTTCGAGAGTGGTGGCACCACATTGGACTGATCCATTGTCATAACGGCCTACGGGGTGACAACAAGACGAGTATCCTCTTCGTTGTCAACGAAAACGATCTGGTCTTCTTTATACTTGCGCAAGAGGAAATGAGTTTCGGTCGCCATCACGCCTTCAATGGGAGCCAGCTTCTCGGAAACAAAACGGCCGACCTCCCGAATATTAGCGCCTTCAACTGCGACGCGCAGATCATAGCCTCCGGAAACCAGCCATAAGCTCTGCACTTCAGGAAAGCGATAAATTCGCTCAGCAACTTTGTCAAATCCGACTTCTCTAGCTGGGTGCACTTTGACATCGATAAAGGCGATGACCTTTTCAACGCCTGTCTTTTCCCAATCGATAATGGTCTTATAGTGTTTGATCACGCCGAGTCTTTCGAACTCAGCTATCGCCGCTTGGACGTCCTCAACGGTTCGCCCAAGCATCTTGGCGATTTTCTCAGGCGAGGTTCGCGCGTCGCGGGCTAAAATGGTTAAAATTTCGTCGGGTGCTTCTGACTGCATAGGCTGATAGTTTAGCACTATCAGCCTACATCAGTAAATTTTATTGATTCCTTTTAAATCAAGATTGAGTATCGGCTTTCAGTAGCACCATTGATAGTGGCATTATCTACGGAAAAATCTTCTTCGTGGTTGAGGTTGATAATTCTGTTGATAATATTGCTGGAAGTTGCGGACATTGTTGTTGCAAGCGCTGTCCTGTGTGATTGTCCTTTGTTGTTCTACGGGGCGAACCGTTTCAGTTACAGGAATGGGAAGCTCGATCGGTTTTACTGCTCTCGTGGCAATCGTCGCATCGACTTGTTCTTTGAGGAGGGCGTTTATATTAGCTTGGTTGCCGTAGTCGGCATATTGGGCTTGTTCTGGAACGTACTTGCCAGCAGTGTCTTTGTTAACATTGAACACTGTAGTCATGCTTTGGTCGTTTGTGCGATTGGTTTTGTTGTGGTTTTCCAGGACCGAAGCCGCGTACAATCCCAGTGAAGACTTCGGATCTACTTTGTCTTTGTCAACATAGACAACGATTGCCTTGCCGTCCACACTTGCTTGTGCGCCTGCTTGTACCGCGTTTCCATCCCTGCTTGGGGCGATCACTAGCACTACCGGTTTACCTTGCTCCGTTGCGGCTTTCAATGCATCGGCGTAGTTTTCCTGAGTATATTTGAAATACTTGTCAACATATTCACCGAAGGCATCCTTCTTTGTTTTGGTTTCTGTTTTTTCTAATTTGTTTTCTTTGGGTTGGACAGTTTCAGTAGCTAAATCGGCATCGGTACGTTTTCTGGACTCTTCAGGTTTCTTTGTTTCGTGCACGGGTTCGATCGGTCTTTTCTCAAGTTGGCTAGGGTCGATCAGAGGTTTTAACTTTGTTGGCTTATCTAATAGGTGCGGAATACCAGCGTCTGGATTAATTTCGCCAATTTTCGGATTTGGATCCAAAGGTGCAGTTTTGTCATGGGTTTTTGGTCCCGGATGCGAAGGTCCGGGTGTCAGGTGAGGAAAGAGCGGTGCAAATTCAGCAGGTGATTCAACGCCCGGCTTTTTGGGAAGTTCGCAAATGCCGTCGTGGCACACGACACCCTCAGGCTTTTTTGTATGAGGATCGTTGATCGTCATTTTCGGTAGTAGTTCAGCCGGTTTTTTGGGCTGATCAACTGGTCCCTCTTTCACCATTGGCTTTTTCTCTACGACTTCAGGCTTAACCTCCACTTGTTTCGCTATTGGCTTTTTCTCTTCAATTTTTGGTTTGGCTTCAACTTCTGTCGGTCGGAAGATATCGTCGAGTTTGCCTTTTCGGTCGTTGGCATATTTCTCAACATCTGCCTGCTTCATGTCGCTGCTCCAAGTGGCACTGGAGATTTTGCTCTTGTTTTTGTCCAGATATTCAAGGGCGGCCAGATTCTCAGCAAGTTTGGCTTTTGCCTCGGCTGGAATCAAACCTGTCGCCATAGCTTTGGCGTAGAAGTCTTTGGTTTTATCTAATTCATCTTTAGAGATCCAGCCGTTCTTGTCGGAATCAATTGCATTGAAGTTCTCGGCGACAAACTTCGCAGCTGCTGTCGATTGTTTCTCGTCTTCACGTGCAGCTTCTTGTTTGCGAAGATATTCCGCCATGCTGTTGAGGCTGATCTCTTTGCTGCCGCCCCACCCCGCGGGGGCACCGGCAACTTCATCAAATCTGTTTCGCATTTCCTCGATCACTCTGCGCTGATCATTCGAAAGTGTGTTCTTCCATGCTGGAGTGTCCAGAATTTTGTTAAGTTCCGGGAGAGATATTTTGCCATTACCGTCGAGATCAAGTTCTGCTCTATGGTCGGCAAGATATTTGATCATTACTTCTGCCATGTAGGAACCGCGCGACATATCGACTAGACCCTTCTTTTCTGGCGCTGCCACCAATTTGTCATCGATTGCAGGTATGTGTTCGAGAGATCTAGGATTAGTATTGTTTTCCGCATGCTTGTTAATATCTGCTAAAGAAACTGAGTTGGAAAAGGTCGTGTCATTTACTGCGGACGCAATCTCGCTTTGATGACCTTTCATGAATTCCAGAGCTTCCCGTTGCTCCTGCAGCGCTTTGGCCGCTTCCTTCGTAACTAAGCCAGGGGTAGCGAGGGCTCGGTTGTCAAAGTCGATTTGCTTATCCATTTCAGCTGCTGAGATGAAGCCATCGTGGTCGGAGTCGACTGCGTCGAATTTTTCTTTGCTACCAAATTGTTTAAGGACACTTTGGGCATTGACGTACGCATCGTATTTGGTGTCAGCTTTTGCGACGTAGCCATCCAATTTCGAGCCGGTGATTTCATCGGCATAGCCCCCCCATGCGGTCGGTGTGGACTGCGCTATTTCCTTGGTGTTCGCCAGAAGGTAAGCAGTCATTTCTCGCTCAAAGGGATCAAGGGAAGCTTGCATCTTTGGGTCATTTACAACGTGCTGCAGTTCTTTGGCTGAGAGAGAACCGTTGCCATCTAGATCGAGTGCGGAAAAGTTTTTCTTGCCGAAATCAACTGCCAGCTTTGGTAAATATCCCTGTTCCTGGCATTGCTGTGTTAAGGCGGTTAGAAATTGTTTGTTCGCTTCCGGTTGAGCGCCCGGCTTATTCATTTCGTCATGAATCTGTTTCAGCGCACCTTGTGTGTCATCGTTTCTCAACTGACCCATTACGCGATCAACTGCTTGTGGTACGGAAGTGTCTCTCGGCTCTGTCATTTAAAAATCCTCCAGCGAACGCCTTGTTTGTGAGCGATGCTAGAGACTAATTTGGAATTGTGTCCGTTGTGTACCTTTGCAACCGTTTTTTTATAAGAATGATGGCTGAGATCCTGCCTCAGTCAGGAGTAGCGTCAGATATCGGCGCGGATGCAACTCAACCTTCTACCGCGAAGGACTTGATCTAATATGTGAATAAGTTGGTCACCCTATTGGTTCTTTCTCGAATCAATGATTGCTAGGCCGGCAGTGTGTCACCATATACGGTGGCATATATCTGCCTACGATGAATCTTTATTAGGTTGATGCCGATTCTAGAAGTTCCAATCTGACAAATCATAGCAATGCTTTGACTGTATACAAGGAACGCGTGAGCATTTGACGTTTTAAAAGTCCAAGGACGCTATGGCAACCAAGAAGTCACACTTGGAAATTATGCTGTTGAAATCGCTCCAGCGTTGAGCAACTCCCAGGAGGTTTTTTACAATGTCTGATACCCGAATACCAGAAACAGCAGAAGCAAAAGGACACAAGGTTGTCGCCGATTTCGAAGGTAGCAAGAATGCCGATAATGCTCGCGCAGCGATCAACAATGAAATTATTGGTCATTCAGGAGATACTGAATACAACAAAAAGTTTTTGGGAACGGTCACAGAAGATTTGCAAAAAAAGGGGCTTCTTCCAGGGCTGACGGTAGATTTTGGCAAGGCCCATTTCGCCGAATTTGATCGAGATAAAGACGGATGGGCGAGCGAAGCTGAAATACGTGCTGCTCTAGCTAACAACAAAGACAAATACTCACCGTTGGAGCGCGTACTGGGCAACCACCTTGCCGACACAGTGGCAGGCAAAGATATTCGCTCTGATGGCTATGTGAAACCATCCGAATTAGATACCTATAAAAAAGACTTTGCCACCAAATACGATGATTACGAAAATGGGCAGGGAGCTCTAAAGGTATTTGGCGGTAAAGATAATGATAGCTTCGACAAGACCGACACCGATCACAACGGACAACTGACTAAAGAGGAGATGAACACTAGATTAACCCGAAATCAAGATATGATCGACAATCTCACATTGCTGCCAGGCAGGAAAGAACAATTAGAAGAAGAGAACAAAGCTCTGCGTTTTATGTCTGGGGACCATCAGGGCGCCATATCGAAAGCAGACTACTGGGATACCAAATTGGGTTGGGATATCACTCCGAGTGATTTGAAAGAATACGCAAAAGCCAACAAGAACCCAGCAGACACGCAAGCACCAGCCAAAGTAACTGAAGACACGGTGAGGACAACAGCCAAAGCTGAGGAGGACTTTCGAGCTGCTAAAGCAGCCCTAGATAAAGGAGCTCTCGATAAAGCAGCCCTCGATAAAGCAGCCCTCGATAAAGTAGCTCTCGATAAAGGAGCTCTCGATAAAGCAGCTCTCGATAAAGCAGCCCTCGATAAAGCAGCTCTCGATAAAGTCGAAGCTTACGACAAAACGCCATTCGGTAAATACGTAAAAGAAAATTTGCCTTACACGGAAAAGAACTTTGATGAAGCGTTAGCGAAGGCAGCCAAAGACAGCAAACCTCTTGTGTTTGTGGTAGCTTCTCAAAAAAATACAGATGTGGTGACTGCTGCCGCGCAAGCCACTAAAGACGGCAATGCAGTCGTGGTATTTCTTGATCCATCAAAGCTTTCACCGGACTCAAAATGGGGCAGGTATGCGCAACAGCTCGTTGACACACACAACCGCACGTCGGGTACAAAGGAGGAATCTGTGAGCGCCGTTTTCGGCACGTATCAAGACGGATCAGGTAAAGCAACTCTGAGACAGCGTGATGCAAGTTTCATGGATCGGGAGCATCCATTGAATGAGTACAACGCCGGATTGAGAGAGTTGATCAAGCAACATGGACCGGTGTATGCATCGCAACAGCGGGAAGTTCAACCACCGATTCAACAAACAGTAAATCAACGTCCTGTCCAATATGAACAGCCAGTCCAATATCAACAACCAGTTCAATATGAACAACCTGTTCAATATGAACAACCGGTAAGACGCGGGCTGTTTGGCCGTCGGCGATAATCTAAGGCTAATGAAGATGCTACTTCACTACTCGTGGTGCCCGGCACCATGGTGGTGAAGTTGGCATTTTTATATCTAATTTTTTTCTTCGTCAGATTGTGGTTTGCTTTGCTCGAAGCCCATAAGCCTATGCATGAATGAATCCCACGCTTCATCCATATGATCATCGGCTAGTTCTTTTAATGCATGCGCTTGATCTGTTGCAGCGCGATTATCCCTTGAAGCGCTGTCTGCAACCTTCTGTAAGTATGATTTCTCGTTGCGAGTCAAATTGAGTTTATCGGCGTTGGCCGCTACTTGCAGAACGCGTTGAGCGATTAGAGGGTCTAACCATGAGCTTCCTGAGTTGACTGTTCGAATCGCCACTTCGAGCTTCGCTTTGCTAAATCCGTCTTTTATTATGTATCCGTTTGCGCCTGCTTGAAAGGAAGCGAACATGTCTTCATCAGAATCGTGTGAGGTCAGCATTATCGCTTTCAAACCAGGCAATTCTTGTTTCACTGTTTTCGTTACTTCAATGCCATCTACTTTAGGCAGTCCAATGTCCACTAAGGCAAGATTTGGCGGATTGGCAAGAATCTGGGTGATGGCAGTGGCGCCGTCTGCGGCTTGACCCACGACTACGAATCCCTTGATACCATTCAAAGCCACAGAGACTGCCGATCTAATCAGCTCATTATCTTCAACTAGGAATATGGAAATAGTTTCGTCAGACATGCGAGCCTCATCAACTGGAAGTAGTGGAAGTCATGGTTAGTGTTTCAATCTCTAGGAGTGCTTCCTCGAAGGCATCTACCAATTGACCATATAACTGGCGCGCTTCGTCCCATGCTAGATTCCGAGTCGCCTCTCCTATTTGTTTGCTTAGGGATGCCATATCATGCATGGAAATAGTTGAGCAGTAACCTTTCAATTCGTGGGTGTTTGCTTTTGCCATAGCTAGATCTTGGCTTTCGATTGCGTCCTTTAATTTCGCCAAGATCGCCGGCGTGCCATCAGCAAACATTCGCAAAAGCCTGCAGGCGGCTTCCCAGCCGAAGTTGACTGTAAGCATCTCGGTGTCTAATCCACGACGTTGATTCTCCGGTGTGACTTCAGTTCTTGAAATATCTTCGCTCACAACAGTAGTGCTGCGCGATGATCGTTCCAGCTGAAAACGAATTTCGTAAGTTTGGAATTCAACCAACCGATGCGGCAACAAAGTGCTCAACAACTGCTTCAAGCCATCAATCGTAATTGGTTTGGCGACGTACTCGTCCATGCCAATTGCAATACAATTCTCTCGATCTCCTTCCATAGCATTTGCTGTCATGGCAATAATTATTGGAGAAGTCTTGATCGTATCGCCCAGGGCTCGTATCTGACGCGTCGCTTCAAACCCGTCCATAACTGGCATTTGACAATCCATCAGGATGACATCAAATTCTTGTTGCTTAATCAAATCGACTGCTTCCTTGCCATTGCCGCATATAACGGGCGTCAGTCCCAGTTTTCTAAGCTGCAAGTTTGCCACTTCCTGGTTAATTGGATTGTCTTCAACAATGAGCGCTCTTAGTGTTGGATCCAAGCAGTGATCTTTATTGTCTCGTTCCAAGCCTCGGGTAATTGGTGATAATTTCTTGCCATTGGACAAGTCGTGAAGGCATTGAAGCAACTGTGTTTGCTTCAGAGGCCGGGTTAGGTAAGCTGAGAATCCCGCTTTAACTGCATCTTCGCCCAATGCCGCTTGATCGAAACTAGTCACTAAAATTCCAAACAGCTCCAAATGGTTGACCAGTGTTGCCAAATCGGTGGAAACGGTTGAGCGATCGATATTAGCAGCGTCAACATTGATCAAGGCAAAATCATAGATGCTGCCGTTTTTACGAGAGCGTTCCACTTCCAGCACAGCTTCCTTAGGGTCAGCAGCGCTGCCAAAGCCCATCCCATAGTGGGTCGTCAATTTGCGTAAGTACTCCAGTTCGCGCAGGGTAAAGTTGACCGCCAACAACCTGCCCGTGGGATTGGTTACCAACTCGATTTTCTGCTCGCCTGTTTGCACTGGTAATTTGAACCAAAAGGTAGAGCCCTTCCCTTGGGTGCTCTGCACGCCAATTTCGCCGCCCATCAACTCGACCATCAATTTTGATATTGCCAGCCCCAGACCTGTGCCACCGTTTGTGGTGGCAGCTTTTTCCATGCCTTGAGAAAACGGCTTGAAAAGTCTTTGCATGGTTTCGGGTGACAAACCCGAGCCGCTATCCTCAATTGCAAACTTGAGCATGTTGCTGCTGCCAGGCTCGTTGTGGACTGTAATTAGGACGTGTCCTTTGTCCGTAAATTTGACGGCGTTACTGCCCAGGTTCAGCAGAATTTGACGCAGACGCGTAGCATCACTTGTGATGCATCGATTAACCGTTGGCTCCACAAAGGTAATGAGAGAAATTTCTTTCAGGCGTGCTTGCCCACCAAGTATTTCTGCGACTCCCTCGATAACCTCAAGCAGATCGAACTCGGCATTTTCCAGAGGAAACCGACCAGCTTCCATTTTCGAGAAGAGCAAGATATCGTTGACCACATTAAGCAAAGCGCCGCCTGAACTTTTAATTACTTCTACAAACTTGCTTTGTTCTACATTGAGACTGGTCCTTCGCAGCAGATCGCTCATGCCGATGACCGCGTTCATGGGCGTGCGAATTTCGTGACTCATGTTGGCCAGAAATTCTGCTTTGAAGCGTGCCGCCGCCAGGGCCTCATCGCGCGCTTTGACTAGCTCTTCGTTCAAATTCTTGATTTCTCTGTTGGCAGCGAATCGCTCGATTGCATAGAGCAAGGCGCGACTGAGCCAGTTTGACTTCAGGTCTCGCTTGACTAAATAGTCCTGGGCACCGAGTTTAACTGCTTCAAGAGCTACTGAATGCTCATTTAAACCGGTCAAGACGACAATCGGGATGCTGTTCGTTTTGTTGCGTACCGAGATGAAAGTATGGATGCCCTGGCTTTCGGGCATTGTTAGGTCGAGCAGGAGCACATCAATGGCGCCCCGCTCGATGCGGTCTAGCCCTTCTTGGATGCTTTCGACGCACTCGACTGCAAAATTGCCAGTCTCACTTTCGGCTAAAAGCTTTTGCAGCAGCCGGGCATCTTCACGATTGTGGTCGATGACTAGTACGTTAATATCTTTGCTCATCGCTCTTCTTACTCAATTCATCGTTCGAAGGTTAAGGGGTAGATGCCAGAGGCATCTGAACGAAAAATTTGATTGCAGTCTAAATGGTAAGCCAGGCTGATTTTGTCGACTCTTCACGATGTTATGTGCGCGTCACAATGCTCATGCCCTTAAATTGCCCTAAAATAACTGTCCAGAGGAGCCCTAAATTAAGATACTTTGAACGCTGGAATGGGCAGTAATCAATTATCTTTCCGCCATTTAGACGACAAACATGAATCAAGGCCAGAAAAGTTTTGCGGAACTAGGCGCTGAAGCGTTCCAAGAGGGACGCTACAGTCAAGCTGAAAACTTCATGCACGCGGCTTTGCGAGAAGCTGATGATGCCGGCGATGACCTTGAAATCGCCAATGTCTTGGACAATCTTGCCGAGATTTATTTTGAGCAGGGCAAATACGACAAGGCTGAACCACTTTACGACCGCTCGTTAACGATTCGGGAGCGCACGTTGCCGAGCCTTCACGAAGATATCGTTGCCAGTTTGAACAATTTATCAGCGTTGTACTTTTTCCAGGAACGTTACGCAGAGGCTGAGCCGCTCTGTAAGCGACTGACGAACGTTTACATGTATGCGTTAGGCGCGGAGCATCCTGAAGTTGCAAACAGTCTGGCTAACTTGGGTTTGGTTTATGCCGGCCAAAAACAATACGAAGAAGCGGAGAAAGCTTATAAGCGCTCTCTTCTAATTCTTGAAAAGGCCGTGGGATTTAAACATTCCGAGGTCGGAATTGGATTGAGTAACCTCGCCAAGCTCTATCAGGATCAAGGGAAATTTCAGCAATCGCGTTTTCTGTGGGAGCAAGCGTTAGGCATACTGGAAACCAGTCTGGGCAAAAATAGCGGTGAGTTAAGCGAAGTAATTCGTAATCTAAATCACGTTCTTATTGAACTTGGCGACAAAACCGCCGCCGAATCATTGGAACTTAGACTTCTTGAGCTTGAAGAAAAATCAATAGAAGCTAGCGATGCTGAGGTTCTTCAGAGAATGTCGAGTCTCGCCAAGTTCAATGCGGCCAGAGGAAAATACGCAGAAGCGACAAATTTATATAGACGCATTATCTCGATCAAATGTCGCATCCTCGGCGAACGGCACCCCAATGTTGCCAGCACCATGGTCGATCTTGCGGATCTACATGAAGCTGATGGTGAGCAAGAAAAAGCTGAGGAGCTCTACAAGGATGCGCTGCTCATTTACGAAAAACGATTGCCGCCGTCTCATCCAGACAATACTCTTGCCTTGCTGAAATTAGCGAATCACTATCAGAAATTGAGTCATTACGAACAAGCTTCTCTAGTGTGGGAGCGATTGTTATCGATCAGGCAAAGTGAAACGCCGCAAAACAATCAAGAACTGCTCCTGTGTCTTAAGAACTTGGCTCAGTCGAGATATTTAGAAAACAATTTCTCTGCTGCAGAACTATTGCTTAAGCGCTTAATCGGCATTCTAGAGCCCTCTCATGCGCAGGTCGATACGGATATCGCAACCTGCTTTTTCTATCTGGCGGAAATTCTTCGACGCAAACAAAAATACGATGAGGCAGAGATTTATTATTTGCGGGCTATCGATGGACAAACCAAAGCTCTGGGTGCAGAGGACACAGTAGTGGGACAGCTGCTTGAGTGTTACGCGAAGTTGCTTGAGGAGACGCATCGGCATGAGTCTGCAAGCCACATTCGACAATGCGCAGATGCAATCCTTTCCAAGAACGCGGCAGTTACGTCTAAATAATTGGTTCGATGTCGCAGACTAAAATAGACGTAAGCAAATTTTGGCAATTTTTCGAAAGTTTAGTCTGAGAACATCTCACAAGCTGCTCAGCTCAGGGCTAGGTCACTTCTCGAACGAGATCTTGACCGATATCGGTTTAGGTTTGCTCAGTCGCTATTAAGGTCTGTCTGTTGCGGGACTCCGCAAGCACAAGGAGTCCTTCGTTTATATATGTATATACGTGTATTTAATGTTCCGATTCTTGCCAAGTATCAACGGCATGCTATGCTGATACATGTAGCTGCATGTAAAGGTCGGGTTGTGAGAATGATGGAAGAAATTGCTGTACCTAAAAGTGAATGTATTTCCAGAACAGTTCGGTGTGCTGACCGTTCGCTTACCAATGCGTATGACAAAGCGTTGGCTCCGAGCGGACTTCGGACTACTCAATACACGTTGTTGAGCGTGCTCCAGCGTCATTCTGTGGCTAGCGTTACGCAACTCAGTGAATTGTTGGAGCTCGATCAAACCACGACTACTCGAAACGTCAGGCTCTTGGAAGAAGGTGGGCTGATCATGCGAGTTCCTCATCATGATCCGCGCGTCAAGCTGATGAAGCTGACAGCTGAGGGAAAACGGAGGCGCCTCCTGGCGTTCGAGCGATGGCAAGAAATGCAAAACCACATTAAGTCATCGCTGTCGGATCAAGAGTGGGATACTTTTCACACTGTGTTGACTAAAATAGCCAGCCTATCTAAAGAATTGGAGTGACCGCAATGCCTTCTGCAAATGAGACAACGGATTATCTTGCCCTCGACGACTTGACAGTAGGGCAAATATTTCGCAGCGACAAATATCAGTTAGATGAATCGCAAATTGTTGCATTCGCTCGTAACTTTGATCCCCAGCCTTTCCATTTAGATAAACAGGCCGCGGAAGAAACAATATTTGCTGGTCTAGCAGCCAGTGGCTGGCACACGGCTTCTATCACAATGCGACTTTTGGTTGCGAGCGCACCAATTCTCGGTGGTTTGGTTGGGGCTGGGGCCGAGATCTCTTGGCCGAGGCCAACCAGACCGACTGATGAGCTGTACGTCGAAACTGAAGTAGTCGAAATAAAGCCATCACGCAGCCGCCCAGATCGCGGTATCGTCCACCGTTCGTAGTGTCACTCGAAATCAAGAAAACCAAACAGTTCAGATCCTCATTTCGAAGTTAGTCGTGCCAAGGCGAGAGCAGTTGTCGGATTTGGCAACGCAACAGAATTAGCGCTTACACAGCTATTCATTAATAAAATAGCAATAGTCTTCAACTCCATTCAGAAGAAGTATTTAGAAAATGACAAACAATGACACTATTCTCGTCACAGGTCAGCCAGCGATGTTTAACTAAGACAATTATTGTTTCCGCATTTCGCGGCGCAAAATATTCAAGAAAGGAGAAATGCAATGATTCAGAGTGCATCTGATATTTCGACAACAATTAATACCTATCCAATCAATCTGCTCACGTTCAATTCCAGTAAAACGTTTGACGAAGTGGTATCAGATTTTGAAAAGCAACTCGGCAGGCTTAATCAGGAAGAAGCTTTATCGGCTCCTGTAAATTTCACGGAATCAGTAAAGCAGATGGAAGGGTCTAGTGGTTTGATGGTCATAGCTGTGTTGGAAATGGATCGACTCGTACCGGCACTGACAGCATCGTCGACGCGCGCTCGTCAATACCTGGTTGGTAATCCATTGGTAGCAAGTCAAATGGCAAAAATAGACACCCTCGCTGCTTTATATGCGCCACCACGAGTCCTGATTTATACTCGCGATGAAAAAACTTGGATTGCCTACGACCAACCTTCAACCACGTTCGGTCGCCTTGCATCCGCTGAAATTTTGCAAACTGGTAAGGAGCTGGATAGGAAGTTTGAGAACCTGGTGAGGCAGGCACTGGCTTAAGGAACGTCGAGCCTTGATCAACCTAAGCGTAAGTCGTAAGTGTGTGCAATAACCGTTCCATGCCGTACATTCTAGTGAGAGATTGTCAATTTCTGTTGTCGCCAGACAACTATGGCGCCCACAGTCAGATAGCCGAGAAACAAGTACGGGAGCCAGCGATAAATCCCTTCCGGTGCAGGATACATGGTGCCGAAAAATACAGTGGCGAGAATTACCGTCGTAATCAGCGAAACTGAAAGAGCTGATGCTGTCAATTCATTTCTGCTCTTTAAATAAATGGGGACAGTAACAGAGATTGTGCCATAGGCGACCAGAAAGCCAAATGTTGCCAGTGTGCCCAGCCATCCGATAACGTCGAGCACTGAGCATTGAGACAGAAAAAATGCTGCACCGATAACAGCTCCTACGGCAGCAATGGAAATGATTGCATAATGAGGTGTGAAATTTTGGCTGTGCGTTTTCTTGAACATCCGCGGGAAATGCTCATCGTGACTCATTGTCATTAAAATACGAGCGCCGGCGTTGAGCCCTGCGAGGCTGGCGGCGAAGAAACTGATCGCCGCTCCGATATTTGTCAGCTGACCTAGAACAGGCATCTTTAGATCATTTGCGAGCGCAAGGAGCGGGGTCGTGCATTTGTCTAGTGGTTGGCCGTTGATTGCGAAACCGTAAACGATCGCGTACGTGGTGAAGACAAAAAATAGTCCCGAGAGAATCGTGCTGTGGATCAAGGCTCGAGGAATATTCTGCAATGGCGCCGATGCTTCCGAGCCGAGTGTTGTTGCGCTTTCGAAGCCAACAAAACCAAATATGGCCAGGATTAAACCAAGTCGGAGATTCTCGGCATTCATGCCGGACAAATGCAATTGAGCCGCGTCCCAGCGGAAGTGCTGATGCAAGAGCACTGCTGAACAGAGAATGGTGATCACAGCTATGGATAAAAGTTCTAACCAAAGCATCATTTTGGCAGAGAGTTGAATATTTTTATATGCCACCAAGGCCGCTAATGCTACGCAGGATATCGTGAGGAACCACGTGGGCAGCTGTGTTATGCCGATCTGTTTGAGAGACTCATTGGCGAAGATTGCGAATTGCATTGGACAAGCGGCGATGCACAATGTGTATGCGAGCAACATTGCCCAGCCTACAAGAAAGCCTACGTGTTTGCCTCCGGCGTTCGTCGCATAGCTATAGAGTGAGCCGGGTGTTGAAGATCGCGAGGCAAAAACATTGATGTTGACCGCTGTCAGAATCATGCAAACTGTGGCGATAACGTATGCTAACCAGCCACCGTTGCCAGCAACTGCAAATACAACTGCTATAGTCATTGCCGGTCCTGCGGACGGAGCCATACCGGCTACGGATTGCGCAAGTGTCTCTACTGAGGAGAGAACCGATTGCTGTAATCCATACGAACGAATGTTCCCCTGACTGACTTCAATTGAACTTCTCCGGCTTGCGTGCCGACGAGATTTCTGTATGGTTTTCGCTGACATGTCACATCCTACGATGACATCCTCTAATGTAGAAATGACAGGGCTCGTTGTCTATCGTGATCGTACTAATTCTTTCTGCAACGAACGTGAAGATATCCGGCGATTTTGTCCCAACCAGCAAGTCCTGGATATTGGGCGATCATTTCCGGAGTGACTGTTGGCTCACAAAATTGCTCAAGGCTGAAACCTGATTTAATCAGCCAATTGAGCCATTCGCTGAGAGTCCAGTAAAATGTGGGCACCTTGAATTTTTCAAATTTCTGTTGTTCTTCTGCTGATGAATTTGTGAATGTCCACCGATGGATCTCACCTTGTGGTCCGTCGAAATAATCGCCGCAGATCACGCCTACTTTCTTTTCGTTTTCCGATATCCATTGCCACCTTCTCGTCTGAAAACAAGGATGTGTGATCGAAAACTGGAAGAATCCACCGCTCCTGATCACCCGGTACGCCTCCTGAATGCACAAGAGTGGTTCTGGCACATCCATCAAGAACATAGTGGCCATAACGAAATCGAATGTATTGTTTTCGAAAGGAAGTTTGGCGGCACTTGCGGTGTGGAACTCTATACCGAAAGGCTTTTCCTTTTCCGCACTGATTGCGTGATTGATGAAAACCTCAGACGCGTCGATACCACTCATGGTGGCACCAAGTTGAGCGACTAGTCTTGTGTTATGCGCTTCACCGCAACCGATGTCTAGTCCACGCAAGCCCTTGACGTCGGGTAGCATTTCAAGAAACGCAGGCGTATTTAAATTGTCCCTCGTAACATCTCGGCCCTTCCTGGCAAGGTATGTCCAAGCTTCTGCGTTGTCGTTCCAATAGTCTGAGTTCTCTTTCCAATCCATCTTTCTCACCGATTTTTATTCGCCGCTAGACAAATATACACGGATGTCGTATTGCAGGAGAATGTTTAGTCGTCGTGATGCGCCAGATAGCGACTTGCAAACCAGGTAGATCCACCTACCTCGGCGTCTTTAGGAACAAGATGAGGCAGACGCACAGAGTCGTAATCAATCACATACAATTCTCGACTCTGCGGATCAAACCCGAGTTGATTTTTGCCGTGGGATTTGAAATCGTTGTCCCAGAATTTGTATGTGCCGTCGCGTTCAATTTGGCCGTCAAAGACATTTAAATCTTTTGCTGTTACCGGTGAAAGCATTCGTTTCTGAATGAAATAGGTGACCGATGCGTCACGCAGGTCTATGGTCTGGGGCTTCTGCACCATAGGTGCGTCGATGCGCTTCATACCTCGGGGCGTCCATATTTCACGTGTGCCCCAAGTTGGATCCCAACCTTTATCAGTTATCTTAAGAATATTCCGGTCCGGTAGTTCAAACGCGATACTATCTGCGCCACCATTGAAGTATCTAGCAGGCGTCTTGAAGTGTCGCATCGCCTGAGCCATAGCGGATTTATCGTGAGTATCTTCCAGATGCGATGGTGTTTCAGGACCGAGTAGCATTTCGCTCACTGTTCTGCCGAGTTTGAGAGGTTGTGATTCGTTGGGCTTCAGATCCGTTGGTATTGCGTCGGAGAAACGCAAACGTCCGCTCGTATCCTGAGTCAGCCACAGGCTCTCTGCAGATGGAATGATGTGTTTGGACTGCAAATATTCGGGCAGCATCTTAGGATTGCACGTGGCTAAGAGATCAGCGATTCCATATACAGATCGATTGATTGCCAGAGTCGATGCACCATCTTCCTTGGCCTCCAAATGTTGAATCAGCATATTTTTCTTAGGACCCAATTCCCCCAAAAGAGACACTTCGCGAACTGGTGCAAAAACAAACTTGTCTGGAGAGTTGCGCAACTGTTCGATCACTTGCTGATCGCCGTTGACTAATTGAAACTCGCGTGATGTGCTGCCGGGGAAATTGCGCTGTAATCCAGGTGCGATTCTTGTTTGTTCGGTCGAGGCTTGAGTCTGATCGGAGGTGCTCTGACGTTCCATCGCAGCAGCGCGCATGCTCGTCATTTTTCCGCCCGGACCGGCGGCGATCATGTCCGTAACGCCGGTCAAAGCCGCGCTGGTGAGCACCTTTTGGAAGTCGAAACTTTCACCGGCTTGGTGCTGGCGAGTGATTTCGTTAACGCTGCCGCTGGATACGCCGAAGACGCCACCGGTTGCTACTGTCGACCAGAATGGGCTACTGGTCAAAGCTCCGCCCGTGGCGCGATTGATTCCGCTCAAGGCGCCGTGTGCCAATCCGAAAGTGATGACATCGGAGGCGAGCGCGGTGCGATTGAAAGAAGCATCGACTGTGCGAGACAAGCCGGTGAGCGCGCTATATCCGTTACCGTCAGCGTAGGTTTGTCTCGCCAGTGCCATGTCAGTGACTCTAGAGGAAACTCCAAGACTAACTGCTTTGGCCGCTATGCCTAAGTCCATCGCCCCTACGTATTGGAAACTTCCCTTTAAAGCTAGACCTTTCGTTAATCCCAGACCGCAGTCGATTGCCTGGTTACTCAGGGAGTCTCCCGGTTTCGCTTGGTCCAGAGCGTAAGCCAATCCGGAAACTGCATAGCCCAGTTTGCTGGGAATGAATAGCCCAGCTGTCTTGAGCATGCCTGTACCGTACTGAGTTACCAGTGAATCGGTGTGGAGTGCCTTCTTGTCTTCGGCGATCACGATTTTGGCGTCTGCTGCTAATTTGCCGGCAGTTGCGGTGTCGCCCTTTTTGATCGCCTCTTGCAGGTCGTTGCTCAATTTTTCGACGGGTGCTAGAGAATCAGTCCGCCCAAGACTGGCAAGCGTCGAAACTGCAGAACCCAGATAGCTCTTGTGAGCAGTCTGGTCTTTATGCGCAGCGATGTCTTGCCTCAAAAGCTCAAGAGCTTCGGATGGTTTGACAGGCGCCGACTGATTAGTATTTAAACCAGAGTCGAACAGAATATGAACCCGCTGAAGGTACAGGTTCAATCTACGACCGAAGGGGTCGGATCTCAATAGGGAGATTCCCATCCCCCATAAATACCCCCAGGACCATACAACCTATGAGTGTCGCGTGTATGGGCGCCACAGACAGGGGCGGGTTGGAAAGTAAACCGATATCGGTTTAGAGTTTGGAATGGACCTGAACCCAATAAGATTTCATCTGAACGTAGACCGATATCGCTTTAGATTCTGGGGCGACCCTTAACCGATAACGCTTGGATTTCAGCGGGGAACGTAAACCGATATCGCTTTAGATTTCTGAGGTGACCCAAACCGACGATCCGGATCTAAAGTCCTAAGAAATCCGGACCGCTGCCTTGTGATGTTGGCTTGACTCGAAGATTGACTTCGGGGCAGACGTCTTCGCAGGTTCTGCAGTGTACGCAGTTTTCTAAGGACATGCCATGTTTTCTAATTTGGTCGACGATGTCAATTCTGTGCACTTCAGCCGTGCAATCGGAAACGCAAGGAGTCGTCTTGTCCACAGCCTCGTATCGCTTGATGCATTCGACGCAAACTTGCGCGTTGAATTCATCAATATGCTTATTACCTTCGTGGTATTTTGTCGACGCGTAAAACACAGCATCAGCGCGTGAGTAGATAGTTGATTTGTCGTACTGCGGCTCTTCATATTTTGGTGCCACAAACGATGGAATGATGTGCTTGTAATCGGGTTCGTATTTAATTGGCCCAATGTTGAATTTGCCATTGATCAAACCAAGCGATCTAACACCGTCAACTGGCGCGCCAAATGGATGTTTGAACCATACTTTCCACATTCCGAACATGGCAGATGATTTGTCGATGCTGCGGGCAACTTCAGGCAAGTACTCGCCTAACAATTTTGGATTTTCGATGAATGCCCAGCGGAAGTATCTATTGTTGTAGGCTTCTTTGACGACGAAGCTGTTGGTCAGGCGTTCTTGATACGGAGCGAGAGCCGCTTCGCTGAAATCTTGTTTAATCAAGGCATCATGCACAACTTCTGCGGCAACATATCCGCATTCCATGGCGCGATCGATTCCTGCCAAATTTTTCACGTCTAGCACACCCAGTGCATCTCCAAGCAAGATGCCACCAGGCACTGCGAACTTCGTTGGCAAAGCATAGTATCCGCCTTCAGGAAGAAGGGCGGCACCGTATTTAAGAAGCTTGCCACCAGTGATCATCTTTTGAATCCACGGATGTTTTTTATAGTCCTGCAATTTCTGTTGCGGATTCATGTTTGGATCACGGCTGTCCAGGCTGATTACCATACCGATAGTCAACTTGTTGTCTTTCATACCATAGACGAAGCCACCACCGAAGGTGCCTTCAAGTAATGGCCATCCTAAGGTGTGCCAAACTTTTCCTTCATAGCTTTCTTTGCACTGCCAAACTTCTTTGACGCCGACTGACCAAATCTGTGGGCAGTTGCGCAAATTGAAATGGTCGATAACATCTCGCGAAATAAATCCCTTGTCGCCGAAACAAGTGAACTTGCCGTAAACGTAATCGTCTTCGCTTTTAGGGTCTTCGCTAACGCAGACACCAGCAACACGACCGTCTTCAAAAACTACGCCATGTGCAGCAAAGCCTGTGAACAAATCCATCGAAACGTTTGGCACATCTTTCGCTTTTTCTTGCAGCTGACGCGCCATCCAGTTAGTGACAAAGCTCAAGCTCAAAACTAGATAACCAGTTTTGTCCATAGTTTTTGGCACCATGGCGCTGGGCATGTCCCATTTTTTTTCTACGCCCAAAACGGACAAATTGCTTTCGGTGCAGGTCGCTTCAATTGGAAAACCGAGTTCTTTGTAATTCGGCCAAACTTTTTCCAGAATGTGTGGATTCGAGACAGCACCACTCATGATGTGTGCGCCGAACTCTTTACTTTTTTCTAAAACGGCAATCGTGAATTCTTTCCCGCTAGCCTTAGCCAACTCCAGGAAATGATACGCCAGTGTCAGATTCGATGGGCTACCACCGATGAGCAATAGGTCATATTCAATGCGTGCTGACAACTGCCTCAACCTCCCGCTTCACTTTATTTTCCTGTAACTGCTTGATCATCTCAGGGATGATTTGATAACAATCGCCTACTATTCCATGGTGCGCGAACTTGAAGATTGCCGCATCTGGATCTTTGTTAATGGCAATGATCATGTTTGACTTGGACATGCCAACTCTGTGTTGGATGGCACCTGAAATGCCGCAGGCAATGTAGAGCTTCGGTCGAACCGTTTTGCCTGTTTGACCAACTTGGTGTTGATATGGAATCCAACCAAGGTCCACCACTTTACGAGAAGCACCAACTGCTGAATTCTCGAAACACGCGGCTAGCTTTTTAACGAGCTCGAAACCTTCGCCTGTACCTAGACCGTAGCCCCCAGAAACGATGACGTCTGCTTCAGTAAGTTTGATACCTTTGGCGATTTCACGAATGGTTTCTGCAACTACCAGTCTGTAGTCCTCACCTTGGAGGTTGACTGGAACTTGAATAATCTTGCCCTTTTTGGTGGCATCCGGCTTGTTCGGAATCATGACACCAGGTCTAGTGGTAGCCATTTGTGGATTCTTCCACGGTCCTAAAATTCTTGCTTTTAGACTTTCGCCGAAGCTTGGCCGAATAGCGTACAAGCAGTTCGGATACAAGCCAATTTTGGTCGGGTCAACTTTGTTCTTATGCTCGTAAGGTCCGATGTCCAACTCAGTGCAGTCGGCTGTAAGTCCCGTATCGAAGTGAGCAGCGATGCGCGGTGCCAGATCTCGACCTGTCGTAGTCGAACCTAGCAACGTCGTATGTGGTGGCTCCGGCAGTGACTCTAAGAAATCGCACAAGACGCGACGGTAGGGCAGAGTTCTGTAGTTTTTTAATTCAGGATGGTCGGCAACGTAAACTGTGTCCGCACCATATTCGATCATCTTCTGCGGTATATCGCCAAGTTCAAAACCCATGACGATACAAAGCAGCGAGCGCTCCATTTTGTCTGCGAGTATTCGTCCCGCTCCAAGAAGCTCTAGGGTAACTGGCTGCAACTCACCAAGAATGTGTTCTGCGACAACGAGAACCTCGCCTTTAGGACAGAACGGAGAAACTTCCAGCGTTGGAGCTTCTTGTGGTTTTTGTTCTTCTTCGCTCACTATTTTGCCACCAAATATTCGCGGATTCCTGTGTTTTTGATGATCTCGCCAACCAATTCGTCAGGCGAATGTCCTTCGTGCATCGTGCAACTGCCGCCGATTTCACCAACTTTTTCAGTAGCTGCAACGATCGTTGGTGAACCTTTCAGACCGCAGCGCTCTGGGTCAGCACCAATCAGATCCAAATCAATGGTTTGGATGTATTGCTTCAGCTCTTCCTGCCGTCTTGCTAGTTGTTGAACGCGCCAAGCTCCCCTAAACGATTTGTACTCAAGGGGATGATATGAGTTGGCCACGGTAACGAGCACTGGCATCTCGGTGATCACTTTTTGAATGCCGCCTTCGATGATTCTTCTGGCGTGCACTTTTCCGTTTTCAATAGCGAAGTCTTCGCAGTAAGTTATTTGGGGCAAACCTAGACGCTCAGCCAATTGCGGTCCGACTTGAGCGGTGTCACCGTCTGTCGTCTGCAGCCCACAAAAGATGATGTCGAATTTGCCTGCGTGCATAACAGTCTTGTACAGCGCATAGGCTGTTGCCAATGTGTCGGAGGCGGCTAATCTGCGGTCTGATAAAAGAAAACCGCGATCGACTCCATGTTCAAGCGCTTCCATGAGAATTTCGACAGCGGGCGGCGGTCCCATGGATATTGCTGTGACCGTGCCACCGTAAGCTTGCTTCGTGTGCAAAGCGGCTTGGAGGGCGTAGCGGTCAAACGGATTTAACATCCGCTTGGCTTTAGCCCGATCAATCGTGCCGTCTGGATTTATGCCCGCCTTGGATCCCTGGTCTGGAACCTGCTTGACGAGTACGAAAATGTTGTAGCCTGACATAACACTCCTGAGTTCCCAGATCAATATTACATATATTGCTCGACGAAACTGGGATTGTTACGCGAGTTCTCTGCTCACTGACATTTCTGCTATTTGACGCGCTAAATGGCAGCCAACCGCAATCTGTAATGCTTTCTTTGTTTTTGATGTCATCAGCCGAGAAACTTGTTGCACCAACCGAGCAGATTCGCGCAGTCGGGCAGCTTCGCTGTATAGCAAGACTAGTGTGCAGAGGCGCTCTCGGATAGATTTTCCTCGGATAAGGTTTTCACTATCCCACGCAGCGTATGATTGCTGTTCTCGGGATGAATTTGCGCTAAGAGGGATTTTAGATGAGTAAATGGCGAAAACAGGGCGCTAAGCACCTTTGTAAGTTGCTATTTGCATCTTTGATCAGTGCGCCATTTTTTGTCACAGTGCCGGTCTGCGCCGTTGAAGTCAAACGTAAACCGCCTGTAATCCTCGCTCCTCAACCTAAAAGCGGTCAGACAGGTGACCAAAATTTCAACTTGATCGCCGACTCCTTTTTCGACGATATGTTCAACTTAGATCCAAGCTGGGCAACCTCCTCAGGTTTCCATGAACACGACACTGAGTTGGAAAATTATTCCGCTGATTTCTTCGCCGCTAGAATCGCTGGTCTGAAAAGCTATTTGGAAGTCTTGGAAGCTTTGGATCCAAAGACGCTTTCGCTTATCGTTCGGCACGATCGGGAAATTCTGATCGGGCGCGTGCACAGCGATTTGCAAAACGATGAAGAGTTAAATCTGTGGAAAAAGGACCCTGATATTTATTCTAGTGGTGTCAGCTCAAGCATATTCAACTTGGTTAAAAGAGACTTTGCCCCGCTTTCAGTGCGCATGAAAGACGTCATTGCCCGCGAACATTTCATTCCTCAGGCGCTTGAGTATGCCAAACAGAATCTAGATCCCAAGCTGGTTCCGAAGATTTACGCTGAGATCGCGCTTGAACAATTGCCCGGAGCAATAGGTTTTTTCAAGGATTCGGTGCCGGCAGCTTTCAAGACTGTGAAGAACCAGGAACTGCAAAGCCAGCTCGCTGATGCCACTAAGAACAGTGTCGAGGCGTTGAAAAGGTATCAGGTTTTTCTGAAAGAAATGGTGGACAAAGACTCGTGTAAAGGTAATTTTTCCTTAGGCGAGGAGGCTTACAAGAAGAAGCTTCTCTACAACGAGATGGTCGATGAATCGATCGACTCTTTATTAGTTCGCGGTGATCGGGAACTGAAGAGGTTGCAGACTGAATTCGTAAATCTGGCCAAGGAAATTGATCGAAACAAAACCCCACAACAATGCTTTGAAGATGTGGCCAAAGACCATCCTAAGCCAGCTCAGTTGCTCACCGACATCCGCAATTTGCTGGATCGAATTCGAAAGTTTTGCTTGGACCAAAAAATTGTCACAATCGCATCCACAGAACGTCCTCTCGTTGCCGAATCACCATCATTCATGAGGGCATTGACGTTTGCGTCGTTGGACGTACCTGGACCTTACGAAAAGAAGGCCGTGCAGTCGTTCTATTACGTAACTCCTCCAGAATCAAACTGGACGCCATCACACATTGAAGAGCACATGCGTGCTTTCAGCAACTCAGATTTGTTATGTACCAGTATCCATGAAGCGTATCCAGGTCATTTCGTGATGTATTTGCACGTCAAGCGCTCAGCTCCGACCAAGGTCAGAAAGTTGATTGGCTCTGGTTTGACGGACGAAGGCTGGGCGCACTATTGCGAACAAATGCTGCTTGATCAGGGCTTTGGCAAAGGCGATAAGAAGTTAAAGCTCGTGCAACTTCACGATGCGTTGTTGCGCTGTTGCCGCTACATGGTGGGTTTGAAAATGCACACTCGCGGCATGTCGATGGCGGACGGTGTTAAATTCTTTATGGAAGAGGGATATCAAGAAAAGGCCAATGCAGAGCGCGAGGCTAAGCGTGGCACCTCGGATCCGACTTATCTTGTCTACACACTGGGTAAGCTTGATATTTTGGCGCTCAGAGATGACTACAAAAAATTAAAAGGCACGCAGTACACTTTGCAGGATTTTCATGATCGCTTCCTCGGCGCCGGGTATCCTCCGCTCAAGATTATTCGCGAAGAGATGATCATTTTGCCTGGGAAATAGCTCTATTCGAGACACTTGTATTAGAATGGCGTCCTCAAACCCATCCAACCATAAGAGATAGAAATGAAGAGTGGTTTAACGATTTCCCGCGCATTAGTGGTTTTGGCAGTCGCCTGTCAATTCAATTGTGCAGCCTTCGCTGATGAGAGCGAATCGGCCTCTAAAGAGAACGCCAGTACAAGCGAAAGCTCCACCTCGACCTGGAGCACCGACTTTAGCGCCAGCCTCGATCAAGCTCAAAAAACTAAAAAGCTTGTTCTTGCCGATTTTTACACAGACTGGTGCGGATGGTGTAAACAGCTAGATAGAACTACTTTTGCTGATCCTGTGTTTATGCGCTACGTGACTGAACATTTTATTCCGGTCAAACTTAATGCAGAGGACAAAGGCGAGGGCACTCGCACAGCTGAACACAACGATGTGTCCGCATTTCCAACCGGTTTGGTTTTTGCACCGGATGGAAAGGTCGTCGGTAGAATCTTTGGATACTTCGACGCCGCCCAATACAAAGTAAAATTGGCTAAAATAGCCAAACACGCTCCAAAGAGCCACTGAGCTGTCTGCATCATATTTGGTGCCAGATAGCTCTTATTGTTTTGACATTCTATGTCTGCAACAGATGATCACTACTTCCCAAAAAAAGAGAGAATGACGCTCATGAGTACGACTGGAGAAAAAAACGCTATCGTTATCAAACCTAGAATTCGGGGCTTCATCTGCGTAACCGCGCATCCCACTGGTTGCGCAGCGCATGTTCAAGAG
>PLXC01000092.1:0-11235 GCA_003151275.1 Candidatus Melainabacteria bacterium
TCCTAACCCCCTCGGTGTAAACGAACCGGTAGGACGACTTTACTAGGGTTTTCGGTCTTTTTGTCAAGCACTGCTTTTCCTTTCTCTAAGTTCCCGAAATACATACTCTGCCAGCCGTCTCAGTGTTTCTCTTCGTACCCGATGACAACTGCAGGTTTCTCTCTTGAATAGAAGCTGAATAGAAGCTACAATTTTGTATGGAAGCACATCGTCCCCTCCGAAAGGGTCCAAAAGGTTGCTGAATAGGTCACTTCGCCCCCTTCGACTGGTCGGATCGAATTACTAATCAAGAGGTACAAGGCAGTGCCAAGGATCGCCAAGAATCAACTCAAATTTACCAAACAAGAGATCGCCACACTTCCACTGCCTGAGAAGGGCTCAATTGTCTATCACGACACGGTGGTGAAGGGGCTTGTTCTCTTTGTTTACACAAACAGCAAAACCTTTCACATCTACAAATTTGTTGACGGCAAGCCGATTAAACCGAAGCTTGGTAATTTCCCGGATATGACCGTAGAGCAAGCGCGCAAAGAAGCACTACAGATGCTTGGCACCATTGCCAAAGGTGATCCAGTTGTATCAAAGCGTGTCTCTAAACCCAAAGGGCTGGATTTAGGAGAACTGGTTGATCACTACATCAATGAATATGCTCAGCACCATTGCACGACGTGGGAGGAAATGCGAAAGAATCTCCGGAGGTGTTTTGATCTTTGGCTATCAACACCGGCAGCTTCGATCACACGCGTAGACGTTCAGCAGCATATGAACTTGCTTGGAAAGGAACGCGGACACCACGCAGCGAACCGAGCCTATGATGACCTACGCGCAGTATTCACCTGGAGTACAAAATACGGTTACCACAGTGGCGACAATCCCTGCACCGGCATTACAAAGTTCAAAACAAGATCACGCGAGCGTTTCATACGGCCGGATGAATTCAAAAAGTTCCTTGATGGATTAAAAATCGAGAAAAACATCCCGTTCCGCGACTACGTTTACCTAAGTTTGTTCACCGGTGCACGCCAAGGTAATGTTCTAGCCATGAGGTGGGATCAGATAGATTTCGAGCTAGGCATCTGGCATATTCCAATCACTAAGAACAAAGAATCGCAGACGGTGCCACTGACAAATCTTGCAATGCAGGTTCTTGAAGATCGGCGCGAGCACCGCAAATCAGACGAGTGGGTGTTTCCCAGTGACGGGGCCAGTGGACATGTCGTAGAACCTAAAAAGGCCTGGGCGAAATTCTTGAACGACGCAAAATTAGCAGACCTGCGCATGCATGATCTTCGCCGTACACTTGGAAGTTACATGGCGATGAATAATCAATCATTGCAAATCATCGGCAAGGTGCTCGGACACAAGTCTCCAACCGCAACCCAGATCTATTCTCGTTTGGCTTTCGATCCTTTGAAACATGCTATGGAAGCGGCCCAAGCTTCAATGGTTAAAAGCGCCGAAATTCTTCCGACAGGATTGTCCAAGAAAACTCGAAAGCAACCGCTTAGACGCGTCAAATAAAATGGTTCTGAACCCAGTCACGACTCATCATTCTCCCGATAAATCCGCAACAACGCCAACCCAACCGCGACAGCACCCTTGCCCGATACTCCGCCACAACATCAATCCAGTACAATCAACTAATTGGAGTTGCAAGATGACTTGGCGTCACTACCGAATTGAGACCCGATTGCTTGTCGCGATAGCGATGTTCTTCTGTTTGGCCATTGAAAGCGCACATGGTCAGCCCAGTCAGTTCTTCAACGGAGAAACATTTGACTTGAAAAAGTTAGCTGATGCCGACGCAATTAGCACGCAGCCTATCCCTCAGTCAGCCAAACTGTGGATGAAGCTCGAAACACTTTACAAAGACGCCAACAGTTCTGATTCTGCTTTGGATCAAGAATTGCTAACACAAATCAAAGCCGACCAAGAAACGAACAGATGCATCCACATTGAGAACGTTTGGAAGCTCTTTCAAAACCGAATGTCTGAACACCGATACTCTGATGCTGGGTCGTGCATTACTTTATCTGAAACACTACTCTCGGACGTTCCGAATGATTCACCCGCTTCTAAGACTTTGCAAAAAAATATAGCGCTTTTAGAACATGTCACCAGAACCAAGCGCGCCGAAAAAGTTCGACACGGTTATGTAACCTTGACCACTGATCCAGCAGTCACGACAACTGGCATTAGCACTGGCGCCAGAAGTTACGTGTCGTCCATGTCTGTTCTCCGCCCGCGTGGATATACAGGGATTCGACTTGTAGATGGTAAGGTGGATTCTTTAAACAAATACAGTCCTGCAGCCATACTAGGCGTTCTTCAATTCGGTGACCAAATTGTCTCCATAAATGGACTGCCACTGAATGATTGCTCAACCCAGGAGTCCTGGCGACTAAGCAACGGAGTCCAAGGAGAAGTGACACATTTTGTGTACATTCACACGGGGCAACAGAAAACTCTAGATATTGTCAGCGAGGCTTATCCATCGTTGCAGAATTTATACCAATTGACGGCGCGAGAAAAATTTGAGCTTGGATCACAATTAAGAGAAATAGGATACATGAGTGATGCCCGCATTGCTCTGGAACAAGCAGCAATTGCAGATCCAGGCGGAGAGTACGCTACACTTGCCATTAAAGTGCTGCAATCCAGAATGTGCAGATACGTTCCGCCGAAGCGGTGCAATGATATTTACATGCGTGCATACTTCGGAAACTTTGATCACGAAGAAGTTAAAGCTGAGGCTCTCTTTCGCTATTGCATAAGCCAGTGGCCACAATTTGAAATGCCTTACAGACAATTAGCCGGTTTGTTGATCAAAGAAGCTCGGCTCCGCGAAGCAGAGACCGTAGCGAATCAACTTCTTGTCGTCAATCCAGATTATGCACGCGGCTGGAAAGTGATGGCGAGAATAAAGTCGCAACTTGGTGACAAACAGGGCTCGACAGCATGTTCTCAGAAAGCTAATGAGCTAGATCCAGACGATAAGTGATGCCAATCAATGTCCACCGAAAACAGTGTCAATCCAATTAAAATCCCGCAATTATCGACATTGTCCAAATCTGATCGAGTAAGGTGACGTCCCATGGTATCGCCAGAGACACATCATTGCCCCCGATGTTCTGCCTGTTATAACTAAAGGGGTGTAAGCGACTTGGCTCACATGGAATTCAATGACAAAAAACGAATGGACTGAAATTATAAATAGGTGTGACCCAGCCGGACTACTGTGGATTAGAGCACCTAAGGACGAATAGACAGCGAAATCGACACTCTTATTCAACTAATCGGTGATTGTTATTCAGTCGAAAAGATTGTGGAGTTGATGCACAGCCTTTTTGATGCAATCACACTGGGAGATCGAGATGAACCTGAAAACCGTCAAAATTCCAAAATTCCTCGCTACAGCTCAGGAAATTTGGCAACGCACAAATCAAACCAAATGATACACATCATTGCCCCCGATAAATCCGCAAAAACATCAAACCAACTAATGACTGCACTAGAAATCCCTTTGTCGCGCGTCGCTTACATCACGATCCTGATGCTTTGGGCTGTCCAACTTCTGGGGTGTCAACCCAGTTCGGCACAGACGGTTAGCCCATCTCCAAGAACCAGAACTCTTTCTGCTCCGGGAGAAGATTACTTTCAGCAAATTACGAAGGGTCATCCGTACAGATGGTTCGATAATGACATGGCCGTCAGGGTACTGATAAAACCTGGTGAGGATGTTCCAAATTTCAGACATGCATTCGATGCGTTATTACGACAATCGTTCATGGAGTGGGCAGCCAACTCAAACTCCAAAATCAAATTTCAATTCGTTACCGAAGAACCAGCTGATATAACCTGCCAGTTTGTTGCGGATCTGCCGAAAAAAAAGGCGGAAGTTGCAGGAGTAACTAGCTATCAAACGAGTCCCCACCACATGGACTCTGCCGTAATTTCAATCAAGACCAAGAGCGATTTAGTACCGCTTACAGACGATTTGATCCACGGTTTGTGTCTGCATGAGATTGGTCACGCGCTTGGTTTAGTAAGTCATAGTTTGGATCCTCATGATGTTATGTATCCGTATTTGACGACGCAAAGAGCCCTGACTACGAGAGACGTCAACACCATTCATAGATTGTACGAATACAAGCCACCGCCTGATGTGATTTTGCAGAGTACGCGCAGGCAACCAAACAATAAGGTGTTTCCGTTTGGGCTATCCAGCGATGCCTATGAAGCATACACACGGGAGGTCGTCGTCAAACTGCGAACAAAGTTTTCGCGCTTTCCGGCCTCACCTTCGATCAAATGCAACGTTCGCTGTCTTGTTGATTCCGTTGGAAACATTTTCAACTACCGAATTTTCGAAGGATCAAACAACGACGCTTTCGATCAAATTGTTTTGAACGATTTATTATCTGCGCTGCCTCTTCCGCCCGCACCAATTAAGCTGACGCAGAACCAGTGGTCAAAAGTCCCCATTGCAATACAATTCCGCTCCGATGGTGAGGTAATTCCTTTTGTCGAGCCGAGCTTACGTCAGTCAGATTGGCTTCAAACTATTGAAGAACCGTCACCCGATGAGATGATGAAAGATTTGGAAAGAGAGAAGACTCCAACGCCTAAAATTATTGATCCAAATTTGGAACCGTGGATAGTAACGATAAGCGAGAAAGCGCACGGCGCCTGGAAGGACGAAGGAACTGGTAAAACTGAAGTTATCATTGGCATCCGAAAAAATGGCCGCGTTGCACACCTTGTTATGGTGCAGTCGAGCGGCAGCGAAGCCTTCGATAACTCCGTGTTGAATGCTTGTGTTGCTGCTGAACCGTATCCCGCCGCGCCCAATTCCACGCAAGATACTACAGAGGTGAATTTGCTCTTTGAGCATCAGCACAACTAAACTATCGTGTATTTCGCCTTAGTTGATACACCACAATATCAATCCAATCGCGAAAAAATCATTGCCCCCGATGAATCCGCAGTAACATAAATGAATGCCGATCGCAACCGGAGTATAATCACCAATGGAAAACATTGGGACGTAATTATGAAAATAATGGGAAAGCAGATGAGCCCCATCGCAAGAAATCTACTCTGTGCCGTAGCTCTCAACCTGGCGTTGATCGCGCCAAGCCAAGCGGATGATGTTTCTTCTTTCAAGAGCGGAATTAGCAATATGAGTCTCTGCGGACCTGGTGATCCCGCCGTGGGAATGAAACGTTTTTACCTTATTCCATGGTTCGCTGCTGTGCAGAAAAAGATAAAAGAGCAATCAACCTACGAAAAACTTACCGCAGAGCTTGAGAGCTACGGCGGAGTCGATGACGCAGGTTCATCAACGTCAATAAAGAACTAAGGGTTCCGCAATCTGCCGAGGTGAGTTTGTCGGTCAGATCGCAACATTGTTTACCGCAACGCTCCTTAGTCTAGGAGTCTTCACCGCAGCGCGAAGTGACTCGCCGCTCAAAAACAACCAAAACGACAGAATAAAGATTGTCTACCCCGTGAAAGATGTTTGGGACGGTTGTCTCATCGACGTAAATCAAGAAAATCTATCAAACATGTTTCAATCAAAGCACATGTTCAGAGATCTGGCCCGATTATGACAGCAGCCACCTAGGAACGGAGTTCACCCAGGGCCCGACAAGAGTAACTATATTTCGATTGACTTGCGGCTTATGATTAGATCCAGGATTCCAAACTCGACATCAGATTCAACCTCTTCACTCAACAAGTTTGAGGGTAAATGCCGCAAAGAAATTTATTTTTCATCGCCTTTGTGTCTTGGATATTACTAGTTGCGCTCATCACGCCGGTGATTGCAATGGATGGCGAGAAGAGTGCCTCATCTTCGTCAACCAAACTTGGGGCACGACAAACAGCGGATGTAAAACGTCAGGATTTAGAAATTTTGGAAAGCTGGGTTAATGAGCTAAACGACTCCGTGAAGGTCATTTGGGAATATCAAAATTCTAGTAAATTGGTCCTCGACAACATTCATTTATCGGAAAGGTTGGTCTACGGAATTGACGAAAAGATAAAAGACCTTAGCAGATACGCACTCAGCGCTGCAGAAAAAACACGACTTGCTAATGCAATGGATAACATGACACACCAAGCCGCATTCTTCTACCAACAACATTCTCTTGATGAAATAAGAAAGCGTCAAAAGACTGACTTATTCCAAAAGAAGGCAGAACCAATAAGTCGTTCGGAGAAAGCGCCAGTATTGTTAGAAAGCTCGTCAGAAGCTGAGTTAGACAAAGTAGACGAACATTCGAAAATTCCTGCATATATGAGTGCTCTTAACGGCAATCCAACTAACGGAAGGACCTACGCGTTATCCGTCGAAGATTTAAAATACGGACAAGTGCAGGTTCAGAGGATGCTTACAGACAGACCCGAAATGGCCAGGTATATTCGCAAAGGTGACGCAATCTGGAATTGGTGTTCTCGTCAATATGCCGGCGAATGCACGGGTTCGAAGTACTTTTGGTCGCCAAATGAGGAAGACAATGATGGATTAATAGGTTGGCACAGTGTTCCATACCTTGGTCGCCCCGGTTCAGTAACGGTTGGACAAAAATACAACATGTCGCGTGATGGTGAAAAATTATGGTCGGTAGCTATTTTCGAACTCTTCAATTTACGTAATGATGCCACATTTTTAGCCTGGGACCGGCACGCTTCATTCAGCAAAATCAACCAACATGAACGTGTCAAACAATGCGTTTGGCTTGAATACGAGACCACGAAGCAACTAACTCAATTTTATAAGAAGTACTGGATGCCCCATTCTAAAAGGTTGCATTTAAATAACACGCATGCCTGGTATTGGTATGTTGGAATACCTACCACTTTCGATGAATGGTTTAAAAAAATGCCGAAAGATTCTCAATATCTCAAGCATTACGGCGGTTATTGAACAATGCAAATCAAGTGTCACATAATCCATATTATGTTTTCTTTTGTTGGACAAGCCACTATCAGTGGTGGCACCTTGTTTGATCAACAGAAGTTCTGTTCGCAGCTTAACTACAAGCCCGTCTAATGTTCGATTGCCCTATCCGGCTAGTTGTGGCAGACTGTAATTATGTCATTGAATTGGATACGGACTATTGAGGAGCGCATAAAGTGGTTGCTTAGGGGAATGACCCAAAGCCGTGCCGAAGCTCAACGCGATTTAGCCAGGCTAACTGCTCTGAACGAGAGCGTTAAGGAAGCTCTTAAGGAGACAGCCGAAAAGGGCTCCTCGGATTCGGTTCATCATATTCGCCCAGTCGAAATAGAGGCGGAATTGGCAAAATTGAAAATAGACATGTCGCGTGGTTTCGATCGAGGAACTGGCTTGGGAGGTGGTTCAGACCCATTCTCTCCAGCACGCGTTCCCTGTCGGACTCTACCGACCAATGGTTCTGGAGAAGTTGCTTTGCCTCTTCCTGAATCTGAAGCAGAAAATGAACCATAACTGGCATTACCAGTCGCTCATGAGCATCATTTTTAGTAGTGCGTGACGTATTACAGGGAATAATTGCATTGTGCATCGTGAGTTAAAGACCAAATAAAATGTCATGGATTGATCATCAACCCGACGGTTCGATACGCGACTATAAGCTGTTGCGGCATGGCAAGAGTCTTCCCAGCCAGGAAGCGCGCGCCTTAAAGCGGAAGGTGGCGCTAGAGCCTAATGATGTCCGCAGCAGGCTATTTTTGTTAGGCTATCTGGAAAATAATCGACCCAACAGCGCTGCCTATGCGAATAATTTGATTTGGTTTATCGATAATCGGCCAAACGACATCATTCACGAATTTGTTCGCTCAAGAGACACTTTACTTTTCCGAAAAGCGAAAAAACGCTGGCTGCGCCAGGTCCGGTTAAATCCGAACAACACAAGAATTTTATATAACGCGGCCAGATTTTGCCAAGGTTGGTGTCTCAATGATTCGGTGAAGTTTCTGAAACGAGCTTCGCAACTATCTCCCGAGAGCGAGGACTACGCTCTAGAACTGGCACAGGTCTACAGTCGGATGGCGGGTAAGTATTCACCGAGAAAAAACAGAGCACTGGCACGAAAGAGTGTAGAGCAGATAAAGATAGCCATTGACTGCTACGCAATTAGAAACCATGAGCATTCGTACTTACTTCAGTACTTTGACTTTGAAGTGTTGCGGTTTGCGGAAGTTGCACTTGCTCAGGGACTACTTGACGAAGCAAACGAACTGGGGCAGATCTTGTTGAAACGCAAAGCGCTCGACAAGCAAAGAATTCCCCCAAAGGTACTCAAGCAATACGCGCCGCAATATCATCGTTCGAGCAATTTTGGAAATTCTATTCTCGGAAGAGTCGCGCTTGTCAGAGGAGACGCGAAAACAGCGAAGAGGTATCTGTCACGAATGATCTTGGTTTCAGCCGATTGGTTTGCCGACTGGAAGCTTGCACAGCAATTATTACAAGCGGGCGAAGCTGAACTAGTAGCAGAGTATGTGGAACATTGCCGGCGGTTTTGGCAGCAGATAGTAAACGATCTTCAAAAAGGGCTGCCGAATCGCACAGGATATCTTCCAGCTACTCTAGAACAAGCGGTCGATTGGGAAAAGAAAACGAGCAGTTGGATCAATCAGATCAAGCGGGGACGACATCCGCAGTTCGATCGATGTGATTGCTAAAGTGAAATGAACCATAACCTCTGTTATCGGACATACCGTGGATCGGGTGGACTATCTGGATCGTAATTGAAGAGATCATCAGGCAGAGGCTGATTAACAGCGACTTCAGTGTAATTGTATTCAAGATAAAACTGCTGTCCGGCACATTTTTTCTTGATTGGAATTTGCATTGAAGGTTGCCTCATCTGTTCAAGCATCGCTGCGCGTTGAGCATTGACGGCTTCTGTAATTCCAGTTAGCGTTCGCAAGCGACGAACGACAAAGTCTTCTTTGCTTACCCAAGCTTCTTTATCGTCAGGCTCCTCTGTCGATCCAACCAAGTGATAGCAGCAAAAGTTGCCGATATTTTCATCGCTGAGCATCTTAATATCTCGCATGGTTGTCCATTCCCCCCTGTACTCTAGGCGCTCAGCCAGGAACAAATTTGAAATCATTGCAACAGACATTGAAGACACACCGAACGCGCCCGCCACAGCACTCACCAATTCATAGTGTCTTAGTTTGCCTAAAAACCACATGTGCGATTGGTCGCCATTTGACCAAACAACACTCTCATTAGCCGGTTCATCTTTGCCAAAGTGGGGGTGCCAAGAACGCCATTCAAAGCGCATGTTATTTGGCTTGGCAAAAAACGTTTTGAACTCAAGCGAAGTCTGCCCGATTGGAGGCACCCTATCAACTGTGCCAACATCGGAATAAGATTCCATGCTTGCATAGGTATCAATGACCTTATTCAGAATATGTTCCGGAGTCATCCCAACCTTTGGTTGCCTAAGCTGCCAGTGCCGCATACTCTACATGAAAATGGATCATAATATCTATTCTCGGACTTTGTCGAGCAGACGCATTCTTCTTCGAAGATCTGCACGCTTCATAAGATATACGTTTCGAGGAATTCCTCCGGATCCAACGATCATTAGTGGAAATGGATAACCAGATTTCAGACTTGGTACAAAGGTCCAATGCAGTACATGGACTAATCCATCTGAAGAAAGTGCTGAATGTTCGTAAAGTAAGGCATTTCCGCCATAATCACTGATCAGCCTGGTCATAGCTGAAGATGGGATAGGAAGAGCGTTCGTGAGAAAATCAAACTTCATCAATCCTGAGTCACGCCTGTAAGAGAAACTGTATCCCACTGACTTTGTGTCCTCTATTTGCTCTTTCTCAGTCGGAGTAAAATGCCAAACGCCCAAGCATGAAGCAGCTTTATCCACATTTTCCATTTCCTGATTGCATAAGTGAATTTCCTTTGCATCGTTGAGCTTATTGTCCAAAATTTGTGTAATCTGTTCTTTGTTATTCGAACAGATCAATAGTCCAGGAGCAGCCAAACAAATGTATTTCTCAGAGATTGGGTCGGTTGGGTAGCTGTGAAATTTGACAAACTTATAGACTCGTTGTCCGTTTATCTCAAATTTGGCATCGGCGTATCGACGCATTGTTGCTGAAAGCAATGAGTCTCGATGGTGATTACTAGTCAAAATGCCGAAGGCGCAATATTTTGTCGTTTCAGGTTCAGCGGGTTCACCACTAAATGAATAAGCGCACCATGAGACATCTTCGGGTTTGATCCAGCGTACAGTTTTCCATGGTGCATTATCTGGAGGCCACAGCAACGGAGCAACCATGGCGAATTCGAACATCGATTCAGGATCAATCGGTTGACAATTTTCTCTGTAATAGGTAAGTGGAGACTTTATAACAGTCAGATTTAGTGCCGTTTTTGGAAGCAAATTTTCGATGTTTTGAATAGTAAAAACCCTATCGCTAGGGAGCGGAGAGGCTTGCGCATCAACACGACACAACAGAAACATTATTGCAACGAGCAGCTTACGTTTATTCATGACTGAATTCTATTCGGAATACGCAAAATAGATGTCTTGAACCCACAGTTTAGGTATTGTTGCTCAACGGGCTACGCATCTCAGGAGTCCAGAAGCGCCTCACGCCAATCGAAATCAAGCGAACATAATTACGCTCATCAGATTCTTGAATGAGAATGCATGCCACTATATTCGGTGACGGCTTGCCGCCGTGGTTCCCGACTTTCATCTTTAGAGAACTTTCTGTAGTACGGAATAGCCCACAATCGAGACTAAATACTGGTTAGCACTTGAGTTATCATAACAGTGTAGGATTGAAAAACGTCAAGGGTGATCTATGTCCAACAATCCGTATCTAAATGAAGATCATAAGGAGGCTTGGTAAGTGTGAAAGTATTGCCGCTCCTTTCATGCGGGTTTCTTTTGGGACTGTCGGGCTTTGCGCAGGATTCCCAAAACAAATCAGCTTCGTTTCCAAAATCAATTCAAGATACCTCATCGCAGCAGAGAGCTTTAATTACACCGTCCCGCACGACACCCAGTCAGCTTGATGGCTTTGACACGACTGCAGCACAGCGATTCGCCTGGAAGGCTTGGGAGCGTCGAGTATTCAAAGCTGTAAACGACCGTTTTAAGATGAGCATGCGCCGCGAGTTCAGGTTCTACCCATATCTCGTTGCAATCGCGGATTACTCTGTAACAAAACAAGGACGCATCATCAATGTGCAAATATCGC
>PLXC01000092.1:11252-15875 GCA_003151275.1 Candidatus Melainabacteria bacterium
CCGGCATCATTCATGACTTATTGGACATCAAAATCAATTATGCCGGAGCCAATAAGTGTAAGTTGGTTTCTCTAAACATCAAGCAGACAAGTCTTATCTGTTCATCATTCTTTGAATCAAAAGCGAAATTCATCAGATATGGTGCCACGTCGAAAAGATACGAAATCTCATTATCTCTCTTTAGTGCTCTAGCCGGTCTTCCAAGTTTTCTGCGCACATCTTTTCGTCTGTCCGTAATTTGCATACCATGAGGCAAGTCGCCAAAATAGCCAGCGTATTTGCCTTCGGGCATAACATGCAAGAACGCATAATCAAAGGCTCCCAATTGCCTATCAAACGCCAAGCTGATGCCCTGTTCATAGAACCCATAAAACACTAAATGCGCTGCCGGTTTGTACACAGGTTCAGCATTCATATCCGCAAGGAAAATTCTAAAAGCTTTGGAACGCCTGCCTCTACCTAATAGCTGCAATAAAACTTGGCACGAAGGCATGAACTACCTCGCTAGAATTCGTATGACAGATGTACGGCCGATGCCTAACTTTCTAGCGATCCCGACGCTGTTATCATCCATTATCTTTTACTTCCGTGGGACTCGAAAAATCTCGGCGCCAGGCCACCATCTCTCGTCGCGAGCGATAGTCCGTTGGTTCCAGCCTCCTGCGACTAAAATCTCATTGTCACCAACGAGTTCGGCAATTACGTCATGTCTTGCCACCATAATCCTTCCGATCACTTTTGTTAGTCCAGTTTGCAAATCTAGCTGCTCAACGGTGTTCGTTAAATTGTCGGTTCCATCATCCGTAAAATCTTTGGTGGTTTCACCACCAATAAATATTACTCGCCCATCTTTGAGCTGCACAACAGTGTCATTCACTCTCGGCACTCGGAGACCAGCTAACTTGGTGAAAGTTTTTGTATTCGGATCCAGAATCACAAGGTCGGAAATAGGCCGAGTTTGAAAGTTCAAAGGGACCCCTCCCCCACTCGCGAGAATTCGCCCATCTCGCAAGAGTGTCAGATTGGCATTTGGGTCAACCTGCTTCAAAAGTTTGCCTAGCTTCAACTTTTGAATCTTATTCGACATGTTCTCCTTTTCCATAGGCGGATGGAAAGTGAATTGTTTGTACGTTAGCTTCGGAGCGTCTGAGCGTACATATGACAAAGAGTTCCAATGATTGAGTGGTTTGTCATTTTCGTTCCATAAGGACCAGTCCGAATCTAAAACCTCTACAAACGTGTTTTTCGTCGGTCCCAATGGAATCGCTACACAGCCTGAGACACCAACCATAACCATAAAAACAGCAACAGCTAGAATCATGTTCGATAAAGTTTCATGCTCAAGCTTCAGCATTTGCATCTCCGCTGCAAAACACAGCCTGATTATAGGTCCACATCTTATAAGCTCTATTATGACGCTGAACTGCGATAATTAATTCTGGCAGAGGAGCTGGCTGGCAATGGCTAATGATGTCTTTTCAGCTGCAGAGGAACGAATCGGCAAATTCAATTTGTCGCAAATTCACACAGCTGAAGAGTGGCAGATCTTCATCGATGATGGGATAGGATTGCTCGATCACCCCGATGATCGAAAGAAGGAGTATGCGATAGAGCGCATGCAGAAAGCCATTTGGTCAGAGAATAGCCAGCAGTACAACCAACCTAATTTTCAACCGGCTCCAGCAGCGCAACGACTTATTCCAATTCTTGATGCCATTGCTAAGCAGGATGCACGGGAGCACTGCTTGCTGCGGCTTACGATGTCGGGATCTCTGTCGGAGGATCAAAAAGAGGTTTTGTCTCAGTGGCTGAAAGCGGCTGAGACTCATGGAACATTGTCTGCGGATGCCGTGGCAACGGCAAAAATACAAGCGGGCATATATCCAACAGAGGATTGGATTCAAGCTAAATCGTTTTTGGAACCGTTTTTTGACCATCCGAATGATCTACTGAGAGCCGCTGCTGCTGCTCTTTTTGGAGAGATGTACCTCAATGGTGCTGACAACTTACCTCCGCTCGTCGGAGTCATGCAGCAGGTGAAGGACCGAGAAATCGAGCGCCCAGGGTTTGCCGGTGCCTTTCTTGGTCAGTTATTAATGATTGCCGGAAAGGATGGAGAGATTGAAGCAAGCGGAGTCAAGCTCACTGACTGGATTTTGGAAATCATCGCGAAACGACAGACCGATGAGCCTTATGTGCCCTTCTATAATGGTATCGATTTTTATGCTCATGAGATTTTGAGCTGTAATCCAGAGGCCGTCCGCAAGCTAATGGAGTTCGGCGCCGAGTCAGTTGCGGCAATGGCTGCCACGGAAGAGGACTGTCCAATTGCAGGCATGCAAGAGCTTCTTGAACAACTTGCACATTCATCGGACGGGTTCGTCTCTCGCGTTTGTTCGTGGCAACTGGCGTATCATTACCGCTCCTTGCATCCAGAGGCGCAGCGCCGGGGCTATGTTCAGCTTGCCGAGCGTGAGGACGTAGCGATTTTTCTTGTTTTCGATCCAGAGGAGTACGGCGATCGCCCTTACGCTGCCACGATTTATCCGCGCGAGTCGGCTTTGTCAGATGACGTTGCCTGGAAATGGATTGATAGATTGATTCCACCGGACGTACGACCGCCAATGAAAGACAATGAAAAGCCTTATCCAACTCTGCAAGTCGAACCTGCATGTGCGATGTACGACTATGGCGCTTATGTTGTTGACTTGTTTGGCGACTCCGAGAACAAGCAATGGGACCGAGTTTGGGTCAAGTGGCCACTACGCAGTTCGAAGTGGTAATCATCACTATGCTGAATTTAGAAGTGAGGCATCATGTGTTGGTGGCTAATTGTTGCATCGAAATATGACTTNNGATTTGCGCTATTCCGCAAGTTATGACAAACTAGAAAAATGAAAAGGAGCTTGATGAGCGTTGGTGCAATGTTGATCGTCCTTAGCGTTGTTGCTGGGGCGGTTTCATATATGCACTTTAAATCGGAAGATGAGAGGCGCAATCAAGACTGGCCTTACGGAGCCGTGGATATTCTGTAGCTGAATAAGCGCTAATTGTGCACTCAAAATAATGTACAAGCACCGCTCCCGGAGAAAGTGCAGGTTATGCCACCAGAAAAATCTAAACCACCACCGGAAATTCGCAAGGCTTGCATGATTCTTGGATTACAGCCAGAGCGGCTATCAATCGAATCAGTAAATCAAGCGTGGAAAGAACAAATGTCAGCGCCTGGTGTTCATCCAGATCTTGGCGGAGNNTTGGGGGCGATTCAGGTGACGGCAGGGGACCATATCAGCCTTCGGGTGTACCGAACAAACCTTTGCTTAGCGCTGGCAGTGCAGATATCGCGCTACCTCCTCCAAGCCCAGAGGAAAATCTCGAAACATAATCCAGGTTCTCTTCATCATGACTTCACCAGGCAATTGATGCAATCTTTAAACCTGTTTCGCATGTAATCGAGACCAAATCTTCTTCGCCGCTGTTAAATATTCTTGCCGGTCAATCTGCGCCATGTCAGGGAAGTGAGTCGAAAATACTTCTTGAATTAGGTTGGCGATTTCTTCAACCGAACTACAATTCTGCGCACTTGCGACAATTTCCAAAATTTCTAATTCATATTCGTCCCGAGGCGCGCCAGCTTCTAAAAGATATACTGGATCGCATTTCTTTCTGGATCGCATTTGTTTATAATTTCAATCCAGTCGTCTTCTGTTATGTTCGACTCCTTTGTCGTTAAGAACGGAGGATTGTCGACGATTTGGAAGAACTCCTAATCGCGGTTATGATACCAAAACTTTCCAGAGTAGAATCAAGCAGTGATTTCCGATGCTCTAGATTTCACAGTAGCACCCTTCGAGTCAGGAAACGATGATGGATAACATGCAAGAAATGGACGGCGCCATTCTTTCTAAGGCTAAGGAACTGGCAAAAGACTTGCTGATTCAATCCGAAGAACGAATCAAGCTAATCCTCGAACATTTAGCAGCTGGAGTGGTAATTATTGACTCGACTGGATTGATTCAGGCAGTTAATCCCGCATTCGAGCGACTAGTTCAACAAAATTCTGAGAATTTGGTCGGGTCTGAAATAGGCGAAGTTTTGGTTTCGCAAAATTCCAATTCTTCTTTATTCACGCGACTTAGGGAATGTTGTGGAGGAGGTATTTTTACTACGCATGTACGCTCTACCGGCTTCGATCTAGTACCCGTCGAATTGGCAGCAACAATGCTTCAAACAAAAATGGGAGATGCGATCATGCTCTGTATTCTCGACGCAAGCTTAGGCCATCACCGTATCTTGTGACACGCTTTATTTTTCAATCAACCAGGTAAGACAATGAACCAGGACATCAGCCTCAAGTTTACTTATTCTCCGGCTTCGACGGGCAGTCCGAGTAGAGGTGAGGCCTATCTGTATCTCACAAAAATCGCCCCAGGTGAAGCAGCAAAACAAGCAGCGGTATCGTCCCGTGAAAGGAGTTGCCACTAAATGCGGTGCCGCCACCAGAACCTGCAGAGTATTGTTTGGTTGGGCTATTTAGTTGCACTCATCTTGAGTTGCTCGTTTGGAGCTCAAATAGTCCCAGCGGCTGAAACTGTAGGAGTCTCGCCGCAAGCATTGTATGAT
>PLXC01000079.1 GCA_003151275.1 Candidatus Melainabacteria bacterium
ATGGATGTGAATACGACGCTGTTCGTGTATGCGCATACAGTCAAAGATTCAGAGCGAAAGGCAAGAGAAAAGGCTCACAATTTTATTCTATCGCGGATAAAGAAGAATGTTCAATCGGTCTCGGAATTGTAGGCAGTAGTCTGCGAAAGCAGAAGTTATTTAGGCTCGTCGCCTAGTAAGTCGTTCCTCCACCAGCCGTTTGCGCTCATTGGATCACTTGCAAAAACCATTTTAATGTCGATGCCTTCAATGTCGTCTGGAATGACTGAATCCAAGACGTCTTGTTTGGCAGCCTGATTGACTGCATCTACAATGCTTTTCTTCAATTTCACTTCATTGTCGGCAGCCGGTATTTTCTCTGGTGGAGGAACCGACGCGCCTCGCTCAAAGGGAATCTGATAAGTGTAATCATAAAAAGAGATATTTTGAACGCCGCCGCGCACAATACGGATTTTGGCAGTGACACCGCCCCGAACAACTGGCTCGAAATCGTTGATTAGATTCTCGGCAAACTTTTCATACCACTCGTGAAGATTGGAAGGTTGCTTCAAAAGTGCCGGATTAGACCATTCTCCTTCCTTAGTCGTCGAGCTCAATATGATCGATCTGGCTCGGGACTTAGAGCGTGCAATTAACGTAAAAAAATCGGGAAACTGGATAGCACGATTCTGAAGAAGACGGAACGTCCAAAATTGGCTTGGAGTAGGATCGTTTGGTTGGACACGGATTTTCGCATACGGTCCAGGCGCTCCAAGACTTAAGTTACCGCCATCGATGTTTTGTCCGCCACTGCCATTGAGAGGACCAGCCCAAGCCCAAGACGGAAACAAGAGCGATCCAATGACGAGGAACGTTTGAGCGCGACAGCTTAGCATTGTGTTTTCGGGGATTCGGTGGCCACTCCATCATTGAAACATACCAACCGATTCACGAATCCCAGCATTGATTTAGAATTTGCCTTTATGATAAGAATGAATCCGGGAGAACTCATAAGATTGCTCTAGCTATTTCCAGGCGAAAGCTTATTGCAGCATTACAGTCCGCCTATGGAGATAAATCACCAATTGTGGCTCGCATGCTGTCAAAAAAGATACTTATAACGGTGCTCACTCTATCTACTTTTGGCTGCACGTCACTCTCGGCTTTTGGTCGCAGCAAATTTTCCGATCCAGGAATATTGCTGAGTTCAAAAACGGTAAAAGGCACAACCTACGAGAGGTATTCAGATGGTCTGATAGCTGAATATACGTTGAAAGGGTATCGGAAGGAAAAGTCCGATGATGACGATTTTGAAGCTGAGATGACACCTCCAACTAATGGAGATGCGGAAAGTTGGGCTAGAGAAATTATGGGCTCGCCTGAATCTTCAACCTCTCCAAACAATTCAGGTTTCCAGTCACGGCTGCGGCAGTACGTCGAGATTTGTTTGAACGAAAATCATGGCGCACACGCATTGAAAGAGGCAAACCGTTATCTCGAAATCCAACAAACGATCAAAGCGACAGGACTTCCCCTCGCCATTGGGCAGGAGTTGTTAGGTCGAGTGTATCTCCAGCTTGGAAAAGAAGAAGGCTCAAAGCTTCTCGCCACGGCAGTTCACATTACCAATGGATTGAACAATGGAGAATTAAAAAAAGAAATTGATTCACAGTTGGCGTTCAAAAAAAAACAGCCTGTCACTGTCTCGTTAGCTGACATCTATCCTGGTAATATGACGGCATGGACCGACGTGAAATCCATACAGAACAAAAAGAACAGTTTGCCACCAAAAGTGGTTTCGAGAGACAAATCGCCGACAGAATCAGAAGTTAGTTCAGGAGCCAACTCGCAATCATCGAAAGCGCATGCGTCAACACTAGCTACGAATGCAACACACGTCATTGGTCAGCCACAAACTTCCGCAAAGCATGCAGCAAATAATGTTGTTCTGAGTCAGCGGTTGAAAAATATTTTGAAACAACCATCACATTCACCTACAAGTCCGTGGACTGAAGAGCAGATGATTGCCGAAGGAGTAAGACATAGTGCCGAACAATTGCAACATCTAGAGGCAGATGCAGAATTGTCAGAAAAGTTACACCGGGGAGATGCCTGGCGTAAGTGCCGAGATTTTGCTGTTGCTGAAGCTCAAATTGGAGACTTGGACAATGCGGTTAGAAGTGCGCGTCATGCCATCGCATTGTACAAACACGGCGATGATATTCCGATTTATTCAGATGCAATTCTTGTGACCGCTGGTAATTTTCGATCACTCGCTGATGCGCTGCGCAGGCAAGGACGAGATGCGGATGCACAGCGCCTACTAAAAGAAGCTCTCGACAAGTTGTCAACAGAGCATGGACCCAAAAGTTCTCCTGTTGCCGCTCAATACGCAAATATCGTTGCGTATTGGGTCGGGTCAAATAATGAATCTGAAGCGCTCAAGAAATTGGATGAGATGCTGAAACTGCCAGCACGCGTCGTTGAAGTTGACGGACCGTATCAATCTGGTTTAGGTCAGCTCTATAGCATCGTAGATGCGTTGCGTGCAAAAAAACGCACTGAGCTTGCTCACTCTATATTGAAACGGATTATGGAAAGTCAAATTAGGCAACTGGGACCTGATGACTATCGTCTTAGCACCACGAAAATAAAGGTGGCACAACTGGCACAATCACTAGGAGATTATGCCGAGGGAGAGCGGGAATTATTTGACGCAATCAAAATTCGCACAAAGTTTGTTGGCTTAAGAGCTATCAGCGAACAAGCTAATGAGCTGCAAACGTTACTGCCAAAAATTGGCCGCGACGCAGACAATAAATGGGTCGATATACCCTTCATGGGGAGACTGCAACCTTCGATACTGCGCCAATTCGGCTTTGCAGCCGAGGCGGATTCGTTGGAGAAAAACGGTCGGTTGCCGAAAACATTTATCGATGCGCGATATCCCAATGAGGATCATCTGCTCGCAGATGATGATGACTTGCAAAATGAAGCCAATTTAGCCTTTAAACAAGCACCATACAGTTCCAGAACAAATCATGCGAATAAAGAACTTTTGGAAAATTCTCTCAGAACGATGAATTGGAATGTTTTAGAGAAATCTGGCGCTATTTTGGCCAGCATTTATGAGCATTCTTCAGACAATGTGGCAGGAAGACGAACTGGCTGTGTATCATCAGATATTGATCGGATCGATTGTTACTTAGCATCAGCGAAGGCTAATCTTAAGATGGGAAAAGCTGAGGAAGCGCAGAAATGGATTGACCGCGCATCTAACGTGCTGCCGGACATCTCCTGCTTTGAGAATCAATCACTTGGGGAAATGGCAATTGAGTTGGGTAACAACGATGCCGCTAAAAAGTTTCTCGATCGTGCTCTGATCCAATTAACGAATCAGTACAGCGCAGTTGGTAGGTCGCTTCCACATCTCTATAAAAAGATTGGTGACATGGAAGGTGCCAGAAAGGCTCGCGCTAAGCTTGATGTTTACGATTTAGAATATAAGAGAAGGCGTGCAGAATCTCAATCTCAAGATCATGTATTTGATCATATTCAATTGTGATTTGGGGGACATCTTCATGTGCCAAAAACTTTCGGAGCAACTCTCAATGCCGAGTCGAACGGGATCGTGCATCAGTTTGGTGTAGATTTCGGTTGATGCCATTTGTAGCCGAGGGGCTGTCGGGTCTAGCCGAGATGTTGATCCATTCATTGAATCTGGTGTCCCTATAGATTGTTGATTTGGCTGCCTTAATGTAGCTGATTGCTCCGTAGATGAAAGCGTTGCAGCAACCACGCT
>PLXC01000070.1 GCA_003151275.1 Candidatus Melainabacteria bacterium
ACGCCCTTGCCTACTCGGCAAAAAAACTTTATCGTTTTTATCGAAGCTGAGCTTTAGTGGTTGAGCAGCATTGCCACAAATAAAGCCTTGCCAGGTTAATAACGTCGATATTTGCAACAGAGCCGCAAAAACAGCTATCGCTGTCCTTTCGGGGGAATGGGAGCAAAAACTGACACATGGAGGTTCAGACCTGCTAAGCTGAACTATGGAGAAAGCTGTGACTTGTCAATTTGACTAAGTCGCGCGTTGCGCTATTTTCAACCGCTTTGCTGGCATTTATTCCCGAGCTCCGGTCAGCATTGGTGAGTAAAGCCAGTTTTCTTTCACGCATCTTAAGTGCCTGTTCAACTAATAATGAATCACGAAAAAACTAAATTCGAACTTGAAGACTATTCACGCTTGCTGGTCTCAAGCATAGCTGATTGTGCGGTTGTCACGCTTGATCTGAATGGATGCATTCTCTCTTGGAATGATGGAGCTCAACGCCTTAGCGGCTATACGTCAGAAGAGATAATAGGGCAGCACTTTTCTCGTTTTTATACCGAGAAAGATCGGGCCGCCGGCAAGCCGGATGATCACCTTGAAATTGCCAAGAGTAAGGGCGATTTCGAAGATCGTGGTTGGCGAGTTCGGAAGGATGGAGAACAATTTTTTGCCAATGTCAAAACTTCAGCATTGACTGATCAAACTGGCAAACTTCGTGCATTTGGGGAAGTAACTCGCGATCTAACTGTGCAGCACTTGAGTGAGCAGAAGCTCAAAGAACAGCTGGAGATCATTAACCTCACACATGAAACAATAATGATTCGTGGTCTAAACGGCGCTATCCAGTTTTGGAACAAGGGCGCTGAAGAAATGTATGGTTTCACGGAAGCGGAAGCTCTTGGACAAATATGTCATGACCTCCTTCAAACCGAATTTCCGAAGGCACGTAAAGACATTGAAGCAGAAGTTCTGGCGCAGGGACGTTGGGATGGAGAATTGATCCATAGATCACGTCGGGGTGTAGCCGTGACGGTCATGAGCAGATGGGCATTGAAGGTTGATGCGAATGGGCAACCATCATCTTTTCTGGAAATCGACAGAGACATTAACGAACGAAAAAGCGCCGAACAAAAAGGTTTGCGAGACAAAGAGGATCGTGAGCTTAGAGTCAAGGAGCGGATCATCGAGCTTGCCGCCTCAGATGAATTACTAAGTGCCAACGCCATCGAAATAGAAAGATCAGACGAAGAGCGCGAGCTTAGAGTGCAAGAACGGATCGTTGAACTTGCTGCCTCAGATGAATTACTCCGTTCCAAAACTATGGAGATAGAAAGATCAGATGAGGAGCGCGAGCTTAGAGTTCAGGAGCGAATCATTGAGCTGGCCGCCTCTGATGAATTACTAAGTGCCAACGCGATCGAAATAGAAAGATCAGACGAGGAGCGCGAGCTCAGAGTTCAAGAGCGGATCGTTGAACTTGCTGCCTCAGAGAAATTACTCCGTTCCAAAACCATGGAGATAGAAAGATCAGACGAGGAGCGGGAGCTGAGAGTTCAGGAGCGAATCGTTGAGCTGGCCGCCTCTGAAGAATTACTCCGTTCCAAAACGCTTGAGATAGAAAGATCAGACGAGGAGCGAGAGCTTAGAGTCAAGGAGCGATTCATTGAGCTTGCTGCCTCAGAAGAATTACTCCGTTCCAAAACTCTTGAGATAGAGAAATCAGATGAGGAGCGGGAGCTTAGAGTTCAGGAGCGAATCGTCGAGCTTGCTGCCTCTGAAGAATTACTCCGTTCCAAAACGCTTGAGCTAGAAAAATCAGATGAGGAGCGGGAGCTTAGAGTTCAGGAGCGAATCGTCGAGCTTGCTGCCTCAGAAGAATTACTTCGTTCCAAAACGCTTGAGCTAGAAAAATCAGATGAGGAGCGGGAGCTTAGGGTTCAGGAGCGAATCGTTGAGCTTGCTGCCTCTGAAAAATTACTCCGTTCCAAAACGCTTGAGATAGAAAAATCAGATGAGGAGCGGGAGCTTAGGGTTCAGGAGCGAATCATTGAACTTGCCGCCTCTGAAAAATTACTCCGTTCCAAGACGCTTGAGATAGAAAAATCAGATGAGGAGCGGGAGCTTAGGGTTCAGGAGCGAATCATTGAACTTGCCGCCTCTGAAAAATTACTCCGTTCCAAAGTGATGGAGATAGAAAAATCGGACGAGGAGCGGGAGCTTAGAGTCCAAGAGCGAATAGTTGAGCTTGCCGCCTCTGAAAAATTACTCCGTTCCAAAGTGATGGAGATAGAAAAATCGGATGAGGAGCGGGAGCTTAGAGTCCAGGAGCGAATAGTTGAGCTTGCCGCCTCTGAAAAATTACTCCGTTCCAAAGTGATGGAGATAGAAAGATCAGATAAAGAGAGGGAGCTTAGGGTCCAAGAGCGAATCGTCGAGCTCGCTGCCTCAGAAGAATTACTTCGTTCCAAAGTGATGGAGCTAGAAAGATCAAACGAGGAGCTTCAACAATTCGCCTATGTCTGTTCGCACGATCTCCAAGAACCACTGCGTGTGATTGCCAATTACACCCAACTGTTATCGAGACGCTACAAGGGTCAAATCGACGACAAGGCGGATACATTCATCGCCTTTGCAGTTGACGCCTCGAAACGAATGCAGGACCTCATAAACGACCTGCTTGCATACAGTCGCTTGCAAACGATAGTCAGAAGTTTTGATTCAGTAAATTGCATGCAAGTAGTTGAGATGGCGCTGGCTAATTTGGAGATATTACTGACGGAGACTGGTGCCACCGTTCACTATGATTCACTACCAATAGTTGAAGGCGACCAGTCGCAATTGTTGCAACTTTTTCAGAATCTGATCAGCAATGCACTCAAGTTTCGTTCAAAAGAAGCGGTAGTCATTGATATCTCAGCGCGGCAAGATGACGGGTCGTGGCTCTTTGCTGTGCGCGACAATGGCATCGGCTTCGACATGCAATTTGAGGACAGAATCTTTCTCATTTTTCAAAGGCTACATACTAAGGAGGAATACTCAGGCAGCGGAATTGGACTGGCAGTCTGCAAAAAGATCGTGTTGAGGCACGGCGGACGAATCTGGGTTGAATCTGAATTAGGCAAAGGCGCGATATTCTTTTTCACTATCCCGGCCTTGATATCGGAAAGCCAACATGGATAAAACTATCAAAGTATTGCTTGTGGAAGACAGTATTGCCGATGCAACATTGATCCAAGAAATCTTTTTTGACGAAAACATTGCCGTTCAACTCCATGTCGTTAGAGACGGTTTCGAGGCTATGGATTTCTTGCAGATGAAGGGACAATACACTGACTCAGTTAGACCTGATCTCGTTATTCTTGACCTCAATATGCCAAAGAAAGATGGTCGAGAACTCCTGTACGAAATGAAAAATATTCCTCATCTGAAGTCGATTCCAGTAATCATTTTGACGACGTCTCAGGCTGAAGAAGACATAGTGCGCAGTTACGCTCTAAACGCGAGCTGTTACTTAATTAAGCCGATCGAGCTTAGTCATTTTACTAAGCTTGTCAAATTCATCAATGATTTCTGGTTTACTTCTGTTAAATACCCATCAAAAGATTCACAATAATGTTGTATGTTTTGCGAGTCTCTAGGTAATGTGCGTCCTTGAGTCCTCCATTTTTCGATTAAGGAGACTCGGTTCTACGATTGAGGAAAGATGCCTGACTGCTGATTGAATCTTCTGTCTTCATTCTGCTGCGTTTGTATTTTCCATCGGACATCATGTATCTAGCTTTGACCGAATCGTTCAAATAAATGTGCAGAATGTCTTCCCGGATGTGCCGAGCCAGTCTGGGATCCTCAACTGGAAAGAGCACTTCAACTCTTCTATCCAAATTGCGAGGCATCAGGTCTGCGCTGCCAAGAAAAATTTCTTCTGCGCCACCATTTCGGAAGTAGAAGATGCGGCTGTGTTCTAGAAAGCGTCCAAGTACACTGGTGACGTTGATGTTCTCACTGATGCCTTTAATTTTGGGACGCAAGCAGCAGACGCCGCGAACAATCAAGTCGATAATAACTCCAGCTTGTGATGCCTCATAGAGGAGCTTGATTATCTGATCATCCACAAGAGCATTGAATTTGAAGATCAAATGTCCTTGTTCACCATTGCGCTGGTGATCGATTTCTCGTTTGATTAATGTCACCAAACGCTCACGCAAATTAATTGGTGCCACCAATAATTTTCGATAATCGCGCTTTGCCGAATATCCTGTCAAATAGTTGAACAGGTCTGTGACGTCTGAACCGATTTCGTCGTCACAAGTCAGTAAGCCAATATCTGTGTACAGGTGGGCGGTGACTGGGTTGTAGTTGCCGGTGCCGAGGTGCACATAGCGGCGAATTGCTTCACCTTCTTTGCGAACCACTAACGCTACCTTGCTGTGGATTTTTAGCCCTTGCAAGCCGTAAACAATGTGAACGCCTTCGCGTTCCAGCGCTTTTGCCCATTCAATATTACTTTCTTCGTCAAATCTTGCTTTCAGCTCAACAAGCACGGCGACTTGCTTTCCGTTTGACATCGCCTCAAGTAAGGCTTCTACAACTGGCGAGTTTTTGCCGACCCGATACAAAGTCATTTTGATTGCGAGCACTGACGGATCTTTCGCTGCAACATTTAAAAAGTTGATCACCGGTTGGAAAGAATCGAACGGATGATGCAAGAGAATGTCTCTGCGTCGTATCGCCGAAAAGGTATCTTCTTCCTGCAAGTCTGGATTGAGTACTGCTGGTATGTTCGGCAGAAACGGCACATCTTTCAAATCAGGACGATCAAGCGACGAAATATATTTCAAGCTGCTCAGCGGGAAGCGACCTTGAATTTGATAAACATCGGTTGCATCGATTTCGAGATTGCTCATCAAGATTTCGAGAATTCTGTCAGGGGTCGATTCGTCCACAGTCAGTTTGACGACATCGCCAAATCGACGCTGACGAATACCTTCTTCTGTTGTTTCGAGCAGATCTTCCGCTTCCCATTCTTGTATTTCAACTTCGGCATCCCGAGTAACGTGGAACGGATGGAATTCAAGTACTTGCATACCGGGAAAGAGTGCTTGCAGATGTGCACTGATCAGCTCATCGAGCCACATGTAGGACTGAGGTCGAACCGACGACGGGATCCGATTTGCCATCAAAGATGGTTTATCGACAGAAATAAGTTGCGGCAAACTATCGGGAATTTTTACACGTGCAAATCGTTCTTCACCCTTGGTGTCTCGAATCAGCACGGCAAGATTCAAACTCAAATTGGATATATGAGGGAAAGGATGTCCCGGATCGAACGCCAGTGGCGTCAGTACTGGAAAAATATTCTGCAAGAAGTACGCTTGCATTTCGATGCGCTGGTCGTCGGTCAAATCAGGATATTCCAAGATTCGAACTTCTGCGCGTTCAAGCTCGGGCATCAAAGTTTCACGCAAATAATGGTGCGCTTCGTTCATCAACTTAGTAACTTCAGTTTTCACTGACTTAAGTTGATCGCTTGGAAGTAATCCATCTGGACCAGCGCTTACGGTGCCAGACTCGATTTGGCGTTTTAAACCGGCGACACGCACCATGAAGAATTCATCCATGTTGGATCCGACAATGGATAAGAACTTGAAGCGTTCGAGTAGCGGATTGCCAGTGTCTTGCGTCTCTTCAAGTACGCGCCATTGGAACTCAAGCAGACTAAGTTCTCGGTTGAAATAAAGGCTGGGGTCGTCTAAAGAAGGCAATACAACGGCTTCAGCCTCATCTGAGGCTAGATTATTCGGATTGGTTGTAGTCACATGCGCGAGTTCATTCTCGGCGGTCTTGGATGTGTGTTGCGGAGCCATAGTCTAGATTGTCCACCTGATAAGCCTCAATTGGCAACCCCTTGGAATGAAGTTAAACACCACTGTCGCCTACAGATTCAAACAAACTCAGCTGTAGAGCGTCGTTTTGAACAGTTTCCTGACTTGCGAGATCAATTTCAGTTTGCACTTGCCCATAACTAATTAAGTTAACATATCCTAGGATAGCCAGCGCGCCCAAAGGTCTGCAGCAGGGGGCATCACCCATCGGTTCTAGCGGTACGGAAATTCCGATGACTTACACGGATTTGTTGAATATTGCAGGAACGATGCTGTCACTTGATGGCTGGGTGCTCGCTGCGTATATGTTTCTTGCCGCTCTGATCGCCGCCGCCATGGGTCTCAAGGCAAAATCAGGAGAATTTTTCTTCCTCTGGTTTCTGGGGTTAATCCTGGCATTTCTCGGACCGGCATATGCAGACACCGTAATCCAGGCGCGCTTTCCATATGTCTTCATTTTCTGTTTCGGCATCGTCGGAGTGGGATTGGCATTTTTGGGCTTTATTGCAATTTGCTTTGCTCCTTCAATTTTTGCTTTTATGTTCAAGACAACAGGTAGACGGTTGTTGCTCGTAGCCAATCTGGCAATGGTTTTTCCTTTTGGGCCGGTTATTCTTTTCTATTTTGCATTGAGGGATTACAAGAAAGCACTTGCCACTATTCCTGGTGCGTCACCTGACCAGCCGTCTGTGATCACTTCCGCAGCTCCGAGTCAGACCCCAGCTGCAACATCCAATCCAGAAGTGACGATCGAGTCAGACTCCGCTGCAATTTCAGGAGAGAATCCGGAATTGAGCGTTGCTACGGACAAGAATTCGCTTTCCCAAAAGCCCGAAACGGTTGTTGAAAGTGGCGCTTCCGAGGATCTCAAAACGGCTGTTGAAAGTGGCGATTCCCAGGATCCGAAAATTGCTGTTGAGAGTACCGACTCCACGGATCCCGAAACCGCTGGTGAGAGTGGCGTCCAGAAGACTGAGAGTGCCGATTCTTAGGAGCCCTAGATTGCTAAAAATCCCTGTCGGAGACAACAAGTGCAGATATTCTACTTTTTGCTAGCTATTGGCGCTGGTTCCATGTCTACGTTGCAGGCTGGAATTAATTCACAGCTGAAGTTGACAGTTGGGCCGCTGTGGGCAGTTTGTGTGTCGCTCGCTGTAAGCGTAATGCTAACCGCTGTTGTTCTATTGGTTGTCCGAGTCCCCATGCCGGATCGCACATTGGTCGCAAGTGCGCCTCCCTGGGTCTGGACTGGTGGCATATTCGGTATCATATTCGTGCTTGCGGGGACTGTCCTTGCCCCGAAACTTGGAGCCAGCCCTTACACAGCCGCGATTATCGCCGGGCAGCTGATTTGTTCGGTATTGCTCGATCAGTTCGGAATTGTAGGATTTGCGAAACATTCCATTAATTTGGAAAGATTATTGGGAATAATGCTATTAACCGCAGGAGTTCTGCTGATTCGGCAATCCTGATCTCGAATCTCGGTGCTGCTGAGGCTTATCGGCCTTCTTTTGACATCTGCGTCTATTTATGACATAATTTCGTAGATTGTTCATCAACGCCGATCCATGGGCGACGATTGGACGACCTGCGATACCTGTGCTTGTTGCCGGGTAGCCAGAGTGCAGGGGGCTTTGATCAGAGCCAATACACCTCAAAGAAAAATCGGCTATTGAGCCTGTTGAACCAAGGATTAAACATTGACAACATTTATCGAGCTTGGGTTATCCAAGCCATGTGTGCTTGCGCTTGCGCTGGCCGGAATTACTGAACCTACTGAAATTCAAGAAAAAACCATCCCTCTCATCCTTGCCGGTCGCGACGTCATGGCTTCAGCCCAGACGGGATCAGGCAAAACAGCTGCATATGCGCTGCCGATAATCGAATGTCTGGAACAGCCTGAACAGAAGCCCCGCGCTCTTGTTCTCGTTCCAACTCGAGAACTGGCGTTGCAAGTAATGGATCAATTCACAAGATTCAGCAAACATTGTCAGCTGACGGCTGTCACTTTATACGGTGGCACTGGTTACGAGACGCAGACGAGAGCTTTGAAGCGAGGCGTTGATATCATCGTCGCTACGCCAGGCAGACTCTACGATCACATTGAACGGAAAAATTGTGATTTGTCCCAAATCGAGCTATTCGTTTTGGACGAAGCTGACCGCTTGCTGGACATGGGCTTCATGCCTCAAGTTCGAAAAATCATCAGCAGAGTGAGTAAGGAAAGACAGACGTTGATGTTCTCCGCGACTATTGATAGTCGCATTGAGCGCATCGCCGGCGATTTCATGGATGACCCAACCACAGTTCGCGTCAATCCAACGCAAGTCGAGCCAAAGGAAATTGCCCAACAAGTTATGCACGTTACAGAGTTTTCGAAAGATGCTTTGTTGGCTCAGCTGATTGCTGAACACAATATGACTTCCGCTCTCGTTTTCACAAGAACACGCAGACGGGCGACCTGGGTTACAGACAGATTGCGTGACGCTGGAGTCAATGCTGAAGAAATCCACAGCGATATCAGCCAAAGTCAAAGAGAGCGCACTCTGGAAAAATTCAGAGAAGGCAAATTTCCAATTCTCGTCGCCACCGACGTTGCCGCTCGCGGCTTAGACGTGCCAGCAATCAGTCACGTGATCAATTATGATTTGCCTGATTCACCAGATGACTATGTTCACCGCATCGGTAGAACCGGTCGAGCTGGGCGCGCAGGAGTAGCGTTCTCGTTCGTCAGTGACGAGCAACGTCACCTCGTTCGTGACATCGAGAAACGCATCGGCAAAACTTTGGATCCAGATGCGCAATCACGCAGAGTGGTACCAGGTCCTCGCTTGAGCAAACCGAGACGCCGTCGCGTTATGTAGAGCACTGATTGAAAGTTCAGAAGCGTCGCCATCACGGCGACGCTTTTTTGTCGGTTATTTGGCTAAACCTGCCATATTGTGCGACTTCAAATACTCGTTCAACGATGAGACTAGATCGATACCTTGTTTCGTCGATAGCGGCTCAAAGTCGGACGATCTAGTCCATTGACTGAGCAACTTACCATCCTTCTGAGGCGCTCCCTGGTAGCTGAATACTCGATTGGAACTGATGGCATCCATTCTATTGTTGCCACCCACTAGGGCGTAATGAGTGAGAGATTCCTGTTGGAAAATATCAGCCAGTTCTCGGCCAGTCGTTTCTTTGACTATGTAATGTGTTCTGGTGGCGAAGTTCTCTGGAGTCGCTTCCAGGATCTTCAAATTGACGAAAATAAACGCAACGGATTTCCCCTGTGAGGCGCCATCGCGTTCAGAAGGCACGAAATTGGCATGCCAAACGTTTCCTTGACTATCTGTCTGGTGTCCCCAGGTCACGGTCATATGATCTTCGATGAACTCGTTCATCGGTGTCGTGACGCCAGATCTAAGATCGGTAACGCTTTGAGTAATGTCGCCCTTTTTAGTCCACTTACCAGCCATCCATTTTGGAATAGGAAACCACTCTACCGCAGGATTCTGCAGTGTGGCAGGCGAAGCTGATACACCAAGATTGGGGTCCACCGCCTGTGGCATCGCTTGTTGCGGCACCAAATTTGGTTGCTGTTGCTGCACAGGCTGACTTGGATAGTGCTGATCTGCTGGCGCTAAAAAATCCGAATGATTGACACCACCATATAGGGTGGAGCCTAAGGTCTTCTGCCCGCTCAACGCGATTAAGCCAATTGCTATCAGGCTGACCACAATTCTTTGTTTGCCAGTGGTTGATCTCATTTCTTCGCCTTCTTATTATCCTTTTCCAGTTGCTTAGCGCGTTTTGCGGCGTCCTTAGCGGCCTTTTCGGCAGCCGCTTTGGCGGCCGCGGCTTTTTCTTGCTCAGCGGCCACTCGGTCCAAATAGTATTGATAGTTGCCATGATAAACAACAAAATGGTTGTTACGGATTTCGACTATTTTGGTGGCAACTTGAGAGATGAAATATCTGTCGTGCGAAACGATAATGGCAGTGCCATCGAATTCTCGGAGGGCTTCTTCCAATGTTTCTTTAGCCGGAATGTCGAGGTGATTCGTAGGTTCGTCGAGAAGCAGAAAGTTGTTGGCACCAAGTAACATTTGTGCCATCGCCAGTCTCGCTTTCTCGCCACCACTTAGCGATTCCACCTTTTTGTAGACGCTGTCGCCTGAGAAAAGAAACTTGCCCAACAATCCCCTTATCTCTGTAGTCTTCCAATCTGGCACCTGTTCAGCGATTGTTTGAAGGGCAGTTTTCGACAAATCTAGTGCTTCCGCCTGATTTTGTTCGAAGTAAGCCATTTTGATATTATGATCGCCAATGGTGACAAATCCGTCTGTCGGCTTTTCTTTTCCCGCGACCAAACGCAGAAATGTTGATTTACCGCTGCCATTTGGGCCAAGTATCGCGATTTTGTCTCCGCGCTCAACATGCAGATTGGCGTCCATAAAAATGATGTTGTCGTCATAAACGTGCATCAAATTCTTGATGCTTGCTACATTGCGCCCGCTGCGAGTCGATGCAGGAAATTTGAAATTAAGAGTTTTCTCTTCACTATCTGGCTCATCGACTAATTCGATTTTGTCTAACTGTTTTTCTCTACTTTTAGCTTGTGTGCTTCGTGTCGCGCTTGCTCTGAATCTGTCAACGAATTGCTGTTGCCGTTCCATTTCTTTTTGCTGGCGTTCGAATGTTGCAAGCTGTGCTTCGCGAGTCATCGCGCGTGCTTCAAGATAGGCTGTGTAATTGCCTAAGTAAACAGTCGCCTCACCGCGTTCCATTTCGATTATGCTTGTGCAAAGACGATCCAAGAAATATCTATCATGCGACACAATCACCATTGGTGTTGTCTGTTCACGCAAGTATTTTTCAAGCCATTCGATGGTTTCCAAATCGATATGATTCGTTGGTTCGTCAAGCAGAAGGATGTCTGGTTTGGTCAGCAGCACGCGCCCTAAGTTCATGCGCATTTGCCAGCCGCCGCTAAATTCATTTACGTGGCGGTCTCCATCTCCTGCGTTAAAACCCATGTCAGCGATCATTTTTTCGACTTGGGAATCCATTGCGTAGCCATTTTTTGCTTCGAAGCTTCGCTGTAAATCATCCATTCGTTTCAACAAAGAATCCAGTTCGTCTCCCTGCGCGGTTTCCATCTTGTGGTGAACGACGGCGAGCTTGGCAAGAATATCGTTCAATTCCACAAAAGCGCTGGCAAATGCATCTCTGACTGTGGCGGTTTGTGGAATCTCGAATTCCTGCGTCAGATAGCCGATCCGAAGTTTGTCCGACTTAATCACGCGGCCGGAAGTCGGTTCGACTTCGCCCATGATGATCTTCAGTTGAGTGGATTTGCCACCACCGTTTGGACCGACCAATCCGGCTCTGTCGCCCGGTTTGACTTCCCATGTGACGTCGTTCAACACCTCCCCATGGGGATAGATTTTGCATATGCGTTCTAAACGGATCATTATGTTTCCTGAAACCAGTTGGACTTGAAGGCAAGGCAGAGTTGCGACCTATCATTTTAACGGTTTTTGGCTAATTGTCGCTCGGCTGGCGCCGATTAGGTAAAGCCTGGTTACGTTCGCGGTGCGGGAACCTCTGTCTCTTTTTGTAGTCTTATAAGCCACATTTAGGAGAAATAACATGACCAAGAAAGCCACCTGGCAGGCACATACAGCACATGGAGAGTTGACGGCAGCGGCTAAAAATGACCTGCCGGACTCAGTTTTTGCCTTCAAGGAAAAGCGTAAAGAACCACTGACTGACGCTTCTCACGTTCGCAATGCCCTGGCTAGATTCGACCAGGTCAAGGATGTGACAGATGAGGAGCGTGACCTCGCCTTTGCCAATATCAAGAAAGCAGCCGACCATTTCGGAGTTGAAATTGGCGAAAGCCACTGGCGTGAGCTGGGGGCAAAGTCGAAAACTAAGTAAACAGACGCACCATAGATGGTGCCCTGACTGATAGGTCATACAGATTACCGAAGCTGATCGACCTGATCGCAGGTCAGGATCGACCTGATCACTGAAGATGATGGACCAGATCACAGAGATCATACCTGGTCACTGAAAGATGTTCGACTTGATCTGAGAGATGAGCGACTTGATCACAGGTGATGATCGCTTTATCTCAGAGTGATCGACGATGACGATAGTCGCTTGATGCGTTGTAATGTGTTGTCCTCAATCTGAATTAGCATTAGTCCAACTTGAGCACCATGACATGATCGAAAGACAGGCCTGTTGGCTTAGATAAAAGAATCTGGACATTGGCGTATAATACTGGCTGTTCCTGTTGTAAGCAGGGTCTGTTTTGCGCCTGCCGCGGTTATGCCTTCGAAAATGCAAGGATTGCCTCGCCCTGAACGCTTGATGTTGGAAACTAGTCGAATAAAGCGAGTAATAAATGAAAAACTATCGGCTCTTCACGCGCACCACACTTCTGGGCGTGTCTTTAGTCATGGCGGCGACCTTCCTGCCAATTGGCGCAGATGCAAAAAAGACAAAGAGTGTAAAGAAGAAGAGCAAGCATGAAGTAACGACCACAACCACTGCACCAGTAGTAGCGTCAGGAGTTGCCGACCAGAAGAGCGATGAGATCATTCACCATGTTTCAGACTTTTATGTTGGTCTTAAAAGATGGAAAACGCGATTAATTCAAAAACTCGTCGCCTCTTCGGAATCCAAAACCGTGGAGCTTCTCTCAGTCGTAGATGTTGGTGTGAAGCAACCGAATATGATTGCGCTGAATTTGAGAGCCGGCATGCCTGGTGGCAGCATGTACTGTGATGGCACAAATGCCTATTTCTACTCGCAAATCTTGAATAAGTATTCTGTCAAGCCCGCTCCCACGGAGCTGGAGAAGCTTTTCGGTGACGCCAGCAGTCGCTATGTAAATGGTCCTTACGCGATGTATTCTCTGCTGCCATCATTGGTCAGCAAAGATCCTTATGGCTCGATCATGGCTGGTGTGAAAAAGGCTGAGTATGTTGGTGCCGAGGATGTCGAAGGGGTCTCTTGCCACCATATTCGGTTCTCCCAAGAAAAATTCAGCTGGGATCTCTGGGTTGATGCTGGAAAGAATCCATGGATAGTCAAAGTATCGCCTGATCTTTTCGCTGACGTGGCCGGCTCGCTCCCAAAAACTTTGGGTCGGGTTATCGCTCGCAGCACCAAGATGTCTTTGACTTTCCGATATAAAGACTGGGTTGCTAATCCCAGTCTGAATCAGAAGTTCTTCAAATTTGTGCCACCACCAGAGTCAACCGAAGCGAAATCTTTTGCACCTGAGACTGCCGAAGAGAAACCTGAGAAGTCAGAGAAGTCCGCGATGATTGGCAAAGAGGCACCCGCATTCAAATTGACTTTGACTGACGGCAGCCAAGTAGATTTCGGCAAACACAAGAACAAAGATGTTGTGGTTTTGGATTTTTGGGCATCATGGTGCCCACCATGCCGGGAAAGTCTTCCGATTGTGACTAGAGTAACGAAGAGCTTTCAAGGCAAGCATGTTGTCTTTTATCCCGTTAACGTCGGCGAGGATGTTGCGACCGTCAAAGGCTATTTAACCAAAGCAGGCATAGATGCTGTTGCTGCATTAGATACCGATAAAAAAGTGTCCGAACTGTACGGCGTAAGTGGCATTCCGCAAACAGTCATTATTGACAAAAATGGCATCGTACAATTTCTCGATATTGGCTATAGCTCTGACATGGAAAAACGGTTGACGGCTGATTTGGATTCGCTAGTACGGGGCAAGTCTGCTAAATAATTCTTTGGCGAAATCATGGACCAAGATGAGGAAGCCTACAACCGGTTGCTGCGCAAAGTCACTTTGCGATTGCTGCCGTTCATGTTTATCCTGTACATAATCTCGTATTTAGACCGGATCAATATTTCTTTCGCCGGTGCTCCAATGAGTGCTGACCTGCATTTCAACGAGGAAGTATTCGGCTTCGGCGCAGGCATCTTTTTCTTTGGCTACTGTTTGTTTGGCATCCCGAGCAATCTTGCTTTGCAGAAGATTGGCGCGCGCAGGTGGATTTCATTCATCATGGTCGTTTGGGGATTTGTTTCTGTGCTCATGGCATTTGTGCCGAACACTCAGTCGTTTTTCGGAATGCGCTTTTTGCTCGGCGCCGCCGAGTCTGGGTTTTTTCCGGGCATGATTTTTTACTTGACCAAATGGTTTCGGAAACGCGAACACGGCATGGCTGTGGCTAAATTCATGAGCGCCGTACCGGCCGCAGGAATCTTAGGAGGCTTAATAGCCGGCAAAATCCTGGCGATGCCACCACTGATTGGGCTGCCACCATGGAAGTGGTTATTTATCATTACTGGATGCCCCGCGATACTGTTAGGATTTATTGTTTTGTTCTATTTACCTGACGGGCCTCACGATGCAAAATGGTTAAGTGCTGAAGAGAAGACTCTTCTTGAAAGCCGCCTTGGTTCTGATTCTTCAAGCAGAAGTAAAACTCCTGGCCGGACCGAGCTGTTTGCTACTTTGCTCGATGTGAAAGTATGGCTTTTGGCGCTCTTGTATTTTTCCCTGACGTTGGGAATGTACGGATTTCAACTTTGGTTACCGCAAATTATTAGTGCCACCGCGCATGGTGATGATGCGCAGACGGCATTGCTCTCGGCTATTCCAGCTGTATTCCAGGCACTGGGAATGGTTCTAATTGCCAGAAACTCTGACAGAACAGGAGAACGGCGGTGGCACTTAGCTACTTCCGCTTTGCTTGCGGTGGCAGGATTGGTTCTTGCATCCACTGTTCAGAACCCCGTGGTATCGATGGCGGCGCTCTGTCTCACGGCGCTTGGGATATGGGGAACAGTTGGACCTTTCTGGGCACTACCGACAGCATTTTTAAGCGGTGCGTCAGCCGCTGCTGCCATTGCTTTGATCAATTCAGTTGGCAATTTAGGTGGATTTGTCGGTCCATACATTGTTGGCGCGATCAAGCACCACTCGCCGAATTTCGCAGCCTCTTTGCTCTTTATGGCAGGCTCGCTTTTGTTCGGAGCTATACTTGCTGTTTCAATGCCCAGAGCAAAAACAACTGAATAATTCTATTCGTCGATCAAATCTTTCAGACCTTGCTCTTTCAAAAACTGCGTGAACAGTGGTTTTAGCGCCAATCCTTTGGAATCGTTGATCGGTTGAAAATCGCTAATCTTTTTCCAGAGCACTTCAGTCTTGACCGTGTTCACTGGCTTGCCCTCGTCATTGAAAACAAGTTTTGTCTGCAAATCCTGCAACTCCGAATTGTCTGTCGGAGTCATGGTGTCGATCACTTCTGTTTTGTAGGAGCTAATTATGCGCCCCTTTGCGTTAACTTCAAACACTGCCATTTTTCCGAGCACCACTACTTCTTTTTGCGTTATCCGAAGCGGGTGTGAATAGAACAAGAAACTATGCGTCTCATAGTCGGTCATTTGTCCGTGCGTCCAGACGTTCTCTCTGCAGAAATTCCAAATACCTTTCTGCCGATCGAATTGGTGCCCAATGGTTTCGCGTCCACGACACTCATACACAGTTGAATTTTCGTCTACTTTTCCAGTCCGATTGTCTTTCATATATGTCGTTGTTGCAGTCGTGGATTCCCACCTGCCTGCGCACCACGATGGAACTCTGTACCAAAATGTGGGCGAGACTTGATTGTCTTTCAGCAATCGTTCGGTCAACTCTTTGCTGAATGTACTTCCTTTCCACAAACGCGGGTCGAGCGGTCTGACCTTGCTGGAGGAGCGAATCTCTCCTAACGGCATGTTTTCGATGCTTGACTCAAACTGCTGCACACCCGCCTGAAGCTTCTCCGCTGCTACTGCTTGGGGACAGAGTAGTATCGCAGTGCAAAGAAGTCGGAAGAGTAAATTGGGCATTCGTTTCAGTAAATTGGACAAGGGAACGCGTTCAGGACCTAGGATAGCAGCTCAACCTGGATCAGACGACCCGACGAAACTCGAGTTAGGACTTAAACTGATTTAGTTTCTATACTGAACCACATGGCGCATTGGTCTCTCTGCGAGGTCGAACAATTCGCTACAATAGGCAGTTGTAGTATGAGAGTTGCAACCCGTGAACTATCAAAGTAACACCTTCAAGTTGTACTATCGCAAAATACTCATGGGCACTATTTCCAATGTTTCTACAAACCAGCCCTGGTTTATGGGAGATATTGAAGTTACAGAAGCCTTTGAAGAATTTCGACTCGGTTTTGAGTTCCTGAATAACGAAGCTAAAGAACGTCGGCATGCAACCGAACCATTCGACCTCGAGAATTGGTTTATAGAAGACGATCTAGGCAACAAGGAAGAAGTTCTCCTTGCCATTCAGGGGAAAGACATTCGCTGGCGCTGGTGAGTTTTAGTAGAAGCTGTGTCTAGTTGCCTAGCACCACATATAGAGGCGTAGTTCGTGTGTGCCCGGAAGATGGCTAGTCTTTGCACACCGCCTTTTGGGGAAGTGGTTGAGGAGGGAACAGCCAACCGTCACAGTTGACCGCCGTAAACCCCCTATACACACTAGGCTGGACTGTTACTCCGTCCACAATCGGATTACTGAACGTTCTATTTACCGGTCCTTCGTCGTCCAAAACATAGATTGACACAAACTGGTCTCCGGGACCAAACTGGCCCTGTTGCATTTCAAATATCGTGCCAGGGCCACTGGGTGGATTGACAGGAAAGAAGAGAAGGTTAGTCAAAACGACAAGGGCCGCCTGGAGTCCTGATATTTGCTGCTAGAAACGGACCGCCAACTTGGGGGCCGCTCACGAGAACCGAGAAACTGGTTGCTGGCATGCCATTGCAGTCGATTTCCATGCCCAGCCCGACACCGTCTGGTGCATCTGGCCGGCGAACAGAAATGCCTACCCCCCTTGCCAGGTAGCTGAGTGAAAGTGGCACTAGCGCCATCTGAGGGATAGTTGCCCGAGCAGTTGCAGACTGTGGGCAGAAATGTGGGCGGCGAGAGATGCGGGGAGCTATGTGGCGGCGATTGCGTTGGCTCATGGTGCCTTGCCAACGTCGCTACTGGCAGATAGAACATCGAGACCATCGCCACGGACAGTGCCAACCGTAGATTCATTTGGGAATCCTTAACTCGAAGCGGACGACGGTAAGTTTCTAGCAGATAAGCCTCTAGATAGCAACGTCACAAATTGCACTCTGGAAAGTTCAATGTGGTATTGTCGACTTATGTGCTACGTGCGAGGAATGAAAATGTTGACTCCGATTGAGATTATTGAAAATGTCCTGGCTGAATTAAAGAAGTCGGAACTGCATGAAGCGGACAAGGAGCGTCTGACACAAATCGCGAGCCAATTGACCGATTTCAATCGCGCGCTTCAGCAACGCATTGCTCAGGAAGCAAAAACAACAGTGAAATAGCGATGCAATTTCGCTGCTGATTTAGGATAGCTAGCCGGATAATGGGCGGATCTGCGTTCAGTTAGTCAAACACACGATCTACGTCATTGGGAGAGGAACTTTCACTCATGGCACAAGATTCAACAGACAATCAAGCAAAAGCCAATCTGCTTGAACAAATCCATACTCTCGTCAACAAAGTGGCCGAATTGGAGTTGAGAATGACGAACTGCGATGATGAAGTCAAAGCTCTCTCAAGCAGGATTACGCAAATCGAGATCCTCGCCTCCAATGAAAATAGGCACTTAACTTAGCATCGACAATAATGCACGACATTTGTGCATACAAACGTATCGCACCGAAAGCTCTTCATCTGGCTGCAAAAGCCTTTGAGTTGGCAGAAATCCAGGTAGTTCGTGATCCGGAAGGAATACCGCGTATCCTCCCGGCTCCGCCTGAGTGACTTTGCAAACTACAGTATCTCCTGCATGGAGCCCGTCACCAAAGTCGCTCCGATCAGCGGCTTTGAGTTGTTTGAACTCAATAGTCTTGGGCTCGGGTGGCTCACGTTCTGGCATATAAACCTCAAGTTAGTGAGTCGATACTGTTAACATCATGACAGATTCAGCAGTGAACGCGCAATTGCTGTCTATTTTAGGTATGTGAGTGTCATCATAATCAACATGACACCATATACAGTGCTTAGTCTTTGAAGTCTTTATTTTTGACTACGGTCTGATCCACAAAAATTGGTATCACGGGTCCCAAGAAGAACGTCAAGGCGGCAGTCCCCCGTAAACCGTAAGTTTTCTCCAAGCGCAGGGTACACTTAACAATGAGTGTTACGGTGTGACGGAGCGGAAATGAAGCCTGATGATATAAAGCGTCTGTTTGAACAACTTGCGGTCCAGCCGGGTGTTCTAGGGTCAGTGATCATTGGAACCGACGGCGTACTTGTTGCCAGTAATATACCGAGCGAACAAAAAACTGAAAATGTTGGCATCATCTACAACAATGCGGCGGACGCGGTCAAGAGGATGGGGTACGATCGTTTGCATCAGCTTGTCTGCCGTACAGACCAAGGCTTTGTGGTCGTCTATAATTTGGATGACTGTGTTCTCGCGACAATCAGCAATGCACATGAGTCAAAGAGTTTAATGCGACTTATGAGTAGTCAAATCACACTAACAGCAGACGGGCAGCAAACCTTGTGGCAGAAATTTATAAGCTGGTTCAACGGACTCTTTCGGTTAAAGCCTCAATGACATGCAAGGGAAACCGCTGTCGAAACCAGTTCACGTACTGCTCGCAGGAGCTTGGGACAGGCTAGGACAACTGCAAGTCTTTTCGAAAACAGCTGACTCCAAAGACTGGAGCACAAGCGACCTCTCGTCGAGCAGCGAGAGTCGGCATGCGGAAATCCGCAGCTTTGTTGTCTATCGCGACAAAACCACAAACATCGATCATGTCTTTGCCGGTGCCCGCGTCAACAATGTACCTGATGCAACTCGCATTTATCGTGGTGCCTTCGACCCTGCTGAAGGAAAAATTCACTGGATCGAAACACCAGAAACGTGGGCGGAAGACACGCCCGAACTGTCTAGGACCACCAGAGCCTCTGGGCGGATCACGGGATTTGCCGAGTGCAATGGCAAGCTATACGCATCTGTATACAATATGATTTTTGAGCGGCAGGATGGACCACATCCAAGCTGGAAACTTGTATTCAGCTATGTTCCGAAACTGCCATTTAAAGAGGGAAGCAGCGGTTTCCGTGGGCTTACCGCAGTTCCAGATCGTTCGGGTGCGCACCAGATGTTGCTTGTCTCATTGGAACATGCACCATGCTCAATATTTTGCATTGATCCCAAAACCTTTCAGGCTGTTGCAGAAATCAATGTCAGCGCATTCTTGCAAAGGCAATGGGAAACGCAAGTAGGTTACGTTATCGCAGGTTACAACGACATGCTTCACTACAAAGATCCAATCACTTCGGAATCGCTCACCTTGATTGGATTTGAGGCAGCAACTCCCGAACTGGCTGGCAAATTTCATCACTTCAATCCTGCCGCTCACTACCTTGTTCGGCAGAGCGATGGGCGCTACTCGATTCGGGAAATTGCCGATAATTCGCTGGATTACCAGCCTGTGCTGGAATCAGTCAGAAGCATGGTCAACTCTCCTTTCTCGGAAGATCCTCCAGGCACCGTCTATGCCGGTGGCTTCGACGCGAATAAAATACCGGTGCACAATACAGCGTGGATCTATCGAGGCGTACGCGTAAACGCGCCTGCTAAACCTGTTTCCAGAGGAGAGCTAAAGCAACGCTGATGCAAAATTTCGTCAATCAATAGGTTTTCAAATGAAAAAGTCCCGTTGTTTCTCATGGGCGAAGAAAACATTTTTCTTGGACTCTCGGAAGAGGCGAAGCAGCATTTCATAGATGCGTGTGACAAGCGCGAACCTCTTGCTTTGTTTCCGCTTTTGGAAATTTGCGCATTTGATTGAAGATGGGAAGACTTAATTTCTGCGTTTAACAAGTACGCAAAAAATGTTATGAAAATAACCAAAAAGTAGCTTTCAGCTGTGGCGCTTAGTTTCATTTTGCTAATCAAAATGACGCGCCAATATTCAGCTCGATGACTACTTCCTCCGGAGCTGCTGTTAAAGTGAAGCTGCGTACCCGAACAGCTTTCAACGCTGCATTCTTTCTTTTGAATGGTTGAATTTCGCCATCAAAGTTTATGGGAATTCCTTTTTGATCGACAAAGTAATCCGCATTTTGTACTACTTTCTCGATTAAAGCTCGTTCTGCATTTCCCAAAATATCACCCGATACATGAGACCAGTCAATCTCTAGCTTCTCGGGTACAGGCATTTTGCATGCGACTTTATATTGCACCGTGCTTGCCGCAAGATTGGGGCCCGGCAAAAATTTTGCAGTGACAGCGCCGTTTCCGTTTACGAAAGAATGTGCAGACCATGGCAGCGCGCTCCACGAAATGCGTTGTCCAGGTCTAAGTGGATGGAGTTCGAATTTTTCGACCGTGCCGTTGGCGGCAATATCTGAGGATGCACTGAAAGTGAATTTGTCTTTTCCTGTTACTTTGAGTTTGTTCAAAGCTGGATTTGAAACGATTACCCTCTGCAGTCTAAACTTGCGGTAACGCCACTTTCGCCCTTCATAAACAACTTTGTTGACTTCGAATATCCGCTTCTTAGGTATATTCCTAACCACAGCGTTTCTCAACTCCGTTGACGGAATAACCAGCCGACAACTCGGCACGTCAATTGCAATGCTGCTTTGGTCGGAATGAAATTTCAATCCCCTGATGGCGGCATGCGCCCCTTTGATCCCAATCGTGTTTTCGCTGCTGCTGATATTCACATTGAACTTTCCATCAGATTTGATTTTGCGATCAGCGTTGGTAAACTGCAGATTTCCATCTAAGCCCTCCAAATCAAACCTTCCGTCCGCACTTTGGTTCAGTCGAGAGTACACTGACGCGTTTTTAATGGTGACGATTCCGTCCATTGATATTTCTGCTTCTTCTTGACCTAGAGTTCTTAAGTAAACACAATTATCTAACTTGATCGCGCCCTGAGCGAATGCCAAATCAGCACCCGGAGCTGATATTTTTGTTCCTGCTGCCGAAAGCAAGCCGCTCGACTTTGTCGGGAGTTTCAATGAGATGGTATTTCCATTTTTGCTTGCTTCAACGTTCAAATTGATCTCTGCATTGTCTAACTCTAGCTTACGATGAGCTTTGTCTTCGTCAAGTTCGAAGTGCGGTAGTCTCAAATGCACCGCACACATTCCTGTGTAATTACAGCTTCTGTCGAAGTGAACAGCGGTGAATTGTATGGTGGACTTAGGTCCGAGCTTTGCGCTGACCGAGGGAAACTGCAGACTTGAGCCTTCTTTTAAATCGAGTTGCGCACTATCTACATTCGCTGCGCTAAGTAACTCAGACAAGGGACGGTCGCCACTTTGATTAGAGTGAGCCAGTGATGAATTTGCAGATCCTTGAAGCGAATTGAGAATGAACGCCACTAACACGCGAGCTAAGTCAACATCAGCAGATCCCGCTCCATTGTGCAATTGAATCGTCAGAGGAGCGGGAACATTCAAGACGGTAATCGGACGGTTAGTGCTCATGCTGCCGCTTACGTCTTTGGTTGTTAGGTCTGAGGAGCCGTGTATTGGCAAAGTGACATCTAACTTGAAAGTGGTATCACCGCTTACCTTTATTGGCACGCCTTGTATTGTGTAAGAGCCTTCAGTTAGAACACCGCTAGCTTTGAGCGAGACTCGATCCGCAACTCCCGCCAATTTACGATAAACGGGGTCCGTTATATGTATCCGAAAGTCGATTGGAATTGATTGATGCGCTGTCCCACAACCCAACAGAAGCTGGGTCAACACTATCAAAGACGCGCAGGCGGATTTTTCAATGTTTCTTGAGGGCTTCATAGCCCGTTAGCTTAGCAGGGTCGCGTACCATTGTTGAAGGTGGTACGACCAGATCCAGATCCAGATCCAGATCAATGGGATTCTATTTTGGAGAGTGCGACTGAGGTATCGGAGACTCAAGTATTGGTCAACTAATTCCTTGGTGCTGAATCAATCGGAGCACAGCTCAATAGAACTCGATTTTGCTGGGACCATGTAGATAGGCATCGTAGATCTCTTTGGCGCGCTTTTGTTGCGCTTCTGCGCCCTTCTTGTCACCGAGTTGACCGAGGACCTCAGCATAGTCTTTGAGCGCTTTCGTTGCTTCATTTATCTTGTAGTTGTCTGAAGAAGGGTCGTTCTTCTCGTAGATTTGAATAGCGTCTTTGTAACCGGCTGCGGCTTCCTTCCAGTTTTTTAGCTTGTGGTCCATCTGAGCGACATTGCCGATTTGTGTGCCAGTTTCGGACTTGTCTTTGCCGTAAGCCTTCGCGCAAACCTCTGCGCCCTGCTTGTAATATCCTTTGGCGTCGGCGTATCGTTCATCCTTCTCGCAAGCGGATCCCAGAGCATCGAGAGTACGAGCGACCTCTTTGCTGTCTGCGCCGTGCAGTTTCTTTTCCAAGTCTAAAAGTTCTTTGTACTGTTTTTCGGCTCCCTTATAGTCCTTTTCAAGGAATGCCTTGTATCCATTCTTCGTTAGCAATTCTTCCTGCGGAGTTTGCTTCTTGTCGTCTTTCACTTCGGCCGCACAAAAGAATAGATTCTTATCAGATAACTCAAGTGAACCGGCGCTACCATTTGCGCTAGAGCCCTTCGCCAACTAGGAAATTTTGCCTCTTTGGCAGTCAACGGATAGTTTCTCTGTCCAAGTCAGATTCCCCGCATCCTGTAGCGTGGTGTGCTGAACGTCATGAGCATAGTTCGTTTCAATAGCCATGGGTAATCCTCTGTCACACGATTCACCATGTTATATTCGTCTGCAATGTTTGCAAAACTGTGTCTGTTAATCAAAATGGGACAATGTGAAAAGGACGTCGGGTAAGAGGGCCTTCGTCACAACAGCTCCTCCTCTAAGAACCGGACGTGCCTGACTCGTGAGCTCTGTCTGCTCGAATGCATTGTGGGAAGGCAACTTGGTGAACGATGCAATAGTAAGATTCATACGTTGCAAAAACGCTGCAAAAAAATTCCAGGCGCGCCAGCCCGAGCGAACGATAAATTCTCAATGCAGTGGCTGGAAAAGCTCGATGGGTATACGCCCTTGGCTCGCATCTTTGACCTCGCAGCGAGGTAGCGCTTTGAGGATCGCGAGCCGCTCCGCGGGCTTGTAGTCACGAAAACTCAAGATGAGCTTATGCAGATGGGGGAGGCTCGTTATCGAAGGAAGCAATCTGATACTGACATTGGTATCAGCCAGGTCGAGCTCCTCGATTCCCCTACAGGCAAACAACACCCGAGCCATACCCTTGTCGGTAACGGGTGTGCGAGCGAGATGCAAGGTGTCGAGAGTCTTCAATTTTGCCAGATGGACCAATGCTTTGTCGCCTATGCAAGTGGCTCCCAGTCGCAGAAATCTGATTTTGTCAGAGGTGAGACTGGCTATGCAATCGTCATCGAGCTTAATGCTCGTTGCAAGAAGGTCGACCAGGTTGGTTAAATGACTGATTTCGCGGAAACCCTTTGCAGTCACAAGCGTTCGTGAGATGTCGAGATGTTCGAGAGAATTCAGTTTACCAATGCTCTGCATTCCCCCATCACCCAGATCGGTTTCCTGGGCATCGAGTCTTCTTAGCGAGCTGAGCGGCCTGAGGTAAGCGAATTGCATTACTTCAATGGGAAACTTGGCCAAGTCCAATGCCACCAAATTCGATGAGCCCATCTTGGCTAAGAACGAGAGATCGAGGGAGCCTTCATAGTTAATCTTCAAGCCCAGTGCAGATCCTTGTGCAATCGATAAATTTCCCATGGCAGGACCGGAATGAATAACGCTCCTTTGCGTAGCATCCTTATAGACCGTAAGCTTCCCCACACCAACTTTGGGGAAATGCAAAGTGATCAGGTTGTCCGCGCCAAACGCAGATTGCTCGACAACAATCGTCATCAAGGCCGACAGAATGAGATACAAAAGGTTTCCCCGCATTTGATTATTGTATCTGCTCCCGGTCACATCAGTCTTGACCTCAGGACCCCTCGCACTTCTATGTCCAGATGTTTCTCGACGTCGCTTCTGCGGGTGCTTATGGGGAGCTGACCGAAACAGACAGGCACGACATT
>PLXC01000082.1 GCA_003151275.1 Candidatus Melainabacteria bacterium
ACCGATTGAACATTCTTCTTTTTCCGCGATAGCATAAAATTGTGTGCCTTTTCTCTTGCCTTTCGCTCTGAATCTTTGACTGTATGCGCATACACGAACAGCGTCGTTTTCACATCCTTGTGGTTGAGAGCGCTTTGAATTAGCGAGACGTTCGCGCCGGTGTTTGCCATCCAACTGGCCATACTGCGGCGAAGGTCATGCAGATGCAGATCCGTGATACCAGCAGCCTTGAGCACACGCCTCCAGGCTCGCTTCGGATCAACAAGATGTCCAGTGGCTCCATCGCCGTAGAATACATATTCGTTTTTCTTGGTTTGAAAACGTCGCCTAAGTATTGCAAGTTCTCGTTCTGTTAGCGGCACCGCATGTGGTCTGCCGTTTTTCGTTTCTTCTCCAGATATGAACCACAGCTTCGCGTCGGCGTTGATGTCGCTCCAGCGCATCGACAAAAGATTCGCTTTGCGTGCTCCGGTCAAAAGACTCAGCATAATGAAATCGCGAATGGTATCGTCAGCTTCATATTCCAGTGCCTCCAGGAATTTATCAAACTCATTCGGCTGAAGAATTCTTATTCGGGTTTCTTCTTTGAAGAGAGTCAAATTGGCTGCCGGATTGTCGCCACGAAAAAGCTTCCATCTGATTCCCTTGTTATAAATGGCTCGCAGGAGTTCCAGAGCTCTGTTAGCCGCATATTGCCCGCGAGTTTGAGCAATGCGCCCATGGAGTTTTTCTACATCCTCTGCTGCGATCGCGGATAGTCTTCGCGTCTTCCAAGGTTGAAAGTCACGTTCAAAACTCTGCACGATCACATTCCATGTTTTACAACTCTTTTGTGCGTGGCGCTGAATGTACTCGTCAAACAATTCGCCTAGAGTCATTTCCCCGAACTCTTCTCGCCGAACTTGGGCGAGGTTGTGGCCCTTAGATATGGAAGAGTGAAACTCGGCAGACAATTGCACCTCGGCAGCCACGCAAACCCATTTGCAAAAGCCTCATTTCATTAGGTCATTTTTGAGTGGAGTTCACTGGTGTTCTTTGGCTAGGCACTTGGTGAAGGCTCGAACCTAATACCTAGCTTCTCACCAAATTCGGTGCAGGAGTGTTTGGATTTGTCAGAGCATGGTTTCAGTGCGTACGGATGATAGGCTAGGAGGCTGCTGTGACTGACCCTACACCAGCGGCTTTGAGTTCTCAGTGTGCGTTTGTTTACAAGGCCCGAGGAGTTGTGGTGCTATTGAACCGAAACGGACAGTTTTGCTGATTCCTGAAACGAGCACCAAAAGTGGTGAGTCAGCGTCTGAATATTGCAGCGCGTGATGAAGAGAATTGAGAAGTGAACGATATTAGATTGTCGACGCATAAACCATTGCAGTTCATTGCGATGCTGTGACAGCATCGAATCAGGTTTTAAGTATTGTCTCTGGCATTCAGGCTGGTGGCTTATTTGGTGCGTGACTGCCAATGTTTTTTGTGTGTTCTAGAGCTTTTCATCCGCCAGCGGTTTTCGTAAACCGTAGGTCAGGGGTTCAATTCTCCTCGTCGGTTAAGCTTTTCGAGCCTTTTCGCATTCTCGCTGGGCCCCTTAGAAATCAAAGAGTAACTACACTGGTCCATGTACATCAAATAACCGCGCTCAATAGGTTCGGTACTACTCTCAAATCTAAAGCGACTTAATGCCTATTCCATTACAAATTCGGCTTGGACATGAGCACCATATACGGTGAATTGAGTGCTGAATTAATTACTGAACAACTAAAAAGTGTAGCAAGCGGTTTATAATGACATTTATGTTTTAAAAGCGAGGACTGAGTTGGCTGTCGAATCAACAAAACCAAAACCGTTCATTTTTGTCTTGATGCCGATCAATGATGATTTTTCCGACGTTTATGAAGTGGCTATAAAAAGCGCTGCAGTCGAGGCCGGGGCCTATGCCGAACGCGTTGATGATCAACATTTTTCCGGAAGTATTTTAGATAGGATATTGAACCAGATCAATACTGCAGATATTTTGGTGGCAGACATGACCGGTAAAAACGCCAATGTGTTTTACGAAGTCGGGTATGCACATGCACTGGGCAAGACGGTAATCTTAATGACTCAGCAGATTAACGACATTCCCTTTGACTTGAAACATCGTCAACATATCGAGTACCGTCCCAATCAGCTTTCTTCGTTACGATCAGATCTGTTAGAAAAAATCAAATGGGCCTTAGAGCAAAGGACTAATCAAGAAATTATAAAAACCGGACGATTACTTGACTTGTCCGTAATGGATATCGCAGTTCCCGTGTACGACCAACCCACACAAGACGACCACACGTTTCAGGTGATCACCGGAAATGTTAAAAAACCGGGATTCACTCTGCCATGTCTTCTCAAAAATGTATCTGCTCCACCGACAACAATCTATGGGCAATTGATGTTATTTACCAAATCGACAAGTCTAATTGTTCCAACCAATGTTGCAACTAAGCAGCCGCTTCATCCTTACAATGCAAGGAGTCTTTCAATCGATTATGGATTGGACAGTTTCTATCCGTTGGCAAACAAGACAACCGGAGCACTCGCACCGTCTGGAATTGCTCCTATTAGCTTAGACCTCATGCTAAAAGACGGGGTTAAAGAAGCGCTGGAAACATTGCTCATTCGAGTTCAATATTCTGCCCGTGTCGAGAATTTTTACTTCAAACTAAATATTAAACTGGAAGAAGACGTGATGAATGAGGGCGCCCCGATACAGTAATGTCGATCAATGCCAAGTCTTGCGATGACTGGTTGATTGCTATTGCTACCCTGAATTTTCTTGTTTGATGCACCATAAGCAGTGCCAAAATTTTCAAGGATCAATCATAAGAGAATGCTTAAAAACGTGCTTAAAAGAGCGTAGAAACGGACTTGGATATCAAGAGCGATTTCGCATTCTTGACAGCTTTTCGGTGCCGGCATTTGAGAAATTGTCGAAAAGCCGGCGTTAGACAAAAGGGACATTTTGTCTAATCAAGAGGAACCGGCGACGCCACCATATTCAGTATCTCCAGTTGCGTGTGACTTTGCGTGATAGTTGGCAC
>PLXC01000133.1 GCA_003151275.1 Candidatus Melainabacteria bacterium
AACATAGTGATGCCCTGGATACAGAGGGGCTTGAACATATATTCCGCTGGGCATCAGACGTGGTGGCGGAAGGAGAAGACGCTCGTGTAAAAATTGCACGAGAAAGACGCGTTCGCAGAGAAGTGCTTGAAGTCGTGCAAAAAGTGCGCGAACAAAAAGTACTAAAAGAAGCGAGCGAAGAAACTGCCTATTTGCAACGGCGTGTAATTGCCTTACTTCAAAAGATGCAAGAAGTCACTGAAGAAAACAGCCTGCTTCGCCAAATCACAATTAGCCAGTATTACGCTCTGGATCGAATTCCAGCTTTGGAAGAGCAAATCAAGCAACTAAGAGGCATGGATTACGAGCGGGAAGCCGCCGTAAGCGAGCGCCGATACTTGATGAACGCGCTTTCGAAGTTGAAGACCGATCGTGATTTCCTGGATGAACTACTAACCTCTGCTGAAGAAGAAAACGCTCGAGCAGCTCGACTTCTCTCACAAGCTCGTGCAGAACTTGCCGAACTAAAAGAACGTAAGTGGTGGCACTCGATTTATCGCTTCTTAAGACCATAAACTGGGAGCGGAGTTAACCTGGGAGCGCCGGCATCCTTGCCGGCACCTAACTAGGGTCCTTTTCGATTTCTACAAAGGGGTGCGGACAATAGTTCGCGCTCCTTCTCGACTTCTGCAAAGGGTGCGGACAGTAGTTCGGGCTCCTTTCCGATTTCTACAAGGAGCTACGATTCACGCTCCTTGATCTTAGCTTCAAATCCGCGATTAGTAGGTTCGTAATAGCGCGTCCCCTCTAACTCCTCAGGCATGCACTTCATGTTCGCCTTGCCTTCCTCATAATCGTGCGCATATTTGTAGCCTTTGGAATATCCCAGTTCCTTCATAAGCTTTGTGGGTGCGTTTCGCAGATGCAGAGGCACGGGATGCTGACTCATATTTAGAGCATCCGCTGCGGCCATGTTGTACGCCTTGTAAACTGCATTTGACTTGGGTGCACTTGCCATATACACAACGACCTGAGCAAGGGCAATTTTACATTCCGGCATACCTATCAATTCCACCGCTTGCATAGCGGCTACAGCTTGAGGCAAAGCAGCTGGTGCCGAAAGCCCGATATCTTCCGATGCAAATCGGACCAAGCGTCTCGCTACAAAAAGAGGTTCTTCTCCCGCCTCCAACATGCGTGCAAGCCAATATAAACTCGCATCCACATCCGAATTTCGCATGGACTTATGCAAAGCCGAAATAAGGTTGTAATGGTGCTCACCAGTCTTGTCGTACTTGAGCACAGCTTGCTGAATGGCAGATTTGATCATTCCTTCAGACAACGACTTTCCGCCCTTGCGTTTGGCAAGCAAGATTGCCAACTCAAGCGTGTTCAACGCTGTGCGTGCGTCTCCAGAGGAGTAGACAGAAATCATGTTAAGTTGATCGTCTGTCACTTCAATCGCGTCTCCGGCCAATCCCCTTTCTTTATCTGTTAAAGCACCGCGCATGATTTTCTTGAGATCCTCGGCACCAAGATCGTCCAGAACAAAAACTTTCAGTCGAGATAATAGAGCGCCGTTGATTTCAAAAGAAGGATTTTCTGTGGTGGCACCGACCAGAGAGATGGTGCCATTTTCGACGTAGGGCAAAAAGGCATCTTGTTGAGATTTATTGAAACGGTGTATCTCATCAACGAATAACACAGTCCGTCGATGCTCAATGTTCATGAACGCTTCAGCTTCAGCCATTACGCTCTTAATTTCTTTGATACCAGAGGTCACAGCCGAAAAGGAAGTCCAGCGGCTATTCGTTTGGTTGGCAATGATTCGAGCCAGTGTCGTTTTACCAACTCCCGGTGGTCCCCAAAGGATGAAAGAAGTGATCTGATCGCTCTCGACCATCTGCTTCAGCACGCCATCTTCCGCAAGCAATTTTTCTTGCCCTACAAATTCATCCAAGTTGCGCGGTCGCATCCGGTCAGCCAGTGGCGTTTTTTGATTAAAAGAAGAGCTCATTTAAATGAAAGCTACTCAAGGTCTTTGTCAAGGTCTTGGGGTTTAACAATATATCTCGAAGCTATCCGTTTCAATTGGCCGCGGTACGCTTGCCCTAGCGTAGCCATCTTGTCTTGATTTTGAACGACGTCTGCCATTATCTTTTCTCTCATGCCAGCTCGAAATTCAGACCGCGACCCCATTCGGTAGAGATAGGTTTGGGCGTTCATGGCGGCTTGCTCAGAACGGATGACCTCTTCTTTCTTGGACTGTTCTTTGGTCTTCGCGCGGTCAGCTTCGCGGGATCTCAACTGAGCCAGATACTTGTCCCGCTCGGCCTCTCGCATCGCCGCTTGTTTCTTGCTTTCCGAATTATCCATTGTCATCCGCCGATTGTTCACGTTCCCAACACTTCCATTATGACAATTATGAAAGAGGACTGCTTTTGCGTATGATATTTCATAGCAACAGCCGAGCTAAGAATGCGGGACGTCAAGGGACCAATTGACTCAGAATAAAACAGACCTGCGCATCGGGCAACTTTTGATCGAAGCTCAAATTTTAAGGGCTCGCGACCTCGGTGATGCGATCAAGATTGCCAAGATCACCGGTCTGCCAATTGGTCGCATTTTAATCATGTCAAGTTATGTCGGCGAGCGCGAGTTCCAGGCAGCCGTTCAAGCCCAGTCTCTTGTGCGCGATTCGATTCTGCCCTTTTCCGCGGCCATTGAAGCTCTGTGCCTGATGTCGCGCAGCGAGCTGAGCTTCGAAGAATGCTTGAACGAGGTAGGTTGGGCTCGTGCGCACGATGCCACCACAAATAAGCTTGGTGAGATGTTGCTGGAGGCAGAGATAATTACTGCCGAACAGATGGAGACTGCGATTCGCACGAGCCAAGCGACTGGCTTACCCCTCGGAAGAGTGCTTGTTTCCCTCGGCGCAATCACCGACGAAACGCTGACCACTGCCCTGAATGCCCAGGTCATGGTGAGAGACAAGAAGATCGATCGAGAACAGGGGATCCGTGGTTTGAACGCTTCTCACCAGCGGCGATTGGATCTCGAAGTTGCTCTTGCCGAAAAAGGTTTCTATCGTGGACCGCTAAAACCGTCAGTGCGTCTAGGCGAATTGCTTGTGCTTGCCCAGCTTATACCAGCAATTGAAATCATGAACGCTTTGGAACTGGGCTTAGTGCGACTGCAGCCTCTGGGAAGAATTCTTGTTGAAAGTAAACTTTTAAACGAACAGACTCTTGATGCAGCTTTGCAGCTGCAAGAGATGGTGGCAAACAGAACGCTGGATGAGAACTATGCAGTTGAAACGTTGAAAGAATTCGCCGCCACAGGAACCCCCGTTGCTAAGCTTGTTCCTCAGCTCGAAGTGCCGGAGGAGAGCTTCAAAGTCACTGTTCGCCTGCACGATTTATTGAGAGTGGCAGGATTGCTTCAACATAGCGATATTGAACTATCGGATATTCACAAAGGAATTCGGCCCAGTTCCGCAGATGCAAAGTCCTCTGCAAGCGCGCTATTGAACAATGGGTTCATCGATGAACGCACTTACTACGGGTCGCTGCGCTGCTATTTTTTAGTGGCCATCGGCTGGATGAACATTCAGCAGGGCATAATTGCTCTCAACTATTTTTCTCACCAGGCGGAGATGACGTTTGATGAAGTTCTCCAGGAGCTTGGTTGGACTTTGCGGACTCGACCAAAGTTTCGAAGTGATAAGCCCACCAAAGGTATACAGTAGCTAGTGGCAGCGCTGACAGTCGGCTAAAATTGGATGCATGGTTAATCCGCGAAAGAAGGATCTATATGAGTCTCGATAAGAATGAGTTGCGCATCGGCGAACTACTGATTCAAGCGGAAATCCTTAACCAGAAGGAACTGGACGAGGCTATGAAAACAGCCAGGTCGACAGGTTTGCCGATCGGCAGGGTGCTGATTATGGCTGGTTTCCTTACCGAAGACGAGTTTCAAGCCGCTGTGCAAGCGCAATCGCTTGTTCGCGATGGCATCGTGCCATTAGACCTGGCCATAAAGGCGCTGTCCCACTTAGCGGACAGCCAAGTCTCCTTTGATGAAGCTTTGAGCGCGGTAGGCTGGACCAGTACTGCAGATAAAGAATCTAACAAGCTCGGTGAACTGCTGTTGGATTCTAAAATCGTTCCAGAGGAGCAGTTAGAGACAGCAATGAAAACTAGCCAGGCGACAGGCTTGCCGCTAGGTAGATTATTGATTTCGTTGGGCTCTCTATCTGATGAATTACTGTGCACGGCGCTCAATGCTCAATCTCTGATCCGCTCTGGCAACATCACTCGCGCTCAGGCAACTTCAGGTCTTGTTGCTGCACACAAGAGACAAGCTCCGATTGAAGCTCTGATCAATGAACAAGGTCGTTTCCGTGGTCCGCATCGTCCATCCATCAGGCTCGGAGAACTTTTGGTTGACGCTGGCATTATCTCCCACGTCGAAGTTTCCCAGGCTTTAGAAGCTGGTCTGGTGGAAGAGAAATGGATCGGACGAGTGCTTGTCGACGATGGTCGCCTGACTGAAAGTCTGCTTGCGGATGCGCTGTGCCTTCAGGAAATGGTGGCAAACGAAACGCTTAGCGCCGATCAAGCACACAAGTGCTTGCGGCGTCTTCAGAAAACAGATCAAAAATTATCTGAAGTCGTTGCGATGATGGAAATTCCTCAGGATGACATCAAATCACAGGTGCGGTATCACGAAGTGCTGCGCGTTGCCGGCTTAATCGGTCAACCAGAAATCGATCAAATCAAAAGCGAGATTGATCGCCAGACTACGCCTAACTTTAAAGATGCGTTCGACATCGCCCAATTGCTGCTCGACAAAGAGCTTTTGGACGAACGAACTTATTATGGCTCACTGCGCTGTTTTTTCCTGCTTGCCACCGGTTGGTTAAACATGCAGCAAGGTATCATCGCCCTAAACCTCTTTCACCACAGGCAGTGCACTTTTGATGAAGTGCTTCAAGAGCTTCGCTGGACTGTGCGCACTCACGTTCGACAGACAGCACCGCTTGTCCACTAACTAGAGCACCGCATCTGGTGCCGTAATGGAATAGAGCTTCCTGACTGTCATTGCTTGACTGCTTGCCTATAAATCGAGTTATACGGTATGTTAGTTATAGGTTCATTACTCTTTGTGGGGATGGAACATGTCACTTTCCCTTAAGGCAACCAAGCGAGCGCTCCGATATTACCGGCACGAAGAATACCGTCATGCGCTACTAGAATTGAACGCCATTATTGAAGAACAGCCAGACAATTGGCTGGGCTACTTTGGCAGAGGAAAAGTCAATGCGGCGATGGGCCGCTACCTTGAAGCAATCGAAGATTTTACCAGAGTCCTTAGACAACCCAGACTTCTGAATAAGCGCAACAGGATTAGACTCCTGCAAAACATTGCAGCTTATGCAGTCAAACTTTGCGATCTTGAAAAAGGAGAACGGCTTAATTGGTCGGCAGTTAAACCCTACAACGTTGGCACACCTTCCACGAAGACTTCGGGGAGAATTGCACAAATCGGGAAATTTCTCTTTGATGCGCAAGACATCTCCAAGCTTAATAGACTAGTCTCAGGCGAACCTGCCAGCGGATCTGCGATCCGCAGACTGACAACGTACGGCATACGAACACCAGATAATTTCGCTGAATAGCTACTTGTCACCGACCTCTATAGCGGTGAACGAATCAGGCACGATTGACTTGTGGTGATGGTTTTGCTCCACCGCAGCGTTTGGAGCGTCAACCATTTTTGCGGTTGCTAGCCATATCCGGTGCGTCTTTGTATCCATGTCCATAGTGCGCGCACCACTAGCTGTTTCGACGTTTTGAATAACCTCGAAGGTTTGAGGATCCTTCTCGTGGATGACAGTGAGCGTGCCATCTCCATTGGAACTGAATGCATTCTGAGTTTCAGGATCGAACAGCGTTCCATCGACTCCAGCGCCGATCGGAAGGGTCGAAATAACTTTGCCTGTATCCGCATCTAGAATAACCATCTTCTGGTTATGGCAACCTGAGAACAAGCGCCGATGCTTCAAGTCTATGGATAAACCAGTTGGTTCGACTCCCGAAACGAGCTTGAAACGATTTACCACCGCTAACTTCTTAGTATCAATAACAACGATTTCGCTTTTATCTTCAAGGTTGACATACACCTTGCCCTTCCCATCGGAGACGCCGGACTCAGGAGCACCAAGCAGCTCCACCGTTCCGGTTTTCAGATTCGTAGGTTCGATCACTGTAGCTGTGGTGCCACCATTATTAAATACGAATATTCTCTTCGACGACGAGTCGTAAGTAATTGCATCTGGCTTCTCTCCAGCTTTCAATTGGGCGATTTCTTTCAACGTTTTGAGATTGAAAACTCTGACCGTATTGTCTTTGCCGCTTGTGACAAAACCTTTGTTCAGCTTAGGCAAAACACAGACGCCGTGAACACCCTTCATACCAGAGATTTCGCCGACGAGCTTTTCGCTGTCAAGATCGACCACCATGACGCGGTCGGATCGTCCAATATACAAGCGCCGCGACGGGCTATCAATATGCAGATAATCCCAGAAACCGTCTCCACCGAGAGGCACATGTTTGATCACGTGATAGCTAGACTGAGTGGCAGCAACGCCACCACCAATAGCTGTTCCAGACAGTGCCAAGGCCAGAACCACCTTCCGAATATTCATAAGCGCCTCCGCTGAAAAGAAGAGTTTAACGCCTTCAATAATTGGAATCAAAATTTGAACTATCGTCAAGATTCAGCCATATAAAATAACCATGTCTATTCATATATCCGTATCGTCCGAAGTCAGGATAATAAAAGGCATTGTATAGATAGACAACGTTGATTATTTGATCGTTTGCCCATCCCGTAAATGGGTCTCTTGTTTGAATATGACGGGGCTCTAGAACTTCAACAGTAATCGGTCCGTCGTAGTAGTCGGGAGGACCTAGTTCGGCATAGCCATTGACGCCTGGCTCTCTCCACAATCCATAGGCCGGCAGATAGATCCAGGGAGTGGGAATGAAATCAGATGCACAAACAAAACCTTCCGGTGGTGGTCCAAAATAGGGATGCCATCCCCATCTTAGCCAATCAGGACCAACTCTAATCGAGTCTCCCAATGTGAAACCGTTCGAGTAAACCCAACCCGGTTCCTGCTGATACCAGTGCGGGTAGGCATGCGCCGGTACCTGAAAATAATTGGTATTTTGCCTAGTGATGTTTATAGGTTGATTGTTGATCATGGTGTGATAATTGTTAAAGTAGTTGCTTTCCACTGCATTTCTTGTCATTAGTCTGTTGAAGGGCGCTTGCGCCCCTTCAACCGCAATCAAATGTTTTTCCAAATTATGGTTAACTGCTTGGGCATGTTGATGATCTTCTGCAGAGATGCCAGCCTGTAAAACAGGCATTGAGATGGCCTTGGCAATCGGTACAACTGGTGCGAGAAGCGGTGGTGGCGTTGCCGCTCGCTCAAACCCGTGCCTGTTTGGTGGTGTAAATCCGAGTGGCTGATTCTGATGCTGTTCATATGGGACAGGCGCTCTTCCAATTGGTTCCTCACGACGCCGATTCATGTCGCCACCAGGGATGGTGCCTATGCCAGCTTGTCCACGATCTCTGAATTGTGTCGCTGCGTTGTTCAGCTGACTTGGCTGCTCGACAGGCAGTTGTTGATTAAAGTGAGCTTCTGGTTGAGTTCTGAGATTCTGATCGTGCTGATGCTGTAGCAATTGATTATTTTCGAGAGAACGTTGCGCTTGTTCGCGAGCTTTACTTGCTTGTTCGTTTTGCATTTTTATAGCTTGCGTTTGCGCACTTCGCGCTTGCTCTTCTTGAACTCTAACTCTTTGTTCTTCCGACCGACGCACTTCCTCTTGGGCCTTAAGCTGTTGCTGATGCGCCTGCATCATCTGCTCTTGCTGAACTTTTTGTTGCTGCTGTGCTTGTACTTGTTGGGCTCGCATCTGCTCTTGTTGAGCTTTTTGCTGCTGCTGAGCTTGCATTTGCTGTGCCTGTTGCTCGTGATGCTCCTGCTGCTGAGGTTGAGGCGCACGCGCGTCTGCTCTTGGCCCGGCGTTTTGAGGACGCTCTTGGAAATTTCTGGACGGCTCTCCCTGTCCATCTCTAGCCTTTGCAGCAGATATTGTCGCAATTGCAAGAACTGCAGTTGCGGAAAGTAATATGTCGCGCTTCACTTTATTCTCACCTCTACAATCAACCACAGAGAAAATGATCTCACTTTGAGCAAAATAAGTCGAATTCTAAGCCAGCCTTTTGAGATCATGTCGTAATGAGAAATTTCCTGTTCGCGCACTTCTGACCAATTCCGGTATCATTGATGCTTGGATAAAAAGAGAGTCGACTCGACTGCCTGTCACAGCCAGCAGAATCATTTTCAGCCACGCGCAAAGATGCGATCGCGTCAAGGAATTCATGCCGAAGCAACATAGGGAATATCACAAAATCGAGAACACAGGCTGGCTCCGTGCAGCCGTCTTGGGTGCAAACGACGGAATCGTCTCAACGGCGAGCCTAATGCTCGGCATGGCTACCTCCCATGCAGCTCATGGAAGCGTCATGATGGCCGGTATTGCAGGACTTGTGGCAGGCTCCATGGCAATGGCCACCGGCGAATATGTATCGGTTTCTTCTCAAGCAGATACTGAGAAAGCTGCGCTGAATGAGGAACGCCAAGAAATAGAACAAGACTTCGATAAAGAGCACAGCGAACTGGCGGCGATTTATGTTCGACGTGGCTTAGATTTGCCTCTCGCCAATACAGTGGCGACAAAGCTGATGGAACACGACGCGATTGGTGCTCATGCTCGAGATGAGCTTGGTATCTCGGAAGCAACTTCAGCTAAGCCGCTGCAGGCATCGATTGCATCGGCCTGCAGTTTCGCCGTCGGAGCCGCCTTGCCACTGAGCATATTTATATTTGCCCCTGAGCGACATCTAATCCCGATGATTGCCGGTGGTGCATTGGTGTCTCTTGCGTTCCTCGGGGGACTCGCTGCAAAATCCGGGGGCGCAAAGATTCTCCCAGGCGTTCTTCGGGTGACATTCTGGAGTGCGTTGGCCATGGGAGTAACCTCAGGCGTTGGTGCACTTTTCGGCGGCGTTTAGCGGAAGATTCTCATGCCCTTTGGCTTCGGCAAATCAAAAGTCCAGATGACCGTCATCAATGCGGATGATGGAACGATTATTGTTAAGGCAGCGCAACGACCAGAGGACATTCCTGAGAGCTTCGACAAATTCACGACCATTCACCTGGGTGAAGAGGAATTTCAGGTGCTGGAAGCTGACCCGCTAGATCGAGTGAATTATACAAAGTCCGGCAAGCTGACGCTAAAAGTTCGGAAAGTCGAAGAGGTGTCTACCAAAGACATTTTTTTTAGTTTGCCAACGATTTGCGACTATATAGGCGCAATAATTCCAGCCGAAACACAGGGAAAGCAAATTCTCGAAATGCATGAAGACGACTGGCGCCAGGTCGAACTTATTTCCAAATCACTTTCGTCTAAAATTGATTCAGAGCTCTCTAGCATCACCAAAATCTACAGCGACCAAAGAAATCCTTCTGGTTTCTTTCAGTCTCTACATGTAAGAAGCCTTATCAAAGAATCGTTCGTAGAAAGCTGCAGTCTCACGCTTTCCCGCTTGAAATCAGAATTGAAGTCCACTACCTCATTCGATGGTATCAGATACTACACGTCGGGTGGTCCGACAGGAAATGGACTTGTCGAAAACGGTTTTGCATTTGAAGGAGCTGGTGGATTGATCGCCTATGGGCAAGTGTCTAACGATGTGTGCACCACCATCGGTATCACTGCATCTCATGTCGATGATCCCGCACAAACGGCTACTGTTCTAGCAAGCCTAATTAACGACTTCGATCTGGTGTTTGTGGATTGGTGCCGCGCGTCGACCATCGAGAGCCAAGCACAAATTCAACTGTACTTCGAATACATTCGCGCATGAGCCCAAAACCTTATCTCAAATCTATAAGGATTAACAAGCCAGAAGAGAAGGTTGATCAGTTTCCGTTCAGCATTCCTGCGCTGCGTGAATTGGAGCAACTCGATTTTCATCCGGACGTAACATTCATCGTTGGTGAAAATGGTGCCGGCAAATCGACCTTGATTGAGGCTATCGCAAGTGTCATGGACCTCGGAGCGCAAGGAGGCACCGGAAATCATTCCATGACAGATGAATACGGATCGTCCTCTCTTGCTCAGTATATGAAAGTTCAGAGGAACGTTCAAAAACCCAAAGATCGATACTTCCTCCGAGCCGAGAGTTTTTACAACATTGGAAATTACTTAGAGGAACTCGCGAAGGATCCCGACGCGATGACGACTCGAGAGATAGCATTTGCGCGGTACGGAGGTAAATCGATACACCTCAGCTCCCACGGCGAATCATTTTTAACAGTGATTACCAAAACATTTAACGGCAAAGGTTTATACATCATGGATGAACCTGAAGCGGCTTTGTCACCAAGCCGTCAGCTGGCAGCGTTAGTACGCATAAACGATCTAGTCATTCAGGATTCGCAATTTATTATCGCCACCCACTCACCAATATTATTGTCCTACCCGCGCTCGCGCATTTATTTATTGGACAATCATGGTTGCACTGAGGTGTCGTACGAAGACACTGAGCACTACAGAATCACTCGAGATTTTCTGAACAATTACCCAAGACGTTTGCAAAATCTATTTTCAGATGATGAACCTGAAGAAGGAGGCGATAACTAATCATCGAGAATTTACGATATTGTTTAGAGAATGAAACTGAGACTGCTATGAACTCACCTCACAAAATCATCTGCTGGAAAGGGCAGGGACCAACTGGTGTTTCGACATCTGAGCTGTCTCAGCGGTTGCAAAATGGAGAGACCTGCGAGGGAGTGGAACTCCTACCGGTGGATGAAGTAAGCACCGAAGTGACACGACTATTTCCAAGCGCGGAGAAACATGATGATGTGCTCTCATGGAGCGACCATGGTGCGCTTCATAGAATACGTCTCAACCCATATTATTTGCTATACGACTATGAAATTCATCCAGACTTCTACAATAAACCAGTCGATTTTCTAAGCCGCGAACTGACTCGTATTGCTGGTCACGCTAGATGTGTTATTTACTTCCCTACCTCTGGCACCTGCATGGAACATCCAGTTGGCTCAGTTGTACGCGCGCAAATGCCACTGCATTTCTCAACCAAATCGCAGCCTCCTGTCGAAGGAGCAATGCAGCTGCCAATTACGATTTTCGATGCACCGGATCGACCCACCATGACTGAGTTTGTTGCCGTCTTAGATCTAACGGTGGAACAGCTTGAAGCACAAACTAGTATCCGTTTTGAAGATGATATTGATAATTTATGTGACTACAAGCTGGCGTTGGTCCAAGTGGGTGATTACAGATTCTTTGTCGACAGTCATCCGCTGTACTCTCCTGAAGTTGCAGTTCAGATATCCAAGAATGTAATCAATCAAACTGATGCCGTTGACAGCTTGATGACTGCATTCCATCTAACTTCGGCTGACCTTCAGTGGACCTCCGACACCGTCAAATTTGTCGAGCACGAATTATGGCGACAAGACGACAATGGCAACAGCATCCTAATCGAACGTATGCCTTGTCGAGCCGATGCACTAGCTAAGGTGCGCATGTACACTGAGCGGGGTCACAAACAACTTTATTGGGCGCAACCGGTTCAAACCACATAGGTTGCAATAAAGACGTGATAATTGACTCCCGTCCTTCAGGGCGGAGAGGACGTCAAAAGCTTACGCTTACCCATTACGACAGTTCCTAGGCGGTCTTTCGGAGCCGGCATCGTACTTATGTGAATATCATAGCCCAGCTTCTGCATGAACTCCGTGATTCGTTCGATTGAAAATTCATTGAGCTTTCCATTCAAAATTTTGGAGACTTTCGGTTGATCCGTTCCGATCGTTTCAGCAATCTGTTTTTGAGTCATTTTGCTAGTGCGGATAACTTCCTGAAGAGACATGAAAAGATAAGACTTCAACTTCAGACCTGCCGCCTCCTCCTCGCTAAAACCTAGATCTTGAAATACATTCTTGCTCATCTCTTTTTACTCTTTTGCCTATGTGCAATGATCTCGCCAAGTCGAGTCGATCCGGCCAGAAGACCACATCCTTTTGTTCGGCAGGGTCAATCTGAACGGTCTTCGGACGTCTTTTGATCATTAGAAACACTATATGCCAAAACCGGCATATACTCAAATCAGCATAGTTTTAGAACTGACTGGCGCCTAGCTTGAACTCAAACTTCCGCTGAAGATAATTCAAGCAGCTCCACAATAGTAACACTTGTGTTACTATTGATATTGTGTTAATTGAAGAATACATTCAAGAAGACAAGTCCAATCCGTACAAAACAACAGATACAAATGGCACTCACTCGGGATTTTAAAAAGACAATTGTTGAACGCGTGCAACGAGATCCGGCATTTGCGAAAGCATTACTTGATGAAGCCGCTAGTTTGTTCTTGAACGGCGAACCCGAAACAGCGCGGTTGATTTTACGCGATCTTGTCAATGCGACAGTTGGGTTCGAAGATCTTGCCATAGAAACGAAAACGCCTTCGAAGAGCTTGCATCGCATGCTTTCGAAGGATGGCAATCCGAGCATGGATAATTTGTCTGCTATTTTTAGGGCGATACAAATAAATTTGCACGTAAACATTCAAACCAAAACTGTAGAAATAGCTTAAACTGCATTTTTGCGGAGCGCAATCCAGTAATCACCAGTGGCGGTGGCATGCTTCGTTTTGAAGGATTCAGATTGCTGCAGCGCGTACCAAGAGTCGACATATCTCAAGATGCTTACACCGGAAAACTTATCGTACAGGAACAACAAATGTTGACTTCAACGCGCAATGTATTCCCCTAAACGTGGCATAGAAGGGTTGGCACTCGTCAGGGAGAAAAGCAATGAGCGAATCTTGGGCAACGCTTACGAACATGGCTGAGTCCGCAGCTCGCGGTGGAAAGTATGACGAAGCCAAAGATTGCTATAAACGGGCACTCGCTGAGGCAGAAGCTCGTGGAGACGTTCACAACGCCTATTACACGAAGTGCAATTTTGGCGCACTACTCAGACTGCTGGATGACTATGCTCAAGCAGAGCAATTGCTTAAAGAAGCGACTCGATTGCGTCATGACTATCCGCAGCAACTTGCGCTCGAACCAGTGTCACCTTTTTCCGACTTGGAAAGAATACTTGTAAAACAAAACAGATTGCCTGAAGTGGAGCAGCTTTATTCCATCGACGCTAACAAGATGTTGGCTGTTTACGGAAGGGATTCCTTCGAATGTAAAATGAGTTTGATGAATCTGGCGAAGTTCTATGGAACGCACCTGAAGGACATGGAAAAGTGCAAGGCATATTTTAGAGAAGTGCTCGATTGGTCAAACACCGCAGAGCCAGTCACACGCAAAATGATTTACATGAATTATGACAGCGTCCTGCGTGGGGCAGGACTGAACGCCGAAGCGGACGCCGCGCAGCAAGCGCTGACTGCGTTGCAGTCAGGCGCAACTTAAGTCAGCCCAGTAGCCCCCAAGAAATTGTGGTATCGAGTGGAATCGATACCACTCGATACCACTTACGGATTTACTCACTGACGACGGTCCACAGGGCGCCTATTGACATCTCGCGGGCTGGGTCTATACTGGTGTCGATTTCACTGAGATCACACTTACCATCATGACCAATCCTGAGCGCTGGCTCCTTAAATTTTTCAAGCGTCACGGCGAAGCTTTCTTCATTATTGCGTTCCTTTTGGCTGATTGCTTCCTTTCCGGTTGGGCGCTCACTGCCGGAACGTTGATGGCGATCGTATATGTCGCGATGCCTGCCATCAGCAACATGGTTAAGCTGAGTGCTGCCGGACGAATAACTTATCTGAAAGCGTTCGTGAAAACGGCGAAAGTTCAAAAACTGGCCATTCTTCTCTTTTGGCTTTACTCAATTCGCTGGTTGCTGTACATCACAACATCGTCGCGGTTGTTCACCGTGGTGAACGAGAACGCTCAACTGCCCTCGATGTCGAGTGCGTTGGTTATGGGAGCGCAGCAATTTGCTCCGCTTGCCTTTCTTGCCAGTCCAATACTGATTTATATCGCTGCTTGTTTCCTTGCCATCCTTATGCGAAGTCGCCTTAAGACGACCAAGCAAGATCCCGATTTGATTGCACAAAGGCAGCGTTGGGCCGGAGCAAGTCAGTTTCTATTTTTCTGCGCTTATGTTGGCAGCATCCTCAGCATTACGCTGAACACAAAAGGTCCGGCATACATGCTCTCTAATTGGCTGCTGGCGTCAGCCCGGGACGCCAATATATACAATCCGCTGGTGATGGGAGATACATGGTCTTCCACCCCTTACTCATCTTACTCATCGATGGCATCGATGCCTGAAGTTATTCAAGATCCAAATCTTCCAACTCTTCAATCGGTGGACAGTTCTCTCTTCTCTGACCTTTCCTTTTTGCAGCCGTTTGACACTTTCATCATTACGGCATGTTCGCTAGCTGCGTTCCTTCTATTACTGCAACCAACTCTTAAGCTCACTGCATTTTTGACCTCTTTCTGCTGGCGCGTGGTATCGCCAACGTCTCTCCAGAATATTATCGAGGGGTTCCTTGAAGCGCTGCGGCTGCGTGAACGCTCTTTGGATTTCAAAGAGCCCAGTCCTTTTTTGAGCAATGCATTGCGAACATTGGCATGGCTTGTAGCCTGCTACGCTGGATTGTTTTGGCTTTTCGGATTTTGCGGAGGACCGCTCGGAACGGCCATTCAAAACTGGATGATCGCATCAGCTGTTGACGCAGGTGTGGGTCCGTCCAATGGCGCTCCCGATTGGCTCTTTCAGCCAAACTTTAGAATTTTTCTAGGATCAATCGTAGCCTTGTATGGAACCGCTCCAATTGCCGTCACGGCGTCAGTCATATTGCCCTATGCAAAAGCACGCAAGCTTACTCTTAACTGCGACGGTCTCTCGTTCTTTCAAGGTCCTCATTTGGGTTTGTGGGGAAGACAGACTCGACTTTGGAGCGACCTAAAAAGTATGACGGTTAAAAGCACCAACAAACCGAATTCCCCCTTGAGAGCCGAATTTACACTCGACTTCCGATCTGGCGGGCGCGTAAAATTCAACAACTCGCAAGTTTCCGCGCAAGATCTAAGAGTGCTTCTGGATGCAATCGATCAGCACGCAGTCGCTTGCTCGGTCGCGCCAGAAGTTTTCTCCGTTTGTCAAATGCTTGAGGAAGCAGCCAAGGAGCATGCTGCGTCGGATGGAATTGATGATCCTTCGATCGCGAGCATTCCTAAACAGGAATTTAAATCAACGATTTTTGTTCCATTCAATCCTGGTGAATTTCTTCCCAACACTCAAACGCGGATAATCAAACAGCTCGCTAGCAAGCCACTATGCGCGGTGTACCTCGCACGCGATGCAGAAGGTAGAATGCTAACCGTCAAGCAATTCTATCTGGCCGATGAGACAGACGAAACCAAAGCATTTGCAAAAATACTACGTCGTGAATACGAGCTTCTGTCGCGCTTGGATCATCCCGGTATAGCAAAAGTGATTACGTCTTTCACGGTTGATCAATCCACTTATTTGGTGATCGAGCACAGACCTGGAAGCGACCTTCGCGACATAGTAAAGGAGCATGGTGCAAGGTCCGAAAACCTCACAATCAGTTGGGCGGAACAGTTGTGCGAAATTATGATTTATTTGCACAGTCGCGAACCAGCAATTCTGCACAGAGACCTCACTCCAGACAATGTTATTGCTGGAGAAGATGGGCAGTTAAGACTAATCGATTTCGGTGCTGCACGCGAATTTTTGGATGGCATCACAGGCACCATGATTGGCAAACAGTGCTATGTTGCTGCCGAGCAGTTGAGGGGTGACGCGAACCAGCGAAGCGATATCTACAGCTTTGGATGCACTCTGTATTTCTTGTTGACGGGTCATGATCCAGTTGCTCTCTCTCAATCGTCGCCCGCAAAGGTTATAGATTGTTCCGATGAGATCGATAAGTTGGTGCAAGATTGCACGAATTTCGATGAGCAGAATCGTCCCCAATCCTTTGAAGAAGTTCTCGGACGTCTGAAAAACCTAGACAGGGGAATCCGACTAAAGCTGGCAGTACCAAAATCAAAGGTTCACGCATGAGCGGAGATAGATCCGGTAAGCAAGCCAAGCCGTTCGTAGTTGATGAAGCTGAAAATGCCTCGATCAATCTGGTGCGAAGTGCGGATGAATCGTCGAAGACAACTCCGTCATCTTCTTCGGAAACGAACATGACACCGTCAAGCGTTCCTTTGAAGTCGGAGTTGGATAAAACGCAAGGCATTGACGGTCAGTCAACTAGCGATGTCGTGGCACCAATGACAACTTATGGCACCGCGTTTACTTCCAATTCTCTAAACGATCCGGCCATGGGAAGAGTTGAAAATTTTCTTCGCACCTATTGGTTGAATTATCATATGGATTACAACCGGTGGATCTGGGGGCTAAGAGCACCATTGTTTCTTTTGGCTGCCACTGCTCTGGTACCGAAATTGGTGCTCGTGTGGATCCTGGTGGTGCTGACAAAGCCGATCACTTTATGGCTGTATCGAAGTTCTCCGAAAAATTGGAGAGATAACCTGCACAAAATATACGTGGATAAATTTGAGCCAAATATTCCTAACGCTGTTAGAAGCTCGCCTTTCCTCCGGGATCTAAACGAAGGTGCTGATCAAGGATTGCCCTTCATTCTATTTTGGCTATATCTCTGTTGCGCGCCTTTCGCTCTGGGTTGGATCGCGGTGCACTGGATTAAAGGATTTTTTCCGTCACCAGTCAGCTCGCCTGGTGACGGCGAGGGCAGCTTCGTGCTCGGTCAAAATACAAAACGCAATTCAGCACAGTCCGAAAACAACTTTTACTATTCGCGCTCATTCGGGATTGTCTTGATTTCCTTCTTTGCTCTCGGCATACCGGCTCTGTTTAGTTTTTCATTGTATGAGAATCTCGGAATCGATAAAATGATGCAACAAAGTCCGATAACAGCGATTGCCATGAGCGATTCATCTGTTCCCCCCGAAGTGCAAATACCCCGAGTTGGGTTGGCGAACCAACTAACTGACAATAGGGCTCCCACCATTTATTCTCCGACAGGATTTGATTCCACCATTGTAAGCGGCTATAACGGCTACTGGCCATGGCTTCGTGACCTGGGTATCGAGCCGACCAAGGCTTCAGTCTTCTTTGTCCACTTCTATTTAGTAAGCCTTGCTTCAGCTCTGTGTATGTTATTTTTCAGAGCTTGGTTCTTCTTCCCATTAAACTTTCTCTCTGACGAACACGACGTTCGGGTCACCGCCAACGGTATCAAGCGAAGCTCAATCAAAGGCTGGTTTCTAAGCGTCATTACCATTAACAGATGGGCAATTGGTGGCGGACCTGATTCCCTAACTTGGAAGGAAATAAAATCCCTACGTCATCTTGAAGAGGGTTTTACCAGACTGTGTCCACTTCCGGAGACAGCATTCAAGAAAGAGTCGCTAAGCTACAAGTTACTCAACAAGGTAGCCGCTTTTATCGACGGATTATCTAATCAAATGAATACAGGAAATTATTTAGTATTTAGCACAGGCGAAAACGAAGGTGACTTTGGCAGAAACATCAGAATAAATCTCAATGATTTAAATCGAGAACAGCGAGCCAGGCTATTCTATGCCGTTAAAAATTGGGCTCCGCATGTATCCATAAAAAAGACAGCTGAAGAGCAACTGCTCGGCTCGACAGTTCTTCAGGATGTTCGGTACACCCAGCTTTGGTTCGATTTATTAACATCAAAGACGCGAGTTAAACGGCAATCTGTTTTGAATAGCGGTGAGACTTTGAAGGGTGCGGAATACACGGTGGTGGAGAGGCTTTCCTCCGGCGGACAGGCAACAGCCTACTTAGCTCGCAATGCTTCTGGAGAACTCTGTGTGTTGAAAGAATTCATACTTGCGACCTCTTCAAGCTCGGGTGCATTAATCGAATCCGCGCGCGAATTCGAAACGGAAGTCAGCTTGCTGTCTCAACTAAACAACCCGGGCATTGTGCATCTGCAAGACTTTTTCACTGATGAAGGGCGCGTTTATGTAGTATTGGAATATGTGCAGGGACAGTCACTCCGACAAAAAGTTCAGCAAGAAGGACCGCTGAGTGAAGCGCAAGTTGTGCGTCTGACTAAATCGATCTGTGCCGTGCTTGAGTATTTGCACGGCTTCAATCCACCGATTGTTCATCGCGATGTAACGCCGGAAAACATTATCACCCTCCCGGACGACACCATCAAACTTATCGATTTTAGTTTAGCCGTAAAAAGTGACGGTCGCAGCACTACTGACTCATGCGGGAAACAAGCTTTCACGCCTCCTGAGCAGTTCCGCGAAGAGGTCAGTGTGCAAAGCGACATTTATGCTCTGGGAGCAACTATGTATTACTTGCTGACAGGAGTGGTCCCAAAGCCGATTACAAGCTCATCTCCTCGCACGAAAGCACCACATGTCTCGCCGGAACTGAACGCCATCGTCGAACGAGCAACCCAACTTGATCTGAATCAGCGATACGAATCTGTTCATTGGCTCAAACTGGATCTAGCCAATCTCAATGAAAAAGACACCGAACCGGCATTGTCATAGCATTCAACACGATCATTCTTTAACCAAGCTTTTGCATGTATTCCGGCATACAATTGCCTTTGGTCAGTCATCCGATCAAGTGCTTTACTTGGAGCAAAAACAGCCCTACATAAGCAAAGGCCATTTGCCAATGAAAGCCATCCAAAGCAACTTGAGTGACCCCCACCCCGGTTTCATGGGACTGACACAAATACTTCACCAGCTTGGATTGGTTTTTACGAAGCGGCTCAAAATCATAAAGCCTGCAGTTGTGAGCGAGACGAAGAATAGCATCAACCCGGCAAACCAGGATACAGGTCGATAGCGAAAGACAATGCGGTGCTCGCCTGGTTGAATTAGCACCGCGCGCATGACGCCGTCAGCAATGTAGATATTTGTAGGGGCACCATTGTCGAATGCTTCCCAGCCAGGATAGAAGCCATCGGTTAAAACAAGTGCTGAAGGAACAGAGGCATTGGCGTTAATCCTAATATACTCATTTTGGTCCATGTCCACTACCGCATAATTGCTGAGAATTTTCGCTGAAGTGGTGGCATCTTGCTGTTGTGGTGCGCCCACAAGTAATACTTCGCGCAGCGGGTCAAAATCATTGGTGTCGGAACGGTTGATGTATTTTAGAGCAGCATCGCGAGTTGGCATAAACTTCATGTTTTGTATAATCGAAACGCGGGGACGAATGTGCACGATCGTATAAAGACGGATGTTTAGCGCATCATCTTCCTTAAGAAGTTGGAAAAAGCGCTTGTCCAGCAACGGACCAGGCAACCAGGCTCCATCTGCACCCTGCACATCCTTTGTTGTTTCAACATAGGCGGTGCTAGTAGCCTGACAATAACGATAAAGAGGAACATCAGATTTCCCGAGCGGGTGTGTCGCGCTACTCAACGCAGAACGTGGCAGCAGCCCAGTATCAATAAACAGGGAATTCCAGGTCGGGATTACTGAAATTCCATTACTAGACTGAAGGTGAGCGTCTATGGTTGTGTTGGGACGAAGTATCTCTCTGCAGTAAGAAGAAAACTTTTCTTCCATCTCCAAGTCCGACACATTATCTAATTGTTTCGGTGGCAAAAGCGCATTGTCTATAAGCGGCAGTACACGAAAATTCTGAATTCCAAGTTGACAATGGCTTTTGATGAAATTTGCCAGGCTCGATTTTTGTTCATAATATCTGCTTGGTGCCAAAGGAGAAAGAAGCGTGCCGTCGTTCAACACAAAACCAATAGCGATAAAAGCTAGCAAGATTATTTCGGTGAACCTATTTCTCAAAACTAGCAATGCCGCCGCAATTAGTCCACTAAGTGCAGCCAGCAATAGACTCTTCAGAAGCAAGTGTTGACTGTCCGCTAACGAGTCCACGTTGACATTTACAACGGCCGCAGCTCCAAGTATCATCAACCAAAAAATTACCAAACTAAAAATGTTCGAGCGCGTCACTGCTCCGCTGAAAACCGATCGCCAACCGTTCGCCGCCATTACCAACAATCCGAACAGTGCAAACAAAGCAAGTTTGATCGGATAGCGCACTATATTTTGTTTATCGATAAGCGAGGCAAAGGGTCCGAACTGACCGAGCGCAACTAGAACTGAAACAGCAACGAGCACAATCCAGAGAAGGCTGCCTTTCCAATTTTTAGGAATCGACAGAAGAGCGAGCGTTAAAACTGGTGCACCGATGAACAGAGAAGTTATGTAAGGCAACGAGCCCGGATATGTCACATAATCTCCTGGACTGGCCATGCTGATGTGTCCGAGTGGTTGAATCACTAGCATCGTCAACCAATCCAAGAAGCCAGCACTCCAGAAGCTGCTCTTCAGAACGCTAAACTGCAGCGCCGCAGGGCTGTTGGAAACAAGTTCGAGTAATGGGATATATCCGAAAGAAGCGAATCCGACAGCGAGAACAAAAGCACATGCCACCATAAAAGGTGCACGGGGACGCAGTGAGCCAAGGTTACTGATGAAGTACGCGAAGTAAAGGCAACATGAAGCAACAGAAATTTCCGGGCGCCCCGCACTAAATTGCGTTCCCAACAATAATGCCAGCACACCGCACTGCCACCACTTTGGTGAGGAGCAAATCACATCCAATGCCAACAATGTAAAAGGGATCCAGGCAGCGGAAGCCATCAACAAGAGATTGATAGGGCAGCCAAACATGTATCCGCACAACATGTAGCCTAAGCCAAAGAATGCTGCGGCCATAAAATTGGTTGGTTGAAATCTATGTGATTTCAGTTGCCAGAAAAATCCACCCGTTCCTGCCACCAAAAGATGAATCAGGATGAACAGCCCGCTACCTAGACCAAACGGCAGACACAAGCCGATCGCAGACGGGATATACAACATCGGCCACGTGACGGCGATCTGTGGAACGCCATTCAGCAACCAGGGGTTCCATAATGGAAACTTATTATTGTGTTGCCAAAATTCGCTAATAAAAGTAGAGGCTGGTTCAACGTTGTATGTGATGTCGGCAAGAAAAGGTGTCTTACCGAGGAACAGAAGCGGGCTCAAAAGTCCCATTGAAACAATGCAATAAAAGATGACAACTAATACAATAGCTCGGCGCTGATTCACAACTTTGCCGAATTACTGGAACATAAAAATGACAGACGGAACTAGCGAGATCAGGAAAGTGAAGATCATCAAACTGATAATCACTTTGACGAACACTTTATGATGTTTGCGGAAGAAGGACATCATGGGCTTACAACCTCTGTTTTGAACTATTCTCGCATCGTTGAGTTCAATGGTCTACGGGCAAGGCTGAATCTTTTTCAGGGTCAGTCGGGTGGAGCTTTGAATGAATTGAACCGGCAACGTTCTTGGGCAGCCCGGGAACAGCTAACAATTCCTCCAAATTGGCAGCTTTAATTTTATCGAACGAACCAAAATAATCGAGCAATATTTTGCGCCTGGCCTTGCCAATGCCAGGCAAGATGTCTAAGTTGGACGAAATCGAGCGCTTGGCTCGCAGCTGACGGTGATAGGTCACCGCGAAACGGTGTGCTTCATCCCTAACTCTTTGCAGCAGGTGCAAAGCCTCACTGCGTCTGGGCAACAAGAACGGCTGCGAATTATTAGGCTTGTAAACCTCCTCTTGCTTCTTAGCAAGACCGATGATATCGACTTCAGGAACGTTTGCTTCTGCCAGCGCTTCGCATGCGGCGCTCAATTGTCCCTTGCCACCATCAATGATGATCAAGTCGGGTAGCGGTTTGCCCTCTTGCACAAGTCGAGAATATCTCCTGCCAACGGCTTCCTTCATCGATGCAAAATCGTTGGCTTCGCCGATTCCCTCAACCGAGCGGATTTTGAAGCGCCTATAGTCAGACTTTTTCGCCAGGGCGTTTTCAAAGACGACCATGCTTGCAACGTTGTCGGTTCCTTGATTGTTGGAAATATCAAAGCATTCGATCCGACGAGGTTGTTTCGAGAGCATCAAGTCTTCCTGAAGAGTCGACATGATTCGGGTGAACTTTGCGTCTTCTTCCGACACCACCTGCAATTCTTTTTCCAGCGACAATCTCGCATTCTTCTGCGCCATCTCAATCGATTGCTGTTTACTGCCGCGTTGGGGCACCGAAATTTTTACTACAGTTCTGGATTTAGAATTAAGTAGTTCGAGCAATGCATTCTCGTCTTCGAGAGTATGTTGCAAAACTACTTCGCTCGGTACGGCGATGTCTTCGCAAGCTGCATAGTATTGATCGACAAAGCTCTGAAAAGCCTCATCTGCGCTAGTCTTCTCAACAAGAGGAAGACAGACAGTCTCAGCTGAAATCAGTTTACCTTCGCGCACTCGCATCAGGCAAACAGCGATGAAACGATTGGTATGTGCTTCTGCAATTATGTCTTGACTGACTTTTTGATTTTGGAAAAAGACCTGTTGCTTTTCCACGACCCGTTCCAATGATTGCAAACGATTGCGAATCTTTGCTGCTTGCTCAAACTCAAGCTTCTCAGCAAAGGCTTCCATTTCGACTCTAAGCATGGATAGCACCTCGCTCTGTCTCCCAGCCAAGAACATCTCAACTTGCGTAGTGATCTGGCTGTAGGTCGGTTCGTCCACCAAATTTTGGCAAGGTCCCAAACAAAGTCCGATGTAATAATTCATGCAAGGGCGATCTTTGAACAGCGGTTTTTTCCGCTGTCGCATCGGAAAAACTTTGCGCAGCATGCGCACCGTCTCCCACATCACGCCAGTTTCCACGTAGGGACCAAACACGCGCGAGCGCGGGTTTTCTTTTCGATATTTGACCGGATCACGAACCATGATCAGTCGAGGAAACGCAACATCATATGTAATCGCCAACCAGGGGTACTTCTTGTCGTCCTTGAGAGCCACGTTGTAACGCGGCATGTGCTGCCGAACGAGCGTAGCCTCGAGCAGCAACGCTTCCTTTTCCGAGTTAGTCAAAATGGTATCAATCGACGTGACTTTCGGAATCATCACAGCCAACTTCGGTCGCTCACGCCAAGATGTCTCGTTCCAATAAGAACGAACTCTGGCTCTCAAGCTGACTGCTTTGCCGATGTAGATAATTTCGCCTTGCACATCCCTGAAGACGTACACGCCTGCCGCGTCCGGCATGCCACCAAGTTGACGAGTTAGATCTTCGGAAATCGTCTTCATAGAGAACTACAAGAAAAACGCACCCACTTACAAATTCTAACGTGCAGTACTGGTTTCAGCGGGCGGCACTGGATTTTTTGAATCCCGTTGAGCCGGTTTAATACCTAAGTCCGCACCGGGCATGGCTAGAGTCAGGGCATCCAACAAAGATTCAACGCCGATCACTTCCATATTTTCAATTTTGGATTCTAAAGGCAGATTAGCCTTTGGCACCAATGCTTTATGAAATCCGAGCTTTGCTGCCTCTTTCAAGCGCTGCTCCAACGAAACGACAGCGCGTATTTCTCCAGTCAAACCGAGTTCACCAACGCACAACAAACCAGGATCGATTGACCGATCAAGGAACGAAGTGGCTACGGCAACGCTGATGCCCAGATCGCCTGATGGATCATTGAAGTCTAAGCCGCCGACAATGTTTACATAGACGTCGTAGCGAGAAACAGCTAGGCCGACTTTCTTTTCTAAAACGGCGAGCACTTGCAGCAAGCGGTTGTAGTCCCAACCGTTGACGACTCTTCTTGGACTCGGATAATGAGTATTGCCGACAAGAGCTTGCACTTCCAAGAGCAACGAACGGCTACCCTCGCCTCCGGCAATCACTGCGGTGCCTGAAGGTGCTTGCTTGCGACCAAGCTTGCTCAGCCGATCACCAAGCAGTAAAGCGCTTGGGTTTTCCACTTCCGCAAGACCCAATGTGGTCATTGTGTAAATTGCGATCTCCTGTGTCGAACCGAATCTATTCTTTGCTGCTTTCAGGATCCGTAGCTGTCTTGCCCGATCTCCTTCGAATTGAAGGACGACATCCACCATGTGTTCGAGCACACGGGGTCCGGCGATCGAGCCTTCCTTCGTGACATGTCCGACAAGGATAGTGGCTATGTTTTGAGACTTTGCAGCCGAAACGATAAATTGCGCGCCTTCGCGAACTTGGCTCACCGAGCCAGGTGCGCTGGTCACTTGCGGATGATACATCGACTGAATACTGTCGATAATCGCCACCTTTACGTCGGCAGACAACATTCTCTCTCGGATTTTGCTTACATCTTGCTCGGAATCAACAAGGATATTGGCTTTGTTCACGCCCAGGCGCGACGCTCTTAACTTCACCTGTGACGCCGATTCTTCCCCTGAAACGTATAGAACCTTGTGATGTGCAGCAACATAATTGGCTACTTGCAGAAGCAATGTCGACTTACCGATGCCGGGGTCACCGGCAAGCAAGATCACCGATCCGGGCACCAGCCCCCCGCCCAAAACCTCGTCTAGTCCTGCCAATCCAGTGCTCAAGCGAGATGCATCGATCGTTTCGCTGTTGACTTCGATCTCGTCCAAAGTGACTGGTCCCGCGGATTCTGTAGGCGCGACACCGCCAAAACCAGAATTTAATCTGGAGGCGAAGCTCTTTTTCCCCACACCGGACGGCTCTTCTTCGACTAGCTCCTCCACCATCGAATTCCAAGTGCCGCACTCGCTGCACTTCCCGAGAAAGCCCGAGGCTCCATACCCACACTCTTGGCAGATCCATTTGGACTTTATGCGTGCCATATGACTCCGAAATTTAGTAGCATTTGCGCCTCCATTTTAACGTGCTTATCGGACAGTTCAGCTATACTCTTCGCGGATGTCAAATCCCATTCATCGATGGATCGGAGGGCTCAATGTCAAGCATGGTTCTGGTGTTAGCTACAGCAGTAGCGGTCGCACCCGTAACAATGGGTTTCTCTCTAAAAAATATTCAGCTTAAGCCAACAGTCGCCCAGCTTATGCAAACTCAATGGATCGTCGCTCAGAAATATGGCGGAGCAGACCCTCACGGTGATGATCCTCACGGTGACGACCCGCATGATGAGCAGCACGACGCCAAAATGCCGGCGAACAAAGACAAAAACATTGGCCGGGCGCCCAAAGACGTCTACGGCGGCACGATTCCCAACGACCAACAGCCTTACTGAGCCGCCTCACCTTGGAGCGCCGGCATCCTTGCCGGCACCAAGCCTGGGACTAATTTGTGGCGCCTAATTGTACGGAATTCCGCTAAATATCTCAAAGTTTGGCGGATTCTGAAAGGTCTACTGCAGCTTCTGACGGCTGACGGCTACAATAGCTGCCATGATCTTTGGTTCGCCTGGCGCCATTTTTTTGCAACTTGGACCCCTCACCATTCGCTGGTACGGGGTAATGATCGCGTTGGGCGCTTTGGCTGCGATCTCATGTGCCACCGTCATGGCGAAGCGCAGGGGACTTGACGAACAAAAGCTTGTAAATTGTGCTCTTAGCTCATTCGTAGGCGCCATCATTGGTGCGCGACTCTATTATGTGGCGCTGACTTGGTCGAGCTTTGCCAATAACTTATTTGAGATAGTGGCCACATGGCATGGTGGCATGTCTTTGCATGGTGGCGTAATTGGTGCTTTCCTCGGCTGCATTATCTATTGCAAAGTCAGTAAAACAAAATTTTGGCCGTTCTGCGACATTCTTACCGCATCTGTTCCCCTTGCCCAGTCAATCGGAAGGTGGGGCAACTTCTTCAATTCAGAAGCCTTCGGCAGACCGGTTGGCGATGACTTTCCACTAAAGTTATTTATTCCCGAAGACCGACGTCCGTTTCAATTTCACAGCTCTAACTATTTCCATCCAACATTTTTATACGAGTCGATCTGGGACTTAGCACTGTTTGTTTTGTTGTATTTCTTTCTCGCTAACCGCCTGAAGAACTATGATGGAATGACCTTCTTCGTTTATCTGGCACTGTACTCAGTAGGTAGGCTGCTGATCGAACCGATGAGAACAGACAGCATCATGGCTGGTACCATACCGTTTCCCATAATCGCAAGCGCAGTGGCATTAATCATCGGACTAATCGGCATCATTTTTGTTTATTTGAAAAACAAGAAAACAGTATCATAAGAACGTGTTGCGGCATCCTTTAGCGCTCACCTCAAACCAGTGGAAGGCAATAGCTATTGAGTATTCGTCTCCGATACATTAGAAAACCAATTGTCCAGTTCGGGATTAAGGATCACGAGATCACGAAAACATTCATTCAAAGACATCAAATTTGCAACGCGGAAGCGCACTGTGCAGAGCCTGCTGCTCATTTTTAGACCATTTGTCGGTGGTGATGTTCAAAACTTCAAGCTTGGGCAATTGACGCAAATATTGGATGCATGCGGGAGTTAATGGACAAAATCTGAGATCGAGAAACTCCAGATTTTTGAGCTTTAAGAGTTTGGATACCCCGACGTCAGTTATCCCTTTGTTCTGCGCTGCACAGAGCATTGTCAGTTTTGGGAAATCTCCAACTTTTTGCAAATCGGCGTCTGACAGATTGGTGCCCATCACTTGAAGTTCCATTATGCTGTTTGATTTATTACGGGCAATGCTCGCGAGAACTTTCGACATGTTCGGCACATGATCAGCCTTGAGGATATGCAATGCCCTCAGGCACTTAAGTCGAGACAATTCATTGCCGGTCACACCTTTTGTATTGGAAACAGACAATTCTCGTATGTCGGGCAACTTCTCCAGGTATGCCAAACCCCGGTCTGTTGTCTCTGTGCCTTCCAGATCAAGAACTCTAAGTCCGCTCATGTGATTGATGAAGAAGAAGAAGTCGTCGCCCAAAAAAGGGTTCTGGGCCAGTCTGATTTCAGCGATTTCATCGCCTCTGAAATGCCGCAATAATTGCGGATTTTCAACTACAGCGGCGCTGGGGCTCAAACACAGGGGCTGAGCGGAGCGAAATGTGACCAGCCCTTTAGCCTTCGTTCCTTCCCAGTGCGCTGAGGAGTTGTTGATCGGACTAATAGTGCCCAAAGAACGATCTGCCAGAAAGTGAAGTTTCCATGGCTTCCCTCTCGCCTCACTCAGTGGCAGCTCTGCATAGAAATTCTCGGGTGGAGTTTCTGGAATCACAGATTCGGTTGGAATCGGAGTTGGATTATCAAAAGAGGAAGATATCTTGGCTGGAGCCTCAACTGGCAAGCTGCTCTTAATAGCAAAGAAAGCGGCAGTGGCCAAAATAGCTGTGCCAGCGATCAAGATAAGCAGCCAACGCCGCGTCGACTTCGTGGCAAGTTTGCTTGACTGGCTATTGATCGACTTTCCTTCTTTGACCAGTTGCAGAGCGTGTTTGACAGACATCATGCTCTGATAGCGGACAGACGGATCTTTGGATAGGAGTCTCCGCACCACTTGCTCAAGTGACTGGGGAAAGTCCTTACCCAGACTTGTCTCTTTCAATGTGGGCGGCTCCTCAAGCTGATGCTTCATCATAATCGACAAAGCGCTCTCCCCAGAGAAGGGAGGCAGTCCCGTCAACGCCTCGAACAGAGAGCAGCCAAGCGAATAAATATCCGAGCGATGGTCTATTGAATGACCCATGCACTGTTCAGGGCTCATGTAGAACGGGCTGCCGAATACTTCTCCCGTGCGCGTCAATTCATTAGCTTCATCAGTCTCTAGCTGCAAGATCTTGGCTATGCCGAAATCAACTATCTTAACGAGCGCGGCTTCCTCAGGTCCCAATTTGGTCAACATGATATTGCTGGGCTTCAAGTCTCTGTGTACCACGCCGCTTTCGTGTGCATAAGAAAGCGCATCGCACACCTGTATGAATACGTCTAGAGCCTCGGAAACTGACAAACAGCCCTGGAATTTGATGCGTTCTGACAGAGGTGTGCCTTCCACATAGTCCATCACGAAAAACGGTTGGTTATTTTCCGAGAAGCCAAAATCGTGCACTCTAACTAGATTGTTATGCTTAAGCAGGTGAGCAGCATTTGCTTCTTTGTGAAAGCGAGCGACTGCCTTATCAGTGGATTTTTCGGCATGCAAAAACTTTAGGGCATACACGTCGCCAAGGAAGATCTGCTCGACTTTGTAAACGACACCCGCGCCGCCTTGTCCAAGCACAGCCAGCACTCTGTACCGTCCACCGACAATCTCTCCAAGCGAGAGGACTGACTCGAATTTGTCTTTTGCTTCCTCAGCATTTAAGGACGTGTTTTGGACTCGGATGGTTTTGCTATCCGAATCATCTTTCTTGAAAGTTTGTTGCTCAGGTTTGTCCACGTAATAGGAACTATACCAACTCTTGATCAATATGCCCGTAAAACAGCCTGGTAATCGCTGCTCTCAATGAAGGTCGAACACCGATCTTGGTTTGGGCTATCGTGATTATGGGCGACTGTGGACAGTCGCGCTTCCATTTCATTTCCGTAATTTCGAAATGGAGCGCGGGACTCCAGTCCCGCCTCGATTCGTCTAGGCTGAGACAAAGCAGATCGTTGATTGGCTCAGCAGATTCCATGTCCTGACTGGTATCATCTGCGGTGCAACAAAAATACCATCTGTGCTACGCTCTCGATCTTTCACGTAGAGAATAATGTGGGTGTGGGTGGGTGTGGGTGGGTTGATGTGAGTGTATAGTCTAGGTAATTTGTCATGCTCCGGGTGATACTCAGGTAACCCTATTGAGTGATTCCATTAACAAACAAAGGTGATATTATGCAAACTAAGTCCTCTTGCGGGCCGGCGAATCTGCCTGCTAACATTGGAACACACGGCGTCAATTAAATAATCCCGGAGACCTGGCTATCCCCCAGTTCGAGGTCCCGAACTTGCCAAATTGTTGAATGCACAGAGCACAGAACAAGCAACTCGATCTGACTCGTGCTTGTGAGTGCTAATCATAAGAAGTTGAAGACGATCTACGGATCGTCTACGTTGGCTATCAGCAAAGTCGGCTAGGCAGCAATTCGTTGCAGCTCAACGCAACCCTAAAGTCGGCCCCCGACAATTGAATTTGACCTAAGCTTTGAGGACTGAATTGCAAAATTTTGACGAAAAATGGGGACCCATTCATCCACATGCAGCACCGACTTATTTGTCAAAGAGGTCGGAACAACTGCTACATGATCTGGCACCTAAACACTGCACCAAGTTAACAGGATGGCTAGCAGGGCTTGTCGAAAACGCGCCAGACGGCTCGAAAGAAGTACGCGTAGACACCTGGTTGTCGCAGCGATACGCACTTATTGAAGCATCAGCTCGCATTTGGATTGACAACATTCTCTTGCACCTTAAACAGTTTGCTACCGAGTTCAACGACAGTGACACCGGCGAGCATATGCAAATAGCTATTGAATGTCCAAAAGACACGTTCGTGCTTCCTTGCAGACGCGATCCGTCTTCTGAGCCATACAAATTCACCTGCTATGCGGGACACGTGGTCAGTTTCAACTGGGCTCTTCTTGTCCGCAGCTATTATGAAAGCATCGAAGTGTTCTTAGTTCCTTCAGAAATGCTTCTAGGTCTGCAGATCAACGCTCTCAACTCCAGCAATGTCAAGCCACTGGCTGAGTTTCATGCCGCCGTCAATGATGAACAGGTGATTTGGGCACTGGCTGGTGTCACTGTAAAACTGGAAACGGTGCCGGCCATGTGTCGAGAGCTCTTCGGTGATTTCGTCAAGGTAGCATTGCAAACTATTGATGCTTCAGAGCTGATTTTTCCTGCCACGCCAGCCGAAGTGCAGGCAACGGATGCTGAGTCGCGACCCCGCAACGAGCAAATAATTGCCACCATCAAAGAGCTGCAGCTGTGGCAGGCGCGTGAAATATTTTCCCGAGCCCTCAAACAAGATTCAGAAACGCTTCTTACACTAAGTACGCAACCTCAACTGCCATTGTCAGATCGCTCGCAAATCAATACTCTGCGCGTCCAAGTTGAAGGGCTGCAACAACGCTGGTTGGAATTGCTCAAGCAACTGCCATGCGAAGCACCAGTCATCTCGGCGAAATGATCATTGAATTAAATCAAAGGACCTAATGGCACTAATTGCAGCGTGAAGAGGAGGGAACATGAAAACAGAAAATTACAACAAGGAGCACGCAAAAGATATTATCGAACGACGCATCAAGGTAGATAGGCATGTGGCTCACTGCGAGCAAATAGAAGGACTTTATGACGAGCTCTTCAGTCGGTACGAGATGTGCCAGAACTGTGAGACAAAAGTGTCATTAGTATTGGCAGACATCGCCAATCTAGATGAAACTATTCCCGCTGAGCAACTCGACCAATTAATGTCTAACTTGTGCAATCGCATAATGAACATGACACGCTCGGCAGACGTTGTCGTAAATTTTGGCATGAACGGCTTTGCGGTATTGCTAGTCGACTGCGACCAATATAGCGCAGCTAAAGTCTGCCAGCGATTCAAAGAAACAATACATAAGGTTTTCTTTCTCAATCACCAGTATGCCAAAGATCTCGAGTTTAACTTCGGCATTGCAGACGATCACATGCTGGGTGAAAAAGGAGCCTACAAGCTCATTGAAGACGCGCAATCGACGCTGGGTTATGCCAATAATTTGGGCAATGGTGCCATAGTGCGAGCAAGCGATCTGTCGCCAATGAGCTGCGATGACATTCATCCTGAGCACTTCGTAATCGGCGAGACAAAACACACAGATAAATGAGTCTTACACACTGCATGAACCATAAAGTTTCGCCACAACAAAGTGCAAAGATATCCAGAAAGGTCGATGACCTCGGACTCATTCGTCTGTTGATCATCGAAGATAGTGAAGATGACGCACTGCTTATGATTGATGAATTACAACGACGGGGATTGACTTTCAGCTGGAAACGCGTCGACAAACTTGATCAATTTCAAGCTGCGCTCAAGGAACAAGATTGGGACATCATTCTCGCCGATTATTACCCCCCCCACTGCATCAACGGCTTGACTGCTCTTGTTGCTGTTCAGTCTACAGAAAAAGACATCCCTCTTGTGATTGTTACCGGCAAATTGGAAGAAGAAGCGGCGATCGTGCTAATGAAGGCAGGCGCGTGCGACTATGTAATGAAAGACAATCTGGCACGCCTTGCACCTGTGGTTGAACGCGAGATAAGAGAGGCACGCATCAGGGCTGCAACGAAGCGCCAAAAACATACTGCAGAGCAGAAAGAAAAAACGTATCGAGAGACTACAGAAAACGCAAATGATGCGATCATATTGCGTGATTGTGATGGCAAGGTATCGTCTTGGAACCCAGCGGCTGAGCGCCTGTTCGAGTATACCGAAGCAGAGTCCATCGGCAGATCCTTTAGAGAACTTCTGGTTCGACCTGAGGATTACGAGCGTTACGACGCACATTTCGAGCAGTTGCGTCAAACTGGAAGCAGCCAATTGACGACGGGAATGCAGCATATTCTAGCTAAAAGGAAGGATGGAACAAAAATACCTGTCGAGATTTCAATCTCTCCCATCGGCAATGACGGACAAATACAGGTTCTCAATATTGCACGAGATGTAAGCGAGTGCACACAGCTCGAAGCACAACGCGAAGTCTTGCTAGAACTGCTCAGCAAGGGTGAGCTTCGCTGGCGCATGCTGATCGAAAATATGACTGACTTTGTTTTGGAAATGGATCCGGCATTGACTGTTACATACGTTAGCCCTGCTGTTAACACAATACTAGGGTTCAGTCCCGACGAGATCGTAGGAATCAACGCAACTGATTTTCTGCATCCTGAAGACCAATTCATCGCCGATGCCATGTTCCAGGCCTTTTCCGATCCCTCGTCTATCAAGACGATGGCAGGTCGAGCCAGAGCAAAATCAGGGGAGTGGCGGTGGGTGGAGGCCAAAGGAAGTTTAGTCAAGACTGGACCAGATAAGGACAGTTTGATTTGTGTTGTACGAGACGTTACCGAACGACACTTGGCCATCGAGCGGTTCAAGGCAATGTTTGAAGGAACCTTAAACGCTCTTGCTGACGCAGCTGAGTTGAGAGATCCCTATACGGCCGGTCATCAACGGAGAGTAGCGCATCTCGCGGCTGCAATCGCCCAAGAGCTGGGGTTGTCCAGCGAGATCGTGCGAACGATCGAGTTAGCTAGCCTTGTACATGATATTGGCAAACTGACCGTGCCGGCAGACATTTTGACAAAGCCGACTCAGCTTTCAGCGATTGAATTTGAACTGATTAAATGCCATTCGCAAGCAGGATATGACATTTTAAAAAAGATAGATTTCCCCTGGCCAATAGCTGAGACTGTTTATCAGCACCATGAACGGCTCAATGGCTCAGGTTATCCTCGCGGACTCAAAGCGGCTCAGATACTGATCGAATCGCAAGTACTAGCGGTAGCTGATGTGGTTGAGGCCATGGCCTCCCATCGTCCCTATCGACCTGCTTTGGGAATTGACGTAGCGCTGCAGGAAATTGAGGCAAACAGCGGCAAGCTATATTACGAGCCGGCTGTGAAAGCCTGCATCAAATTATTCCGAGAAAAATCATTTGATCTATCGGACAAAGGAGCCCAGTCAAGCATGCTGATCCGTCAGCACTAGTTGTCTTTGCATTTAATTGTCTCTGTACATTCGCCGGCGATGCATACTCGATCGCGGCCCTGGTCCTTGGCCTGATAGAGAGCAGCGTCAGCTGCACGGACCAGATCCTCTAGGTTTGGACCCACGAGCGGAAATGTGACCAGTCCAATTGAAACGTTAATGGCTGGAAGTATCTGATCGCCGCAGTGCACCTGCATTTGCTTAACGGCATTACGCAAATCATTTGCGCGCTGATAAGCGATATCGGGTGAACAGTTTGGCAATAGAACAATAAATTCCTCTCCGCCGTAACGGCATGATATGTCGCTTTCCCGCAAACGGCTGCGCAAGAAAATGCCAAAATCACGCAAGACCGCATCTCCGGCCTCGTGGCCGAAAGTATCGTTGAACTGTTTGAAATGATCGATATCGAGCATGAAGATGCTCAACGAGCTCTTATCGCGACGAGCTTTGCTCAGCTCCTTCACGAAAAACTCCTCCATGTAGCGTCGATTGAAGAGCCCCGTGAGCGAATCTCTAATCGACAACTCCAGCAGCTGTTTGCGCAAACGCAAGTTTCCCAGAGCCAGAGCCGCAACGCCGGTCATGCGAATCACGAGCCTTTCATCTTCAAGAAGCGATTGATTCTCATGCCAGTTGATATTTACCAATCCCAACACTTCCCCGAGCAGGACTAGCGGTACACACAATGAGGATGTCGCAGCTTCTGGCACGTGTGCACAGCGGGGGCCCGGAGCAGTCTTGCTGAAGGAGTGTGGTTGCCCTCGGCGCAAAGCCCAGCAATCACTGTGAACAAATGGTCCTTGGTCCACCATATGCTCACCCCAGTGCCCCGCAGTCGCAAGCCAATCCTTCGAATCCTGAAATCTATACACCGCTCCACTCGATCGAGGGAAGAGAGCTCCTGCAAATTGAGCAATCATTGATTGAGCTTCCTCATCAGATGAGCAACTCTGCAAATACTCTTCCATCTGAGTAAGAAGTTCCATTTGGACCGCATGCAGCTCCAACTCAGAGGCTTGCAACGAGAGCTTCTCATTTGTTTGAGTCAAAGTGGTGCGCTCTTCCCTCAGAGCTTGCTCGCTCTCTTTGACTTGCTGCTCTAGCATTTTGCGTTCGCTTATGTCACGCATGATCCCGATAGCTTGCCAGGTATCATTGATGCGCACTGCAGAGACGGACAATTCGATTGGCAACTCGCTGCCGTCTGCTTTCTTTGCTACAAGCTCCTGCGTCTTGCCTAAAGCCGGTCCCTCACCGGAGGTTTTGAAGTGTGCCAGTCCCTTGCCATAGGCTTCTCGATACCGCTCTGGAGTAATTAGCGCATGAAGGTTCTTCCCGATCACTTCTTCGCTCTTGTAACCCAACATCTTCTCGGCTGCACGGTTGAAAACAGTAGCCTTGCCGTCTTGATCCATGCATACGATGCCATCGAGCGCACCTGAGCATATTTGTCTGAATCGCATTTCGCTATCTTTAAGCAGCCTGATCAGTTTCTTGCTTTCAGAGATATCGTGGCTGCTTCCGGAGGCACCAATAATGGTGCCAGTAGCGTTTTTAATTGGGTTCAAGACCAACGAGATAGTTATGCGCTGCCCATCCTTTCGAACGCATTCGAACTCGAGGTGATCGAGCGTCTCATCCTGTGCAATGCGGTTCAACACCCTGGGAACCACGCCTTCTTGATCATTGTTAGGCAGCAGCTTGGTAGCTGACTGACCAAGCATTTCATCCTTTGAATAACCGTATGTATTTACAGCACCCTGGTTCCAGCTGGTGATAGTGCCATCGAGAGTGCAAGAGATAATTGCCGAAAGAGAGCTTTCCACTATCGCTGCCAGGTGTAGGTTCTCTTGTTGCTGCCTCACCTGCTGTGTTATATCCCGCGCTGTGCATATGGCTCCTTCAATGTTGCCGGCCTTGTCTCTCAATACACTGCCGCTGTATGAACACTCAACTAGCTCTCCTTTCTTGTTCTTGTAAGAGAGAAGAAAATCCTTCATCGAACCCTGACTGAGAATGATATTGAGTCCTTCACGAGCACGATCCGGATCTGTAAAAAACGAACAGGCGTCAATGCCAATCAAATATTTGCGCGGGACTCCGAACAATTTCGCAGTGGCATGATTAGTGTCCCTGATGATGCCTTCAGGAGTGACAATTGAAATCGACTCTACATTTGCATCCAACACTTTGCGCGTGTAATCGTTCATTGATTCGATTTGCAGCTCACGGCGCTTGCGGTCAGTGACATCTCTTATTACTGCAATGGCGTGCCAGTCAGAAGCAATCTTTGCCGCCGAAACGGCAACTTCTACTGAAATTTCGCTACCGTCTGCTCTCAACGCGTGAGTTTCTATTGTCTTGCCGGGCATAGCCGACTCACCCGAGTCTTTGAATTTAGCCAACAATCGCATAAAAGATTTACGAAACCGCTCTGGCACAACAATCGCTACTGCCTCCTTATCCAGTACTTGATCGCATTGATATCCGAAGATACTTTCAGCTGCCCCGTTCCAGAAAACGATTTTGCCGGCAGAATTGATGCATACAATGGCATCGAAGGCACAATTGCAAACACTACGCAGCAGGTCGTAATCTAATTGAGTTGAGATCACTGGGGAAATCCTTTCTTGGTCACTACAACTAATGCTCGCCCTGTGACACCATTGTCCAACTGATAGTCTTCCGACTATGCGTCTGAAACCTTTATGCCCTCTCTTTGATTTAACTCAATAAACATTGAGGCGCGCATCAATCAAAGAATTGATTTGCGCAAAAAAAAGAATTACAGGTCGGTCGGTGCATAATTGCCTGTCGCAGCCGCTGCACACGTTGCATTCGACATGAAAGTGCATGGCTCAATTATCTTTGTATGTCATCCTCCTGAATGACAAGAATCGGCCTTAAGCAAGATGATTTGCCTCGTTCCCTCAAGGAGAATATAGGGGTAATCTTTTGGAGATAAATCATGAGCACCGAAGCCTTGACAAAGAAAACAAATTTGGCAGACAAGTTTACTGGCAAGTGGCACAACCAACATAATTCTGAATTGGATATAAAAGTTGATAAGCAAGGTCGCGTTACTGGTATTTTCAAAATTGAGGGAACCACAAGCAACGCTCCTTTTGAAGAGTTTCCGGTGTGTGGATTTATTGCAAATGACGTCATCGGCTTCTGCGTTGCTTTCGAAACACATAACTGTGTAACTTCGTGGACCGGGCAGATTGTCAAAATTTCCGAAGATCAATTTAAAGAGACTGTACATACGCTCTGGCACATGTCCGTTCAGGTCGGCAAGCAGGCAGAAAACTCTTTATGGAAGTCTGTTCTTTCGGGTGCTGATGTTTTTGAAAGAGGACCAAGATCCAGTGAAAGGAACACATTGAGAACGACACCTTCGCATCCATTGTGGATGAATGCCACCTAGTCTTCATGTGATTGCTTGAGTTGGCTGAAATCGAATGATCAGCTGATCAGCGAAGGCGCAACAAACTCAGGGCATTAAGCGATGCCACCATTTCAAATTCCTTTTCAGTGAGCGCTCGTCTAACCTCACGTAGTGCTTGCCACTGTTGAAACAATGGAAAGTCGGAACCGAAAATGACTCGGTTTGGACCGATCGCGTCGACAGCTCGGCGAATGATTCGGGCGGGTTGCCACGAAGTCTCAACCATGACATTTGGATATTTGACGGCCAGCTTGAGTGCTTTTCGCCATGATTCCCAACCAATATGACTAAGGACAAAGTTGCATTTAGGAAAAGCACGAATGAGGGGCTCGAGTGAAGGCACATCACAACTACCGACCAACCCAGTCAGAGCCTCAACAGGAATATGACCTGTGTGAATCATCACGGGCAATTCACTTTCGCTTGCCAGTGCCACAAAATCCTTACTTGCGCTGTAGAGTTCGTCGCTAGCATAACCACCAACCTGAGGGTGAATCTTAACGCCGCGCACCATGCCTGAGGCGATCAGAGGAGCTAGATAACCAACAGGATCAGGATGCTCTCTGTGAACCGAAGCGAAGACCGAAAAGCGATCTTGATAAGGCTGGATGAGATCTATAATGTCTTGTGTTTTGGTTAGTGGCTCAAGAGAAGAAATTACTGCATGTTTGATGCCCTGCCTGTCCATGCTTTCCATCATCTGATTTAAACCATACTTCTTGAACAAGCGCAGTGCTTCCATCAAGAACAGGTGTCCGCTCATNNGCGAGATATCTCAGAAACTGATCATGAATGGGCTCGCTCCAGTGCGCGATTGGTTCAAGAATAGGAACCACATATCTGAAAAACTCTGATTCTTGATCTTCTGGACAGACTAGTTTCAAGTCTGCTGTGCTCAGCACATGTGTGTGGAAATCGACTAGGTACAAAGCTTTCGGCACAGCTTTTTAAGATCCTCTTACAAATATCTGGGATGACGGGGCTGGACCGAACGCTTGATTGAGTCGAGTGACAGTCTGTTTCAGGGACAAGAGAACATCGTGCGGATGTCAGTGTGCGCAAGATTAAACGAAATCTCGAAAGACCACTTCTACCATGCCAACCCATTTCTATCAATCGGGCGCATTGGCTCGACAGGATTAAGTATTGCGGCTGACGCGGGAACAACTGACAGCGCATATAGTATTGCGCATGGACCGATGATGACAGAGGAAATTAGTGTAGCTGCGAGACGGGACCAATCCAAAGGAGAGCCGGAATGAAAAGCAATGCTAGTGGCATGTTACAGGAGTTGGTGTCGGTTAGATTGATGGAGCATCATGTTGTCGTAGAAGGACAACTCTCACTTCCCGAAGGCGCAGAGCGGTTGGTGCTGTTTGCTCACGGCAGCGGTTTGTTGGGACCGGACAGTACTCATTTAGCCAACATTTTTTCTCAGTCAGGGATAGGCACTTTGCTTTTCGACCTGCTGACGCCATCGGAAGCGAATTTCGATGAGAAAACGCAAATCCCGAGACACGATGTTGTCACTCTTGGTGAGCGCATGGTCGCTGCCGTCATTTGGTCTAAGGAGCGAAGGGACTTACAATCACTCGGTCTTGGAATTTTCGGAGATGACGCAGGCGCAGCAGCGGCGTTAATTGCTGCAGTCAGGCTGCCGCAACTGGTAAAGGCAGTTGTCTGTCGAAGCGGACAACTGGAAGCCGCCAGGTCGGTATTTACGCAGGTAATGGCGCCTACTTTGCTGATCACAGGCGATTCGGACTCTTCGTATGCTGGCAATACAGAAGCGCTAGCCGCCTTCTCCGGGACAAAAAATCTGGAAGTCATTACTGGAGCATCCGACTTGCTACAAGACTCTTCTCAGCTTGATAATGTTGGGAAAATTGCTGCAGCGTGGTTTATGCTTCATCTTCAACTTGATACTCCAAACATGCCTGCGCAGCTGTAGGCAGGCTTTTGCTATACGCATCGTAGCCAGCTTTAAGCAAAGCTTAAGAAAATCATCATATCGGCTGATGTCAAGATTGCTAAGAAGAATGAAGATGGAAATGTGCTAGGTGCCCATAAAACAATCGGCAAATGGGAGGCCATTCGATCATGAAACGCATGTCAATCTTACTCACAATCGATGGCTCAGCTGAGTCCAGATCAGCTGCTTACATCGCGTGGCAATTAGCCAAGAAAACCGGATCGAGCATCACGGCACAACACGTGATTGACTCATTGGCTGTCTGGAAATTCCTATCCTTCAACTCAGCCGGTTTCATCGGCAGTGGGCCTTATATGGAGGCCAGTGAGCGAATTAACGAAGCACTGCACGCCGTCGCAGAATCGCTCTTCCTCTCATACAACAGTCAGGCAGAAGGGCAAGGCGTTGATAATCGCAACTGCATTGACGAAGGAGACTTTGTCAATTGTATTTGCGAGCGAGCCAAGGAACATGATCTTGTCATAGTGGGGCATAGCCTTGAACGAACAAACGATTTTTATCTGGAACTGGGGAAGATGTGTTCAGCTCCCGTTCTGGTAATTCAAAAGAGCACAATGCCCTGGTCCAAAGTCTGTATTTTGCTCACTGATGAAACTGTGAATGAAGACACAATTTGGGACATCAGCGAATTCGGAAGCGCTCTTGGGTTGCCGACCGAACTATACTTGCATTCTTCTTTCGGCAAAGAACACACTCTTCGTTGGGCGAACAAACTTGCTTGCGTAAGAGGATTGCCGGTAGCGGCGATCAGGCACGCATACGACGGTTATGCCATGAATCCGGACACCCTAATGGTTCCCGTAAATAACTCAACTACTGATGCCGACGCCAATGTGATCACAGATTATTTGATGGATAATTCTGCCGTCCTGATTTGGCCGAGCGAATATATTAAGATGTCGACCAAAGAAAAACCAACCTCAAGGCTGGCTCCAAAGGACAGTCAACGTTCACGAATGGCATCCTAAACACGAAGCAGTCGATCGTCTCTAATATCATTTGCCCGGGCAGAATCATTTGCCCGGGCGGATTTTCGCTAATAGCGATGAGCCTTTGATTATGTTCGCCAGTCCGTAGTCGAGCACAACGACAGCGATTATTGCCAGAATGACATGGAACTTGAAACGAGATAAATTGCTCACAAATAGGAGCCACGGGTCACCATGGAACTTGTTCAACGGGTCGGTGCCGTCTAGATACTCACGCGAATCAGGGATGCCATCTCCGTCAAGATCGCTCTTATCTCCCAGCGCTGGAGCCAGTTGTGCAGGATCTGTGAGCATCTGCAAGAATTTCTTTCTGCCAATAGTTTTGATAATGTGATTACCGAACTCATTTAAAATTGGACTTTCTACATTGGTGCCAGGCTCCATGGCAGACCGGGCCTGATTTAGTCTGGATAGCTCTTCTGCAGTCAAGCTCCCGACCTGCCCTAGCTCGTTGCCCGTTGGACCGTTGTCGTTAACGTGGCAAAGTGAACAGTTGACTGTGCGCCCGGAATGCTTTTCCGAGAACATCTGATACGGCGGATAGCAATGAGCTGGCGGTGGCGTGATACCAATTGACAGAAAAATGCTGAGACCGGCAATGCTGACCATGTTGAGTCTAGGCGTTCGTCTAACCTGATCTGGTGCCTTCATTTTTTCAAAATCTCGTAGATGCGCTGGCCGAAGACTGTCGCTGTAACAAGATAGGTACTAGCGACAATAGCGATATAACGCAGAGTACGTCTCGATGTATTTTTGAAAATCCATGGCGTCAAAAGTAGCACCACAGAACCGAATATGGTGGCTAACAATATAACCCAAAAAGGCAGCAGTTCCAATGGATAATAAATGAAGTAGAAGTACCATTCCGGTTTGATGCTCGGTGGAGTTGCACCTAGTGGATTGTATGGTTCTAAAAGCGGGAAGGGCAGAAAAGATTCAAACGGCAGACACAAAGCGACGATAAAAAGAATCAGGAAAATTACTGCCCAGAGAGACAAGTCTTTGAAAAGGAATAGGGGAAAAAACGACTCTGTCTTTGTAGAAACCTTATCGACTCCCTGGCTCATTCCATGTAGTTGAACCATGAGCAAATGTACGCCGAGTAGCGCCGCCAATGCCATTGGAAGAAGCACAACATGCAACGCAAAAAATCTTGTCAGAGTTGCTTGTCCCACCATTGGACCACCCTGAAATGTCTCTCGCAAGGTATGAGGAACTTTCGAGAGTGCTCCTGGTAAATATTGTCCAACTGCGTCTACGGATTCCAGCCCAACCTTCGTGGCATTAACAGCAATCTGGTTCCAGGGAAGCAGGTACCCGGTAAAACCGAGTACCAGAGTGATAACGAGAAGAAACACGCCAGCAATCCAAGTAAATTCTCGAGGTTTAGTAAACGCCTTCATGGCAAAGGCTGTGATCAGATGAACGGCGGCAAAAAAGATCATGCAAGATGATGACCATGAGTGCATGTTTCGAATCAGCGCCCCAGCGCTTACGTGGTCCATTATGTATTGCACAGACAAATTGGCATCACTGACTGTGGGTTCGTAATAAAACAACAGAAGCAGACCGGTGACAACCTGAATGACTAGAAATAAGAATGTCAGCCCACCCAGATAGTAAGCCCAGCTCATTCTATGGACTGGAACAGTTTTTTTCTGCACCATGGACTGAAAGTTCATTTTCTCGACAGGAAAGCGCTGCGCGACAAAATCAATCGCGGTGGTAAGCATTGTCATGAAACTGCAGCCTCAGCGCTCTTTCCTATGTAGACATCCGCACCTTGCTCCTTTGCATGCTGGACGTCTCCACTGACTTGTCCGGCGCGAGATCGGCTGGCAAGTATTTTCTTGTTTTTGTCCATGAGCACCCAGCCCAGGTGCGGCAGCGGCGCTTTGGCTGGAGAACCCGGACTCGGCTCTCCCGTCTTGATGTCGAAGTACGAAACGTGACAAGGACAGAGTACTTGTCCGTGGTCGTTAACTTGATTCCCCACGGTGCAGCCAAGATGTGTGCATTTTGCAGAGAGCAAATCGGGTAAACCATCACTTCCTAGAAAGGCAAGTGCAGGTCCCATGGCATAATCGATGAAATATTTCCCCGTGGTCTGGTTAAGATCGGAAAGCGCGGCGACAAAGATATAACTATTGTGTTCGCGCTCAATCTCTAGTTTTTGCAGAGCGATCGAATCTTGAGATTGCTTGAGATGTGCTTGCAGGAGATCGGCTTCTTGTTTCTCAGTCAACCTCGGACCGAAGAAAAAGCTAAAGAGCTTATCCACAGCGCCGATTGACAATAATACTAGTCCTGCGGCGACAGCAATTCCCCCTTTTAAAAAATAGCGTCTTGCATCCTCTTTCAACGTCTCGTCTGATTCGGCAGCCGGATCCTGGACCTGACTTTGATCGTCGTCTACCATTGTCTTGTCCAACCTCTAACTAACACTTATCCCACCGCTAACGGTGGCAGCCACAATTACTTATAGAGCTCTAGCTTCTCAAGACTAAAGGAGTCCTTGCTGAATGGTGCGTCTTTTGAGTTTCTCCAACTATCGGAAACACCATTTAATGCCCCAGACCATATACCAGATACGAGACCAGAGGGTATGCCGAAAAACCCGGCCGAAAGATAGGCCAGTGGCTTGGGCCGCACTCCACCGAGATCGTATGCCTCTTTCGTTCGCTTTTTAATTTCTGTGTGTGTGCAACGCACCCACGCAATCGGAGTGCCTACGAAGGTGCAAACGACAAAAGAAGCCAATGTTATTGGAATATGAGTGATAGGTGATTTATTTTGGGTAGACGATTGAGAGGTTTTCTGGACCGTTGTTGATGGTTCAGCCGCTGGGGGTGTCGCTGGCAAAGATTCTGCTTGTGCAGATAAGGAACAGTGCAGGAGACCCAGAACAAGTGCAAGAGATAGTGGCAATCTGGTTATCTTGGTTTTTGTTTGCTGTCGTGATTCGAGACTTTTTGCTAATTGCATGATCGATTCTCTCAATTTTGGTACTGGCGATGGTGGCACTCAGAAAGGATCAGAGCTTGGCTGTCCAACGCGATGGATCGTAAATGCCAAGCTGTTTCTCGACGCCGGCAATATCGTTTACGAAAGTTTCAAAGCCGGCGTGGCCGAGGATAGTCTTTTCTTCGCTCTCAAATGTTACAGCGAGTTCCGCTAGCTCACTTCTTCTCTCCATCGCATCAAAGGCTGGGAAAACAACAGTGTCTTCCCAGGCCGCATGATATCTATACATTCGTGTGAAAGAGTCAAGATCGCCGCTTAAATCTGCACCGATCTTTCCACTTTTGGCCAGATTTGTTATCCGAGTAATAAGTTCGTATCCGGTACCATGTTGAATCTTTAGCTCCTGAATGGAAGCAAATTCGATGTGAGCCTTTTCCATAGGCTTGAAAATGTATGACTCCTCCATCTTTTCGTGGAAGTCATGCAAATAAGTGTGAATCACTGCCGTGGTCTTCAGAATAAGGGCGGGCTCCGTCTCCTGGTGTTTGGAAATTCTTTCCCTGACGACATCGTAAATGATAACTGCGCGCATGAGGATGCCATGCCCGCGCATAAGCGTCTCGATGGCACCGACTGACGGGGAGTGTTGCGTCGCGGCATTTGCTTCCGCTCCGCTAATCACGGAAGCAAATGCAAACGTTGCTGCCGGGATATAAGAAAGAAACTTTCTGCGATCAAACATAATCACTCCTTAGAACTAACTATTGTGGTGGTGTAAGGCTGCGAACATAATCGATCAGTGCATTCAACTGCTCATCACCCAAACGTTCTTTACCATACGCAGGCATCGCTGTACCAGCCACCCCGCGGCGAATAAGCTGGGCAATTTGAGCATCTTCTGGATATTTTTTTAGGAAACTTGTTCCTTTGATAGGCTTGGAAGGGTTAATCAAATTCTCACCATTGGCATGGCATGTGAAGCACTGCATTTGCGTGAACTGCTTTTGACCCTCGGCTATTCTTTCCGGAGACGGCGGTTGTTTGGCAGTATTGATACCTTGTTTCAACGCTGCTGTAGTGGCTGGCGGCAGCGGATTGCTTATACCGGGCGGTAAGGCGCCTGATGGTGCAGCTGCTGAAGGAGCGCCGCCATGCGTCGGCACTTCCCAGGGCATGCGATACCCGAGACGACGGAATATATAGCCCTGGCGATTCAGTTGAGGCCAGGCAGTGTGGCAGTATGTGCAATCGACATTGTACTTTCGAGCAAAAGCTGGGACAGCACGAGCGCTTGGTCCCTTTTCCAGATCCTTTTCGCGCAAGACTGGGCAAGTATGGTTACTCCCGGAAAGCAGGGGCGGAAGAAACGCACACAAGAGAGCCATACCGAAAGTGATACCAAGGAACTGTTTGGGGATCATAACTTCGCCTGATTTATTATGTATTGAGTAGGAGAGATAGCCACGAAGCTCTTTACCAGATCGGCCAGAAACCGAGTATAAATCTTTGCGACGGCTGTATAGCATGTTGCCCAATCAGCTGATAATCAAAGGTCACACGCAACCGCCCTTTGTTAGGCGTGTGCAGATCCAACGCCTCTCCAGCTGTGAACGTGTAAGTCGTATTATCATGCGTCACTCCATTGGTACGAAACTGATCATAGCGAAGGATACTTGTCAAATACGATCTAACTGGCATGGCCACTAAATCGACAGTGTAACCGTATCCGTTGCTGGCACCATAATTAACGCTTGGGTCATCCAGGTTGCGCCGCTGATGAAAAGTAGTGAGACCAAAGCTAGGATTAAAGCGTACATATCCTTTCTTATCCTGGAACGACTTGTTTATCCAGCTTGTCCACCAAATGAAGGGCGATGATTGTCGGCCCACCAGGTTACCTGATGGCGCTGTATTTATATTGAAAGCTGGCGTCGTGCCCATCGTAAGGTTGCTCTGGATGCCGCTGATGCCGGTTTTGCCGATCAACTTCTCCCCACTCACCCCTACCCCATAACCGCGCTGGTAGGTAATGTTGGAGTCCAAGCTGGTCTGTGAACCTGGCTGCCAGTAGCCAAAAACTTTGCCGGTAGTCCAGTTGTGCCCAGTTGCAGACAGTGAAACCGTCTTTGACGTGGCTGTCGGATCAAAGCCGTTAATTGCACTGTAAACGCCAGGGGATGTCTGGGTGATCGTTCTGTCTGCTCCGCCGAACCCTATGTTCTGCCAGTTGAAACCCTGACCACCCGCGACTTGAATAAAGGTCTTGTCATTTCCGTAGTTTGCCAAGCCCTGGAGTAGTTCGAAGTGTTGAAAGAAACCGTGGTCGTTTACCAGAGGAAGCCCTTGCACCCAAGTTGAGAGGTGCTTCGTAATCGGGCCGACCGCGTATAGGGACATGTTGGTATAGCCGTAGCTAGGGACCGTTGGCGCACCAGGGTTTTTGTCCCACTCGATGGTCGGATTGAAGCCCATACTAAAGTAGTCTTGTTGCAGCTTGATCGGACGCAAGTCATATCTGCCTTCCGTAAGATCCTTTTTCAAGCGTGGATCTAGCTGGAAAGTTTCTACGATATTTGTCTTCAAAACGTTTCCAAACGTCCTCGGCTTCCTTCCGGAGACTGCCTGATTCTGGCTGGCGGCAGTTGTGGTAGTTGAGCTGTCCGCAGGAGGGTCCGTAGAAGAAGTGGTGGCAGCGATGGTGGCAACTGTCGGGTCAAACATGGTGGCAGATGCAGTACCAGCTTCAGAGGCAGTGGCAGCGGAGCTTGTGGCGGCACCGGCAGTGGCAACAATAGCGGAACTTGTGGCGGCACTTGCAGTGGCATCAGCAACGGAGCTTGTGGCGGCAGCAGTGACTGCGGCCGCGGTGGCTGTAGCGCCGGATGGCTTAGAGTCAGCAATCATCCCAGAGCTACTCTGGGCGGCTTCAACTCCTTTCTTGCTGTTAATACCGTCTGCACGAATTGCAAGGGAATTAATCGGGACGTCCAGCTGTTGTTCGTGCGCAAACACGCTACAACAACAGGTCAGGAAAGATAGCGAGAGAACCGTAACTGCTGCGCTAAGAGTGCGCAAACAAAAAACATCAAAATGCCTCTGCTGGCTGAGAATTATTTTAGTCGTAGGGATCACAGGTTCAGTCACCTTGAAAAGAGCACAGAAGGTAGTGGTGCTGAAATCGAACTTGATTCAGCGGGAGAGTTATTTACACGGGTTACCGACTCATTTAAGAGTTTTGCAATACTTGTACAGAGCGTCCAAAGTTGCTGCATCGTTAGCAATCTTTGGAGCAGCAGGCATGGCGCCTGTGGGCTTGAGGAGATAATCTTTGAACTTGACTAGGGAAGCGAGCTTGGCAGAACCTTTTACTGGCTTTTTGGGGTCTATCAGGTTGCCACCACCAGTATGGCAACTGGCGCAATTTTCTTTGAAGATCTGCTCTCCATTTGGCGCGGCAGCTTTTGGCGCGGCAGCTTTTGGCGCGGCAGCTTTTGGCGCGGCTCCAGCTTTCGGGCTGAGAACCTGTGCCCATAAGGTGACAGCAATCAACAATGCCACAAGTGGTAACGATCTGACGCTACGAAGGTTGTTAAAGTCGTTCTTCATGCAGGCTCCATATGACAATACAAGAGGTCCTGATATCCAAATATCGGCACTCTGATAATAGAGGATATCTGCTTGATTAGTGTAAAAACAATCATTCGATCGAATGATTGTTTTTAGCTGTTAACCATCATCCCAAGGATGAAGGTCATTCAACCACAGGACGGTTGTCCGTCCCTGCACAAATCCTCAGAATGGAACCATGAGGAAAAAGCGCATGGTCAGCAAAACAACGCCCAACAAGAAGCCAATCTCGATCTTACGAGACTCGCTGTCGAAGCGCGAACTTCAGGTCTTAAAGTTAATCGTGGAAGGCTGTTCCGATCAAACAATCGCTGAAAAGCTGGTTATGGCCCTGCCGACCGCGAAAAGCCATGTTCGCAATATCCTCAACAAAATGGCGGTTGACAACCGTACTCAAGCAGCCGTTCTGTCCGTCAGACTTGGTCTTGTATAAATGCACCAGAAAGCTCTGCATCAGTGGGCGGGAAAAGTCTAACTGTAATTTCTTGGGACGCCCATAAAGACACTATATATGGTGCCTCGCTATTCTATTGTTGACAACTGTACGATCCGGAATTGGCTGTAGCATGCATTCATGCTGTCTTATCGATTGGTGCGGTCAGTTTCAGCCCTATAATCAAAAAAAGAGCCGCCAGCAGTGCGAAGGCCGCTCCGAGCAAAAATGGAGCCGCAGGAGAGACTTTGTCCCACAGCATTCCAGCCACTAATGAAGCTGGCAAGAGCGTAATTCCTGTAGCTAAATTAACGAAACCAAATGCTGTTCCTCGTTGGTCCTCTGGTACTTTGTCTGCCACCATCGCCAACAAAACCCCCTGGCTCATACCAAGATACAAACCATAGACCGCGAAGAGTAGCCAGGTTTGCCAAGCGGCGTTGGCCAAAGCGAAGCCTGCGTATACCAGAGCATAGAGAGCAAAACCACCTGTCAACAAACCGAATCTGCCGATCCGATCAGATAGTGCTCCCAATGGATAAGCGCTCAAAGTATATGTAATATTCATGACCACCACACTCAGCGGTATGAAATCATCGGTAATCCCTAGTTGCTTCGTTCTCAGTAACAGAAACGCGTCACTTGAGTTTCCCAAATTGAAAATTAGTGCTGCCGCAACTAGAATCCAGTATTGCTTGCCAAGCCTGCGTAAAGCTTGCCACTCAAGCGGGTTACGAACCGCAACCTTCTTGGTGCCTTTGCGTTCTTCCACACCAACTACCAGTAGCAGCACGGCTGCCACCGCGGGCACCACTGCGCACCAGAAAATAAATCGATAGTTGCTGTGCGACAGCAACATCAAGACAAAGGCAGTGAGTGGACCAAGAAACGCACCGGCAGTGTCCAGAGATTGCCGTAGTCCATACGCGGCGCCGCGACTTTCTGGCGGAACGCTATCTGCCACCAGTGCATCACGAGGCGCTCCGCGTATGCCCTTGCCCATACGATCAGTTGTTCGCGCTAACAATATCCATAGAGGATTTTGCGCCAAAGCAAACAGCGGTTTTACAGCTGTCGATAATCCGTATCCAGCGACAACCAGGATTTTGCGGCGTCCAAGATAGTCGCTTAACACTCCTGACACTAACTTCATAACCGATGCGATCGACTCGGCTATTCCTTCTATTAATCCAACAATCGTTACGCTTGCCCCCAGACTGACAACAAGGAACATTGGTAACAAGCAATGAATCATCTCTGAACTCGTG
>PLXC01000010.1 GCA_003151275.1 Candidatus Melainabacteria bacterium
TGTTCACACGCATCCGCAATGCAGCTCGGACGCAGGCACCAGCAGTTGAAATGCCGGCTTCCAAGCAAAAGGTTGCACTGGCAGAGCTATTGCGCAACGAAGGTTTCATATCTTCCTTCGAGACCAAAGCTTTGGGATCGCCTGCGCAAAAAATGCGCATCGTACTTAAGTACGGCAGCAAAGGCGAGCAGGTCATTCAAGGTTTGCGCAGAATCAGCAAACCTGGTTTGAAAATTTATCGACCCGCCAAAAAGGTTCCTAGAGTTTATGGCGGATTGGGTATCGCAATTATCAGCACCAGCCGTGGTCTCATGACCGATCGACAAGCTCGCAAGAGCAATATCGGTGGCGAAGTTGTCGGTCACATCTGGTAACCAATATCGAATTGAACGACCAAGCGGACCGACAGAGCTAACATCCAAAACGAACTAAGAAGCGGACCCCTGGTCCAACTAATGACCTGACTAATGACCGACAAACTGATCAAATAAACTGATCGAACGAAGAGCGCAGAGGAATAATCGAAAATGTCTCGTATAGGCAAAGCACCAATCCCAGTACCAGCTGGAGTGACCATCGACATCAAGGGAAGCGATATATCTGTCAAAGGACCGAAGGGTCAATTGCACAGAACCCTGCGTCCTGAAGTGAGCATCAAGCAAGAAGACGGCAAGCTTCTGATCGGGCGAATGTCTGAAGATCGCCAGGTGCGCAGCTTGCATGGTTTGAGCCGCACTTTGGTGGCGAATATGGTCAAGGGTGTGACGGAAGGATTCACTCGTAACCTCGAAGTAATTGGTGTCGGTTATCGTGCCGTTATGGAAGGACGCAAGCTGATTATGCAGCTTGGTTACTCGCATCCTGTCCAAATCGATCCACCACAAGGTCTCGAAATCGTAGTAGGTAAGGGTAACGCCATCACCATTAGTGGTATCGACAAGCAAGCAGTCGGCGATCTCGCTGCTTTTATCAGAGACAAGCGTCCACCTGAAGTTTATAAAGGCAAGGGTGTTAAGTATCAGGGCGAGTTGATTCGCCGCAAAGCTGGTAAAGCTGCAGGTAAGAAAAAGTAATTAGGATAGCCGTTGCCTGATTGGCAATTCGAGGACTGAAGCAATGATCACAAAACCAGACAGAAAGCTAAACCGCGAGAAGCGTCACATGCGGATTCGCCGTAGTCTCGTCGGCACGACTTCGCGACCAAGACTGTGCATTTATCGTTCCAACAAGCATATCTATGCGCAAATCGTTGACGATAGTTTAGCCAAAACTCTTGTTTGTGCAAGCACGCTAGACCCTGAACTGAAGGGCAAAGTCGACAAGCCATGGGATTGCGACTCAGCCAAATCTGTTGGCGCATTGGTTGCCAAAAGAGCGAAAGATAAAGGCATCACCGCCGTTGTCTTCGATCGTGGTGGCTATATTTATCACGGACGAATCGCCGCTGTCGCTGAAGGCGCGCGTGAGTCAGGACTTGATTTTTAATCGGCGAATTACTGAAGCAGGAGAGGATACGCCTTAAATGGATAAAGAGGATAAAGTTGTACCCCCGGTCGTCGTCGAGGAAATCGCGGCAGTTGATGGTGGGCGTCGTGCACGTCGTACCAACAGTCGTGAAACAAATCGTCGCGGTTCTGAGGATCCAAATCGCCAGCGCGAGCAATCTGAATGGGAAGAAAAAATCATTCAAGTGCGCCGCGTCACCAAGGTGGTTAAGGGCGGTAAGAAATTGAGCTTTAGAGCTGTAGTCGCTGTCGGCAATGGCAAAGGTCAAGTCGGCATCGGTGTTGGCAAAGCATCCGAAGTTATTAGCGCCATCCAAAAGGGTGTCGTTGATGCTCGCAAGAGCCTGATCAAAGTTCCATTAGTCGGCTCGACAATCCCTCATCAAATCATTGGTATTCAAGGCAGCAGCAGAATCATGCTCAAGCCGGCCGCCAAAGGTACTGGCGTCATCGCAGGTGGTGCAGCCCGCGCCATTCTTGAATTAGCCGGTGTCGGTGACGTTCTTTCCAAATCTCTCGGTTCACGCGCGCCGCTCAACGTTGCTCGTGCCACCGTAGATGGTTTACGAAATCTGCGCACCTTCGAAGAAGCTGCCAGATTGCGGGGCATCAGCATCAAACAGATGCTTGCATAGACCACCCGAAAAACATAAAGGATGTTAGGTAAGGAAGATGTTGAAAATTACGTTGACTAGCGGATTGGTCGCTAAGAAGGACACTCAAATCAGAGTCGTTCACGCTCTCGGCTTGAAAAAGTTCGGCAGCACGGTAATTCATGCTGATTCGCCAACGATCAGAGGCATGATTACGAAAGTCAGCCATCTCGTGACTGTAGTGTCAGAAGAAGGCAAAGTTCCTGCCAAACCGTTGACAGGACACCGCGCGCGCATCGCCGCTAAAAATGCAGCGAAGCCAAAAGCAAAAGCAAAAACAAAAGCCGAGTCGAAATAAGCAGATCCCCGCTTCCCATCCTAGGGCAGCGGATGCGGCATACCGCTAATGCTTATCAGGCGCAAGGCGCAAAGGAGAATGATCATGGAGTTGACAGATCTTAAGCCGAATCGTGGTGCGCGTCGCAAGTTGCGTCGTGTGGGACGCGGACGTGCTTCTGGACACGGTAAAACAAGTACTCGCGGACATAATGGACAAGGGCAACGTTCAGGCGAAGCGAAACGCTTCGGTTTTGAAGGTGGACAAACGCCGTTGTTCCGTCGCTTGCCTAAGATCCATAACTTCGATCAAGTAATCACACGTGACTGGGTTGAGCTGAACGTCGGAGCTTTAAATACTCTGCAAGCCAACTCCGAAGTTACACCAGACTCTCTTGTTGAATCGGGATTGCTGCGCAGACACAACGACAGTCTTCGACTTCTCGGCAATGGTGACCTTAAAGTTGCTTTGAAAGTGACAGCTCATCACATCTCGGCTGGTGCTAAGGCCAAGATTGAAGCAGCCGGCGGCACAGTAACTCTCGTAGAAGTCAAAGTTACTGAAGGCAAGCGTGCGAAGAGATTGCGTCAAGCAGTTCAAAGACGTGCCGATGCGGAAGTGAAGCGTTTAGCGCCTAAGCCGGTTAAGACCGATGACGAAGGCGGCGATAAGCCAAAGAAGAAAGACAAGGCTGGCGACAAGCCTCCTCAATCTTCAGGTGGCGGTGGCAAGCCTTCTGGTGGCAAGCCGTCGGGTGGTAAGCCCGGAGCTAAGCCTGGCACTAAGGGTGGTAAACCCGGCGACAAGACTAAGAAGAAGTAAAAATAAAGCTTCTTGCTGCGCTTTGAGCTAACATCAAAATTGGACCTATTCTAATTACGACGGATAGTCGGGAGCGTAGCTTATGACGGAAAGTGTATCCAGGCGTGGCGGCAAAATTGGCGGCCCCGAGGCTCTAATTAAGCTGCTCGGTGCAGCTGGGCTGAAGGAGCGCATTTTTTTCACGCTGGCGATGATCGCTATTTATCGAATCGGTGTGCACATTCCGATTCCTGGCGTCGATCCCACCGCTTTTACCAAACATCCAGAACTGGCTCAAAATCTGCTTGGCATGATCGATTTGTTCACCGGTGGTGCCTTAAACAAGCTGTCCATCTTTTCGATGGGGATTGGACCATACATCACCGCTTCGATCATCATGCAGCTCATGTCCGTTGTCATACCAAAGTTCGAAGAGTTGCAGAAGAACTCAGGCGAACAGGGGCGCAAACAACTGCAGCAGTACACGCGCTTCGCCACAGTCGGGCTGGCGGCGTTCCAATCAGTGATGCTAGCTAACTTGCTTACCAAAATTCAGGCTCCGCCCGTAGTGCTGCATCCGGGCTTGCCTTTCATCGTCAACACAACCATTATTCTCACCGCCTCCGCCGTATTCATTATGTGGATGGGCGAGATTATTACTGAGCGTGGTGTCGGGAATGGTGCCAGTCTTTTGATCTTTCTGGGTATCGCCTCGCGATTGCCTGTGATGATTCACAACACTTATGACGCTGTGCAGACTGGCCAATCACCTGTTTGGGGTGTTGCCGGTCTATTGCTTGTCTTTCTTTGCCTCGTTGCTTTGATTGTTTGCCTGCAGCAAGGGGTGCGCAAAGTCACCGTGCTTGGAGCAAGGCGAAATCTTGGCAGGCAGGTCTTCTCGGCACCAGACGACTATATGTATCTCCCGGTAAATCCATCGGGCGTTATGGCGATCATCTTCGCTTCTTCGTTGCTTATGTTTCCGAGCACGATCATGTCATTTGTAGCGCAGAAGAAAAATCCCAATCAAATGCTCTTCGAATTGGTGCAAGGCGTTCCCGGCTTGGGACCGCAGTTTGAGACCTTTTCTAAGCAAGAGTGGGTGCAAAGCACGTGGAGTGTGGTCTCAACTGAATTTGCCAACATGTTCTCCTACTACCATTGGGAACACTCGTTGCTTTACTTTATTTTGATCCTCTTCTTCGCTTTCTTTTATGCCTCCATCGTTCTACCTGTGCGTGATATGGCAGAGAACCTGAGGCGCAGTGGCAAGGCGATCCAGGGCATCCGTCCAGGTCGTCCCACATCTGAGTTTTTGGAAAAGACGCTCAATCGTCTTATCGTCATCGGTGCAACGGCAGTGGCGATCATCGCAATTTTGCCGATTCACGCCGAGCAGGCGTTTTACGTTCAGACTTTGCAAGGTTTGGGCAGTACGTCACTGATCATTCTTGTCGGTGTGGCAATCGACACTCAGCGTCAGATTTTGACGCACGCTTTATCTGCACGTTACCAGGCGCGTGGATTGTTCCGGACTGGTGAAAAGAAGGAAATTTGACATGCGTATACTTTTTCTCGGCGCACCAGGAGCAGGCAAAGGCACTCAATGCAAGCGGCTCTCGGCAAAACTAAGTTTGCCTCATCTCTCCTCTGGCGATCTTCTGCGTGAAGCTGTCAAAGATGGCACGCTGGCTGGAGTTGCCGCTAAGAGCTTTATGGATAAGGGCGTGCTAGTTCCAGACAATATTCTCATCGATATGTTCAGAGAGCGCTTAAGCAGTCCTTCTTGCGCAAACGGTTTTATCCTCGATGGTTTCCCTCGCAATATCGCCCAAGCGAAAGCGCTTGACGTGCTGTTGGAAGATTTGAAGGCTCAACTGAATTGCGTGATCAATTTGGAAGTAGACGATCGTTTCCTTTCCGATCGCATTACCGGTCGACGCACGTGCGGCAACAAAACTTGCGCAGCCGTCTATCACCTCAAGTTCGCGCCACCTAAAGTAGAGGGCATCTGTGATCTCTGTGGTTCGGCTCTGACTCAACGTTCTGATGATAAAGAAGAGCTCGTCATGGCTCGCTTGAAGACATACAGAGAGCAGACAGAGCCTCTAATCGAGTACTATGACAGCAAGAAAGTTTTGCACACCGTCAGCGGAGAAGGTGAGCCTGACCAGATCTTTGATGCTATTTTGAAAACACTGAACACCAACTGCCTGATTAAGCAATAACTACAGAAGCCAAAACATGATTCTCACTCAAGAAGCCGATATCGAACTGATCCGCAAAGCTGGGCGACTAGCTGGTGAAGTCTTAGAAGAACTAGTCAAGATGGTGGCGCCCGGGATCACTACCTGGGAGTTAGATGTCTTTGCTGAGAAGGCGATTCGAGATGGTGGTGGTATTCCGACATTCAAGGGCTACCGAAACTTCCCCTGCACCATCTGCGCTTCGATCAACGAAGAGGTGGTGCACGGCATTCCCAACAAGAAAAAAGTGCTTAAAGAAGGCGATGTCATCAGTATGGACATCGGCGCCACTTTTAGACGTCAAACCAACGGCAGCAAATTTGATTTCATCGGCGATACCGCCGTAACGGTTCCTGTAGGTGTAATCACAGCTAGATTGCAAAAACTGCTTGATGATACTCAGCAGTCGTTGTATGACGGCATTAAAGCTGCGCGTGCTCATGCCACGCTTGATGAAGTTGGCGGTGCAATCGAAGATGTTGCTAAAGCTAACTCTTACGGATTAGTTCGTGATTATGGTGGACACGGCATAGGCCCTGACTATCACGAGGATCCCTTCATTTTCAACTATCGCACGGGTAGCAGGGTTAAACTGAAACCTG
>PLXC01000068.1 GCA_003151275.1 Candidatus Melainabacteria bacterium
TACTCTGGGGAATTTCCCATCGTCACTCTCGGAACCCGAACTAGTTAGTTCGTACTGAAAATTGCACCGAAATCAATCACTCCTGTTCCGCTCGCAAACGGAAATTTTCGGGTGCTCATTCGAATTTATCCCGAGATCCAAAGGCTTCAGAAGCTGAACTGCTTCACCATGATTGCGCCGGATTAAAGTTCTCTCTAGAAGTTTGTCATTCAATAAATGGTCCTGATTCTCTCACAAATCCGTCAGTGCTGCCAGTTAGACTAGGAGCTTGTTCTATGGGTGATTGCTTTACGGTTTGCATGGACTCTCTAAATCTGCCCGCACAGATGTACGCATAGGCAATTCGATCGCGAACACCCTTTGGTGGAAGCCTTCTTTCATATTCCGATTCGAGTGCTAGACTTGCGCGATATTGTGCAACAGCCTCGTCGCACTTTCCTTCCTTCGCGTAAACATCGGCGAGTGCGTAAGCTACGTCCGAGGGAGATGGACTAACATCATTCTTGTCTAGCTTAATAGATCTGAGTTCGTACTCTGCTTCCTTCAAATGGTTCGTGCTCCAATTCGCGATGCCGAGATCAAATAAAGCGCTGTGCACTCGGTGGTGATTTTTCCCAAATGCCTGTTGGTTTAGTTTCAGCGATTTCTCTAACAAGATTATGTATTCTGACAATGGTTCAACGGGCCCGAAATCAGCTTTCCTGGCTAATTGTAGGGAGTTAATGAGTTTGTCGCGCACTCTCTGATCGTTTTTAAGTCCTAAACACCGCAGATATTCAACTATTGCACCATGATAATCATGGTCGAAAAATGCTAAGTCACCAGCGTTTAATCTATCTTTGAAGTTCGATGGATCTGTGCTTTGCCATGTCATCGCCCAATCAAGCATTTGTTGGTCGAATTTAAAATATGCTGGTTCGGAATGACTATAGTAAATAACCTCATGATAAAGCGGTATCAAATCGCTGATTACGTTAACAGCAAGCGGCTTTTTATAGTAACTTGAAAGCCTGATTTTTTGATCGTGAATGTGGTTGTTTTCTGTTGCGGTATCCTGCCCTGAAGTTTCGGCTTCGGCCATCGCAGCTCTAACGTGCAGGTCAGCTACAAGCTTGGCTTTATCACCTAGTGATGTGCCTAACTTAATCGCAGAATGCCACACAAGAGCTGCCCGGTCATATCTACCGTCGTACTCTTGCAATTCTGCATCACCTATATATTTCCGAAACAGTTGTTCTTTGCCGGAACGATCGTTGACTGCGATAAATGTTGCCACGAGTGCAATTGTCAGGCCGAGCAGCAGTGAAATAGTTTTACTTTGAGAAAGCAAGAAATAAATGGCACCACGCACTTTTGGATCTTGTGCATTCAAATGTCTTTCAACCGCAATCTTGTCGTTTCCTTCCGCGGATGTTCGCACTGCTGAAGTTTTTGCTGCCGCTTCGGGAACTTGAGTAAGCGAAACATCATTTGTTTCTGCACAGCTAATGTCAGGCGAAATAACCGATGCCCCATGCTGATCAAGATCGTTCAGCCTAGAGGGGTCATTTCTAGGTAAGCTGATAGGAGCGACGACAGTCGCGTCAACTGAATGTTGATCAGCTTGTTGCTCGCAAGTCTCAATCAGCTGCTGCGTTTCCGAGGCAGGGCGCAGCAGCACCCTGCTCGTCTCACTTTTACTGTTGGATTTTTGTTTCATGATTCTTAGGAATATCAACTATTTTTGATGCAGAAGTCTCTGCTGCTACTAATGTCCAAGTGGCAATTTGGAAGCCTCCTCAAACCAACCAGCTCTCATGCAAATGAGTTCGTATTGGTTCAAAAGATCGTAAGCATGTACATTTTCCTTTGGCTCAAATTGCCTAATTCCCTGGTTAAACAAAGTTCGGGCTTCTCTCAACTTGCCTTCTCGCAAATACAAATCCAACAAATCTTCATAAGCTGTGATTATTGGGGACTTTCCGTTGAGCATCGGGTCGTTGTTGAGGCGCTCTTCCATGTTTGGATCTGCCAATTCTCTCGCTAAGATCTCTTTGCGCAATTGTTCCGCTTTCGCAAAATCGCCCAACGCCAGGTATGCAATAGCGAAACGTTCTAATATTTTTGTGACGTGCTTGCTATTAGCTCCGAATGCATCACTATGTAGTTTTTTCAGATCCGCTAGTGTAGACAGCGTTTCTGCAGCGTCTGAACCGGGTTTGGGTTGCAATCCAACGTAGCACCGCTGAAGTCTGAGTCGTATCGTTGGATCATCTTTCATACCTAAGCATCTCTGGTATTCAATGATTGAAGAGCGGAATTCGCCGCGCTCAAGTGCCTGATCACCCAGTACTTTTCTTGTTTCTCGATCGTTTGGATCGCGACCGCTTTTAGCAATAGTGTTGTCTAACATCGAGAGCGAGCTGCGCAGTTTAAACCTTTCGTAATAGGCACGGTCATGCATCAGCGGTAGTGCCAAATCTGCGAGTGGACTATTGTGCTTTATTGCCGCATTTAACTTCTTCAAAGCATTTGGAATGGGACTGGGGGGACGCTGGTAGAAACCGAAGTCATCAAGACCTTCTGTAATATCGACAAATTTTCTGAAACTATCAATTGCCAAAGCAATTTTCCCCTGATTTAAAAGAGAGATGGCACGCTTTTCTAGATTTGCGGCGGAGGCGCTATTGATCGCCTTGCCAAAGAACTCGGGTTCCGTAGGTATCGATAAATAGCGCAGCAATTCTTCCTTGGTGCGAATCTGTTGAAAAGTTGTATTGGGTACTCTTTCATAGTGAGCAATAGCCTGTCTTAAATCCTCTTGCGAGACTTTCTGCGAAGATTTATTTGCTAAAGCGTCAATCGGGGCCAATCGCAAGTATAAATCTGCAATTGCCTTATCACCGTCACCAAGATTGGTGGCTATTTCAATTGCTGATTTCCAAAATCGGCTTGCCTTTGCGTAGTCGCCGCCCAATTCGCCGACTCTCGCATGATCAAGGTACTTGCGATAAAGATTTTCATTTGCCGATCTTTAAGCGAGCGTTGTCGAAATTACATTTACGGCTGCAATAGTTACAACAGCAAAACAAAT
>PLXC01000037.1 GCA_003151275.1 Candidatus Melainabacteria bacterium
GAGCCATGGCTGATACAACGTTGATATAAGGCTGATTTACCGCTTTCAAATTCTCACCTGCGTTACCAGCTGATAGAAAAATCAGTCCGTTTCTTCGGTTGTACCAGTCTTTGAAGAACTCATGCAAAACGGCATGGCTTCTGGCATCCATGTACGGACCTGAGCTTATGTTAATAATGCGCATGTCGTCTGGGCCAAACGTGTACATGACACACATAGCCGCGATGATGGAGAGGTCGTCTGACTTGCCTTGGGCATTGGCGATCTTAATTGGGTATGCCGGCACCAGCGGATTGACTCCCGCTGCACCAAGGGAGTTATACGGTGATCCAGTAATTGTGCACCCAACCCAGGTTCCGTGACCGTGGGGGTCCATGTTGCCGGAGGTCCGAGCCCTAATGTCGCTGCCTATCTTGATGATATCTTTTTCCTGATCTTTGATACTGTCAGACCATAAGCCAGTTCCTAAAAAACCGTCTAAATTGATACCGTCGGCTTTATCTCTGTCCTTGGTGCCTGTACAATCTGCGCCGCGATCAACGAGGAAGGGCTCGCTACCTTGCGTGCCCGTATCAAACACCGCCACTGGCATAGGAAAGTTAGGACAGTTAACAAGTTCGTCCCAGGCATCCATAATTCTCATCCTATACAAATGCCATGCGTGAGGTAAGGTTGGCTCGGTAGTTGGAATGAAGTCAGTGTTGCCCTGACGGTTGTAATCTACATGTTTAAAATCTTTGGTATCTAACGCTAGCGCACGCTGCAGCTCTATGAGTTTCCCTGGGCGTGCCGCTTTGACAAGAATAACGCTGAGGGCGCCTCCACCTAGTGTTCCACAAATCTCGCCTTGAGCAGCTGCTATTGACTGGGTTATGTCTTCGCTTTTAGCGCCTTTGGCAGGCATAACAAGGAGTATCTCTTGCCTGTTAATCGGCATCGGCTTGTAAGGAGTTTTTGGCTCACTCTGCGCCGTTGCTGAAGAGTCCTTCGCTAGCTGCTGCAATCTCGGGCTTTGCTCTGCTTGGTATCGCTTCTGCACTTGAACTTGAACATATTGCTTGTAGCGCAGATAGTCTTGGCTTTTTTTAGCAAACTGCTCCGGCGTCAAATTCTTGGAATTGGGAGCGCCGACAGCCTCCAGATTCATACAACTCAGTACGCTCACTATGGTCAGGAACGTCACACCCACAGCTTCGATCTTTTTTACGCAGGCGTCCTTGCTCTTTAACATTGTTTATTTCCTTACGCAGTTGAGTGCACACGAACTAATAACTTCAACATAGACTGATTTGACAATCGATAAGACAAGGCCAGTGCGAAATGCTTTCACTAGCGCTTACCAACCGTCGCTTCGGCCGCCAAACAGGCTTTGTATGCATCCGGCATTCCCCAGCCAAACTGGGGATTCCAGGTACCGGCATCATCAGTATTGTCGCAACTGTCAACCAAGATTTTTAGAACTTCGGTGTTTTTCAGCTTAGGATTGATCAACCAGATCATCGAGGCCACACCCGCTACAATCGGGCTTGAGAACGAAGTTCCGCCAACATTGTTTGATTTTCCATTTTGATCACAGACCTGAATGTTTATGCCTGGAGCTGTAAAATCTACAGGAGTACCAAATGCCGATTGCCACTTTTTATTTTTGACCAGTTGCATGTCGGCTTTATTAGCCATGGCTGATACAACGTTGATGTAAGGCTGATTTACCGCTTTCAAATTCTCGCCTGCGTTGCCAGCTGATATAAAAATCAGTCCGTTTCTTCGGTTGTACCAGTCTTTGAAGAACTCATGCAAAACGGCATGGCTTCTGGCATCCTCGTACGGACCTGAGCTTATGTTAATAATGCGCATGTCGTCTGGGCCAAACGTGTACATGACACACATAGCCGCGATGACGGAGAGGTCGTCTGAGTTGCCGGCGGCATTGGCGATTTTAATTGGGTATGCCGGCACCAGCGGATTGACTCCCGCTGCACCAAGGGAGTTATACGGAGATCCAGTAATCGTGCAGCCAACCCAGGTTCCGTGACCGTTGGGGTCCATGTTGCCGGAGGTCCGAGCCCTAATGTCGTTGCCAAACTTGATAATATCCTTTTCCTGATCTTTGATACTGTCAGAGAATAAGCCAGTTCCTAAAAAACCGTCTAAATTGATACCATCGGCTTTATCTCTTGTCTTGTCGCCTGTACAGTCCGCGCCTCGATCAACGAGGAAGGGTTCTGGACCTTGCGTGCCCGTATCAAACACCGCCACAGGCATAGGAAAGTTGGGGTATTTAGCAATTTCGTCCCAGGCGTCTGTAATTCTCATTCTCATCAAATGCCATGCATCTGAAAACGTTGGCTCGGTAGTTGGAATGAAGTCAGTGGAGCCCTTGCGGTTGTAATCTACATGTTTAAAATCTTTTGTGTCTAAGGCTAGCGCACGCTGTAACTCTATGAGTTTCCCTGGGCGTGCTGCTTTAACAAGAATAACGCTGAGGGCGCCTCCACCGAGTGTTCCACAAATCTCGCCTTGAGCAGCTGCTATTGACTGGGTTATGTCTTCGCTTTTAGCGCCTTTGGCAGGCATAACAAGGAGTATCTCTTGTCTGTTAATCGGCATCGGCTTGTAAGGAGTTTGTGGCTGAGTCTCCGCGGTTGCAGAAGCGTTCTTCGCTAGCTGCTGCGATTGCTGCAATCTCTGACTTTGCACCGCTTGGTATCGCTTCTGCACTTGAGTTTGTACATACTGCCTGTAGCGCAGATAGTCTTGGCTTTTTCTAGCAAACTGCTCCGGCGTCAAAGTCTTTGAATTGGGAGCGCCGACAGCCTCCATATTCAGACAACTCAGTACGCTCACTATGGTCAGGAACGTCACACCCACAGCATCGATCTTTTTTAGGCGCGCGTCCTTGCTCTTTAACATTGTTTATTCCTTTCACGCAATTGAGTGCACACGAACTAACTTCATATACTACGGAGCCGTCAGCCTGATTAGGATGATCAGACACGTTTTTCTGGATTAAAGTTGTCTAGAAAACTGAATCTGCTTTGCCATCTCCCGAGTCCAGACGCTTTGCCGATAAGCTAACTATGGGAACCTTCACTTATTCCTGCAATTCGCATGCCATCGGCAGTTTTGCGCACCAAATATTCCATTTTGACCGGTCTGGCCCGGGCTGGTTTTCCGGCCACCTGGAGGATTTGCTCGCCTTCGACGAAGACAACCACTGAGCCGTCGCTTTGATTCTCGCCGGCAGAAACCTTCTTGGCATTGAATGTGCTTTGCAGCCCCGAATCTTGAATTTGCTTTGCCATATCGGCGGTCCAAATGTTCGCCCTATAAGCGGTGGCGCATTCCGGAGTCATATAAGCGATCGCCTTCTCCTGACTGCCTTGAGCAGTGCCAGCGCTGAGGTCCCAAACAACAGGCAACCATTGTTCGACCAAACCAAGCGCCATATTCGGATCCGTCAGCTCACCTGGTGCAGCTTGTTGTTGAGCCGCTCCACCAGCTGCAGACGCTGCTGCTCCGGCTTGAGCGTTTCCATAGGCCATTTGTGCAGGCGATCTCGCGCCCCGACCACCTGTGGCGTCCGGATCATTCATGTAGGCTGGTCTAGTTCTATTTTTGGGACGAGCATCAGGCTGCGGCATAATCAACATCGTGAACAACATGCCGGCCATCAGTCCAGCAAAACCAACCATGATCAACGTAAGTTTGAATTTTTCTCCAGCTTGATAGTCGAACATTTCCCTGTACCTGTTATCCGAAGATATCGCAAGCGCCCTGCTAGCTAGCTTGCCTTGAGAAGATCTGGGCTGAACGTTTCTGGCGTTATGCCTTGTCCCAGCAGGTGACATGCCCATCTCGTATCACCATTGCACAATTCAATCATACGCGCACGCATCGGTTGATCGGTGTTGGGCTCGGTTGTAGCTACCCAGTACATGAAGCGTGGCACAACGAGCTTGACCACTCCTCGTGAGAGTTTGTGATAGATAAGGAATGCATCTGAATACTCTCGGTTTTTACGAGTCAAATGACCGATGGCAGACATCTCTTGTGGAGTCAGTCCGCAAGCCTCTCGAATCGCATCGAAGTTGCTCGGGTCGTTACCGAGAATGATCTTCATGGAACTGTTTGTCGCTAAGTTTCGAGCCCGATCGTCTTTCAACAAGTCGCCCAACTCCTGGGAAATGCCGATGAAGAATAGACCTAAGTGGCGAGATGTACGCGAGGCGTCTTCAACGAGAGTCTTGCCACCTTCGTAGCGCAAGAGTCTCCACAATTCGTCTATGCAGAAAACGAATCGTGCTGGTTTACCTAAAGCCATTTGCTCAGCCTTATGTTGTGCGGCGCGACGCAGAACAAAGTCCGAAACGAATAATGTCACCACACCTTCCAATGTTTTATCGTGTGCCAAATCTGATGTATCGAACACCATCAACTGAGCATCCATCGGAATCGAAGTCGGTCCGTCGAACAGTTTGCCGAAAATGGCTCCCTTACAGTACAAACTCAATCTGTTCGCCAGGTCTTCGCAAGTCTCGGCGCGTTTACCGGTATTGGCTGTCGCTTCATTCTTCAGCCATGCCACCAAATCAGATTCAAATGGAATCCGACCTTGTTCGGCGCAAGCTTTGTAGATTGCTTGAATACCTTGCATGAGAACCGGCTTTTCATCTTTATTCAACGCCTGTTCACCACGCTCTCCCAACATTACTGAATGAAAGTTGAGAATTTTGATGATGTGCGATTCTGGTGGATTAGCCGGATCAATAGTCTTTCCGTCATATGTTGAGATCGGTAGGTCATATAAATTGATGCACACAGAACCATCGGGGCCGAGTCGAATGTAGGCGGTGTCATCGTAAACTTCGGTCAGCATTTTGTAACTGCCCGATCGGTCAATAATCACTGTCTTGGCGCCAGCCAGAGTTTTCATCTGAATCAATTGTTGGGCAACCATGGATTTACCTTCCCCTGGTTGACCGAAGACGATACAAAGAGCATTCGGTAATTTTTCATCATGGGCATTGAGGAAAACCGGTTCCAAAGTTTCTTTTGAGAAGCCGAGCCAGTCACCTTTTTCAGAACCAAGCTTGGCATGTACAAACGGAAACGAGTTGCGAACGGTCGGAGTTCTTACAGCTTTTCCGCGGCGAGTGGCATCAATTCCCAACCCTGGCAAACTACCAACGAAAAGATTCTTCTGCTCATGATAGCCAACCACGAAACGAGCACCACGGCATTGTGGTGCAGCGGAGCGAACATATTCTGTAGCGCGATTCAACTCTTCAAGTGTCTCACCATTGATCGTGAAATAAACCGCATAGTTGAAAACTTCCATGTTACTTGTGTACAGTTCTGAGCCGATGTTGGCTGCTTCTTGCGCCTTTTCAGCTTCTTCCTGGTTCGGTGCAGAACGTGGTCCCATGAGGCCTTGATAGGTGTTGGCATGTGATTGGGCTTGTTTGCGTTGCATTCTTTTACGGAACAAATCTTTGTCCAGCTTGTGGGCAAAAATATTCATGCGCCATTCGCAATTCAAGCGCAGCAGTGGTTGCAGCCAAAGTGGACCGGTGCGCTCCGGCAGCCGATTCATATACAAAGTTCGAATGAACTTCGCTTTCTCTTCGTTGGTGTCACCGTCTATTTCGGATATATCTGAAATCACCAGATAATCTGGCTTGCTGAAGTCATAACGCGACTCAGTCAACTGTTGGCGAATCGTCGACGGTTCCATATCAGGAAACACACGTCGAAGGCTAGGCGGCATGGACTCTTGCTTTGGTCTCATCGGCACAGGTAATGTATCGATTGGATCAGCACCAGTTTTTGGATTCAATTCAGTGTAGAGCATACGGAAATACTCAACAGCACTGATCGCACGCCCGGTCATGCCGCAGTTTCCGAGCTGACCTACGTAACCATTAGCCCGCTGAATTAGCGTCTGGACGTTCTTGAGGTGACCGCCTACTGTCTGTCGCGCGGCCTGGTTTGTGAATACATCAAGTACGTTGCCGACAGCGCGGTCGATCCAGCTCTGCTTGGCCGGCTTTTCTTTGGGAGGACGATAACAGAAGGTGACATAAAACTTGAGCTCAGGGATGAAGTTCTTGGATAGAAGAAATGCTTCATCGTTTTCCACAACTTTTGCGACGTACTTGAGAAACTCATCATTATCTACGACCTCTACGGGGTGACGCTCGAAATACTCTCTTTTGCTTATGTTGTGACAAACAATTGTCAGCTGAACGGATGTGTCGATGCCATTCAAGAAGCCGGTGAAGTGGTTCATTAAAGAGACCAACCGCACTTCGTCGAATCCACTCACATGCACGCCGTCCATTTCGAAGCAGCAACGATAACTGCCATCTCTCAAAACAACTACGCCCAGTCCTGATTGATCGTCTTGGAACAGGTCCCACAAGGGAATGAGTCCAGGAGCCGACGGATTCGGTCTAGGCACCGCGAGCGGTGGCAGTTTCGAAAGAGCTTCTGCCGAATACGGCTCTTCTTTTTGTCTCT
>PLXC01000004.1 GCA_003151275.1 Candidatus Melainabacteria bacterium
GACCGAGTGATTTCCAGAGCGGAACTAGGACAAAAATCGCTGCACCGAGCCACAGCCATTGCGGGCTGGAGAAGTGCAGATTGCCCAGGTTACGCCAGATTTCGTAGAGGTCATTGAAGACTTTCATAGAATTACTGGGTTGTGCGGCGGCGGCGCAATGCCACCAGCGCTTTGTTAGTTAGTAGTCTCGCTAGATGGTGTGACCTTCCAGCCAGTTTCACCGGTCAGTTCGAGAACCGATTGGTGGTATTTGCGCAGGCTGGGACGATGACCGACACTGATGAAAATTGTGCCGATACTCGTCAGAGTCTCGTAGAGATGTGCTTCGTTTTCAGCGTCCAGCGCGCTTGTAGCTTCGTCGAGGATGGCGAATTTCGGACGCGAGACAAGCAGGCGTGCAAATGCCACTCGTTGTTGTTCACCGAGTGACAAAGCATCCGCCCAGTTGAGCTCGGCATCGAGTCCACCTGAGTGTTTGACCAAATCGGGCAAATTGACTGTGCGTAGGATCTCTTCCAACTGCGCATCCGTCACGTCTTTGCCGGCGAACGGGTAGAGAAGCTGGTCGCGCAGAGTGCCAAGCACCATGTAGGGACGTTGCGGCAGGAAGAAGACTTGATCGATGCCTGGTCGTTCGATCGTTCCCTTACCCGCGGTCCAAAGCCCGGCGATCGCTCGCAGAAGCGAACTCTTGCCTCTGCCACTGCGTCCCATCACGAGCAGGCGACTGCACTCGTCCACCGTTAAGTTCAGGTGATCGATCAAGACGCGCTGGTGATCCGGTGTCTTGAGGGTGAGGTCATGCAGAGCAATGCGCTCGGCGACCGTCGTTTTGATCGAGTCGTTGGCAGAGCCGCTGCTCACTTTTGGTTCGAGCGCCTCCGTGAAAGAGGCGAGACGTTTGACGTAGGCCGTGAATTGACTGACTGTGCTGAATTCGCTGACGACGATAGTGAGCGCCGCAAGCACTTGCCCGAAAGCCATGGACGCCTGCGAAATGGTGCCGAGCTCGACTTGTTTGGCGAAGTAGAGTGGACCGATGACCAGAAACGGGATGGCGACAGTGAAGTAGTCGGAACCTTTGACCAGGAACTGCAAGTTTCGCGTCCAGCCGATCAACAAGTTGAAGTTCATCAAGGCCGAGCTCAGTCGGTCGCGCACGCGTGCTGATTCTTGTCCTTCGCCGCCGTAGAAGGCGATTGACTCGGCATTCTTGCGCACGTGAATGAGGTTGTAGCGAAAGTCCGCTTCCTTGCGCGACTGGTCGAAGTTCAGCTTGACGAGCCGTTTGCCGACCCAGATCGTGATCAGCGTGAAGACAATCGCCCAGCCCACTGCAATCACCACCAGCAATTTGGAGATGCCATAGAGAATGGTGATGAAGGCGCACAGCGTGATGATCGAGTCCAGAAGCGAGAGGAAAAGCGAGAGCGCTCCCTTGACGAAACCGTCGATGTCCTGGGCGATACGTTCATCCGGGTTGTCGATGCTGGCGTCGTTGTTGATGTGGTAATAGTTGCGCGAAGCGAAGTATTTTTGCAGGATGCTGTTTGTCAGCCAGCGCCGCCAGGTCAAGCCTAGCTTGTCACGCACCCATTTGTAGAGGACGACGATGAATACGCCAACCACGAACACTTCCAGAAGCAACCAAACTTTCGCTGTAAACAGCGGCAGGTTGCGTGCAGCAAGAGCGTTCATGATCGCGCCGTTGGCGAAGTTGAGGATGACGTTGAGGGCATTGACGCCGGCGAGGAGCAGCAACAAGAGTCCGAGAAGACCTAGCGCTTGCCATTTCTCACCAGAGACCCAATATGGTTTACCGATGACGACAAGCTGTCGCCAGACGGAAGTGGTACGAGTTTTCATTCTAGTCATAGGTTTTGAGGGGTTGCACGCGTGTCTCTACAAGTCCGTTGGCGAACTTGTGCGAAAATTTGCTGACTATGCGTGGTGCTTGTGGGGGAGAGGTTTGGGGTCGATTAGATAAAGAGAGATGTCTAAGTGTTAGCAGGACGCCAAACCTATTCCAAAGAAATTATTAAAACGCGCCGTCTGCTGAAGCCGGGTTGGGCGTACCGTCTGCGGGCTTAATGGTTTATATACTTTCGATCAGTCCTTGATTATTAGCAGATCTAATCATCACGCTAAAGGTTGCAGGACAAAGCTGATGCAATTCGCGCTAGTTGTCAGGAGTTGCTATTGTCAACCAGGTGCATGAACGCCTTAAGTCTGCTCGGCGCCTGAATCCATCTAGAAATGCAAACACATCTTGCTAGCTGATCGCGCAATCTCAGGTAACGACTACAATTGACGAGACTCAGGAGTTTTACATGACATCGACGATACAGAGCGCGAAGCTAATCCAGGATGAACTGGTTTCGATGCGACGCCATCTGCATGCCCATCCTGAGTTGAATTTCGCCGAACACGAAACATCCAAGTTTGCAGCAGCAAAGCTTGAGGGATTTGGTTTCGATGTGCGCAGCAGAGGTGGAAAAACCGGACTGGTAGCAGATTTCGGCGATGGAAAGAACATAATTGCGATTCGTTGTGATATGGATGCGCTACCGATTGCAGAACTGAACCGTTCCGTTTTCACTTCCAAGAACCCGGGTGTGATGCATGCTTGCGGCCATGATGCGCACCTTGCCTGCGTGCTGGGAGCGGCTCAATTGCTATCCCAAATGTCATTGCCGGGCAAGATCCGAATCATCGTTCAACCTGGTGATGATGCAGATGGAAAGCCGGGTGCCGCTACTATGATCGAGGCCGGAGCATTAGAAGGTGTTACAGCGATCCTGG